>JANPJY010000076.1:0-93714 GCA_031425735.1 Akkermansiaceae bacterium | reverse complement strand
TAGTTTTGACCTGCGCGAGTGTGCTTCCAGTAGTCATCCATCATATCGCCGAGCCAACCGTGGAATTCATCGAAGCCTCGTTGATTCGGTAGATTTTCTTCGCTCAAGCCGAGGTGCCATTTACCGATGAGAGAGGTATGGTAACCGTTTTTTTGGAAAATGGCGGGCAGCATCGTGCTGTTCGGATCGAGGTATCCCCAATTGCCACCTTTGTAATGACGAATCACTCCGGGGACGCCGACCAACTCTGGATAGCGACCACTCAAAAGCGCCGCGCGAGTCGGAGAACAAACACAACTGTTGGCGTGGAATTCATCGAACCGCATGCTATCGGAAATCAGTTTGTCGAGATGCGGCGTTTGCATGTCTTTGGCTCCGTAGCTTGCGAGGTCTCCGTATCCCAGATCGTCCGCCATGATCAGCAGCACGTTGGGGCGAAGCGTTTCCGCATAGGATGGACTGATGAACAGAAACATCACAATGGCGTAGAGGATGATTTTCATGGATTGATGGGATTTCTCAGCATTTACTTCAGCAATGACTAGAGTCTTTCTAATGAAGCAGATCAAAAATAGCACGGCTAGGATTTTAATGAGTGCCTGCATGGTTTTGATATGTGTGGGAATGACTCCTGTTTTCGCAGCACTGCAGGTGCCGTTCAAGCCGGGGTTTTACGCATTTCAAAATGGGATGAAATTTAAGTCCGTTGAAGAGGGAGTCAGCCTCATCAAGCAACTCGGTTACCAAGGTATTGGGTCCGCCGAACCTCGAGACCTCGCAAAGTTCAAAGCAGCTTGTGAAAAAGAAGGGCTGAAAATTTTCAGCGTGTATCTCGGCGGAAAAGTGAACGCGGAGAATTTCACTTACGGGAAAGAGGTCGATGAGGCGATTGCGTTACTGAAAGGAACCGACGCTTTGTTAGAACTCAACGTCCAACGTGGACAAAGCCCGAACGACACACAAGCCATCGCGATGGTTAAAGAGATCGCTGACAAAGCAAAAGCAGCTGGACTCAAAGTCGTGATTTATCCGCACGCTGGCTTTCACATCGAGCGAGTCGATCACGCCGTGAAAATCGCCAAAGCCACGGGCTGCGATAACATCGGTGTTGCTTTCAACTTATGCCACTTCCTTAAAGTCCAACCGACCGATGATCTTTCCAAAACACTTGCCGACGCAAAACCTCTGCTCTGGAGTGTGAGTATTTGCGGCGCGGATGCAGACGGAAAAGATTGGAATAGATTGATCCGTCCGCTTGATGAGGGAACGTTCGATCCTTCTGTTTTTTTGAAGCTCTTACGTGAAATCGACTACGATGGCGCCATCGGCCTGCAATGCTTCAACATCCGCATCGACGCCAAAGAAAATCTCACACGCTCTATACAGGCATGGAATAAACACTTCGCCTCGATTCAGGAAAAATAAAACAGCTAATCCTGTTAGAAGATCGCGTTGGATGAATTTTATCCGGATTATTTCATCAAGGATTGCGCGAGTTTATAGGCTTGGGCATCTGGGGAGTTTTTGGAATGTGCGAACAGAGTTTCACAGCGTAAGATGCCGCGTTTGGCGATGTAGCGGGCGGTTTCGATGGATATCGGATCACTAAGGGCGTGGGCGTGTGAGACGGATAGAGAAACTGTTAGAAGCTCGGTAGCGATGTCGACGAAGCGGGCTAGAAGTAGTTGCTGTTTTTCAAGACTAGGACCGTAGCGGGCCATGGAATAAAGAATTTTTCGAGCAAGCCTGCGGGAAAGCGAAGCGACTTCTCGCATCGAGCTCGCGAGTTGAGTATCGAGATCATGCGGCAGGCCTGAGATCGACGGGAGCCACTTTTTGGGATACCAAAGAGCGTAATACAACCCAGCCGAGAGCGCGGTGGACATCCGCTCTGCGAAATCTTTGCGAGTGTCCAACGCACCCGCGCCGCGGCGGAGATGTGGATCGAGCGCTTCGCGGGCGATGAAAAGATGCATGATTTCTGTGGAGCCTTCGAAAATCGTGTTGATCCGACAATCCCGCAACAACCGCTCTATCGGATCTGGAGTTTCACCGCGATTGCGTAAGGAATCGGCCGTTTCGTAACCGCGTCCACCTTTGATCTGCATGGTCGCATCCGCGCCTTTCCAGCCAGCTTCTGTGCCCCAGAGTTTCGCCATCGCGGCTTCCATACGGATATCGGCGTTCTTGTCCACATCGACCAATGCGGAGGTGTAGAGGACTAGCGATTCGGTCGCGAATTTATCTGCCGCAAGATCGGCGAGCTTCGCGGCGATGGCTGCGTGTTTGCCAATTTCCTGACCCCATTGCACTCGCTTGGATGACCATGCGAGTGCCATTTGCAAACATCGATCCAACAAACCAACACAGGCCGCTGGAAGAGTTAGCCGACCCGTATTCAGCGTAGTGAGCGCGACTTTCAATCCTTTGCCAGGCTCTGAAACGATGTTTTCGATGGGGACTTTGACGTTCGTGAAACGAACGACTCCGTTGTAGAGCGCCTTCAACCCCATGAAGTGGCAGCGCGTGACGATCTCAACGCCTGGTTGATTCATATCTACGATGAACGCCGTAGTTGCGTTAGGTTTATCAGGCATGGACGTGCGCGCCATGACAATGAGCGCGAAGGCTTTGAGCGAATTCGTGCACCAAATTTTTTCACCGTTCAGGATGTAGTGTGTGCCGTTTTCGGAAAGCACAGCTTCCGTCGACATGCGCGCTGGATCGGAACCCACTTCTTTTTCCGTAAGTGCAAACGCCGAGACACCACCCGCCGCACATTTGGTTAGATATTTTTGTTTCTGAGCCTCTGTGCCGAAAACCAACAATGGCTGTGGCAAGCCGATGGATTGATGAGCAGAAAGCAAAGCGGTTAAATTTCCGCAATGTCCGCCAAGCACCATCGCTGCGCGTGAGTAGTTCGTCTGCGAAAGTCCGAGTCCGCCGTATTTTTTGGGGATTTTAATTCCAAACGCACCCATCTTAGCGAGACCCGCGAATACCAAATCCGGAATCTCACCTTCGCGGTCGATCGCATCCGGATCGGTTTCGTTTTTCAAAAACGTAGTGAGCTTTTCGAGAAAGACATCGCCGTTTTCGCGGTCGTCCTGTGACTGCAATGGGAAGGGAAAAATCGTGGCGAAAGCCGGTGCTCCATCAAAGATCGATGCAGCAAATCCAGAAAGCTCGCGGGTGTCGCGAGACGACTCAGCGAGCTCAAGCGCCGCACGTTGTCCCTCGGACATGTGGCTGGTATCGATGATGGAGTCGGACATGGGTTTAGATGGGGAAAATTTTAAACGCGGGGAATCCCGTGCCGAAGACCATGGCGAGTTGAATGTCATCTACGCTTTCCGCGACACCCTCTTCGAAGCAAAGCCTGGCTTCTTGAAACATCAGGCCGGAGAGGATTGCTTGAACATTTTTCGGAGTCTCTTCGGTTCCCGTTTGCAATGCAATAACCTGTGCGTTCACGGCGGGCGTTGGATGGTCATATACATAAAATCCACTTCCGCCTTTGCGACCTATGTGACCGCCTTCGAGAAGTTTTGCGACGACTTTTGGGATCTCCATCCGATCCGGAAATGCTGCCGCGAGGGTTTTCGCAACATGCATCGCAACATCAAGTCCGACCTCATCTAACAAACGTAGCGGCCCCATCGGCATACCGAAATCTAGCATCGCATTATCGATTTCTTCGGGATCGCCGCCTTGTTCGAACATCGATGCAGCTTCGACCAAGTAAGGCATGAGGATGCGGTTAACGAGAAATCCGGGTGAGTCTTTCACGACCACTGGCAGCTTACCGATCTTGCGAATATACGCGACAGCGGTGGCGAGAGTTTCATCGGAGGTGTGCTTGGTGCGAACGACTTCAACGAGTTTCATGCGATGCACTGGATTGAAAAAGTGCAGGCCAATGAGGCGCTCCGGATTTGAAATGCTGGAGGCGAGTTCATGGATCGGCAGTGCTGAGGTGTTGGTCGCAAGAATCGTATCGGGTCGGCATCGCGCAGAGAGATCCGCGAAGATTTTTTGTTTGATAGAAAGTTTCTCAACAGCGGCTTCGATGATGAGATCACATTTCTCTAAAGGAATATTTCCCGCCGCAGGATGGATGTGATCTAGGCCGCGAGCAGCTTCGGTTGTGGAAATCACATGATGCATTTCTGCATCTGCGTAGAGCGATGAGATCGTCTGCATGCCACGCGCTAGAGCGTCGGCGGAAATATCTTTGAGGATGGTATGGGTGTTACGTGTCGATAGCCAGTAAGCGATCCCAGCGCCCATGACTCCCGCTCCGACGACGGCAGCGTTCTCGATCTTGCGCGGTTCGGTGTTGGTGTGGCGGTGTTTTTTGGCTCGTTCTTGGAGGAAATACAAACGGATGAGTTGTTCCGTTTCAGGCAAAGAGGCGAGGTGCTCAATCGCTTCGAGTTCTGCTTGTTGTGACTGAATGCGTGTGCGCCCAATCGATGCCGCCGCAACTTCCAATGCCGCCATGGGTGCTGGATAAAGACCGCGAGTTTTCTTATGAAGCTCCTTCTGCGCCTGCACGCGAATCACCGCAGCGACGGCTTGATTGTGAACGATGGGATTGTGGGTATGATGGCGTTTGCCTTTTTTGAGGTAAGTAAGCGCAAAAGATTTGAGGTGTTCTTTGGAAACCACTTCGTCCACCAAGCCTTTGCGTTTTGCACCAGCCGATGGATAAATTTTTCCTGTTAGAATAATCGGCAATGCATCTTGTAAGCCGAGCAGCTCAGGCAAACGCGTGGTGCCGCCCCATGCGGGCAGAATCCCTAGCTGAGTTTCAGGTAGTCCGATTTTAGTTTTCGGCGCATCACTTGCGATCCGCCAATCGCATGCCAACGCAAGCTCATATCCGCCGCCGACGCAGGCTCCGTGAATCGCGGCAACCGTTGGATAAGCAAGGTCAGCTATGCGATTAAACAAGGTCTGTCCCGTTGCGATCAGACGCGTGAGTTTTTCTCCACGCGCTGTAGAGAGCTCTTTCAAATCTGCGCCTGCGATGAAAATACTCGGCTTCGCGGAACGAATCAGCAAGCCCGTGACATCGCTTTGTGCGATCAATTCATCCAAACAATCCGACAACTCCGCGAGTGTCTTGGAATCAAAAATATTCGCCACCGAATCTTCACGGTCGAAAACAAGGATCGCTGTGGTTCCAGAAAAATTTAGACTAATGTTAGGCATATGATCGACAGAGTGAAGATTTCAACGCGAAGGAAGGGTTGTTAAAATTTAAAGTTTCTCAAGATACAGCGCGGCACCTTGGCCGCCGCCGACGCAGAGAGTGGCGAGTGCGCATTTTTTGTTAGAGGTTCGGAGCTGGTCGAGGGCGGTGAGGACGAGGCGAGCGCCGCTGGCGCCGACCGGATGACCGAGGGCAATGGAACCGCCGCGGAGGTTGATTTGATCGGGAGAAATATCGAAAGCAGGCAGATCGAGATGATGAGTTTTCGGGTCTTTGAGTGAGGCGAGGCAGGCGAGGACTTGAGCGGCGAAGGCTTCGTTGATCTCGATGATGTCCGCGTCACTTGGGGTCAAGCCGGAGAGTTGCTTGGCACGCGCGATCGCATGCACCGGGCCGAGACCCATGCGTTTTGGGTCGCAACCCGAATACGCATAAGCAGCGAGAAGACCGAGCGGTTCTAGACCCAAGCGCTTCGCGGCGGCCTCCGTGCCTACCAATAACGCGACCGCGCCATCGGTGATCTGCGAACTATTTCCCGCTGTGACCGTTCCTGTTAGACGATCAAAAATCGGCCGTAACGTTGCGAGCTTTTCAGGAGTTGAATCGGTGCGAATACCGTTGTCCTGAGTGATCGCTTTACCATGACTGAAAACCGGAGTAATTTCGGCATCGAGTTCTTCGCGATGCGCGAGGGCTTTCGCATGAGAACTCGCAGCGAAATGATCCTGAGCTTCGCGAGAAATACCGAACTCGCGAGAGAGTAGCTCTGCGGTATCGCCCATGATCATTCCGGTGAATGGATCGGTCAGACCAAGCTCGAGGCCGACGCGTGGTTTGAAATCAGAGAGGTTGAAACTGGCCGCCGCGGAGATTTTCTGGCCAGAAGATTTTGCGCGATTGAGATCAGCAAAATGCTGCCCTGCCTCGTGTGGGAAAAGCAGTGGAATGTGAGTCATGCTCTCGACTCCGCCGACGAGAAACAAATCTCCCTGCCCTGCGGCGATACGTTGATGAGCGGTGGTGATCGCTTCCATTCCCGAAGCGCAGTTGCGATGCACCGTCATCGCGGGAACGTGTTGTGGAACTCCTGAACGCAACGCGATGATGCGAGCAATGTTCGCAGCTTCGGCGGGTTGGGCGACACAGCCAAAAATCACTTCGGAAAGTTCTGCGGGATCGATGCCGGTTTCTGTTAGCAACGCAGACGCAGCAGCGCGGCCTAAATCATCAGCGGTGAGTTCGGCAAAATCAGTGCCCATTTTACAAAAGGGCGTGCGGGTGGCGGCTATGATAAACATATGGAAATTAAACTTTAAATTTCAATCAGGAGAAAGACACGGGTTGTGAATTTTCAACGCAAAGCCGCAGAGGACGCGGAGGGGAAGCAAAGCTCGGGTTATGCAAATGATAAAATTAAATTTTATTTGGGATTGCTTTGCGATCCTTAGCGTTCTTTGCGGCTTTGCGTTGAAAAAATATGTAAGGGCTTTATTCATTTAGATTCTGTCGAAGGTCGGCTGTCTTTGACTTTTTGTTCTTTGAGTTCCTTCCCAACGCCTTGCATTTTACGCATTTCTTCCCAGGTATGGAATTTGATTTCGTTGGGGGCGAATTCGGTAGCTGTTTCGAAGCGTTGGTGAATGACTTCGCGGAGGTGTTGTTCGTCACCTTTCATGGTGACGGCATGGACGATGACGATGTCGCTTTCGAGTGGATCGTCGTTGCGTTTGCGCAGCTCGACCTGCCATGCGCCGAGGCCTTCGGTATCGTCGAGGATGTTTTCTAAAGCATTGAAATCGACGAGTGTACCTTTGAGTTTTTCGATGTGGAGATTTTTAAAATCTGAGACACGTGAGATTCTTCCCAGCAAACGCGGACACGTCCGGCCGCAATGCGGACAGGGCTCGTAAGTCATGCCTTTTTCGATCAAATCTCCGGTGCGATAACGCAGGACTATCGTCCCTCGCGAATCGAGTTGTGTAAGTACGATCTCCCCCGGTTTGCCATTGGGGACCCGTTCACCAGTTTCCGGATCGATGATTTCGATGAAACACATATCTGGATAAATGTGGAATCCAGCAGGCTGATCGCCATTGACTGGGCGGCATTCGGTAAACGCCATTTTTGCTTCGGTGAAGCCATAGGTGGACATGATGGAAACATCGTGCGCGCCCATTTCCGCGCAGAGCTCTTTGAGTTTCCGGCGCATCCCTGCTGGAACTTTTTCACCGCCGAGCACGAGCCGTTTTAGATTCGTCCAATGCGATCCACCCGATTTGCCTTCTTGGAGGAGATGGTAGAGAAAGGTCGGCATCGCGATGATCGCGTCGGGATTGATTTTATCGATGATGCGGATATTTCCATCGGTGCCGACGGTTTTGCCTCCGCCCGTGGAAAGCATAAACGTGTTGTGGCCAGTGCCTGCATAATGCGCCTGCCAAAAGGCAAGGTGTGGTGCGAAGGGAAAAGCATTGATGTGACGATTCGCGCGGTCCGATTGGCAGAGCTGCATCAAGCGCCGACCGCCCTCTTCAAGTCGTGCGAGATCATGCGCGGTGTAGAGAAATGGAACCGGCGCGGAGGATCGGCCCGTAGTGCTCGTTAGAAGAATCGGGCGCAGTTCTTTTTCCAGCGCGGCTTTGGTTGTCGCTGGTCCTCGGGTAATTCCACTGAGCAGGGTGCGCCATTGTTTTTTCAAAACCGCTTCATCAGGGATGATCACGAAGTCGCGCGGGTTTTCGAAATCTAACTTGGAGGTGAAAGGAAGTTTCGTAAGGTCATCGGTCGATGCGATATCGCGGGCATCGATTCCGTTTTGGAAAAACATCTCGCGATAAAACTTGGTGAAAGGCACGACGCGCGTGGTCAGGAAGCGCTTCAGCAGCGCGTCCTGGCGGGTGCGAATTTCTTCAGGCGACGCGGTCGCCCACCATGTTTTTTGATGTTGCATGAGGCTTAATATCTAACAGAACCCGGATTTCATCAAGATGTTCGAGCGCGACTTTCCTTCCAGCTTCAATGAAGCGATCAAAGTTTTTGTAATCATTCCACGGCGCAAAGAAATGCTCTGGACGTAAGGCGAGATCGGCGCGTTTCAAGGATTCATGTGCCATGCGGACTTGCGCGCAGCGGATAGACTGGCGGAAGGTATCGACGATGTTTCCCTTCGCTAAAAAATTCGTGTTTCGATTCAGACTGGAGAGAACACGACGCGTGAGCGAAGGATGTATCGGTGCCTCATCGGCACTGCGATAGAGGCCGGCATCGACCTCTTCGAAGCTCGGAATCACAGAGACGGCGATGACTCTTTCTACATCGCTGAATTTTCGCAACACGCTCACTGGCACGGGATCGACCACGCCGCCATCGACACAACGACGACCGTTAATCATCACCGGCACAACAACTCCAGGCATCGCGCACGAGGCGTGAACTGCATCAGAAATTTTTCCTGAACGCAGCACGATGCGTTCTTTGGTATCGATGTCCGCAGTGACGATGAGAAGTTTTCGTTTGAGATCCTCGAAACGTAGATCGCCAAGCGAACGCTCAAGATGGACTTTGGCTTTGAGTCCGCGAAACAGACCTGCGGTGGGAGGAAAAACGGGATCGGCGATTTTCCAAAGTTGCTGGCGATCGTGCATTTCCTCGGCGAGCTTCACGAGTTCGTTTCCTGAAAATCCCGCCGCCCAGAGAGCGCCCACATAGGCTCCCATCGATGATCCTGCGATGGCATGAACCTCGATGCCGTTTTCCTCAAGCACTTGCAGCACGCCAACATGAGCCAGACCGCGCGCGCCGCCTGAAGAAAGCGCCAAACCAAGCTTTTTCTGGGTCGGAGCCTCCACTAACGGACGCTCCACCCGATCTGGGGCGGATTTACCTGTTAGCTTGCGTAGAAGGGTTCCGAACATTTTAGAAAATGATTTTCCTAGTTATCTCAAACTGTATCCCCCAGAGCGCGCATAGCAATCATTTCTCATGAAATGAACGTAGTTTTGAAAAATAACGCTAAGGATTTCGGCACGCGTTGCGGGGGACGGCATCGGCGTGGGGGGGTGCGATTTTAATGATCATTCTCCAAACTCGGATTCGGGATATGATTGAAGCTGATTCTCATCGGGGCGTGTTCTCTAACATCTTGAACGGAGCCTAGGTAGACGGCGTCGCGGCCGTAGCGGGCGCGGAGCTTATCCAAGGTAGCGTCGAGGCGTTGATGCTTTTCTTTGGTTTGATGGATTTCGGTTTCCGCGTCGTCTTCGGCGATCATCGTGGCGAAGAGTTCTGGGGTGAAATTGTTGCGCTCAACCAAGTGCGTGAGGGTGACGGCGACTTGGATGAGATGCGCTCGGTGATCGGGTCGATCTCGCCAAAGTTTTCCTAACCGATGAATGAGCTGGATGGTGGAATCGGTTTCAGGAAAACGGATTTCTGGGCTCCATGCCGCGCCGCGTAAAAACGCTAAGTGCATGGTGAGCGCGCCGGTGAATAAGCCATGGGATCGCAAGCGCTCGCAGGCTTTGTGGAGCAGCTTGCAGAGGACAGGCCAGGCTTTCGCTGGATCGCGAAAATCGGGCGGTAAGACATGGCTGTGACCGATGGATTTTTTCGCGGAGACGATATCCGGAATTTCCTCGCCACGAATCAAGTGCCAGAATCTATCCCCCATCACTCCGCCCCAAACATGGCGCAAACGCTCTTTCGGTGCCGCGCAAAGTGCCGCGACGGTGTGAATGCCCGCGGCGTGCATGCGCACCTCCATGTTCCGGCCTATCCCGTTGAGATCGCGTAACGGCAAACCGTGCAAAATTTCCGGCAAATCTTTCTCCTCGATGAAAAACAAACCATCGGGCTTGCGCATCTTGCTCGCCGTTTTCGCAAGGTAACGATTCGAGCCGACTCCGATGGAGACTTTGATCACTGGTGAAACTTCTCGCGCGATGGTGGATTTGATGTTTTCCGCAATGCCGCGCACCACCGAAACTTCGCGAAGATTGAGCGGCAGCCACGCCCACATTTCGTCGATGCTGAGAACCGCTTCAACATGGATGCAATGTTCCACCGCAGAGATGATTTGATGGTGAAACTGGATGTATTCCGAGGGCCTGCTTTCAACGATCGCGATGCCAGGACACATGATCCGCGCGTCGCTGATCCGCGTGCCGGTTTTCACGCCGTAAGCCTTGGCCTCATAAGAAGCAGCGATGCAACAACTCGACTCCGCCATCACCGGAGCCACCCCAACCGGCCGACCCCGCAAGCTCGGATTGAGGTGCTGCTCGACGCTTGCGAAATAGGAATCGCAATCAACAAACAGCGCAGTAAGAGGACGAGACACGCCTCAAACTGTCGCGAGTTAAGCGAAATGGTCAATCTGAAAAGTTGTTCATATGAACAACTTTTATCGCATTAACTTGACCACAAAAATATCCTCAGTCCCGTAGCGAAATGAATCTTCCTGTGACCCTTGAGCCTTTTTTGAGATAGATAAACCCGCCAGCGCACGTATGATCCAGACTTCTCCTCCCGGGAATCTTCGTTTTCTTACCTATGAAGGGCTATCTCTCCATCATCCTCATTTTAGCCATTCAGCCGATCTTTGCGACTGAGGGAAAAATCTCTTACGCCCGCGAGATTCTACCCATCCTTTCGGATAAATGCTTCTTCTGCCACGGCCCAGATAAGGAAAAACAAGAAGCCGACCTCCGCCTCGACATTCGCGCCGACGCTATCAAAGCCATGGCCTGGGATCCGAAAGAACCCGCAGATTCCGAAGCCCTAATTCGCATTTATTCCAAAGATCGCAAGGAGGTAATGCCTCCGCCGAAATCTCATCTCACCCTCACGGAAAAAGAAAAGAACCTGATCAAAACGTGGGTCGAGCAAGGTGCGGAATACGAAGCTCACTGGGCCTTCGTCGCACCGCCGAAAGAAATTCCCGTTCCGAAAACCACCGACCAAACCTGGGCGAAAAATCCCATCGATTCCTTCATCCTCGCGCGCCTCGAAAAAGAAAAACTCAAGCCCAGCCCACAGGCCTCACCCGAGCGTTGGCTGCGCCGCGTCACTTACGATCTTACAGGCCTGCCACCGACCCAAGCTGAGATCGATGCTTTTCTAACAGATAAATCACCCCACGCGAAAGAAACCATCGTCAAGAACCTGTTAGAATCGCCACGTTTCGGTGAACGCATGGCCCCCCCATGGCTGGATGTCGCTCGTTACGCGGATTCCTTTGGTTATCAGGCTGATGTCGACATGGAAGCGTGGCCTTACCGCGATTGGGTGATTAAATCGTTCAACGATAACTTAAAGCTCGATCAATTCATCATCCAACAACTCGCCGGTGATCTCTTACCTAACGCCACCCGCGACGAAAAACTCGCCACCGCTTTCAACCGCATTCACCGAAAAACCAACGAAGGCGGATCAGTGCCGGAAGAATTTCGCCAAGACGGCATTTCAGACCGTGTCCACACCATCGGCACCGGCTTCATGGCGCTCACCATGGAATGCGCGCGCTGCCACGATCACAAATACGATCCGATCTCCGCGAAGGACTACTACTCGATGGGTGCGTTTTTCAACAGCATCGACGAACACGGTCTGCTCGGATACGGAAACGGCGTCCCGCCCCAGCCCGCGCTGCTGTTGCCCAACTCGGCACAGGAAGCCCAGCTCGCTGCCGCGCAAAAGGGAATCGCAGAAGCAGAAGCCGCTTACTCCGCAAGCCTCGCGGCGGCGGAGCCGGCGTTCCAGGCTTGGCTGACACAAAAAACCTTCCCCGAATCCGATCTCGCCTCCCGCTTCCTGTTTGAAGGAGAAGCCGCCGCCGCCCTAAAGAACGCGATCACCCCCACCGAAGCAATCGGCATCGGCGGCAACAAGCTCACGCCTGGAAAAACCGGGAACGGAGTGCTCACCGACGGCGACGCCATGGTTTCAATGACTCATCACGGAATCAAGCACGCCGACCAGCCCTTCTCGGTCTCCCTTTGGCTTAAGCCTGGCGAGGACTACCCGGAAGCTGTTGTTTTCGCCAACAGCACCTCGCCGGATGTCCCTTACTCCGGATACGAACTCGTCATCGAAAAAGGAAAACTCCGCTGGACGCTCGCCCGCGAATTTCCCGGAAATGCAGCCTCCATCGCCACCACCGCCAAGATCCCCACTGGCGATTGGACGCACGTCACCGTCACTAACGACGGTTCGCGCAAGGCAGCTGGCTTGAAAATTTACCTCAACGGCAAAGCCGCCGTAACCACCATCGCCGCCGATAACCTTACCCGCGATATGGCGAGCGGAAATGCCATCGGCTTTGCAGCCCGCAGCCGCTTTCCCGGCTTGCGCGGCGGCATGATCGACGAAATCAACGTCCACCTCCGCGCGATCACCGCCCCCGAGGTCGCCGCCATCCATGCCGGAAAACCCATCGCCGAGATCGCCGCCACGCCGGAACAGCTCCGCGAATACTTCCTCTCGGCAATTCATCCCGAAACACGCGCCCTCTCTGCAAAACTCACCGCCGCCCGCGCTACCTACCGCAAAGCCCAAAACGGAATCCGTGAAATTCCCGTGATGCGCGAGTCCCAGAAACCCGTTCCTGCATTCATCCTCGCACGCGGTGATTACACGCAGCCCACCGAAAAAGTCGAACGCGAGACACCCGATTGGCTGCCTCCGTTTCCAAAAGACCAACCACGCAATCGCCTCGGCTTTGCGAAATGGCTAACCTCGCCCGATCATCCACTCACTTCACGCGTAATGATCAATCGCGTTTGGCAGGAAATTTTCGGAACCGGTCTCGTCGAGACCTCAGACAACTTCGGACTACAAGGCGCGCAGCCAAGCCATCCCGAATTGTTAGATTGGCTCGCTCGGGATCTGATGAATCACGGTTGGGATCACAAACGAGCGATCAAGCAAATGGTGCTCTCCGCCACCTACGGACAAGATTCCAAAACCTCCCCCGAACTCCGCGAACGCGATCCCGCCAACACCCTCCTCGCCCGCGGCCCTGCTCGCCGACTCACCGCAGAAATGCTCCGCGACTCCGCGCTCGCTCAATCCGGTCTGCTCGCCGCAACCATCGGCGGACCGCCCGTGAAACCTTACCAAGCTCCCGGCTCGATGTGGAAAGAGATCAATAATTTCCTCCCCGAATACAAAACCGACAAAGGCGAAGGCCTCTACCGTCGCTCGCTCTATACTTTCTGGAGACGCACCACGACCCCACCGAACATGACCTTGTTCGACACTTCTACTCGCGAGGTCTGCTCCACCCGCCGCGTGCCAACCAACACTCCTCTCCAAGCCCTCGTGATGCTGAACGATCCGCAGTTTGTCGAAGCCGCACGCAAACTCAGTGAACGCATCATCAAACAAGGCGGCACCACCGATGAAGCCCGCGCAACATGGGCCTTCCGCGAAGTCATCGGAAATCCTCCAAGCGCAGCGCAAGTCAAACTTCTAACAGAACTAATCACCGAACAACGCGGCTTCTTCACCACCAAATCCTCCGACGCCCACGCTCTTCTAAAAATCGGCGAGGCCCCAGCCGACCCAGCTTTAGAAAAAACCGAACTCGCCACCTTCACCACCCTAGCCCAAGCCCTCCTCAACCTGGATTCCAACATCACGCTTCGCTGAAGTTTTTCCACTGATCACTGCTCACTTTACACTCGGCACTTAACACCATGTTCGAAATCACCCGTCGCCATTTCCTCTCCAAACTCTCCACAGGGATTGGCGGAGCCGCACTTGCCTCAATGCTTCCGCAGCGGCTTTCTGGAGCATCTGCGTTTGGCGAAAAGCTTATCACTGACCACGCACCAAAAGCGAAGCGAGTGATCTACCTGTTCATGTCCGGCGGCCCGGCGCAACAAGATCTTTTCGATTACAAACCCAAGCTTAACGAACTCAACGGCCAGCAACTCCCCGACTCTGTCCGTCGCGGCCAGCGCCTCACCGGCATGTCTGGCAACCAAGCGGTCCTACCGCTCGCGGGCTCGCAGTTCAAATTCGCCCAACACGGAAAATCCGGCGCATGGGTCAGCGAACTTTTGCCGCACACCGCAAAAGTCGTCGACGATCTCTGCTTCGTGAAATCCCTCTGGACCGAGGCGATCAACCACGATCCTGCGATGACCTTTTTCCAAACGGGTTCGCAGATCGCCGGCCGACCCTCGCTCGGCTCATGGGTCACCTACGGACTTGGCTCGGAAAATGAAAATCTTCCCGGCTTCGTCGTGCTGGTTACGAAAAAAGCCACCGACCAACCGCTCGCCGCTCGTCTCTGGGGCACTGGCTTCCTCGACTCCCGCTACCAAGGCGTGCGTTTCTCCTCAGGAAAAGATGCGGTGTTTTATCTCACTAATCCCGATGGAGTTTGCCAGTCGGGTCGACGCGCGTTGTTAGATAAACTCTCCGCCCTGAACAAAATCGATTTCCAAAATGAGATCGATCCCGAGATCGAAACCCGGATCGCTCAATACGAAATGGCTTACCGCATGCAGACCAGCGTGCCGGAAGTCACCGACATCAGCGGCGAGCCGCAATCGATCAAAGAACTCTACGGACCCGATGCAGAAAAGCCCGGCACCTTTGCCGCGAACTGCTTGCTCGCCCGCCGCCTCGCGGAAAAAGGCGTGCGTTTCATCCAGCTCTATCATCCGGGTTGGGATCAGCATGGCAACCTGCCAGGAGCGATCCGCAAACAGACCCAAGAAACCGATCAAGGCTGCGCGGCCCTCATCACCGATCTCAAGCAACGCGGAATGTTAGAAGACACCCTCGTCGTCTGGGGTGGTGAGTTTGGACGCACTGCTTATTCGCAAGGAAAACTCACCAAGGATAACTACGGCCGCGATCACCATCCACGCTGCTTCACCGCATGGATGGCTGGTGGCGGAGTCAAACCCGGCATGACCTACGGCGCAACCGATGATTACGGCTACAACATCGTCGGAGCCGACGGACAAGCCATCGATCCATCGAAAGAAAAATTCATCCCCGGCGCCGTGCACGTTCACGATTTCCACGCCACCATTCTCAACCAACTCGGCATCGACCATACCCGCCTCTCCCACACCTTCCAAGGTCGCCGCTTCCGTCTAACAGATGTACACGGGCATATCGTGAAAGAGTTGCTCCTTTAGACAGAAGACTGGAGGTGGCTTCTTCATGGACCGCGCGTCTCCAGACGCGCTTCATTGAGTAATTAGTATTCTATCTTTGCCCCGACGGGGCTCACGGTGAAAGCGAAGGGTGCCAATCGGCACCCTGGAACTGGATTCGAAAAAATGATCCGCGCCCTAACGGGGCGCACGGAGACCGATATTACATGAACTTTGATGCACACGAAGTTCCGTACACCCCGTTGGGGCGCGGAGATTTGAAATTGTCATTCCAGGGTGAATCCTTTGAGGGATTCACCCTTCGCTTTCACCGTTGTCCCCGTTGGGGACGACGAATCATAGGATAATTCACTTTAGCAGCGGCCCGAATTCATCCTTCCATCCACTACTCCGATCACGCTACTTTAACCTTATGGACTATCCCGAAACCAACAAGAAGCTTGATCGCATTGCCAATCTTATGATCGCTAATCTTATCGTGATGGCGATTGTTGCAGCGGCTTTTATCGTTGGATTACTGCCCAAGTTGGAGCGCATGGCCAGTGGCACTGAGCGGGTAGCAAAAAGCACGGAGCGCGTGGATCAACGTTTCCAAACATTCGCAGACGAAGTGCAACCTGTGGTTTCCGCAGGAGCAGATATCGCGATAGATTCGCTCAATAAAATCAAATCCGATGAACTCATCGACTCCGCATCGGATAAAGCGAAGCGTTTCTTGGGACTTGATGACTAAAATACTCGAATAGTTCTACTTTCACCCTTCACCATTCTTATGAAACACCTCATTCCCGCCATCGCGTTTCTATCTGTTATCGCTCCTCTTACCGTTTGTGCGGAAGAAGCACTTCAACATCCGGTCAAGCCGCTGCTCTGGAAAATTGAAGGAGGTGATCTTAAAAAATCATCCTATCTCTTCGGCACGATTCACCTTGGTGGCGGTGCGCTGAACAAGCTTCATCCCACAGCTGCAAAAGCATTCGAAGAATCTGAGGTATTGCTTACGGAAATCCCAATGGATGCAAAAACCCAGCTTGGCATGATGATGAAATTGATGCGCAAAGACGGCAAAACCCTCACGGAATCCATTGGAGCAGATCTGAACAAGCAACTCGACGAAGAACTCCGTGCTATCAATCCAGCTCTGAACTCAAAACCTTTTCAACCGATGTGCACATGGGCTATCGCTGCTACATTGCCGATGTTGGAAGCGCAGCTCACTGGCGCAACGGCGTTGGATAAAAAGCTCTGGGATGCAGCCGTCAAGCAAGGCAAGAAAACCGATGCAATGGAAACTGCCGAATTCCAAGTGAATATATTCGGCTCACTCAAGGAAGAGGAGCAAGTGAATTTCCTTTCTGAAACGTTGCGCTTCATGCGCAAAGATCGAGCTGAGGGAAAAAACAGCCTCAAAGAACTCACGGATGCCTACATCCAAGGCGATGCAGATTTGATCAAAAAGCTGATAGAAAAATCGATGCAGGAGATGCGCGAAGGTCCGCATAAAGAACTGGGCGATAAACTCTTCGATAAACTCCTCGCCCAACGCGACAAAACCATGGCCGCCACGATCGCTGAGAAACTCAAAGCCTCACCCGACGCCGTGCACTTCTTCGCTGCCGGAACCGCTCACTTCACCGGAGAACCCAGCATCCGCAGCCACTTGGAAAAGGCGGGGTATCGTGTGACGCGGATTGATCAGTAATCGCGCTTTTTTTCTACAAGGAGAGAGGAGATGCAGGTGGAGAGGAGTGAATCTCAACACTCCATTCCACTCCCCTACTTCACTCCCCAAAGCTTGCGGACCAACGCCGCCATTTCTGGATCATGCTTCTCAAGTTCCGCACGGGTGTAGGGATAGAAATCGTTTCTAACAAAAAATGCCTCGGTGGCTTCGGCAAAGTATTCCATGGGATCGGTCATCGCATACGCCTTATCCATCTTTTTGTTTCCTTTGGAATCCACGCGCTCGACCTTGTCATATGTTCCGCTGGCTTTCGCTTTCCTGTATGCGGCGACCAATTCGGGATTCTCGAAACCTTTTGTTAGAAACCGATTGTGGTAGGCGTGTGCGAGTTCGTGTAGAGCGAAGTTCGGCATGCGTAGGGTATCGACTTCAAAGGTATTCACGTTGGTGAACTCAACGCCTTTGCCCATGACTGGGTCACGTCCGTTGTCTTTAAGCCAATCCGCATCGGGGTGGAATTCGGCTCTCTCACCGAACTTCGGATAAGCAGGGGAAAAATAGAGCGGCACTTTTTGCAATTCCGCGACCGCTGGTGCTGGGACGAGCTTGATGATTTCATCGAGTTGGACTTTCAACATTCCGAGAGCTTTTTCGGTGGCGGCTTTGGTTTCATCCGAAAGGAGAGTTTTGTTGATGTGAACCGCCCAACCAGAGATATCGCGGGTTTCGCGCGCGATGCCAGCTTCCGCTGCTTTCCCGCGACCTAGCGCTTCGGCTCGGATCTCAGCTTTGACTTTCATGAGTCTTTCCGGCCAAACAAACGTTGGTGCTTTTGATGGATCATAACCTTCGAGGTGGCCTGTTAGGCGCGTGACCGGTTTGGTATATTTCAATTCGGTCTCGCCGAAGATTTCGCGACACAACTCAGCGAGGCCGGGATCGTATTCGAGTAATTCGGCACGGGTGTTGACGTGATTGTGATCGTGATCGGGTTCGCGGTTGTTATCGAACCACGACTGCACGCCTTCTGCAAAATATTCTCTATCATTCACCGATGCGTATTTACCTTTCCATAATCCCGCTTCCATCGCGGTGTCGTAAGCTTTTTTCAAACGAGCATCGAAGGTTGGATCGAGATTCAAAACCCCGCGCAGATGGATGTTGTGCGCGATTTCATGGATGAGAATGTTTTCGGTGGCATAAGGATCGCCGGGGTAACCGAGCAAGTTTTCTTCTCCGCAGGAACAATAAGGATCGGTCTCACTGCCGCCGGTGCCACGTGCGCGCGCATCCCAGAAATCTTTCGGTTCGAAATGGGCGAAGTCAGCGACATCCGTGGTGAATTCATTCCAAGCAAGAATGGACAAACGCGATCCGCTCTTAGTCATGGCAGCGCGGATATCGTCGCGTTTCACCAACATCATATCGACCAAGTAGGAGGCCTCACGCAGTGCGTAATCATTGACCGTGCCGGATGCGACGATGGGGTAACCTTTGGCATCGAGGTATTTTTTATAAAAGGCAGGGATTTTCAATTCTGCTGGCGGAGCCGTGATTTCACGAACAGCAGGTGGCGTCTGTGAGAGGGCTGAAGTTGTAGAAAACGTCAGTGAGGCGGCGATCAGGGAAAACAAAACTTTCATAGGAGTTCTTAGCGTGTGCCTACGAAATAGCCTCAAATTCTGATGGCAAGGATAAACCCGCGGGGCGGCTTATTGTGGAGTGAGTTTTTCTCCGGTCGCGGGCGCGGTGAGGGTGGCCTTTCCCATGAGGAAACCGTGTTTGACCAGAAACTCATCGGCTGCGATGAGAGTGACCGCCCGCCATGGATCTTTGTTAAAAAATGAATGCCCTTGTCCTGGTGCGATCTGGAGATCGATAGTTTTGGTGCCGAAGGATTTCCATTTCGCATGAGCTACATCCCAGCCTTTTTTCCACGCATCCTTATCACCGAAAAAGACGATGGCAGGTGGCAAGTCTGCTTTGAGATGGGTGAGGATTTCGATTTCAGGGTCGGTTTTGTCAGAGTCTTCAAAGGCGGGATTGAACCAAAGATAAGCGACCACGTTGGTGTCGATGTCTTTCGGATCGGTGGGATCATTGAGGCCGGGGTTCAGGGTCGCGAGTGCGCTGATGTGCCCGCCTGCGCTGCCGCCACCGGTGATGATTCGAGCCGGATCGATGCCGAGTTCTGGAGCGTTTTTCTTAAACCAACGGATCGCGCTTTTTGTATCGGTGACACAGACACGCTTTTTTGATTCGCCTTTACCCAGCTTCACCATTCCGTCTTTTCCGAGCATCTGATATTCCGCAGTGGCACAGACTAGACCACGGCTTGCGAAGTATGCAGCAGCGAAACGGAACTGACTCAGATCCCCGCCCTGCCAGCCACCACCGTGAAAAAGAATCACTCCGGGGACTTTGGATTTCGCGGGATCGTGGTTTGGCGGAAAGAAAATTTCCATTTTCCGCTCCACACCGGCTGAGGTTTTGTAGACGTAGGGTTTGCCTTCGGGGCCCTCGAACTTTGCGGCATGCGCCACAACCGAACAGAGGAGAAGGCAACAAAGAGACAGCAGGGATTTCATGAAATAGAAGTGAATTGAAATGCATGGCATGAGCAAGGATTTAACCGCAGATGAACACAGATGAACGCAGATATTGAATATAGATAAAGACCGGGAATATTGGATTCTGTAGAATTAAATGACTCTTCAATCTGTGTTCATCTGCGGTTGAATTCCTCTATTTTGATTATTTAAGACAGCTTCTTAGTTTCTCCCTAAAATTTCCTGATGGAAATATTTCTCTACCAACGTAAGACATCACGAAATGAAATCGATCACCTGCCTTTTCGCCGCTTCCCTCCTGCTTTCCTTGTCCGCATCTGCTGCAGAGAAACTCAAAGCACTCATCGTCGACGGACAAAACAACCATGCGGTCTGGCCGAAATCCACGGTGATGATGAAACAATATTTGGAAGACAGCGGCTTGTTTGAAGTTGAGGTCGCCCGCACTCATTTCATTTCTAATTACAAGCGCGAGGAAACCTGGTTGCCACTTGCGGGTGCTGGCGAAAAAGAAGGAACTGAAAAACCCGTCCCGGATCCAAATTTCGCTCCTGACTTTTCCAAATATCGCATCGTGGTCAGCAATTTCGGTTTCGGCGCAGCGGATTGGCCGGAACAAACTCGGAAAAATTTTGAGGACTACATGAAGAACGGCGGCGGTTTGGTCGCAGTGCACGCAGCAGACAACAGCTGGGGCAACTGGCCGGAGTACAACAAAATGATCGGCCTCGGCGGCTGGGGTGGTCGCAATGAAAAGTCAGGGCCATACGTGTATTACAATGCCGAAGGAAAAGTCGTTCGCGATGAAAGCCCAGGCAAATGCGGAAGCCACGGCCCACAAGGCGAATTCCTCATCACCATGCGCGATAAAACCCATCCCATCACCAAAGGCTTGCCGGATTTCTGGATGCACACCAAAGACGAGTGCTATTCCAACCTGCGCGGCCCTGCGGAAAACATGACCATTCTCGCCACCGCTGCCGATACGCCGCAGCTCCAAAAAGCCGGACGTAACGAACCGATGTTGATAACGCTGAACTACGGTAAGGGCCGAGTCTTTCACACCACACTCGGCCACGATACTGAGGCATTTGAAGGCGTTGGATTCATCGTCACTTTCTTGCGTGGCTCCGAATGGGCAGCGACAGGAAATGTCACGCAAGAGATTCCTAAAGATTTCCCGTCTGCAGAAAAGTCCGCCACACGTGGCTTTGAGCTGAAGAAGTGATCTTCGTTACGCCGTAGGCCTTGGACTGCTGTGATCATTCACAGCTCTCAGGCTACGCAATGATAATCGAAACGATAAGTTACTACCCTATACTTACGTTAGAACTCACTCACCCCAAGAGCTGCGGATCACCGCAGCAGTCCAGAGCCTACGGCGGAAATGAACATTATATCAGCTTCTCCGTCGCGCTCACTCTTTCTGGTAGACGCGTGCGTAATCGATCTCATAACGAACCGGGAATTTTGTTCCGGCCGGATCACCTGCCGCATCGCCGCCGATGGCGAGATTGAGTAAAAAATAATGCGGTTGGTGAAAGGGATTTTTAGGTGCCTGATTGCCGGGGTTGATGGTGGTTGTTAGATCGATGGTATTTAACAACTGGTCATCGACATAAAGATGGATGGTCTTTTCATCCCAATTCATGCGCCAGACATGAAACTTATCGAGCCAATTGGGATCTTTAAAAGATTCAAGAGGAGTCTTGCTGCTATCCCACTTTGCTTGCCAGCGCTCTTTTGTGCCCCAGCATGCGTTGGCGAGAATTTGCCCTTTGTAACATTCGAGGATGTCCACCTCACCATTGCTCGGCCATTCGCCCTCAACTCCAAGTGTCCAAATCGCCGGCCAAACGCCACCACCAGCGGGAATTTTCGCACGAACCTCAAAGCGTCCATACTGCCAAGCGTGCAGTCCCATCGTTTTCAAACAGGCGGAGGTATACTCGATCGTTGGCCGAGATTTTTTCCAGTCATTGCTGCCTTTGGTATGTTCAGGATTAGGCAAATTCACTTTTTTACCTTCAATGATCAACATGCCGCCTTTGCAGGTCGCGCTCTCTTTTTGATACCATTGCAACTCTCTGTTACGCTTAAATCCTTCCTCAAAAACCCAATTTTTAGGATTCGGTGAACCATCTTGATCGAACTCATCGGTCCAAACCAATTTGTAACCTTTGTGTTGAGTTGGGTCAGCTTGGCAAATACATGCCAACGAAAGTGAAAGGGTGGCTAATGTGAAAACTTTCATGGAATGTTTTTTGGATTTATTTTGAACGCTCAATCGTAAGCAGCGCGCTGTCGATCAATTCGAGGACTGTGCTGAATGATTCATCCACGTAGTAAAGACCCCAAACTTGTTTGCCATTTTCGTCGTCCAATTCGCGTTTTGGAAAACCGCGTAAATCTAACAACTGATAACCGCGTGGTAATGAGTTGTCGATTTGCACTGAGTAAACCAACGATGACTGATCGTCGCCGGGTTGGTTGATTTCGAGCAGAAGTTGATACGGGGTGGATTCTTTGGGATCGCTCGGAAGGATGTAATCCGCAGGATCAAATGAGCCGTTCGGCGTGGGCGATGTGACAGCATCTATGTCTTTTTCTGTTTCCGACTCACGCTTGGCTTTTTCCCAACCCGCATGTTTGAAAGTCCAATATGGGGTCTCATTTTTTTGCTTTGGTTCAAGCAAGGTTTTGATGTGGTAGCCGCCTTGATTTTCTAACCAGATCGCTACTTGAGGCGGTGGTTGAGTCGCGTAGGATGGACCCGTTTTGACATTCAAACGCATTTTGTATGTTGGCGATGGGCTGTAATCGAAAACCATTTCGTCTTCGCTCATCTCAAAGCGCTCCATCGCGGGGCCGAGGTTTCCGCTCCAACCAAGAACGGTTTTCACAGGGGCCGGCTGCCACCAAAACAGAACACTAAGAACCATCACGATAAGTAAACTTGCCCATAATGCTTTGCTTCGCAGGTAACTAGAAAGCGGACGACTGTTGTTAAAAATATGCAGAACGATCAACGCCACAAAAATAAATCCCATCAGCGCATGTAAACCGATGATGCCGATGGAGAATGGCTGAATAAAAGCGATCACACCTGTGACGGAAAGGACAAGAAACGTCAACGCGGTGAGTAGCGAGACGGTACGGCGACCCAAAGTGCCGAGTTGTGGTTTTTTTCTGTTAGACATCTCCAGGGATGATGGCTCCGTGCTTGCGAAGGAGATCGTGAATTTCTTTAAGCGGAATTTCTAGTGGAGTGGATCCCGCTTTTGCAGCGAGAGCGGCGGCCGCACCAGCGGCTTGGCCCATGCCCATGCAGGAGGCTTGGACGCGCAGGCCGGAATTCGCTAAACGATCGCTACTCACGCACCGACCAGCGACGATAATGTTTTTGCTGCCTTTTGGCACGAGCGAGCTCAGCGGAATCGTCGGGACAATGCCGGGTTTGAGCGGCTCGGGTTTGACGCCTTTCTTGGTGTGGAGATCGACTGGATAAAAAGCGTAGCAAATCGCATCGTCGAATTTTTTTCCGGAACGGTAATCGTTCACAGTGATCAACGTTTCCCCCTCAATGCGATAGCTCTCACGGAAACCCGTTTCTGGCTGCATATGCATCAGGCGCGCTCCTTCTTTTTTGCGAAGTGAGGCAAGAATCGATTTGCGTCCTGTTAGATTCGCATGAGTGACAGTGCGTGAGTTGGTGGAATCTGCGCCGTGGACATAGAGCCGGTGAATTTGGTTCCGACCCGGATCGTGGGCTTCACCCATCATGTAGAGATAAGATCCAGGCTGACGTTCTTCTTCACGCAAACGCGCAAAACCTAACATCCCAACCACTTCAGCTCCGCCAGTGCAGTCGATGATTTGTTTGCAGTTCACCCGACGCTTGGTGCCAAACCCGATGCAATCGACCTGCCAGCCAGTTTCGGTTTTCATTACGGTCTGTGGAAACTCATGATAAGCGATTTGCACGCCTGCCTGCTCACATTTTTCCTCAGCGAGGATCGCGTAAAGAAACTGATTGATGAACACTTGGTTTTGCCAGTGATGTTGCGGGACTTTTGAAAAATCTGGCATCGGTCCATGATCAAGCTCCACGCTATCCTTCACCAGCTCCCACCCGATTCCAGCGATGATTTGTTTTCCCCATGCATCAAACAATCCTGGAAATGCGACTCCTCCTGTGGTCATTGCACCGCCGAGCTGTGCTCCGCGTTCGACGAGTAAAGTTTTTGCTCCGGCACGTCCGGCTTGAATCGCGGCAATCGTTCCCGCAGTCCCTCCCCCTATGACCAACACATCAAATTCTTGGTTGATTTCAGGCGCTGCTCCATCTGTGACAGGCGCGGCATGAACTTCAGAAGTAGAAGCGATCCCGAGGCCCAAACCTGCGGTTCCAAGTAAGGAATGTTGGAGGAAGTTTCGGCGACTACTTTTCATCTTTAGATCCGTTTGTGGGATTCTGTTAACGTGAAGCGGCGGGGGATTCTTGCAAAGTGCGGATTTTCACCTCACGCACTCCGGGAATTTTTCTGAGTATTTCCGAGCCATCTTCTCCCAACACGCAGGCTGCGGTCGCGATGGAATCACTGAGCTTAGCGGAATCTGCAATCACCGTGGCGGCGATCCTACGGGTCAGGCCAAGGCCTGTGCTCGGATCGAGGATGTGGGAATATTTCACCCCATCGATTTCGACAGACTGATGGAGATCGCCCGAAGTGGAAACGGCGGCGTTTGAGAGCAGAAGAACTTCATCACGTTGCTTCAGGTCAAATGTCTGCACCGCAACGTTCCAGCCCTCACGCCCTGGAGGTGGATTGCCAAGCCGGATATCACCGCCTGCTGTGACCATGGATTGGGGAAGTCCGTCGGCGATCATGGATTCTAACATCAGATCCGCCGCATAACCTTTGGCGATTCCGCCAAGATCAAACGCCATGTTTTTTTGCAGAAGTGTGATGCTGCGAGTTTTCGGATCTAACGTGAAATGTTTCCAGCCGACGGACATGCGGGCAATTTCGAGTTTTTCAGGCTCTGGTAAACGTTTGCGATTGCGGGTTTCGCGCCAAAGTTTTGTCAGCGGGCCAAGTGTGGGATCGAATGCGCCTTGTGTGGAATCTGCCATGTTACGTGAATAATCTAACAGATCGAATAACAACGGACTTGCTTGAACCGGAGTGTTGATGGATTTTGAAGAGAGTTGATTGAGTTCACTGTCTTCTAGATAATCCGAAGCAACGGCGTTCACTTTATCGCCTATCGCAAACGCAGTCTCTGCCGCTTTTTTCGCAGCTGCTGGATCATCCGTATAACAAACAATCGTGAAACGAGTCGCCATCAGCTCGCGTTCGAAACTGTATTTTTCGCCCACGGCCGTGAGCGTGAGCGAAAGCAAGATAACTGGAGCTGTTAGGAAATGACGCATGATCAAGGAGTCCAACCTTGAGCCTTCAACCAGAATACGAGGTCTTGTGTCCATGGATGCCGCTTGGCGGGATCACCCTTGCTACCGAGTCCCATGCCGTGACCACCTTTTTGATAAATGTGGAGGTCGAACGGAATTTTGTTTTTCCGCAAGGCGCTCGCGAACAACATACTGTTTTCGATAGCCACTACGTTATCTTCCCACGTATGCCATACAAAACATGGCGGCGTATTTTCTTTCACTTGCAACTCACTTGAAAGCAAGGTGACAAGTTCTTCAGATGGATTTTCACCAAGGAGGTTTTTCTTCGATCCTTTATGCGTGAACTCACCCATCGATATCACCGCATAACACAACACGCCGAGATCAGGACGTGAGCTTTGACGATCAATCGGATCGGCGGCCTCTGCATTTCCCGCATCAAAATGTGTTAGAAGACTCGATGCCAAATGCCCACCCGCTGAGGAGCCCATGATCCCGATCTTGGTGGGGTCGATGTTCCATTCGGTGGCACGCGCGCGGACCGTGCGGACCGCACGCGCAGCATCGTTGAGCATGATGGGATGGCGATAACCTGCGGAGCCGAGTCGGTATTTCAAAACAAAAGCCGAGATTCCCTGTTCGTTGAGAAATTTTGCGTAATGTGAGCCTTCATGGTCGGCCAAACCACCGTAACCGCCACCTGGGCAAATCACCATCGCGGCCCGCGCTGCGCTTGGTTTTTCGGCTAGGTATGGCGTGAGGGTCGGAATGTCTTTTGGAGTTTCAGCCAATGCTCCGGGGGCTTTTCCTTCCCATAACGGTAAAGGCTCTGCTGCAAAAATAGAGGACATCAGCAATACCGGTAGGATCAAAAAGGATTTCATCATGCCGGCACCATAAATTGATTTTTAGAAATGAAAACTACGGATTGGCCGCGTTAGCTTTTCTTCGCTTTGGTCATCGCTTGGCTGAACCAATCATTTCCTGAAGGCGCGGGTGATGATGGACGGTTATCACAGCGTGGGGCTTGGCGGTCGTTGCCGCCGGGGGAGTTGCTGCGCTGGCGGGGTTCGAAATCGGGGTTCGATTTCATCGAGAGAGCGATGCGGCTTCTTTTCAGATCCACTTCCATCACGGTGACTTGGACTTTCTGGCCGACTTTGACCACCTCGCTCGCATCGCGGACGAATTGATCGGAAAGTTGGCTAACGTGGACGAGGCCGTCTTGATGGACGCCGACATCAACGAAGGCACCGAACGCGGTGACGTTGGTAACGATCCCGGGAAGTTTCATTCCAACTGTTAGATCCGCAGGTTTCTCGACGCCATCCGCGAAGTTGAACATTTCAAAAGCTTTACGCGGATCGCGACCTGGCTTGGAAAGTTCTGCAAGGATATCTTGGAGCGTTGGCAAACCGACTTCATCCGAGAGGTATTTCTGCAGGTTGATTTTTTTGCGCAGGGAATCATCGCGCATCAGATCGGCGACGCCGCAGCCGATATCTTTGGCCATTTTTTCGACCAACGCGTAGCGTTCCGGATGGACAGCGGAGGCATCAAGTGGATGCGCGGCATCGCGGATGCGCAGGAATCCGGCGGCTTGCTCGAAGGCTTTATCGCCGAGGCGCGGGACTTGTTTCAGCTCGGCTCGTGAAGTGAAGCCACCTTTTTCGGTGCGATAGGCGATGATGTTTTCGGCAAGCGTGTTGTTGAGTCCGGAAATGTAAGCGAGCAGATGTTTCGACGCGGTGTTCAGTTCGACACCGACGCCGTTCACGCAGCTCACGACGGTGTCATCAAGTGAAGTTTTCAACGCGCGTTGATCCACATCATGTTGGTATTGGCCAACACCGATGGCTTTCGGATCAATTTTCACTAACTCAGCCAGCGGATCCATCAAGCGACGTCCGATCGAAACTGCGCCGCGCACGGTGACGTCTTCGTTGGGAAATTCTTCACGTGCGGCATCGGATGCGGAGTAGATCGAAGCACCGCTTTCGTTGACCATGATGACGGGAATCGAAGATGGGAGTTTGAGTTTTTTGACAAACGCCTCGGTTTCGCGGGAAGCGGTGCCGTTACCGATGGCGATAGCTTGGATGTCGTGTTTCTTGATCAGCCCAGCTAGCTCGACTGCGGCTTCGTAGGCTTGGCTGTTAGATCCGGCCGTGCAGTGAAGCACGGTGTGATGAAGGAGATTTCCTTGCGCATCGAGCACGACGGTTTTGCAACCGGTGCGGAAACCGGGATCGATCGCGACCGTGCGGCGGCGACCCAGCGGCGAGGCGAGCATGAGTTCACGAAGGTTTTCTGCGAAGACTTGGATGGCGGTTTCATCGGCGCGCTTTTTTCCAAGCAAACGCATTTCCGTTTCCATGGAAGGCATGAGCAGGCGCTTGCAGCCATCTTCGACCGCGAGGCGGACTTGCTTGGCGGCGGAGCCTTTTCCTTTCACCCACTCACCTACGGCAATCGTAGTAACTCGCTCCAACGGCACATCGATACGCATGAACAGGAACGCTTCTTTTTCACCACGACGGATAGCGAGCATGCGGTGCGAGGGAATGGTTTTGAAAGGTTCGGACCACTCGAAGTAATCGCGGTATTTTTCAGCGCCTTCTTCGGTTTCTTTGCCATACATGATTTTCGAGGAAACCGTGGCCTCGGCTTCGTAGATTTTACGGACTGGGCCGCGCAACGAGGCGTCGTCTGAGACGCGCTCCGCGATGATGTCGCGAGCTCCGGCGAGGGCTTCTTCTGCGGTGGCGACTTCCTTTTCAGCATCGATGTATTTCGCGGCTTCTGCTGCGGGATCGGTATTTTGATTATCTAACAAGAAATCTGCGAGTGGCGTGAGGCCGCGTTCGATGGCTTTGGTGGCGCGGGTCTGGCGTTTCGGGCGGTAAGGCGCAAAAATATCTTCGAGCACGGTCAGGGTCAGCGCGGCGAGGATTTTTTTCTTCAGGTCATCGGTGAGCAGGCTGCGTTCTTCGAGCGATTTCAAAATCGTCGCGCGGCGACTGTCGAGCTCAGCGAGTTGGAGCATGCGATCGCGGATCGTCTGGATTTGAACTTCGTCGAGCGAGCCGGTGGCTTCTTTCCGATAGCGTGAAATGAAAGGAATCGTCGCGCCCTCGGCGAGGAGTTTCGCGGTGGTGACTACAGAGGAAAGCTTGATGCCAGTCTCGCGAGCAATGAGTTCGAGATGGGCTTGGGAAGATGATGCGGGTGTGGGATCAGACATGTTTTTCGCGGTCGGCAGTTTTACCTCGGGGAGCGACTCGGTGGCAAGCGATGCTGATGTATTTCCTAGTAAAATGATCTGGTCACCGCGGACGCTGGCGGGCATTGCTTTTAGACAAATGGATGCTGCTGTTCAGAAAATTGCCCGCCCGAGGCTGAAATTTATCGATCTCGCACGGACGATTGCGATTTTGCTAATGCTCGAAGGTCATTTTGTGGGGATGACGTTGGCGGAGGGCGCACGTGATCCTTCGAATCCGATTTATGTGGCCTGGAATTTGGTAAGGGGATTCACGGCTCCGTTGTTTTTCACCGTGGCGGGAATGATTTTCGTGTTCCTGCTGTCAGGAGAAGATGAAAAGCCATTTTTAAAGCGTGAGCGTGTTCGGAAAGGCTTTCGGAGAGCGGCGGAATTGTTGTTCTGGGGTTATGCGCTACAAGTTACGGTGCAAAATATTCCAGGGTATTTCCGTGGAGAATTTGAAACGTGGTTGTTCGCCTTCCATGTGCTGCAATGCATCGGGGTTGGGTTAGTGATGTTGATGCTGATTTCAGCCGCGCAGCGAGCATTGGGAAAAGGTTCTCTAACAACATGGTATGCGGCGGCGGCGGCGGTTTGTCTTACGGGATATGTTTGGTTAAAAGGATTACCGAATGAAATGTTTGTGCCAGTGGGTTGGTCACAAATCATTCAAAATGCTTTTCATGGACCTCGTTCCATTTTCCCCATCTTTCCTTGGTTGAGTTATGCATTTCTCGGAGGCGCGATGGGGGCCTACGTACGCGCCACTCATCATCAGCCCGCGACGCTGAAATCTTGCGTTTGGTTTTTTATTCTCGCTGCTTCGTTGAAGCTGCTCGGGCTCGGCGCTGTGCTTGTTCCAATTCCACACAACGCCTCTGAAGGACTAGCGTGGTTCACGGGCAGAGCGTGGGAAGTCGTCGCATTTCTCGGGATCCTGCGCGCAGCCGAAATTTGTTTTGGAATTGGGTTCTCACAATTCCTACGTGTAGGGCGTGAAACATTCGCGATTTATATTCTCCACGTGATCGTACTCTACGGCGGCATTTTCGGCTTTGGCCTGAACGACTTGTTAGAATATAAACTGAACGCCTGGCAAGCCGCTTGCGGCGCGGTGCTTTTCATCGCAGTTTTTGCCGCTTATGCGATTGCGCTGAATCATTGGAAAACGCGCAGGCAGAAAAACGCGTAGCCCAATCAAACCGTACAAATACCGATCGCCTGTTTTAAACTCGCGAGTTTATCGCCACGTGTCGGGATGAATTCCTGCGCAACAAATCCCGTGTAACCCGTGTCCAAAATGGCCCGCATGATGGCTGGGTAGTTTAACTCTTGGGTTGCATCGATCTCGTTTCGACCCGGGCAGCCTCCCGTGTGGTAGTGGGAAAAATACGCATGCTTCGCACGGATCGTCGCGATGATGTCGCCCTCCATGATCTGCATGTGATAAATGTCATAGAGCAGCTTGAAATTCGGGCTCGCTAAGCGATCCACCAACGCTGTTCCCCAGCGACTGAGGTCACACATATAATCCGGATGATCCACGCGGGAGTTGAGCAATTCCATCGTCAGGGTGATGCCGAGTTTCTCAGCCGTCGGCAAAAGACGCTCCAAGCCGATCGCGCAATTTTCAAGACCTTGCTCGTCATCCATACCATCGCGATTTCCTGAAAAGCAGATGAGTTGTTTCGCGCCGACGTTCGCACAATCTTTGAGTTTCCGTTCGTAAACTTCCACTAGAGCCTCGTGATGCTCGATGCGATTGAAGGCTTTTTCGATCATGCCCACTTTAATTCCAGAACTGGTAATCGTCGTAGGAAATGTGACTACGGGACAATCGAGATCGTATTTGCGGATCGTTTCGAAGTCCGATGTTTCTAGTAGATCAATCGCGACAAGGCCGATTTCTTTCCCGGCTGCACAAAATTGCTCAAGTGGAATATCCTCGTAACACCAGCGGCACGCAGCATGGCGGATTGTGTGTTTTGTGTCTTTCATGTTTTCTTATCCAACCTAATTCCAAATCATTTTCATTAGCACCCATGAGCCATCGATCTTTTCCCAATGTAATGTCACATCAGAAAATCCATCTATAACTCGGTCACTCTTAATTACCATAAAACCCTTAACCGTAGCGCGCACGGTGGCGCGATTTCCTTCGATTTCTATTTTATTAAATTCAGTAATCTCAAATTCTGATTCCTTCGCATTATTGCAAATCCATGAAAATGCCGACTCGATTTGATCTTTTCGAAATGATCCGTTTGCTTTGGCGATAGTCGCACTTTCGATTTCAATTTGCGGCGCTATGACTCCATTGATGGAAAATACTTTTACTTGGCGAAAAATGCCTTTGGTATCCGCGCTAATCGTCAGCACATCCATGAGATGTTCTGAGCGGCGTTTGATGGTTCGCTCTTCTGAAAACCACCACATGCTAAATGGAATGAGTAGCAACAATAATGCGCACAAGCTGATGATGACTGTTTTTTTTGTCATGATTGATTCGGATCGTAGAAAATACGCACATCCGCCTGCTTTGTGCCGAGCAGTTGTTGCGCGCGACGCAAGGCGTCTCGTGTCGAAATATTAGGGTTCGATGGCATTGCGAGGAAGATGTTGCTTTCGCCCTGAGTCCGGTCTGCACCTTCTTGCAGCATCTCCAAAATACCTGAGCGCTTCAGGACTTTGTAAACATCTTTAGACGCGCCAGAGATCAACAAGAACAAGCCTTGGCGGCGCATAAAGCAGACCAGATCTTCCAGCGCCATCACGCTTGTCGCGTCGAGGTGGCGAGCGTTTTTCAAACGTAGAATGATGACCTTGATCGCGGGATCCACAGCGGTGCGTTGAATTTGGGTGCGGAACAATTCCGATGCGCCGAAGAACAAATCCCCTTCGACATGCACGATGGAAATCGCCGGAATCGGCCTCGCGTTGTTGCCTTCTTTTTCGCGCAGCTCACCGACATCATTGAACTCGTATTCTTTCAGGTAAGGCTTACTTGCCTTGCGTAAGAACAAAGTAATCGAAATCGCAACTCCGATGAAAATAGCGACGTGTAATGGCGCGAGAAGAGTTGCGACAAACGTTACCACAATTACCGCAGCGTCATCGAATGTAGAGTGCAGACAGATGCGGATTTGTTTCAGATTGAACAGAGTGAAAGAGATCGCGATCACCAACACCGCGAGTGCGGCTTTTGGAATGTAATCGATGATGTCTAAACCCGCTTCGCTAGACCACGCGATCAAAACCACTAACGTGAGAGTAAACAATCCGGTGTAAACTGCCGACGCTTTGGTGGCTGCTCCTGAGTTGAAATTCAACATGGATCGGGTCAGCGAACCCGAAGCCGGCATGCCTCCAGCAAGCGCGGAACCTAAGTTAGAGAAACCCACGGAAAGCATGTCTTGGTTCACGTCTGTGCGATCGCCGGTTTGAGAAGCGATCGATTTCGCCATCAGGGTGTTTTCTAGAGAAGCGAGGAATGCAATTGCCAACCCCAAGCCTAACAATGCGGAAATATCATTGAATATTCCCGGGCGGAAAAAATTGGGAAGGGTCGGCACCAACTCTCTGAAACCGAAGGTTCGAAACGTCTCCTGTCCCTCAAAGGGACCGATCCCATAATGGATTAACGGCCCAAAAATCGCCGATCCCAACAGCAGCGCAATGGAAAACGCCGGCCAGGTTTTTTTACAACGCTTGAAGGCGTAGTAGATTACCAACGTCACTATGCCAATCAGAAGTGGCACCCATTGCGTGTGTGCGATCGATTTCACTAACTCACCGACCAAACCGAAAAACGATGCGGTTTCTTCGGGATCCACGTGTTTATCTAAACCCAATAATGGCTTGAGTTGGTTTCCAATGATCAAAACTGCCGCGCCAGCCATGTAGCCAACCAACACGCTGCGCGAAACGTATTGCAAAAGATCCGCCACTTTCAGCACCGCACCCAACATGGAAGAAATCGCGACAATAAAAACTAACAACGGAAGCAATTCTGGAATCCGAGATTGCATTGTAGGATTCACCGCGAAAAAGCTGAACAACATAAAAGCTGTCGCATTTGTCGGCCCCAGCACATTGTAACGCGAGCTGGCAAAAAACGGCGCGATGATTGCCGCTACCGCCGCGCTCACCACTCCATAAATCACATCGAGACCCGCGATCGCCGCATACGCAATCGCTTGCGGCAAAGCCAACAAAGTCACATTGACTGCAGCACGCAAGTCACTGCCCAATTTCAATTTCGAATAGTCGCGAACCCGCCCAATACGCGGCAGAAAATCAATCTGCTCTTCCGCAAAATAATCGCGCGTGGCGCGGTAAGTTTTTTTAATGACGTTTCCGAAACTCATACAGCTTCGTAAAATTTAGTGGAACCGCGCGCGCCTGAAAAGCCACAAGCCTAACAACACACAGATAATATTCGGCGCCCAGAGGGCGAGAGTCGCCCCAGCATCGGTATCGAATTTATCCGCCAGCACCGTGAAAAGGAAATATGCTGTACCAATGAGTAGGCTAACGATCAAGCCACCTGATGTGTCCTTGCGTCGGCTTTTCAAGCCCAATGGAACCGCAATGAAGGCAAATGACAAGCAAGCCATGGAAAACGAGTAGCGCTTGGTGATCTCTGCTCGGAAACTCACTTTCTTCGAGTCTGTTAGATCCGGATTTTTTCTGAGGTAAGTCTTGATTTCCGCGCTAGTCATCGCACTAGAGCGGATCTTCTTGTTGCGATCGTTTCCGAAATCAAACAACCAAGGCTCCGCTTCTCCGGCAAAAACAAGTTCCGAGGTGCCGTCCTGCTTTTTGGATTCGATAAAGGTATCGATCAACTTCAAGCGAAGTTGTTTTTTCTCGTCATCTACAATCAACGATACGCTACCGGCATGGACATAAGCCTCCGCTCGGGCCGGCACTGCCTTATCGCCGTTTGAAACCTGATATAGGTGAAACCCTTTGAGGGTGTCGCCATCTCGCTCTTCAACGAATACTTTTTGATTTTTAAACTTCGATTGGACGATACCGGGATCGAGTAGTGAACGGGGATCACGTTTAACCTGTTCGTAAATCAAATCGGTGAGTGTGGCTTTTGCGAGCGGAACCACATTCACATTGATCCACAAACAACCCAATGACAGCAGCGCACCAATGATGAACACTGGCAGAGCCAACCTAAACAGACTGAGCCCAGCGAATCGGAAACTCGTGATCTCGTTGTCACTAGACATTCTGCCGAAGACCAGCAGCACTGCAGAAAGAAATCCCCATGGGATGGTGAACATCAGCGAGAACGGCAACACGTTAATCACAAACCGAACCACCAGCCCCAATGGAGCCGCTTGATCCACAAGCAAAGGCCGCGCCTGCTTGAAAAGGTTGCCCATGACCAGCACCAAGCTGAGAATGAAAACCGCATAGACCGTCCCGACAAGGATCTGTTTGGAGATGTAGCGGTCGAAAAGGCGCATGACAGAGATTCACGGTCTGAGACAAATCTTGCAAGTGGCAAGATGCATCAGTTTTAGATCATGGCTTCATTCCAACGGCAAAACGGACAATCGCTGGCTTGCCGCTGCATTAACCCCGCCTGCGGAAACGGGACGGTTTGATCATAAAAAACGGCGACCTCCGTTAGAAGGTCGCCGTTGAATGATGTTTCTCTCGACTATTTCAAGAGTTTAGCCATCGCTTCGCCCATGGCGATGCCGACGTCCATGTAGGTTTTTGCGTTGCCACCGTAGTGACCGTTGCCGCTACCACCTTGAGAAATAGGATTGGTGAAGATCGTGGCGACGTTGCCTTTGAACTCGGGATATTTACCGGTTTCGCCGTCAACTGCGAGTTGTGCTTCAAGCACTTTTCCGCCATTGCCCTCCATGCCTTTGGTTGCCTCACCTAATGTGCCTAATACAAACTTTGCATTTGGAGAATTGAAGTCCTTGCGAAGCGCCTTGATGAAGTTGACGAGGTTGAGTTCGTAGCGACTGGAAAGCCCAGCATCGCCTGTGTCTTTTTCGCCCTGCCAGAAGAAAAATCCAGCCACTTCGTATTTCGTTGCACCTGGATAATGAGTTCCAAGATCAGCGAGCACTTTTTTAGCATCCGCTGTATCGCTGTCGTATTGCTGACCAGCAATCCAACCGATGGGAGCTGGTTCGGTGCCTTTTTCCCATCTCATTGGAGATTGTCCATAGCCAGCGTAGACCCAAGTTTTGCCTTTGTCTTCAAATTCAAAACCTGTGCTGCCCGGAGGAAGAAGATCCCAGCCAAGGCCGCGGTTGCCGATGCAGCTTTTGAGGATCATGACGGGCTCAGTGATCGCGTCGCCGAGTTTGTGGCCGATACCGTATTCTGGACCCATGGTTTTGCCAGTGACTTTCATCCACTCGTTGTTGAAAAGTTTACCGGTCATCATGCGCACGTTGCGAACGTCTTTACGCTCAGACCAAGTACCGTCTGCATTGATGAGGAAAGGGTATTGTTTTTCGTTTTTGACGAAATGTTCTAGGGTGATTGGCTTGTCTAGTCCCTCGACTTTACCTGCGCCGACCATGTTCGATTGGCCAAGGAGGATGAAGACTTTGACGGGTTTGCTGACATCAGCCTCTGCCGCAGGATCGGCACATACTGAGTGAGTGAGTAAGCCCAGTGACGCGAGGCTCAGGGCGGTTTGCTTGAATAGCGGATTTTTTAATTTCATATATGTAGACGGGTAGTGGTTAGATCGAGAGATAGTTCTAAAAACACAAAGCTACCTACGAATCAAATTAGAGGTTGTTTCCACAGATCACAGGTTAGGTTTACAAAATTCATTATGAACCTGTAACATTTTTAATCTAGTTACAATCCAGTCAGCCCGATGCGTGAGGTTTTTCAGAAGAAATTAAAGGTCCGGGCGATTTTTCCGAGTGCGCGAGATGGCTTGTTGCTTTCTCCAATCGGCGATTTTCGCGTGGTTTCCCGACAATAGGATCTCTGGTACTTTCATATCCATGAAATCGATGGGCCGAGTGTAGCACGGCGCTTCCAATAAGTTCGGATCGGAAAAGGATTCTTCGATGGCAGACTGGGCATCGCCTAGTGCGCCAGGAATCAGGCGGATAACAGCATCGCACAGCACGGCTGCAGCGATCGCGCCGTTGGTGAGGACGTAGTCGCCGATGGAGATTTCCTCGTCGATCAATGATTCGATGATGCGGTGATCAATGCCTTCGTAGTGGCCACAGACGATGAGTAGATGAGTTTCATTAGAAAGCTCGCGAACTCGAGCCTGTTTGAGCGGTGCGCCCTGCGGAGTCATGAGGATCACGCGAGTGTTTTCTTTTTTCAGGTCAGTGATCGCGGCGTGCAAAGGTCCTGGTTGCAAGACCATGCCTGGTCCACCACCGCACGGTGAGTCATCGACTCGTTTGTGTTTGTCCTGCGACCAATCGCGAAGATTGTGGCCGAAAATTTCTACGAGTCCCGCATCGCGCGCGCGCTGGATGATCGAATCGCTCAACGGCGCGAGTGCGATTTCAGGAAAGAGGGTGAGGATGTCGATACGCATGATTCGCTATGAGTTTGACTGGGATTTTCTCCAGTGTTCGAGGCGTTCTTTGATACGACCCTCAAGACCTTGGGTTCCGGGTTGATAGTAAGTGCGGCCTTCTGGGAGATAGGCCTGCGGGATGTAAGCGCCTTCGTAGTCATGGGAATACAGGTATTTCATCGCCTCTTCGGAAACGCCGGTGGTGCTAGTGAGTTTTTTCGAGGTCGGGGTGCGGAGATGCGGCGGGACGGCGAGGGTGCGACCGGATTCAACGTCGTGGATCGCGGCCCCGAGGGCGGCGTAGGCGGTGTTCGATTTCGGCGAGGTGGCGAGATAAACCGTGGCATGAGCGAGCGGGATGCGGCCTTCCGGCATGCCGACAAATTCGAGAGCGTGGTGGGCGTCGAGCGCGACGCGGAGCGCTCCGGAATCGGCGAGCCCGATGTCTTCTGAAGCGGCGATGACGAGTCGACGTGAAATGAAACGCGGGTCTTCCCCAGCGTGCAGCATTTTCGCCAACCAATAGAGAGCGGCATCAGGATCGGAGCCGCGGATGGATTTGATGAAAGCCGAGATTGTATCGTAATGGCCGTCGTCGCCGTAGTGGACGGCCTTGCGTTGGATGGATTCCTCGGCATCGGCGAGAGTGATGTGTGGATCGCCGCAGGTGGCAAGTTCGAGAGCTGTTAGAGCTTTACGCACATCGCCATCAGAAAGTTTCGCTAGGTGCTCAAGAGCGTCGGGATCGGCTGTGATGTTCTGTGTGCCGAGTCCGCGCTCGGTATCGGCGAGTGCGCGCTTGAGAAGATCTACGATGTTTGCAGTAGATACGGGTTCGAGTTGGAAAATTTGTGAACGGGAAACCAGCGGCGAGTTGACGTAGTAATAGGGATTGTGAGTGGTGGCGCCGATGAAACGAACTGTGCCGCGCTCGATGTGCGGGAGCAGAACGTCTTGTTGGGCTTTGTTGAAACGATGGATTTCATCGATGAACAAAATGGTCGTGTCGCCTCGCAGATCGCGGTGGATTTTTGCTTGGTCGATTTTTGCGCGGATTTCAGCGACGTTAGATTCGACCCCATTCAGCGCCTCGAAGCGTGAGCCGGTGGTTTTCGCAATGACGTTAGCGAGCGAGGTTTTACCCGTTCCAGGAGGTCCATAAAAAATGAGTGAAGCGAAGCGATCCGATTCGATCGCGCGGCGCAAAAGTTTCCCTTCCGCAAGGATATGATCTTGGCCGAGGACTTCATCGAGCGTGCGCGGGCGCATACGTGCCGCGAGGGGTTCGCGGATTTCTGGCTTATTGGCTTTTGCCTGAGGACTGTTGAAAAGATCGGACACGCTGCGGAAACTTTAGATTTTAAACTCTAAACTCCAAGGGAAGAAATCACTTCAGTTTCCTCAGTTTGATTTTGCTCCAAAACTTGCGGTCACGCGAATCCGCGAACGCGCTTTCATACGTGGCCAGCTGCGCAGCGCTGGCCACGTTTTGACCGGCGACGAGCACTTCGTTCATGCTGTCTGGGGTGCGCAGGGAACGTATGGTTGGAAAATATTTCGCGAGATCGGCACGGGTCGCGATTTGTTTGACGCGGTGTCCGGGGCCGATGACTAAGTTCAACGCAAGGATGCCATCCGGTGCCAGAGAACGGCGGACCAGATCGAGCCAGGCCTTGTTACAAGTTTCCGCACGAAACACATCCTCGTCCCCAGCGAGATACAAATCATCGATGATCACGTCAAATTTCCGCTTGTTAGCCTTCATCCATGCGTAGGCATCGGCGATGATGATCTCGGCCTTGGTGTCATCCAAAGCCATTTCGCGGCGGGCTAAATCGATGAGTTCTGAGTCGAGATCAATGCCCGTGAGGGAAACATCTGGAAAAAGTTGACGGAGCGTCCGCAAGGCAGTGCCGCCGGCAACCCCAAGCATTAGAATGGATTTCGGCTTCCCATCAGGCCGAAGTAAGGCGGCGGCGGCGATCAAATCCCAGGCGAGACCGGTGAGAAAACGCTTTTTATGAAACCACGCATGGATCGCGCCAGTGCAGCGAAACTCGGTCGCGAGATCAGATTTCCATAGCGAGATGGTTTGGAAACGGGTTTGAAAATGACCGATGCGCCGCATGTGGGTCATGGTTTAAAGGGTGAGCTGTTCTAGGGAAAGGATGATATTTCAGAGGGAAGCGGCGCTGACGATGCGGGTTTTACCGTAGGTGATTTTTCCATGACTTTGATGGGAGCCTGCTTGACGAGAGCCTCAACGCACTCATACTTGGCGCATTGACGCTTTGAACAAAAGTTTCGATTCTTTTAAACTATCCTTTCCACCATGAAATCTCGTCTTTTCCTTACCTTGCCGCTCATGAGCTGCTTCGCTTTTGTTTCTTGCTTTCCCATTCCCAGAAACGAGCCCCCGAGAAATCCTGATCAGGTCAAAAATACCACGATCACCAGCGAGGAGCAGCAAAAGATTGAAGAGCAACGCGAGATGATGAAACAGCGTGAATTGGAAAAACAACAAACTGAGCTCACCAATCAACAAACACTTCCTGGTAATCAGACGCAAAACACGATTGTCGAACCTCCGGTGGTTACAAAAACCAGCGACTATCCCTTCGCAAACCCTGTTCCCGGCAAAGTCGGCTTCGTTTTCAGCCCCTACAACAACAAGCTTGTGGACGTTCGTGACATTCCTAGCGGCACATTGGTTCAAGATCCAACCTACCCGCTTACAGAGAAAAAATATTTCCGTGTGCCGTAACTCTTGGAGTTGAAAGGCATGTGTTAAAGCATTTACGGCCGGGTCCATGCCCATGGATCCGGTCTTTTTTATGAGCCAGACATTTCAAAAAATCAGCATCTTAGGTGGCGGCCTGCTTGGCGGGTCGATCGCTCTTGCTTTGCAAGATTCAAGGGATGTGCGGCTTTGGTTTCGTAGAGCAGAGTTGTTAGAGAACGCTCGCCTCGCGGGATTCCAAGGAGCGACGGCTGATCTAACGGCTGCGGTTGCGAATTGTGAACTGCTGATTCTCGCCGTGCCTGTCGGCGCGATGCCCGCTCTGCTTTTAGCTGCGGTTGAAGCGGGCCTTCCTTCGTCTTGTTTGGTGACCGATGTCGGATCGGTCAAACAAGCGCCGCATCAACAACTCGCGGAAATTTTAGCAAGCAGTGGAAATTCGTTTATCGGAAGTCATCCGATGGCTGGTTCGGAGAAAAACGGCTTGATGGCGGCAAGAGCCGACCTTTTCCAAAACGCTGCGTGCTTGCTCACCAACGATTCCAATGCTTCTGAACACTTGGCTCATGAGCTGGAAAAATTTTGGGTGAATCTAGGTTGCCGGACCCGTTGGTTTTCTGCAGCGGAGCATGATCGCATCGTCGCTCGGATCAGTCATTTGCCTCACATCACTGCGGCAGCAACGGCGTTGAGCTCCCTTAAAGCTTGCGCACAATACGGCGAGCTCTCGGGCGGCGGGCTTAAAGACACGACCCGGGTCGCCTCCGGGAATCCCGACATGTGGGCGGAAATTTTAACAGAAAACCGCGACGCAGTGATCGCTGGAGTGCGAGATAACATCGCCCAACTGCATGAAATTCTTGCCTCACTGGAGGCGAGCGACCTAGAAGCTACTCGCCAATGGCTGATTGCCGCGAAGCACCTTCGCGATGACCTGAAATAGAATTTTAAATATCAGATATGTCCACTCTACGCGTCAAATCCATTTCCTCGCTACATGCCGAGTTCAGCGTTCCAGGAGATAAAAGCATTTCGCACCGCGCAGCGATTTTCGGCGGCTTGTCGAATGGCGTTTGTGAGATTTCTAACTTTTTACCAAGCGAAGACTGCCTCAACACTTTGAAGGCGATGCGCTCGCTCGGTGCGCACTTTGAAGTGTTAGAAGAACTTGAAAATTACGGCCCGATCAAACTTCGTATCCATGGCAAATCGATGCGACTTACCGCACCGGAATCCCCCATCGATTGCGGCAACTCCGGCACCGGGATGCGTTTGCTAGCTGGATTGCTGGCTGGCCAGGAATTCACATCAGAGCTTTTCGGCGATGCCTCGTTATCATCGCGGCCGATGGGGCGGATCACCGTCCCGCTCGCAGAAATGGGAGCCAACCTCGAAACGCTAGGCCAGAAACCTGGTTGCGCGCCATTGAGAATTCACGGAGCCGAGCTCAAGCCTATTGATTACGACATGCCGATGGCATCCGCGCAGGTAAAGAGCGCAGTTCTGCTCGCTGGGCTTTTTGCCGAAGGCACCACTTCCGTCACTCAACCATCCGTTACCCGCGATCACACCGAGCGCATGATGGCGGCTTTCAAGTTATCCTGCAAAACCGTCGATAATAAAATTTCCGTCATCGGCGGTCAGATGCCGGAGTCCTGCGACATCAAAGTCCCCGGCGACGTTTCATCCGCAGCCTTTTGGTTAGTCGCCGCAGCTGCGATGCCGGGTTCACGTTTGTTACTGAAAGACGTCGGCTTAAACCCAACACGAACTGCGATCCTGAAAGTCCTTTCGAGAATGGGCGCTCACCTAACAGAAACCTCACACGCATCTGATGGCGAACCGATTGGCAACATCGAGATCCATGGCGCCGCGCTGAAAGGCACGACATTGTTGCCAGAGGAAATTCCAAACTTGATCGATGAAATTCCCGTCATCGCCGTCGCCGCCGCCCTTGCATCGGGTGAGACTCACATCCGTGGCGCACGTGAACTGCGGGTAAAAGAAACCGATCGCATCACAACCACCGTTGAGAACTTGCGCAAAATGGGAGTCGATGTGGAAGAGTTTGAAGACGGCATGGTCATCCGTGGCGGCAAACCACTACACGCTGCGGAAATCGAATCGCACGGCGATCACCGCATCGCGATGGCGTTCTGCATTGCCGGACTTTTTGCCAAAGGCGAAACCGTCGTGCACGGCACAGATTGCATCAATACCTCCTACCCGGGATTTTCTCATCATCTAGATGCGATTCGGCATGAGAGAACCAAGGCCGAAGATTTCACCCTTCCGATTATTATTAAATGAGCTTTCACGCCATCGCTATCGACGGCCCCGCTGCTTCGGGGAAAAGCACCATGGCTCGCGCCATCGCCAGCCGACTCGGTATCATCATGGTGAACTCTGGTGCGATGTATCGCGCGGTGACATGGAAAATTCTCTCTGAAGGCATCGATCCAAAAAACACTCCTGCTGTCGTCTCAATGTTAGATGACATCGAAATCACCTGCGGTGATGATGGTTTGATATCGACCATCCTGATCAATGGCGTGAACCCAGAGCCGTATCTCCGCAATCCGGAAATCAACGATAATGTCTCTACCGTTTCCGCTATTCCTGAAGTCCGAGAGAAACTAGTCTCGCTGCAACGGGATTATCTCAAGCGCACACACGTCGTCATGGAAGGCCGTGATATTGGATCGGTGGTTTTTCCTGAGACTCCTTTTAAAATTTACATCGATGCCGATCCAGAAGTCCGCAACCGCCGCCGTTCCGGTGATGGCGAGGAAGACTCCGTGGCGAAGCGCGATGCCGCTGACAGCTCACGCGCAACCGCCCCGCTAAAAATCGCCGACGGCGCGACAGTGTTAGATACGTCAAAACTTTCGATCGAAGGAGCTATCGATGCTGCGATCGATATTCTTCGCAAGCAAGGTTTCCCCATGCCCCAGGCAACAAACTTCGAGGAAAGCGAAGAGCCTCAAAAAATGATGCGTTGGATTTACTGGTTTGGCTGGCTGCTTTTTGGTGCCGCCTATCGCACCCTTTTCGGCCTGCGCATCATCGGCCGAGAAAACTTGATTCTATCGGGTCCGGTATTGGTCGCGTCCAATCATCAGAGTTTTCTCGATCCGCCGTTGATCGGAAATCTCTATCAGACCGAGATGGTGTTCTTTGCTCGCAAGACTCTGTTTGTAAGCGTCGGCAAATGGCTTTTCCCCCAATGGAATGCCATCCCAATCGATCAGGAAAAACCGGACATGAGTTCGATGAAAACCGTGATCCGTAACCTCAAAGAAGGCTGGCGCGTTTTAGTTTTCCCAGAGGGGGCAAGAACCCTAGACGGTGAAATCGGCCCTGCTGCACCAGGCATCGGGATGATTGCAGCGAAGGCCGGAGTTCCCATCCAACCCGTCCGCATCTTCGGTGCAGATAAAGCCCTGCCACGTGGTTCAGGAAAAATGAGCTTCGCAAGAATCACCGTGAAAGTTGGCAAACCCATCATCCTCTCACCCGAGGAATTCAATGCCTACTCCAACAAAGCCGGATACGAGAAACTAACAGCTCGGATCATGGATGCGATAAAAGCGCTATAACACACTTCTCTACGGAGCTAATTTTGGAATCAGGACAGACCCTCTTGCCTGAAACTGAGCTACGGATAAGCGGTTGCAATCAGGCTTTTCCGTGTGATTTTTCCGCCGCATGCTCCGAACCAGATTCCTCACCCTACTCTCCCTCAGCGCCACCTTGACTGGCTGCGCGCCCGCGCCAACCGCAAGACAGGCCTCCGCTGGTTTCTCGGTCAGCAAGGATGTTGTATTCACTCCTAAAAATTGGCCGACCGCGCAGTTAGCTGATCTTTATCTTCCCACCTCGACAAAGCCCGCTCCCGCCATCCTGCTGATACACGGCGGCGGCTGGAGCGGAAAGGAGCGTCGTGCCGATATGACAGGCATCGCGAAATCGCTCGCGAAACGGGGATACTTCGTGATGAACGCTACCTACCGCCTCACGCCGGAGTGGAAATTCCCAGCCCAACGCGATGACTTGGAGCAGGCCATTCGCTTCATGCGCTCGAACGCGAAGGAATTCAATATCGATACTTCGAGGCTCGCCACCTTCGGCTACTCCGCAGGCGGCCACCTCGCGGCTCTGATCGGCCTCAACCTCAAGAACGGAGTGAAGGCCATCGTCGCTGGCGGCGCGCCAACGGATCTTTCCTTTTGGTCCGATGGCAAACTGACGGGACAGCTTCTTGGCGGCTCGTTGAAAGGTAACGAGAAAATCTACCACGAGGCCTCGCCGGTTCATGATGTATCAAACAACAGCCCGCCAGTTTTTATCTACCATGGCACCAAGGACGATCTTGTCCCGCTGGAGCATCCGAACGCCCTTATCGCGGCGCTGAGGAAGCACGATGTGGAGCATGAAGTGTATTGGATCGAAGGCCGCTCTCATATCCTCGCTCATCTGTTTTCTGGACATGCGATACCGAAGGCTATCAGCTTCCTAGACAAGCACCTCGAAAACGAACCTTTGTAATAGGTTCTTACAGTTTCATTCCATGAGCTCCGAGACTTGAGAAATTCAATGCCTATATATCAATAAACTGGAGCCTCAGAGGAGTCATACGAAGTCCCGGAGCTACTTGAGTCAGCGGACTCAACAACACCGATGCCTTCATCGCGTGCGATGTATCCTACAGCCACTCCTGCTGCTCCGATTGCTAGAGGCACGCAGGAGTTCATCGCTGTCACGATGGTGAATCCTACTAAAATGAATTTAAGAGAAGAGATTCTCATAAACGCAACACGAGGAGACAGTTGGGTTTGGGTTTTAGTTCGATCTATGAACCGGGTTACTGACGCGATAGCCTTCATCGTGGGCAATATAACCAGCAGCAGCACCTGCGGCAAGCGGAAGACACGATGAGGCGCCAAGAATGGTTAAAGCACACAGGCCCATAAGAACGGCTCTGTTTAACATGGGATATTTTTTCATAAGTGTCATTAAGGTATCAGGGTGCAGCCTAACCACAATGAGTATTTACCCTCCCATAGCAGCGTTGACAGCATCGGTTAGTTCTTTGCTGTCAGGCTTGATAGCAGATTCGAAACGAGCTACAGGCTTGCCGTCTTTGCCGATAAGGATTTTACCGAAATTCCATTTCACATCGCCGGGAAATGCGCCGTCTTTGCCGGTTAGAGCGGTGTAAAGTGGATGCTGCTTATCCCCTTTCACGTCGATTTTATCCATGATCGGAAAGGTTACGTTGTAGGTTGTGGAGCAAAACTTCTCGATTTCTTCGATGGTTCCGGGTTCCTGACCGCCAAAATTATTACAGGGAAAAGCGAGGATGACTAAGCCTTTGTCTTTGTTATCTTCGTAGAGTTTTTGAAGTCCGGTGTATTGCTTGGTGTGGCCGCATTTGGAGGCGACATTGACTAACAATACGACTTTTCCTGAATAGGCAGCGAGGCTAGTTTCCTTGCCATCTGCCGTCTTAAAAGGGATTTTCGAGATGTCAGTTGCGAAAGCAGAGACGGTTAATGCGATACTTGGGATCAAAATTCGATGAAACATGGGGTTAGATTACTTCGCTTTATTTTTTTCGCAAGTGTCCGAAATCAATCTTTGGCGATACCATTGAATTTTTCGTCAATGTAACTCAGGACGAGGGATTCGATCGCCTCGTCACCCAAGCGCTCGACGACATCCACGGAGAATCCGCGGGCGATGAGTTGGCGGGCGCGGACTGGATCGATCCCGCGAGCTTGGAGATAAAAAATTTCCTCATCGGAAATCTGAGCGGACGTGGAACCGTGGGAACATTTGACTTGGTCAGCGTTGATTTCAAGGCCGGGCATGGAGTTTGCCTCGCAGTCATCGGTCATTAAGAGGTTGCGGCAAGTTTGATAGGCATCCGTGTGATGAGCCTTTTCATCCACGAAAATCAAACCGGAGAAAACCGTTTTGGAATGGCCGTAGAGAGTGTTTTTGTAGAGGAGATCGGAGTAAGCGCCTTCTGAAACATGGTGCTGAAAAGTGCGCTGATCGTATTCTTGCTCACGATCGGGGATGGATACGCTGAGCATATCGGAATGCGCGCCAGGTCCTTCGAGACGTGAGAGCGATTCGTTACGCACCCATGCGGCGCCGGTGTTTAGCACGAAACCTTTCGCCCGTGCATCGCGTGCGGTGGAGGTTTCGTTGATCGAAATCATGCGGCTAACCTCGTTGAGCGCTTGAATCGCGATGTAATCGAGGCTGGAGTTTTGGCCAGCGCAAAGATCGTTGAAAGCGATAGCCAGCCCTGCTGTTTCGTTGTCAGCGGAATGGAAAATATCGACGACGCGGACTTTCGAAGACTTTCCGGTCACCACGAGGGTGTGAGGGAAAATCGTGACGCCACCGGAAATCCAGTGATGCACTTCGATCGTGCCATCGATGATTTGGTTTTCAGGCACATGCACAAACAAGCCGTTTTTAACCGATGCCTCATGCAAAGCGGCGTATTTCGCGGAGCCGAGACGGGTCTCTTGCTTCATGAAATGTTGCTCGACGAGATTGGAATGTTTTTCAAATGCCTCAGCAAGAGGAAGACAGATCACGGTATCCGCTAATGAACTTTCGGAGTGAATGAGTTCGTCATTGAGGAAAACGAATTTCGCAGCGGGAGTTTCCAATCCAACTGAGCGCGAGATCAGATTCGCAGGATCGGCGGGCAACGCTTTGCCGGAGAGGTTTTCGAAATTGAGCTGTTTGATATTTGCGAAACGCCATGCTTCATCACCCCGTTTGGGTGTGGGAGTGGATTCGTAGCGAGTTTGAGCAGCTAGCTGGCGGGCTTGGAGCCAAGCGGGAAGAACAGAAGTCATAGAAGTAGAAAAAATTTTGGGATTAACCGACCGAGCCTTCCATTTCGAGATCGATGAGTCGTTTCAATTCGACCGAGTATTCCATCGGAAACTCGCGGACGAGATCGTTGATGAAACCGTTGACGGCGAGCGACATCGCTTGGCCTTGATTGAGTCCGCGCTGTTGCATGTAGAACAACATTTCCTCGGAAACTTGTGAAACCGAAGCTTCGTGCTGGGTCGCGTGGCGGTTGCCTTTCACGGTGATGGCCGGATAGGTGTCGGTGCGTGAACTGCTGTTGATCAACAACGCATCGCACTCCGTGTTGTTTTTGCAGCCTTTGAGATGTTTCGGAATGTGAACTTGACCGCGATAAGTGGAGCGACCTTTGCCGACCGAGATCGATTTTGAAACGACGTTCGATGTGGTGTTGTTAGCTGCGTGAATCATTTTCGCGCCGGTGTCTTGGTGTTGTCCGGTGTTGGCGAGCGCGATGGAAATGACTTCGCCGCGAGCGCGTTCGCCTTTCATGATCACTCCGGGATATTTCATCGTGAGGCGTGAGCCGATGTTGCAATCGATCCAACGAACTTCTGCGTCTTCCATCGCCAAGCCGCGCTTGGTGACGAGGTTGAAAACATTCGACGACCAGTTCTGAACTGTGACGTATTGGATTTTCGCGCCTTTGAGTGCGACCAATTCAACCACGGCGGAGTGCAGGGTTGCGGTTTCAAATTTTGGAGCGGTGCAACCTTCCATATACATCACTTCCGCGCCTTCGTCGGCGATGATGAGTGTGCGTTCAAATTGGCCGAACGATTCGGAGTTGATTCGGAAATAGGCTTGCAGCGGTTGTTTCAGCTTCACGCCTTTCGGGATGTAGATGAACGAACCACCAGAAAACACCGCGCTGTTAAGTGCGGAGAATTTGTTATCGCCAGTCGGGATGACTTTTCCAAACCAAGGTCGGAAAATTTCCTCGTGCTCTTTGAGACCATCTGCAGAGGTCACGAAAATGACGCCTTGTTTGGTCAGCTCCTCTTTCATGTTAGAGTAGGCTGCTTCGGAGTCGTATTGCGCTTCCACGCCGGCGAGGAAGGCGCGCTCTTGCTGAGGAATTCCCAAGCGCTCGAAGGTTTCCAAAATTTCCGCAGGCACTTCGTCCCATGTGCGTTTTGGTTTTTCACCATCCGAGAGGTAGTAACGGATTTTATCGAAATGAATGTTGTTCAAATCCTCTGTCGCCCAATTGGTCGGCATCGGTTTGCTTTCGAAAACAGCCAGTGCTTTGTGACGGAATTCGCGGACCCAATCGGGGTCTTGTTTCACATCGCAAATGTAATCGACCGTTTTGGAGGAAAGCCCCCAGCCTGCATCGAATTTATTGCGTTCGGGGAAAGTGAAGTCGCCTTTGGTGCGGTCGACATTGATCGCATCATGCGTTTCCTCGTCGAGGACTGCGGTGGCTGTTTCTTGGTATGACATGGGAAAAGGTAGAAAGGTTTACTGAAACTCAGGCATTCATGCGAGGGCAGGTTCTTTAAGAAAATCGTAACCGTGTTCTTCAAGCTCCAAGGCAAGCTCGGGGCCACCGGATTTGACGATCCGGCCTTCCGACATGACGTGCACTTGATCTGGTTTGATATAATCTAACAGGCGCTGGTAGTGGGTGATCAGTAACATGCCGCGATCTGGTGAACGCATGGCGTTCACGCCTTTGGCGACGATTTTCAATGCGTCGATATCGAGGCCGGAATCGGTTTCATCGAGGATGCAATATTTAGGCGAGAGCATCATCATCTGGAGGATTTCGTTGCGCTTTTTCTCACCACCGGAGAAACCTTCGTTCACGGCACGTCCGGTGAATTTGCGATCCATTTCTAACAAATCCATTTTTTCGTAGAGGGATTTGTAATATGCGACGGCGTCGATTTCCTCGCCTTTTGGCAAACGGGCTTGGAGAGCCGCGCGGATGAAGTTTGCATTGGAAACGCCGGGAACTTCGTTGGGATATTGGAAGGCTAAGAATATGCCCGCACGCGAACGCTCATCAATGGACATTTCCGAGATGTCTACACCATCGAGCAAGATTTCTCCAGCGGTTGGGATGTAGGATTCGTGACCGGCGATCACTTTCGAAAGGGTGGATTTTCCGGATCCGTTGGGTCCCATGATGGCATGGATTTCACCGGCAGGGATTTCAAGGCTGACGCCTTTGAGAATTTCAGTGCCGTTTTCGAGGGTTGCGTGGATGTTGTTGATTTGGAGGCTCATGTGTTGGAAAGGGAAAAGTAGTGCCGAGTGATTTGAGGCAGATTATGAAAAGCTAATTAGTGCCTCCATGTCGCTGCGCTCCATTGTGATCAGTGGTTTTTGTTTAAAAGTTTTAAGCGAGTTGGCCGCGGAGGGTGATTTCGATGTCTTTGATCACGGTGTTTGGCGGAAGGTCGAGGATGTCGGTGAGGTTGATGCCGGGCTTAAATTTCACATCGTGAATCGTGCCGGTGGTTTCATCGTGAAAATGGCCGTGCTCATCGAGGTTTGGGCAGTAGCGGGAAGGTTCGCGGTCGAAGTTGACTTGGCGGATGATTTTATGCTGCACCAGCGCCTCAAGGCAGTTGTAAACCGTGGCCAGTGAGACGTGTGGAAGAGCTTCCTTGATCCGCATGAAAACTTCATTTGCCGTGGGATGCGTGCGTTCCCCCATGAGGAACCGGTAGACTTCTTGGCGCTGCCGTGTCATGCGGAGGCCGTTGATCTCCTCCGGGATATCCGTTTGTTGATTTTGTAAGCCGTGAGTTGTCATCGCAGCGGAAAATTAGAATCATTCTTATTACTATCAAGAACTATTCTAATTATTTGCTCATAATTTTCGCAAAACCCCGCAAATGCATGCCTTTTTTGAGATCGAATCGATCTGATTGAGAAAGTTTTTTAAAAACACTTAAAAAATTCTTGCAAGGTGAGTCGATTCATGGTCGATTCCGCGCCCGCTCCAATAGCGGACAAATAACTTTTCCCTAAACGGCCATGGCCTACGCAGTAATCAAAACAGGCGGTAAACAATACCGCGTCCAACAAGGTGACAAGCTCGACGTCGAGAAACTCGAAGCGGCTGTCGATTCCGAAATCACATTCAGCGAAGTTCTGCTTCGTGGCGAAGGTGACAGCGTGACAATCGGCACCCCATTCATCGCAGGCGGCAGCGTCACAGCGAAGGTGATCGATCAATTCCGTGGCCCTAAAGGCGTGGCATTCAAATTCAAACGCCGCAAAGGTTTCCACAAAACCAAAGGTTTCCGCCGCCACATGACCAAGTTGGAGATTACCTCCATTGGCTAATTCCTAAATTTCAACCAACCTACTCTCATGGCCCATAAAAAAGGACAAGGCTCCGTCAAAAACGGACGTGACTCACGCAGCAAGCGCCTCGGCGTGAAAAAATTCGGCGGTCAAGCCGTCATCGCTGGCAACATCATCATTCGTCAGCGCGGAACCAAAGTGCATCCAGGAGTGGGTGTTGGCTGCGGTAAAGATCACACCCTCTTTGCTTTGACCGATGGTCAAGTGAAGTTCGACCGCGAAGGCGGCCGCGTGAACGTAATCGCTGCAAACTAAGTTTTCTTAGTCAGATATTTTTGAAAAGCGCCTCGGGTTTTCCTGAGGCGCTTTTTTTGTGATTACTCTCATCAGAATTTAAACGGAGGCACGGAGAAAACGGAGGTAACGGTGAAGAGGTAGATGTTGGAAAAAAAGAACGAGCCCAATGGTTCAATCCTTCTCAAATTTCTTCCTCAGTTATCTCCGTTATCGCCGTGCCTCCGTTTTTAAAAAAGCCAGAGCCGAGGGGAGATTGCGACCTCACTCCAAGCCGCCAAACAACGTTTGCTGATCAATCCCATCGGAAATGACCTCCAGTTTCCATTGCCTATCTACATTGAGGCGCACGGTGGCAAGATGTTTGTGGTGCCATTGCTCTGGAGAAATCATGGAAAGCAGCTTGCGACTGCGAACTTCATATAAGTGATAGGTTTGACCGATGATGGGCTCAAAATTGATATCCGCCTCGTAGATGAGTTTGTTCCAGTTGAAATGATCGATCGCGGCCAGATAAGTCTCACGTATTTCCGTCAGTTTCTGCTGCAACTCCCTTTCCACTTCGGAAATGCCCCGTGATTTGAACGAGCTGAGATCAGTGGGCACAATCCTTGGGCTCAAAGTTGAAACCGGATACGGCATAAAGGCTTGGGAGATTTTTCCTGATGACATAGTTGAGTTCGCTTTATCTCGACGAGGAACGCAATTTCCACAAATAAAAAAACCGGACGACCCGAAGATCGCCCGGTTAGAATGAATGATGGAATGATTATTGTGCTTCTACTGTAGGTGCAATAATCGTTGGGGTAACACTCCCCCAGAAATCAGCTTCTAATAAATTTTTACCACCCACCATCGCAGGGCCCGTAGTGCTATCGGCACTTGATGGGCGAATTCTGAGTGCGCTGGCGCTTTGATCAATCTTGAGTGCGATGGCGAAGCCACCAAAGGGGTCGGCATCGAACTCTGTTGCGCTACCAGCGGCAAGAGGCGTAACAACAATGACACGAGACGGATTCCCTGAAGTATTCAGGCCAGTTGCGGTATTCATGACGTAACCAAAGCCGACTTCTCTTGATTCAAGTGCCTTGCCCGTGGAGATGTCTCCATCAGGTTTTCTGGTTCCCTCGGCTTTTGCATAGAAAATTTCCTCAGACTGAACAATTCCAGCTTGCAGTAATTGTTTGAAGTATCCGTTGGAGCCAGTAGTATCCCCTGTGACTGTCGCCGTAGGAAATGCTGCGGCAACATCAGTCAGGGTATCGGCATCTGGGAACGAGCCGTATTCGCTTTCGAATTCGAACATCGCGATTCCGATTTGTTTGGAGTTTGAAATCGCTTCGGCTTTGTTGGCTTTTTTCACCTGACCCATGATCATGGGAGCTGAGAGAGCCGCCAAGGAGGCGATAATGACGATAACGACGAGTAGCTCCACCAGAGTGAAGCCGCGTCTGCGGATTGGATTAGTTTTCATAGTATGTATTGGGTTTGTGTTTCTATGGTTGGCAATTGCCAGTTTGTTATATCAGCGGAAAATAATTCAACTGACGTTGATTTAAGATAAGTTGCGCAGTGGGGGTTGCAAGCTATTTGTCGCCTGCGGATACAATCTCTCCTCATGGATTGAGATCACGATCGATGCCGACTTCTAGTTTACGTAGGGTAGCTAATTCATTTTTAGTAATCGGATAAGGTCCGGAAAATTCGATTTGGTGCGACGTTTTGGACATGCTGCGACAGGCAAAAGCCTCACGCTTCAATGGATAATAAAGAATCAGGTATCGATTTCCCCTGTTGGAGGTCTCTGCATAATATCTGGGCTGGCCGTGACGATCGATGAATAAAGCTAGATCAGGGTAATGTTGAGAAAGCGCGTGCAGCCTTTCAAAGCCGAAGGTAGGCGGGCTTTGCCTGACGAGCATGATGTGATCATGCGCTGCACTCCCCGTTTGATAGAGATAACCGGTATTTTTAAGGGAAACGCATGAGCTTAAACCTGTAATAAGCAAGCAAGTGGCGGCGGTGATTGAAACACGTAATGGCGGCATAGCTTAACAATCAATGGCTTTAGTTGGAAATCCTGTCTTTTATGATGAGCTGTTGGATTTTTTGCGTATTTGGGCGGACTCCTTCCGAATCGATAAATATTGCCGTTTCCAGTGGAACAAGGAATTCCACGGCAGAATTAATACCAATCAAATATCCATAAGCATCAATCACTGGTCCACCACTGTCGCCAGGCTCAAGTGGAATGTCCATTTTGAAGGTGCGGCTTCCGGTGAAACGACTTTCCTCAGCGAGCGCGGTGCGCAGATTGCCGTTAGATAATTTGAATCCCGTCGACATACCGCCATGAATCACTGGGTAACCATTTGGAATTCTCTTATCTGGTGCAGACCATCTGTAAAAGTAGGGAGTTTTTATTGGAACATGTAAAATAGCGATATCGTCCGATGACGAGCGCCACACAACTCTGGCGCGAGATGTCACTGTGCTGCCGCCATTCGCATAGATGATAAAAACGTTTCTCCCCTCAGACTCAGCGAGCACATGATCCGCTGTCAGAAAATACCCATCTTCACTTATTGGTGCAGCGGAGCCTCCATCCGCATCTTTCGGCGCGTTCGCGATCGCGAATTTATGATTCGCCCAACTACCTAGCTCTTTACGTTGGGTTACCACTACTGCTGATAATCTTTCTCGGACAATCTGACGTGTGGTTTTATCAGGTGCCTGAACGCTGGCTTGAGGAATCACTGGAAGCGAGCAGGCCGCGCTCGTACAGGCTAAAATCATCACCGTTAATTTTCTCAAAAGATCATCCATCCGGACTTATCAGAGCATATGCAAACACTCACGTCACATAAGTTTTTAGAAATCGCGAGTGATGACCTCCAACGCCTTCCGAAAAGGAGCTGCTAGTGGCAGCATTTCAAGCCGATCTAGATCGATCCACTCATCTCCGAGCTCAGGAAAAAAATCATGCTGTTGTTCCACTGAAAACACCTTGAGCGAAACCCGGTAGCGAGTGATCGCGTAGGTGGCTTCGTATATTTTTTCCATTCCCAAACATTCCGCGCTCGACCTCAACGGCAATTTCCACAACCCGTTGCGGCGCTTTCCTGCTTCATGATGAAGCAGAATTCGCCCGACCGAATCTCGGCAAAACATTGCGTATTCATCGATGCCAGTGATCGCCACTGGAGGTTTTTTGTTTGGAAGTTTTTCTGGTTCTAAACACTCGCAATACGAGGATATCGGACATATCTCGCAGGCAGGTCGGCCCGGACGGCATATGGTCTGACCTAACTCCATGATTGCGTGATGGTGGATGCCGGGGCTTGTTGGATCACACAGTTCCAGCGCCCATTCCCGATGCTTGCGGATTACTGCATGTTCATCAATAGGGGATGAATCTGCCATCAGTCGTGAAAAAACCCGCGACACATTTCCATCGACCAAACCGGATGGTTTTCCAAACGCAAACGCCATCAAAGCCGCCGCTGTATAGGGCCCGATGCCCGGCAGATCGAGCAACGCGGCCTCGTCTTGCGGAAATTTTCCGGCATGTTTTGTTAGAATCGCTCTGGCGGTTTCCCTGAGCATCCGCGCCCTGCGGTAATAACCCAAGCCCTCCCACGCTTTCAGCAAACTCTCGTCATCCGCACGTGCTAAGCTTTCTAAATTGGGAAATTTTTCGAGAAATCTCGTGTAGTAACCTTTTCCAAGAACCGTCGCGATCTGCGTCTGCTGGAGCATCATTTCCGAAACAAGTATCGGGTAAGGCTCCCGAGTTCTTCGCCACGGATAATCTTTTCCGACCCGCCCAAACCACTCGCCAAGTGCTTTGCGAAACTTGGTTTTCGCTGCGATCGGAGATGCTTTGAAACGCGGCTTCGGCCTATCCATCAGCGTTTTTTGCGGAGGCGTTTTCCCGTTAGGCGGGTAGCGATGAGGTTCGGGCAGCGCCCATTTAACCTAAGCTGCTCGCAATTGGCCTCGATCTTGATCGATTGACGGACGGTTTTAAAACCCAGTCGACGGCTCACGCAGTCCGTCTGGATATCGACGTTGTGGTCCTCAAACTCGACCACTTTTCCACAATCGATGCAGACCAGATGATTGTGCGAGGGCTTGTTTAAGAAATTGGGATCGTAAGTGACTTGGTTCTCGCCGAGGTCGATTTGGCGCAAAAGATCTGCTTCAATCAAGAGTCCGAGGGTCCGATAAACCGTCGCGCGCGAGGTTTCGGTGTCCACTTTCCGGACACGGTCGAACAGTTCCTCCGCCGTGAAATGCTCATCGCGCGAGAACACGACGTTCAAGATTTGCTCACGCTGCACCGTCCTGCGTAAACCTTTCCGGCGAATAAACTCATCAAGCCTTTGCCTAATCTCAACCTCCATGCGGAGGATGTTTAGCTTTCAGCCGCGAAATGTAAACCCTGTGGGTGAAATTTGGACTTCGATTCTTAGATTGCGCATACTCCCAACCCGCGCCAAGATTCCATAAGACATTTCTCTGAGAATTTTACATGAATAATCAAAGCGCCACCCCGTCCAAACCCGAGCAAGATCCCGTCGGATCGCTGAGTGAGGATGGTTACGATCCAAGCGAAGACTTTCGATGGGTCGCCCTTGCGCAACAAGGTGACATGAACGCCTACAACCAACTTGTCATCCGCCACCAAGGAAAAATTTACGCAATGATTCGGAATATGGTCAGAAACGATGCCGACGCCTGGGATTTATCTCAGGACGTCTTCATCAAGGCATGGAGAGCTCTTCCAAGCTTCGAAGCCCGATCTCGTTTCTCCACCTGGCTGTTCCGGATTTCCCACAACGTCGTCTACGATTGGGTCCGGAAACGGAAAATCGAAAGCAGCGGCGAGCTGAATGATGAAATTTTCGACCGCGATCGCATCGACCTTTCCGCCAGAACCGCCCCCGCTCTCATCGAATCACCTGATGAAGCACTTTCCAATTCCGAGCTCCGCATGAAAATCAGCGCAGCTTTAAAAAAAATCAGCCCCGAACATCGTGAGGTGGTTATTCTAAAAGACGTCCAAGGCCTGTCCTACAAAGAAATCGCTGATGTCATGGAATGCACCCTCGGCACCGTCATGAGCCGCCTATTTTACGCCCGCCAGAAACTCCAAACCTTACTCAAAGATGAATACGAATCCCGATGAAACCAAACTAGCCCTGTGGCTGGATGACGAACTCAGCGGCACCGAACTCGCTGAGATGAATGCGTGGGCAACTGCTCACCCAGAACATCTGGCCGCTCGCGAAGAACTCCGGAAGTTCCAAGACTTGCTTATCCAAAACGTTCCCGCCAGCGAAGAACCGCCTTATCCAGATTTCTTCCTTAGTCGTATCAATCAAGGTATCCGCGAACTAGAAACCGTCTCCGCAGCCGCGCCTAAAACCAGTCATGACTCTTTTTGGAAATCTTGGTTCATGCCTCTCGCAGCTTGCGCCGGCATGGTTCTCGCCTTCACCATTGGTAGACAAAGCGGCACCAAAGAAACTTCGGTCGCTATCGAAGATAACTCAGAAAAACTCGCCGCGCCTTTGGTCTACATACCTGAAGAAGGCGTCTTTGCCGAATGGGTTCCATCTAAACAAAATAATGCTTCAGTCATTTTGCTGAAAGGCGTTACCGCCATCCCAGATTCCACTGATTTTTCTGAAACCGTCTACATTCCCACAATCAGAGAATCCGACCGCACCGCGACGTTGGGAGAGACTTCGTCCGAAACAACGACCCAATGAAATCGCCTTTCTTATTTCTCTGCCACCTATCTGTGATCGCACTGTTTGTGTTTTCATCGACTCCCCTCCAAGCCCAAGAAGATCCGGGTCGCACGAAAATCGGAACTCTTGACGTGACCGTTTACTACGCCACAAATGGCGATCCTGCGGCAGCTGGCGGGAAACGCGAACAGGTTTCCGAAGCCATCAAAAAGAGCCTGAGTGCGACTGAGGCATTGCGATTTGCTCATTATCGCGCGATGGGAACAGAATCCAAAACCATTTTCAGGTCTTACGAAAACTGGGCACAACCACTCAAACCATCCGACGAAATTTTAATTCGTTTCGAGACCCGCATGGAACCTTCCAATAACAAAGTGCCACTCAACCTAGAGCTGTGGTTAAGCCGGAAAAAAATTCTTAAATCCGATATATCACTCAAACACGGTCAACCTCTCTACGTCCTCGGCCCAGAATGGCGAGGCGGGCGCTTGATCATCGCTGTTGAGCTTGCACCCAAGAACTCCTAGAATTTGATCTTATCGTATGAAATTTGTGACGTTCATCCTCCTCGCCCTCTCCGCAACTTTGCACGCGGGAGATTTAAAATTTGAAAAAGATCTCTACGAGGCTGACGCCAATCTCAAGGACAGCGAAGTCATTCGCGAATTCAAATTCACCAACACAAGCTCTAAAGCCATCACGATCCGCCTCGCGGATGCTGGTTGCTCATGTGTCGCAGTGGAATTTATAAATGGTAAATCGACTTACGCTGCCGGCGAATCAGGGGTCATGCGAGCGACTTTTAAAATCGAAAATTCCCAGGGAACGATCGATAAAACGATTCAGATCTGGCTCGCCAGTGATCCTGATGAAAAGCCATCCTCACAGGTCTCGTTTCGCATCCATGTTCCAATCGCTATTTCCCTCGAACCGAAGACTTTAAATTGGAAATCCAATGACGCACCCGAGCCCAAAGTGATCCGAGTCAACATCAACTATGAGAAGCCAGTGCAAGTCACGGCAGTATCATCGACCAGCGAAAATATGATCACAGAAATCGTAACGATCGAAAAAGGGAAATCTTACGACATCAAATTGACTCCAAAGAGCACTGCATCTCCGGAAATTTCCATGATCCGCATCGAAACTGATATCGAAATAGAGAAGTTTCGTTTGCAGCAGGGATTCGCGAGAATCTTGAGCCCTACGACCAAGCCATGAAGTCCGTATACCAAATCGCGATTCTGATCGCGATCAGCGCTTCAGCAGCCAGCACGACTTGGCTAGTCAATGATCCCCATTCCAAAACCATCGCTCATTGCGATCCCGCTTCTCTAAAACCCGATGAGATCTGTTTTGATCAAGTCACAGGCAACGTGCTTTGGGTCGATGCCCGCTCACGAGCAGAGTGGCAGAAAAATGGTTTTTCAAATTCGATCTTGTGGAATCTCGATCCAAAAGAGGACGCACTCAAAATGGAAGCTGATGCAGCCATGAAAATCATAGATTTCAAAACAGTGATCGTTTACTGCTCGAGCGAAGCGTGCGGCACCAGCCGACAAATCGCCGAGAAAATACGCAAGCTAGATTTGGGAGTCGAAGTCAAAATCCTGCGCGGCGGCTACACCGCACTTAAGATCAAATAAAAGGTGACGGGGACAACAACCCCATCACCTTGACTATGTTAGCTAACTACTAATCAGCTTTCAGATTAGAATGTCACTTCAACGCCACCGAAGAGCATTCTCGGTGCATTTGCACGTGGCCCTTCAGGTATGCGGCTAACCATTTCACGCTTATCAAACACATTTAATACACCCGCCAAAAGTTTGACGTTTTCATTAATCGCATAGTCAGCGGTGAGATCAAACAACAACAGCGCAGGAATTTTCCCATCGCGGATGGTCTGAGTTCCTGGGCGGACATCATCGTTGTAACCTGTTCCCCATGTCGATCCCATGTAATTTGCATCAAGACGGACTTCCCATTTTTCACCAGAGACGCCGACTCCAGCAGCGAGCTTCCATTCTGGAACATAAGGAATTTCATTACCATCAACACCGCCGGCATACACTCCATCACCACCGCCAGCCACCAAGTTTCCGCCGGTAAACTGTGCGCTGGTATAAGTCGCACTCACATACATCGGCAGACCAAAACCAAGATTGTGCTCCAAACCGGGATCATACTTAACGATGCTTTCCAAGCCATACACCTGCGCCTCACCGGCATTCTGACTGGTGTTCGTAAATCCAAATCCAGCGTCAGTTGAAATCAATTGACTGAAATCAGTTAGAAATCCGACCACCTCTGCATTGAAGTTTTCACGACGATAGCGATAACCCAACTCATAGCCCAAGCTCTCTTCATTATCAGTACCAGTTACCAGATACGACTCAGGACTTGGCGAAGCAACTCCCTGATAGATTCCAGAAAACAATGTACTGCGATCAGACAATTCATAACTCGCACCGATTCCTGCAGTGAAAAGATTTTCATCCCCAGAGAACTGAGCGCCTGTAGAATTTGTGAAATCCATTTCTAACCATTCATATCTTGCGCCTGGACGCAGGGTCAGTTTGCCGACCTTAACTTCGTCTTCCACATACAATGCGGTTGCGAATGTTTCGTTGATGCCATTGAACGTTACCGGACCGGGCGTAGCCACGAAGTTCCCAAGACCATCCGCGACATATGCTGTCCGCTGCCTCTTCGCATCCTGCCTATCGTAATGAAACCTCACACCAGCAGCTAAATCATGAGTGATCTCACCTATTTCAAATTTAAAATTCGCCTGATTCTGCCAACCATATCCCTCATGGTCTCGGAGATTGTTCGTGGCGCGAGTCGTGCCTGCAGCTGTGCCGTTCAGAGTCGCGACATCTCCTGCATTCAATAACGCCTCGTGAAGCGCACGACCATTCACCTGATCCAGTTTATCCCATTCACGGCTAAATTGATTATAATACACGGCCGATTCCAAACGCAGTGCATCACTCGGCTCTGCAATCCACTTGGCATAAGTTCTCCACTGCTCAGATGCAAATTCATCAAACTGGGTTGCTGAATAACGACGATCCGGATCTGCAGCCAGATCCGCTTCAGTGAGTCCAGTATAGCTCTCGTTCGAATCCAAATCCGTGTAACCCACTTTGAATTCGATCCGTTGCTTGAGCGCCGTGTTAGGCTCCCAGAACATTTTCAACATCGGCTCAATTAGATCAAATCCTGTATCTTGATTGCTGCGATCAATTTCACGGAAGCCATCACTCGTCTGACCATGCATTTCTAACAGATAGCCTATCTTTCCTACTTCGGTTTCTTTCGTATCGCCATACCACGTATGATTGAAAAAGGTGTTGTCCGTTCCATACGTTGTGCGGGAGTAAAATTTCTGCTCATCCGGAATTTCGGTCGAAAGATAATTAATCACCCCACCTGTCGTCTGCGGACCGTAACGTACTTGGCTGGAACCTTTCAAAACTTCGATCCCCGACATCCGCGCCGGCTTCGGTGAGTAATACGCCGCAGGTGCCGAATACGGCGATGGCGCAGTCAAAATCCCGTCCTCCATGATCGTCAGTTTTTCACTCCGTGTTCCATCTGCTCCGCGCAGCGAAATATTAGGGAAATTTCCATAACCATCCTCATCGCGAACATACACGCCCGGAACCTTCGCCAAAATCTTGCCGATATCGGTGTGTCCGCTGTTGGCGATATCTTCCGAGCCCACAAACGCAGCCGATCCTATCAGCTTGAAAATCTCTTCTTTGCTCCCAACCACTTTCAGCGGCTCCAAGGTCTGCAGCGCTTCCTGCGCCGTCGCTATACCACCAAAGGACATTCCTGCGATCGTCACACAGCCCAGCCACTCCCCGATTATTTGCTTTGTTTTGTTCAGTTTCATATCCGTTTTTATCTTTAATGAGACTCAGTCTCATTTGTGCGGGGATGTGTTCCCATGATTCTAGGGTCTGAGTCAAAGAAAAAAGTTAAAAAATTCAATCTAGATCAATTGATCAAAAAATAGGGAGGGACTAGGAAGGGTAGCGACTGTTACCCAGAGATGACTGAAAAAGAAATCGACTGGGTAGTCGAGCCCCTCAGGCTGAGCATCACTCAAGCTCCTAAAAAAATACTAGGACGCCATGCAAGGAGTCCAACCAATGCCACAACACTTGCAAGACTCGATCTCAGATCACAGTAATCTCACGACCCTCGGCCACTACAACCTTCACCCATCATTCATGAACAAAAAAATCCTGCTGTTCGCAGCCCTCGTTACTTCCTTTGCCCATCCAGTCATTGCTGAGGGCGGGCAACACCTCTTCGTCCTTTCCGGCCAATCCAATATGACTCCGTCTTTGTCTGCGAGCTTTGCGCAGTCGGTGGAAAAAGTCTTCGGTAAGGACAAGGTCATCGTCGTGAGGGTCGGTTGGCCAAGCCAACCCATCAAGATGTGGTACAAAGCCTGGACGCCGCCCGAGGGTATGCAAGATCCGTCGCCGGACAAAAACGGATCCACTTATGAAACCTTGATCGCAAGCACCCAGAAAGTGATTTCCGGAAAGCAGATCGATAGTGTCACTTACATCTGGATGCAGGGTGAAGAGGACGCGCGGATGGGATGGGGCAGCGTGTATGAGAAAAGCTTCAACGGTGTTTTGGAGCAACTGAAGCAGGATCTTAAAGTGGCCAAAATCCATTACGTGGTGGGTCGTATCAATGACTATTGGACCAATGACAAAGGATTGATGGACGGAGATCTGATGCGTTCCACACTTATGAAATTGGGTGAAGCCGGCCCCAATGCCGCCTGGATTAACACCGATGACCTCAACAAAGGCGTCAATCCTTGGGGCGGGTATGATGAATGCGACGGTCATTTCCCGCCACATGGCTACCGCGTGATCGGCCAACGCTTCGCTAAAAAAGCCTGCCTTCTTATCGATCCGAACATGAAGTTGGACGAGAGTGTTTTCACCGAGTCATTTTTTGACTCCGCTGAACAAGTGAAAACGCACGCTGCGATCGGCAAATCCATTTCGGTCAAATCCTCTAACATCAAGCCCGAGGAAAAAACGCCAGGCATGGAAGTTCTGTTAGACGGCCGCTTTGCCAATCCCGAAGCGACCGACAAAGGATGGATCACTTTCCCTGCGAACGATCCATCGGTTGAGTTGGTGGTCGACCTCGGCGAGGTTATGCCGATTGATTCCACTGCGGTCAATCTGCTGGGTAGCCCGGGCGTGACGGCATTCCCGAAGAAAATGACCTTTTCCATTTCCGAGGACGGCACAAACTACCGCGTCCTCAACTCTCGGCACAACGGTGTGACGTTTACAGTTGAGAAGAAAGCGCGAGAAGCGTTTCAGGACAAAACACGCAAACCTTGGAGCATGCTGGTGTTGACTGACCAAGCGCAAACACCCGCCCGCTATATCAAGATCGAGATGGCCACAGCCGCGGAAAAGGTGATGGTGGATGAAGTGATCGTTAACCCGAAAGGATAGAACTAACAATCACATCATCGAAAGCACTTTTTCCACGATCCGTTTTGGATTCGGGAGTTGCTCGTTTTCGATGTGTGGAGAGTAGATGGCTGGGGCGTCGATGGTGCAGACGCGTTTGATGGGTCCATCAAGCTCGTCGAAGGCGTGCTCTTGGATGAGATGGGAAACCATCGCAGAAACACCGCCGAAGGGTTTGGACTCGTCAACAAGAACCACGCGGTGCGTTTTGGCGACGGTGGCGAGAATCGCATCGAGATCGAGTGGACGAATCGAACGAAGGTCGAGGACTTCGGCGTTGATGCCGTGTTCGGCTTGAAGAGTTTCCGCAGCGGCAAGAGCGTGGATCACGGATCGGCCGTGAGCGATGAGAGAGATGTCTTTGCCTTCGCGTTTGATATCGGCTTTGCCGAGAGGAATGACGAAATCGCCATCAGCTGGATCTGGCACTTCGCCAACGTTTCCGTAAAGCAAAGTATTCTCCATAAAATAGACCGGATCGTTATCACGGATCGCGGCTTTCAAGAGTCCTTTTGCGTCTGCCGGAGTTGCAGGCGCGCACACTTTTAAACCAGGAAATGCAGCGAACATGCCTTCAGGAATGTGTGAGTGAGTAGCGCCGACGTTGGTGCCGCCGTTTGCCGGACCGCGAACAACGATGGGGCAACTGCAAAGACCACCAGACATGTAGCGCACGCAGGCAGCGTTGTTGACGAGTTGGTCGAAAGCAACCGAATGGAATGACCAGAACATCAGCTCCATCACCGGGCGAACGCCAAGCATGGATGCACCAATTCCCATACCAATGAAGCCAGCCTCAGAGATTGGAGTGTCGACGATACGTTTGTCGCCCCATTTTGCCCACAGGCCTTCGGTGACTTTATAAGCACCATTGTATTGGGCGACTTCTTCACCCATAATGACGACGTTTTCGTCGCGGGCGAGTTCTTCGTCCATGGCTTCACGGAGGGCTTCACGGTAGGTCAGAGTGCGCATTTTTGAAAAGAGATTGGGGATTGAGAAAAAGATCCGTTGTTAGAAATTAGGCGAAGAAGTGATGACCGATTTTTGAGGCTTCGGTTTGGTTGTCGGTTTCCCAATACACATCGGTGGAAATATCTGCGATGGTCGGAGCTGGGGATTCCTCGGCGAATTTGACAGATGCATCCGCTTCTTCTTTTGCCAGTTTGTTGATGTTCTCAATCATTTCATCATTCAGCAAACCTTCCGCGACGAGTTTGTTTTTGAAAACATGGATGGGATCGTGGTTCTTCTTGTAGTTTTCGATCTCCTCAGGCGTGCGATATTTTTTGAAATTCGCGTCAGCAACCGAGTGGCCGTAGTAGCGGTAGGTATCGATTTCGAGAACCGTCGGCTTGTGCTCTTTGCGAGCGCGCTCCATAGCTATGTGAGTTTTCGCACGGACTTCGTAGATGTCCGATCCATCGACAACGTCCCATTCGATCGCGTATCCTTCAGCGCGTTGAGCGAGGCAGCCGGTGTATGAAGAGGAACGTTTCTGCGAGGTGCCCATCGAGTAACCGTTGTTTTCGATGACATAAACCACAGGAATTTCGAAAAGAGCAGCGAGATTGAGGGATTCGTGGAAAGAGCCTTGGTTGACCGCGCCATCGCCGAGGTAGCAGAGGCAGCACCCTTCTCTGCCGAGATATTTCAAGCCGTAGGCGAGACCGAGGCCGAGTGGAGTTTGGCCAGCAACAATGCCGTGGCCGCCCCAGAAATTTTTATCAGGCGCGAAGAAATGCATCGAGCCGCCCTTGCCTTTTGAACAACCCGTTTGTTTTCCGAACATCTCCGCCATGCACTCATTCATCGACATGCCCGATGCTAGCGCGTGTGCGTGGCAACGATACGCCGTGATGTTGTGATCGTGCTCACCAGCTAGAGAAAGTGTGCCGACCGCGACGGATTCCTGACCGATATACAAATGCAGGAAACCACCCATGCGGCCGGGTTTCTGATAGTTCGCGAGGGAAACTTGTTCAAACCGGCGGATGCGCACCATCTGTGTGTAGAGCTCAATTTTTCTCTCAGTCGTTAGAGATTGGTTGATGGGCGATGCGGCGAAATTAAGGTCGGACATGTGGAGAGTTCAGTTGGTGAAATCGGTGGCTGCGTAAAGGTAGCTGGGATGCGCGGCAAGTTTTATCTTGCGGGAGTCGCTACTGGAGCAGGAGAAAAACTTGGGAGTGCAAAACGTGCGGATAGGAAAATAGCGGTGAAGATGAGATTCGCGCCAACCATGTTGCGCAAGAACACCCATGATGGAACCGGACTACCAAGAGGGCCGGTCCAGAGTGATTGAATCACGCCTTCGAAAGTTTTCGGATACATTGGGCTACCGATCCATGCAGCGAGGTTGGTGATGAGGTGAAAAATGAGCGCGGCAACCACCGCACCCGCAAGAGTAGTCGCGATGTGTTTTGGCGCCATCGATTTTCCAAAGAAGTAGACCACTGCAAATGCAACCGCGGTGGTGATGAATTCCGGGAGTTCAAGATACTGAGGATTTCCGGTGATGATCGCATTCACCGGATAAGTCACCAGCCATGCAGCGACAGGAATCGCCCAGCCCCGCCAATCACTCGCCATGATCGCGCCGCAGAAGAACAACGCGGCCAGCGGCTGGAAGTTAGGCAGTGATTCCGGAAACGCACTGCCGATGCAGCGGAAGATAATCACCAATAAAGTAAACAAAGCCAATGGCAGGAAGCGGTTCATGCGGGAAACTAGTCATCAAGCAGCCTCTGGGGCGAGGCGAAATTTCTATGGATTGCAATTTATTGAGTGCAGTTTCCAAAAACCACAAAATGTGGGGTATTGCAGATACCCACCCACATCTTGTGATCGCTATGAAAGATTTCTGGAAATCTCGTGACTGAAAGCTTGCCAAGCCAAGGTGAAAAAAGAAACTCATCGCAAGGCATATCCATGTCGTTCCACTTATGAAGTTCAGTATCTCCAAAGAAGTATTCCTGGAAGGTTTGCAAAAAGTTCAGCACGTGGTGAGTTCTCGGACCACCCTGCCCATCCTTTCCAACGTTCTACTCGTCGCAAAAGGTGGCCGTTTGGTTTTCACCACAACCGACCTTGATGTAGGCATCACCGGCTCAGTTGAAGCCACGATCGAAAAAGAAGGAGCAACGACACTTCCAGCCAAACGCCTCGTCAGCATCGTGCGCGAACTTCCATCCAGCGAAGTCGAGGTCACGGTTGATTCGAAAAACTACGCAACGATCAAAAGCGGACCATCCACTTTCAAAATCATCGGACTCAGCGATTCCGAGTTCCCACCGCTTCCAAACTTCGAAGGCGCGAAATCATTCAAAATCCCACAAGTGGAATTGAAGAACGGTTTGAAGAAAACTTCATTCGCGATTTCCACCGATGAGACACGCTACGTGCTCAACGGAATTTTCGCTTCTTTCCGCGAAGGTAAATTGGCCTTGGTTGCAACCGATGGTCGCCGTCTCGCGATGGCCGATATGGATCTTGAGTTTCCTGCTTCACACGAAACGGATGTCATCATTCCTTCCAAAGCCGTTCAGGAAATTCAGCGTTTGTTAGGTGATTCCGGTGAGGTTGAAGTCAAACTCAGCGACAGCCAAATTTCCTTCACCGTCGGCGACACCTTACTCGCAAGCAAACTCATCGAAGGCAACTACCCGAACTACCGCCAAGTCATTCCCGGCGACAGCAATGAGCGCGTGGTCATTTCCCGTGAGCAACTCCTCGAAACCGTCCGCCGCGTTTCTCTCCTCTCTTCCGATAAATCGAATTCCGTGAAATTGATCTTCTCGGAAAACCAAATCGAAGTTTCCGCAAACTCACCCGATGTCGGCGAAGCTCAAGAAACTCTCGAAGTCAGCTACAGCGGACCGGACATGCAAATCGCTTTCAATCCTGAGTTCCTGCAAGCTCCGCTTCGTGCTCTGGATACCGATAACATCTATCTCGATCTGATCGATGAAATGAGTCCTGGCGTAGTGCGGATCGAAGGATCTTTCCTCTACGTCCTCATGCCAATGCGTGTGACTAACTAATCCTAAAACCATGGGAAGAGCGTTTGAGTGCAGACGGCGGGCGAAAGAGTCGCGTTGGGCGACGATGTCGAAAATTTTCCCGAAGCTCGCGAAGTCGATCACGCTTGCCGCGAAAAACGGCGGGCCGGATCCAGAATCGAACGCGCCACTTCGCGTAGCGATCCAAAATGCGAAAGCCGCGAACCTTTCCAAAGAGAACATCGATAACGCGATCAAACGCGCCGCCGGCAAAGACGCTTCCGAAATCACCGAAGTGAACTACGAAGCCAAAGGCCCGCACGGCTCGCTGTTCTACATCGAATGCGCGACCGATAACACGAATCGCTCAGTCGGAAATCTCAAAGTCATCCTCGGAAAAAACGGCGGTGAAATCGCTCCCAGCGGTTCACTGAATTTCATGTTCGATCGCAAAACCGTGATCGAATTCCCCGTCCCCGCCGACAGAGATCTGGAAGAGTTAGAACTCGAACTCATCGATGCAGGACTCGAAGAACTCTCCGTCGACGAAGGTGTCGTCACACTCTTTGGTGCATACACTTCCTTCGCCAGTTTGACCTCCGGTCTCGAAGCCCAAGGAATCCAAGCCACCAAAGCCAGCCTCCAACGCGTGCCGACCCAACCCATCGAACTCACCGAAGCCCAGATCGAAGACGTCGAAATCCTGTTAGACAAAATCGAAGACGACGATGACGTCCAAGTCGTTTATACGAATCTTGGGTAATCACTTATTAAGGAGAAGGGACATTCTTGTCCCTTATTTTTCATCAAGCCGCCGCAGGCTCTGGACTGCTGCGGTCTTCAAAATTAAAAAAATTAACAGAAGACAACAAAGAGAACGAAGGATGTTCCAACACCTCATTCTCAAATCTCCTGCCTTAGAATCGTAAAAACCTAAGCCACGCCAAACGCGAAGCCCCTTCGTTGACTTCGTTACCTTCTGTAAAAATATCTGAACTATCTATGCTCAACTATGGATGAGAGACACAAACAGAGATTTCCGGTAACAACCCATTGTCCCGATCACCCCACGAAACCCAAAAGCTGTGAAAAATCCCAGCAGTCCAAAGCCTGCGGCGAGTTGTCTCGGCCTTTGAGATTGAACTCGTCGCTATCCTCTTACTAATCACGGATGACGCACGTTTTCACCCCATCAAAGACGACTAGTCGCTTTGCGTCGCGACTAGTCGTGGAATAACTGCTCGCCTTTGCTATGAAGATCTTACTCATTTCATTGAGAATTAGTGCCTTACTCATGGTGCTAATTTCATCCTGTTCCAATGTACGTATGGACACATCTGATTGTGAATTCCAGACCCAAGCAATCCGTGAAGTAGGTAGTGATACGACAGGAAACTATGAAGACTACCTAATGAAGGGAGCAACGGTTCGGTTTTATTCTATGAATACGCCATCCGATCTCCGTAATTGGGATGGATTTGGTACAGATGGAGGACTTCCTAATGAGCTTCTTACTAAGATTTTTGTTAGATGTGAGCTTGGTGACTATGATTTTCCATCGACGCTCATTGATGATCTCGGTGATCCAAATATTAGAGGGCCATTAGAATACGATCATGTCCGAATTCGAAAAACCGGGTCGTTTCTCCGAATATGCATGTCGAATAGCGATGGCGCTGGGTCTTATAAAGTATTTTTCCTCGTAGATCTTCGGCATGGGAGAGTTCGGCGTTTCGTCCAAGACTACACAGAAGATCAATTTACCCGTACCCACGATTGGATTCCATTAAACAATCAAGCGAAGAAGACGCTCGTGGCAACCGGTGATAACGTTTCTGGTTGAATTCAAGCTTCCATTTCGCCGCTGCCACCACTCTACCTTCACTCCACCAACCTTGATGAAAATCATTCCGATCTACTCCGGCCATCCGAGATATATTTCGCTAACTGCTCTTTCATCTTCTCTGCAACTTCCGGGTTCTCTTTGATCAAGTCGGTTTTCTCTGAGGGATCTTTTGCGAGATCGAACAGTTGAAACTGTGGCGTCGGTGTGCCGCCGAGTTTCCGCTCCACCACCTCGTTTTGCGCGGATTTCGAATCGTAACGAACGAGTTTCCAATTCCCTACGCGGAAACCAAAATTCCCTTTTTGTCCGTTGTCTTGCTGGATGAGATGTTCGCGGCCTTTGGCGTCGGCTTTTCCTAACAGTACATCAGAAAGATCGAAGCTATCGAGAAACTCGCCCTCTGGCAAAGGCGTGCCGGTAAGCGCAGCGAAGCTCGCCGCGACATCGACTGTGCAGACCACTTCATCGGAAACGCTGGGTTGAATTTTTCCTTTCCAGTAAGTGATGAACGGCGTGCGCGTGCCGCCTTCATAAACGCTGTATTTTCCACCGCGTAACGGCCCACCGGCCCGATGGCTGCCAAGTTTTTCAAGCGCATCATCTTTGTAGCCGTCATCCATCACCGGGCCGTTGTCTGAGCAAATAACGACCATAGTGTTTTCAGCGATGCCGAGGCGTTCTAGCGTTTTCATCAACTCACCCACACACCAATCCAGTTGGAGAATGGAATCCCCGCGAAAACCGAGTCCGCTCTTTCCCTGAAAACGCTCGTGCGGCATGCGTGGCACATGCAGATCATGCGATGCGAAGAATAAGAAAAATGGTTTGTCGTGATGTAACTCCATCCACGCGTTGGATTTTTCTATCCATTTATCAGCCAAGTCTTCGTCACGGAACCGCGCGGCATTTCCACCAGTATAGAATCCGATGCGGCTGATCCCGTTATGAATCGTGCCGTTGTGGCCGTGCGACCAATCCATTTTCAGCGTATCGCGATGGCTGATACCGGTCGGATGATCTTTCGCAGGAATTTCATCGCCGACCCAAAGCGGATCTTTTGGATCGAGGCCCACGACCCCATGATTTTGCAAATACACCTGCGGCACGCGGTCGTTGGTGGTCGGGAGTAAAAACGCATGATCAAAGCCGAGTTCGAGCGGACCGGGTTTGATCTCGCCGTTCCAATCGGGACCCGTTTGTCCGCCGAGCCCGAGGTGCCATTTGCCAATCACCGCCGTGTGGTATCCCGCTTTTTTTGCAAGGTCCGGTAGCGTCGTCGTGTCTGGCGGAATCGTCAATTTACCATTCGGCGGAGCAACTCCAGTGCCCTTGCTACGGAAAGCGTAAGTGCCTGTTAGAAGTGAAAATCGGGTCGGCGTGCAAGTGGAGGCAGATGCGTATCCACTCGTGAAACGCCGACCCTCGTTCGCAAGCTTGTCGATGTGTGGCGTATGAAATGCCGTCGCGCCATAACTCGAAAGATCACCGTAACCGAGATCGTCCGCCATGATCACAATCACATTGGGCTTCTCTGCTGCATCCAGTGAGTCATGAAAAGCAAGAGCAGCAACCACCAGCAGCAAGTGGAAAAAACGTGAAGAAGCGCGCATAAATGAATGGGTGATCTACTTGCTATAAAAGCACGAGGTAATAACGGAGGTTTTGTATCCGCTAAGCATCAACTTATCCAAGGTATAGTAATCGGTCTTCATCGATTCCGGATTACCATCGATGAGAAACTTTGAATTGATCGGAATATCGACGTGAAACTCTCCATCGCTGTTGATTCCGTCAACCAGCACCCAGCGAACCAGCTCATGGGCTCCTTCATTCTCAAAAACAAATATCATCAACACGGGACGGCTCATCGAGAGATCGGCTTTGATGAGATCGGAAACTTGCTTCTCACTTGAGCTGTCCAGGACTGTGAGAACCGGCTTACTTTTGAATCCCGTCACATCCGCGATGCCGCGCATCAGTTTTTTCTCTAACCTCTCTTCATGAAGTTTCGATGCGTTGATCTGGCTGAACAAATGGTAAAAAAATCCATCCGTTTGTTCCAAACGCGGCTTGGGATGATCCGGCCCAGGATTCCAGTTGAATTGATTGAAATCGACCATGGATTTTTTCTGATCTTTTTCCGAAAGCGATTGGAACCTCTCGGGGCGGTAGTAAGCGATCAGTTTTGCCAACGTGCATACAGGACTGTAATTTGGATACCCGTCCGCTGTGTTATTGCCGTAATCATACTCAAGATATGAATTGTTAGAAAATCGATCGGTGAAAAGCGGCCCTATTTTCGATGACTGCGTTTTCCCATCCAAAGTCTTGATGGTTTTTTCCTCATCACTGTAGCGAACGCCCAGACCATTCGATGCAAAAGCACGAACGTAGTATGTGGTGTTGGGAGTGAGGTTGATCGCATGACCTCGATAGCATTCGCGATGGGCGAGGGCATAGGTGGAGTTCTTGATGGTAGGGTTTTTCGACGTGCCCCAACAGAAACCATAGATCGTTTTGAGCGGCTCGCCGCGAAACTTGATCGTGCAATCCATCGCAAAACTGGTGGCTTGGATATCGGTGATCTCATCCAAACGGATTTGCGGAAGCATCGAAAGGGTATATTCGCGACCCGTGACGGGCTTGAGGTCGATCATGACATCAAAGGTGAGCGTGCCGTTCTTTTCTTCGATATTTTTGAATGAAACGCCACCGTCGAGAAGGTTTGGCAGGCGTGATGACGGCTCGGTTTTCATGTTGAATTCCGTCCGGCCATGGGCTTTGCCAAACAGGCACTTGGCCTTATCGCCAACTCCGCGAAAAAACGGATCGTTAGGCCGGTAGACGTAGGTGTAATCCGGTGATCCGATATAATTTGTTAGACCGAAATTGATCACAGAGATCAGCATTCCCTGATGCGAGGAGCCGACGCCGACGGTGCCGTTTTCGTCATGAATGTATTCCACTTGATACATGTAGTGAGGATGATTGCTCGGAAAGAGGTAGCCGACCGCCTCCTTGCCGGTTGGATTGATGTGCCTTGGATGCAGCGTGTATGTGCCCGAGGTCTCGATCGTAGGATGATTTTCCTGTTTGATATAAGCGTGATGATAAAAGCGGCTGAACGCATTGGCCGTTGGCCCGTAAAACAGCAGGCTTGCCTCTCCACCAATACCATCGTTGAAACGGCCGACCCGATATACGTCCGGCGCGCCAAGGCAGTGGCCGAGCTCATGAGCCAACACGCCTCCGGCAAAATCATGGATCTGCATTTTCGAGTTCGGCCACGCCGGCTCACCCCATTTGCAGACGGGCGCGTACATCTTCCACAACTCGGTGTCGTCAACAGCTCTTGCGCCTTCCTCAATCCGCTCTTTATTTTTCCGGCTTTCGTCCCTGATGTCGGCGTATCCCGGATAGAACTCGAATAGCGCTTTTGTGACTTCCTCAGCAGGAGTTTCGGGTCGCTTCGTGATGTAGTTGTAACAAATGAATCGCGGCTTGGATCCCCGGTAGTTTTTGAGGGCGAAACGCATCGCGTTGTCATTCATTTTCTTTACCCGTTCCGCGCCTTCTTCGACTTCTTCCCAACCGATCGGATTGGTGAATCGATCATACTCGCAGTAGTAACCGTAAAAGTTGGGATCCGCGTAGAAACTTTTTTCGTCAGGCATCATCGTAATTTTCGGCCATGCGATGTCGTTGCTGTAGATTTTGAAATATTCCTCCTGATTGACCGCGCTGGCGTATGCTGAGGACTTGCCGCCACCTGTTGGATCGGCTTCGAGATTCGTATCCGTGACTCGTTGAAGTGTGCTCATTGCGCCACTCACATCACTTGGAAATACGGTATCTTTGAAAGTGATGTTCAGCACACCAACGACGAATTCACCCGTCACCACCGGTGTTCTCGCAGGTTCAAATTGAGGAATAGGCGCGGCTTCCGGAGCCGCCGACTTTTTCGGAGGATGCCCGAAAGACACATGAGATACGCCGATAATAAGTCCAAATACGCAAATGCAGAACTTAAGATAACATTTCCGGAGTATTCTGATTTTCATGGGCGGAACGAAACGAACGCTCAGCACCTATATGAAATTTCACCGAGTGAGAAATGAATATTGTAATGAATTGAGAGAGTCCAGCCGGAGTGCTAGGTCGTGGTTAGTCTTGTTCTTATAACTTCATCTTCAAAAATCACCTTCCCTCCATCACCACGCGCTATCGTGGTAAACTGCCCTTGGATATTGATGTCTTAATGCTCTTGGTATCAGACGAGTCATTACAAAAGAACCTTACCTAAAAGATAAATGTTAAAATGAGACACTATTGATTGCTAGAAAATCTCTCCCGCGTTGCGTCAAAAAATTCGTTCACAAAACTTTTTCTGCCGATCACCTCGCCGTTTGTGAAACATCTCTCAGCTCCCTCGCATCACAAAAATCGATCCCGATTTCCCGCCGCTTGAGCTTTTCAATGGCTTAGCCGTTCGTTCCTTCTGCCTCTCAAACTGCGCTTGATACCTCGCTGCCATTCCTTTCACATAATCTTCACTACCTAGCGCAATCCCTTCGCTGAAACACTTCATCCGCTTGCGGATTTCCAACATCGGCAAAAATAGAAAATTCTCCACCGCAGCTTGCCCAGCCTCCACCTGATCTTGCGTATACCCTTTTCTTCGCGAGTCTTCCGTCACCGTGGCTTCTCCATACAACCATTTCCGATAATACGCGTGTGCCTTCGCATTCCATCCGTCCTGCGCCACTTCCAACACCTTGCATAGCCCCCGTCGTGCCCTTTTGCTCCCCCCAACCGCCTCTCCATATCCACTCCACGCATACATCGCCGGATCTTTCACAATCCCTGCCCGCACCGGGTTCAAATCGATATAACCCGCAATCGTCTGCAGCGCCTCACCCGTCTCCACCAGCACGCTTTTAAACCGATCCATCCACAGCGTCCCGCGTCGGCTGTTTTGCTTGTTATACCAACGGCTAAAACGCTCCTTGAGTTCTTTGACAAACAAACTCAGATCACAGAACCGTTGCTGAAACCGCTCTAACAACGCCTGCGCCGCATCCTCCTCCTGGCGATTGCGCAATTCGGTGATTTCATTCCGGAGCTGGGTGATGAATGCCTTGGAATACACCTGTGAAAGATGCTCAAAAAACCTTTCCTCTCCCTCCTTGCCTTCGAAACGTTTCAGCCAGCCTTTCTGTTCGGGCACTTTGAGTAAAATGTGAAAATGGTTATCCATGATCGCGTAGGTCAGGATTTCGACCCCAGAAAATGTGGCCATTCGCCACATCATCCGACGCAGTGCCTCTTTTTCAATCGAGCCTAGCAAGAACTCGCCATTCACCACACGCGACATCACATGGTAACACGCAGCGCCATCCGTCACGCGCATCCGCTTGCGCCCGGAAAACCCTTTAGCCCGCCGAATCTGCCCCAACCTCCGCCCCGTTTTCATCTCCGCCAACTCCAAAGGAGACCACACCTTTTGCTCCTCAAAATCCCTTTGTTTATCTCGTTTCGGCGTATCCATGCCGAAAAACTACCACCCCAAAAAATCACCCGCAAGCTTATTGTATGCCTGGCAGTCTATTGTGACCCCTGAAAACGTGGCCATTCGCCACATCATCCGCCGCAGCGCCTCCTTTTCTATCGCGCCGAGTAAGAACTCGCCATTCACCACGCGCGACATCACGTGATAACACGCCGAGCCATCCATGATGCGCATCCGCTTACGCCCAGAAAACCCTTTAGCCCGCCGAATCTGCCCCAACCTCCGCCCCGTTTTCATCTCCGCCAACTCCAGCGGAGACCACACCTTTTGCTCCTCCAAATCCCTTTGTTTATCTTGTTTCGGCGTATCCATGGCGAAAAACTACCACCTCAAAATATCTCCCGCAAGCTTATTGTATGCCTGGCAGTTTATTTTCACCCAAAAAATCACCCGCAAGCTTATTGTATGCCTGGCAGTTTATTTGCATACAAATGTTAGAATGAGATACCCGACCCCTGAGAAAGTTACTAGCGCGGCCCGGAAGGCGGTTTTGAATCATCAGCAAATAGCGGTAATTTAACGTCGAGATAATTTCGCCATTTAGAGAGAAGTCGGACGTCATTCTCTTCTATGGAGTGCATACTCGGGTCATACCCATCCGTGACGGGCATGTAGCGAACAAACTGAGCAACATCTTCGGGATAGCCAAAATCGGAATAAATTTCTTCAACTGCTTCGAGGGGATCAGGCAATGATGCTCGAATCTCAAATAGCCACGCCAAGCTGAGATAAAGCCATTTAGCTTTTATAGATTTCTCATTCCCATCAATTGCCTTCGCCGCGAGTTTGTCTAAAAGCTGCCCAGTTTCGAATGACTCAGATTTTGAAAAGCCAGCAAGTTCTGCCACCATGGGTTCATCTTCATGATCGCCGAGGCGTTCACAGGCAAACTCCACTGCATCAGACCAACCGATGTATTGATTGTGATACCCCCATGCTACCTCGTCCCAGGAAAGGCTCGTGAGTTCATTAATGAAAAATATAGGTATTCGTTTCATTTTGGCACTACTTGGTTAGGCGTACCCGTAATACTGCCACCAGCAATAAAACGTTGATGCGTCACACCTCTTGTTGGATCGAGAATATATTCAAAAATACCGGAATTTCCATCCATTCTTCCCGGTGTTTGTAGGAACTCGCGGGTAACGCCGTCTCCACCTGTGAGCGAGAATGAAGTCCCGGCGCTAAGCTGCGCCTCCGATAAAAAGCTCGCTGCACGGTGCGAAGCGTCAGGCTTCAGTCCGCTACCAACTCGATCTGCAGACAAAATGCGTTGAGCCAGAGTATCTCCCCCATCTAAGGCTTTGGGTATTTTAGCAAAATCACCACCAGGAAGAAAACCAAAGACTGCTAACGAGGCACCTAATGCGTTTCCATTCATCAATGCAGTGAAAAAATCACGTATATCTAGCAAGGGACCTGCAGGTGTGAAACCTATTCCAACTTCTGTGATAGATCCCAATGTTGCTATGTTTCCTGCAGTTTGAGCATTGCCCATTCCGTACCCACCTGAACAGCCATAGCGTGTCATATCATATGTTGTTCTACCACGCGATTCGATCCAATTTTCAATCTCCGCATTGAGCAAATGTTGAAACGCTGCGGTGTAAGCCCCGTTAGCAAATTTTCCACCGCCTAAGACAGAGGCAGTTCCACCAACTGCCCCAGCGATGACCGTTCGCCCGTATCCATTTCCTACTGTGTTGGATATCATGGTGTTTTTCATTATTGTCCAACCTGCGTAGGCTCCAGCAGCGGCTGATAAGAATCCATCTTGGAATTTACCGCCTAATGCCACGTTTGATGCCCCACCCACTATTCCGTGTCCGGCGATATGAGCGGCTTTATCAAGAAATTGACCGCTTGCCTCTGCTGCGCCCTCCATTCCATGGAGTAAGCTACCTGTTATTGCGCCGGATATCCCACCCACCGCGACCCCTCGGAGCACGTCACCCAGATTCCCACCGTTGAGAGCAGCGCCGAGTCCTCCTGTAATCCCTCCCACAACTGCCCCCGTGGCGGCCAGTCCATAAAGTCCACCGGCTGCAACGGCGCCTGGGAATAACGTTCCTGCGATTGCTGCAACAAAAGCCTGACCGCCAGGTGTTAAGACAAGCACTGCTGCCACCGCAATCACAACAATCGTCCGCCAGTTCTCTTTGATGAAGCTTCCAACTTTACTAAACGCCTTACTGATAAACGAAAATCCACTCGGATCTGTCGCGTTTAGCGGGTTGTTTAGGCAGTAACTATAGCGGTTGAAGCTCTGGCTGTATTCAGGGATTTGGACGACTGGGTCGGGTGAGAGGAATCTCCCTAGTTCCGGATCAAAGATGCGGCCGTTAATGTGGATGAGTCCGGAGTCGTCTAACAGTTAGTGGCCGGTGTAGCCGCGGTCGTAGTCTTTTGAGCTGGTGCGGAACGGATCGGCATCGCTGGCGCGGTAGCTGATCTGGGTGGAGGCATCGCGGCGTTCGCCCCATGCATCGAAGGATTGGTATTCGGTGGATTGGCTGGCGAATGATGTGCCATTCCAGATGCCGACCAATAACGCATCGGTTGAGCCGAGGTGGTCTTTGATGACGTTGGTGAGTTTGGTTCCGGGATCCGGGCCGCCTAGGACGCGGGTGTAAATCATTCCCCCACCGAGGGAATGACGATGTACGGTTTTGACCATAACAGAGCTAGCCGTTCCGTTGGCTCGGGTCGTGTGATTCTCACGCTCGTAGGAGCCGAGGTAGAGGGTGGTTTCGGTTTCACGGGAATCATTGACCGCGATGCGCTCTTTGATCTGACGGGCCCGACTGCCTGCGGCATCGAAATCGAATTCTGACTGAACGAGTCCGCTGGCGTGTACGACGAGGCCTGTGAAATCTTTGAGTTCTGGAGTTGCTTCGTAGACGAGCTGTTTGAGCTGGCCGAATGAACTCCAGGTGTAGCTGCGCTTGCCGTCTGAGGTGACGTAGCCGGCGGCATCGTAAGAGTAAGTGCGGTTGAAACCTTTGACCGTTGCCGAGGTGACGGCATTGATACGGGTGGAGCTGGAGTATGTTAGAGTGGCAGAGTCACCTTTGGTGAGCAGGTTACCTTTGATGTCATAGGAATAGCTCTGCGGAGGTGGGACGCTGGTGATGGTCGCTCCTGGGAGGGCGACAACTGAGGATGAGGAGAGGCGGTTTAGAGAATCATAACCAAACGTTTCGCTACGCTGTGCGACGAGATCGTTGCGAGTTGTTAAATTTCCTAAATTATCCCAAGTATAGATTTTGTTTTGGATGGCGCTGCCATTGCGTGATGCAGAAAGAGCAAGCACGTCTCCTTTGGCAGCATCGTAAGAGGCGCTGATATTGACGCCTTGTGCAAGAACTTGAGTGAGCGTGCGGCCTTTACTGTCATAGGTTCCCGCTTGCCATAAAACCGTGCCCGCACCTTCGTAGGTGCCGGGGGCCAAAGATTGCCGGAGAGGGAACGAATAGGTTTCGTCATACACATTCATCACCGTCAGACCTCCGGCATCGGTAGAAGACGCGACCCGCCCGAGCGCATCGTAAACGGTGGATGTGGTGAACGTTTCACCGAACTGGGTTTTAGATGTGGTGAGGGGTCGGCCTAAAGAATCGTAGGTAAACGTTTCTTGATAACCACTCGCCGCGCCGGAGCCGACGATCTGGGTTACCTTTCCGCGAGTAACGCCAGAAGCATTGCTGTAGGTGGTGGCGTAGGTGCCTTCTGGCTGGGTGATTGTTAGAGGACGACCTAACACGTCATAAGTGAAAGTAGAGGTCTGGCCTTTTGCGTTCGTGGAAGACAAGACCTCACCGAAGGCATTGTAGACGGAAGACGAGGTGCCGGAGTTTGTTTCGGTAACCGAAATTTTATTTCCAAAGGTGTCCCATGTGTTGGTCAGCAAAACATTGCCGCCGACGGAGACGCTAAGGAGACGGCCCTCGATATCATGGTTGAAAAGAGTGGTTTGGCCGGAGGGATCTTTGGACTGAACGAGCCTACCATGCTGATCCTCCCAACGTTCCAAAACCTGACCTGCAACGTTGATGGTTTTTGAGTAAGTGGTTGGCTGGGTACCGAGCATGCAGGAACCTTGTTCGACGACGGAGTCGCTTCGGTTACCGGGTCGGGTGGTGCGAACGACACGGCTTAGTAGATCATATTGAATGGTCGTATAGTTAGGTGTTTCACCAGCAGCAAACGAATCGGAAACCGAGGATTTGCGACCTTGGCTATCGTAGCGGGTGACGCTGTAAACTTTGCCGTAACGTGAGGAACCGCCCGCCGTTCCATTTTTGAGGATGGTGGTTTCTGTGACTAGCTCACGGCCCAGCGCATCCAGATAAACTTTACCCACGGGTGATCCGGAAGATTGTTTGGCCCGGAAATAAGCGATGCTCTGAGCGGAGTTGTGTGGCCACACTGAGCTCGGCACAGAAAAGTTCGCAGCGTATCCCGTGACCTCAGCGGTCACGGTTGAATCAGGATGATGGGTTTTGATGAGGGTTCCGAATGGATCGTAAGCAAAGCTCGTTGTTAGGCCATTGATGCCTGTCGTCGACAGAACGAGGGCTTTGTCAAAATCGTAGTTATAAGTCGCGGTGTAGCCGAGGTCGTTCGTTTCGGAGACCACAAAACGGCCAGAAGAATCATAGGACGTGGACGATGCGCGAGTAAGCCCGGAACCGGTCACTGTCGTTGATACCACGTTACCGAATGCGTCATGAGTGTAGGATTTCGTAACAGAGAGCGGATGCCCGGGCTCTACGGTTTCGGATTTCAGTAAGCCGGTTCCGATATCGTAGGTGAACGCGGAGTTCTTCTGGCTAGCGGTGAGTCCCGGTGCGGTTTTGGTTACGCTTGCGGAGGACAGGCGACCCAAGTGCCATTTAGCAGAAGTTATGATGTGGTTGTATTGGTTTTGGGTGACCACGGATGAACCATCAAGGGACGTCACGCTTGAGACTTTCACAAATCCATACGCATCAAAATTGGCAGGGTTTTGAGTGGTGACCGTCTCGCCTTTCAGAGTGCCATCAAGGTCGAAAATTTGATTCACGGAAGTGGTCTGGATCGGGCGTCTGATGGTTCCGCCGGTTCCTGCCTGACTTGGCATCTCCGCATACGTAGCCGTCTGAATGGATAGATTTTTCCGACCCGCGCTAAACGCAGGGCACCCAGAATGGTTAGGTGGCATTGCGGCGATGTCCGCAGCCGTCAATACAACGCTGGTCTGCGTGAGAACCGGACTTCCCGCAAAAGGAAACTCACGATGACTATCCGTGCGGGTGAGCTGGCCGTTGGTTTCATCAAGTGCTTCAACCCAGCCGAAGCCTAGAGAAGCCTCGTTATTTTTATCGTAACGAAGATCTCCATAACGTTGAGATTTCCAATTGCGCCCGCCCATACCATTGGGCTGTGAATAACGAGAAACGACCAAACGAGAATCGATCACACTCGCATGCCCCGCAGGAAGAGCTGCGGTGGATTTTTCATAAACCCGAGTCCCAAAGCCAGGAGTCGCAGACGGATCGTTAAGCCGATGATACTGCACTTGTAGCTCCGAGCCAAACCCATCCATGACCGCCGTGATGACTTCCGGCTTAGCTTGGTTCAACCAAAGCTCAGGCTGCTGACCATCGAGAATTTTCCCAATAATATCCGGGAAACCATCGCCATTCACATCCACAAGAGTGGCGGCTTCTTGTTGGGTGTTTATTCTTCCTAAACGGATACCCGTAGGCAAACCCCATGAAGTGTCCTGCCTCCAACCCATGCCCGTGTTGATGAAGCCACCGTTGTTGGTGCCGCCAAAAGGATCCGCTGAGGTGGTAGTCCGGTTAGCATTCGGTCCGACCATTTTGGTACCATCTCGTGAAAATAGAATATCCACAAGGCCATCGCCATTGAGATCAGAAAAGCGGTGGGAATTTTGATCTTCGCCCACGGCTTCTGTCACAAGAGAGACCGGCAGAGTGTAACCGGAGCCGTAAGCAGAGGCATCACGCAGCCAGCGTGACGAAGCGGTAGCAGTATCACGACCGGTATTGAACCACGAGGAATGACTACGTTCGTAGCTACGGTAGTAAGTCGTTCCATAGCGGCCTGATCTGCTACATACGAAATATCTTGAGTAGGCGCGGTTGATATCTACGAGCCCATCGCCGTTCAAATCTAACATGATTGTACCCTGCGGCTTCGACCAATCATTAAACAATGGTGCGCTGTCATTAAGTGGAACAGGATTTGTTTCTGTGAAGGGATTATATGCAATATAATCGTTATTGACCGCTGGAGGACATGGCTGATTAGGCATCCGAAAAGCTGGATGATCCACAGCAACTCCATTCGAAGTAGGCGAAGCCCATGGGGATTGATTCGCACGCGCCGCAGTTGGACGGAATCGATGAGATGCGGTAGTGTGGGTATATGCAGCATTGACAGGAAACGACATGAGGGATCTCAGCATATCATTAAATCCATCGCCGTTGACATCGGCGAGGACGTTACCGGTATCGACGGTAATATTTCCGCTCAATTGTTTAGTCGCAAGTGGTGGGCAGAGATGCTTGGCCTGCACCCAGCCTTGTCCTAGGTGAACTTTATTCAAGAAAACCGTGCCTGAATTTTCGAGAAGTATTTTTGAAGCAGCTGGAATGTTACTGGCTGCGTTCGGAGCAGCAAGCCAACCATACGGAGTAGTGTAAATAAGCAGATCGGCGTAGCCATCGCGGTCAAAGTCGATCAAGTCTTTGGAAACGAGATGTTTTTGCTCACCACAACCTGCATTCGTGTTCGTGCTATTTTGCGATTCAAAAGGCAAATCGAAACCGGCCAATTTCTGCCAAGAGCCGTTCACGTAACTTTTGAAATGATAAGTTTGTGCGGAGTTAACAGAGGTACTTAGGCGCAGATCCGTACAGAATAAATCCATTTTACCATCAGCATTGATATCGCACGGAATGGAAACAAGGTCATGACGTGTAGCCCATATTTGCCCCAGATCGCTGAGTGGAGCATCGACAGGAGGACAAAGGCTAGGATTCATTTTAAAGCCGTTACCCGTGTTTTCATAAACCGTGCCGAGTGCGACGCGCTGAGCAGCAGGAATAAAATTCCAAACTCCGCCCCAGTTATCCACACGATGATCGACAATATCGATAAGACCATCCGAGTTCACATCCATGAGACGATTTCCCCGGGATGTAGCACCAAGAGTGAACATAGGGATATCGGATATTTCAGGAAACGTAATCGCCGTGACACTTCCGGCATCAAGCTGCGCGGCGGTGCCGACTCTGATGTTACGAAACTCTGAGTAGCCGACGCCGTCTGTGGTATTTTCATCGTGGTTAACGAGGGCGAGATTCGCAAAAGTAGCGTTCGTGAAATTAAGCGCAGCATTTGCATTTCCCTGGAAAGAAACTCTAAACGTCTGCCACTGGCCTTCTGCAGCTGTGTAGACGACCTCACGTTTTGGATTAAAGTAGCTAAAGGCTGACGCTGTTGCGCGCTTGATGCGTACGGAAAACTCTCCGGTATTATTCCAGTCTGTATTGCCATCTGGGATCAAGTAGGCACCCATATCGAGCTTCTCTGCGCGGAATTCAAAATCAATGAAAGTTCCCGTGGTGACGTTGATATTTCCTGGCACAGTATGGGAGCGCGCGGCATCCCCATCGAGACGAATGGAGTTGCCGTTGGTCGTAACCACGGAGTTCACTCCAGCGGTATTCGCATCACAACTTGTGCCGCTATAACGCGGGAGAGTTGAGCTGGCTGCGCTAATTTTCGCCCACTTCGGATCACTCGCTTTTAGCCCGCCCCATGTAAACACCGTGGGATTAACCGTAGCGCCACCAGGATGCTGCCGCATGACTGATTTCAACAACGAGCGCGAGGTTTGCACGCTGGATTCATATTGAAGAAAGTATGTGTGGTTCGTGTTATTGTTCGTGCTAACTCGGATCGAGTTGAGGCGCATCGTATTTTCCATACGGGTGCCTTGGGGCGTATACGCAAAGGATTTATCCGGCCTAGTCTCGTAAATAAAATCGAGGCGGCAATATGGAGCCTGACTCACCGTGCCGGTATAGGCGATGTAGTCCAAGCGGCGGTTATCCACCTTCAAATGATCCGCGGTGCGGCTATCCGTCCAGTTGACCGAATAATAATTTCCTAGCGTGTCGGAAACTTTACACACATCCCAGGTGACCGGAGCGTTCACATCTGGCGCGTAGATTTTAGAATCCGCAGTATTTCCTAGCTCAATGATGAGCCCGGCTTTCGTTTCGACACACCACCAAGAACCCGGCTGATTTTGATCGCCGCCTTTCAGCGTGATACGCGAGAAGGAATCAATCTCCGTGCGGTATTCCGAATTTTGCTTTCCATAAATACCCGCGACACAAACGAGACGCTCGCCATTGAAGAAGAAACGATCTTCTCCATCGAAATTTACCGTCCCCGCGAAGCCGTCTTTGGCAGGAGTCGCGGCACCACGGGTGATGGATTGCAAGCCACCGATGCTCCAGCCCACCCCTGCGATTCCATTTCCTGAATTGGATGAATAATTGAGGGAAATTTTCGGCTCCATTCCGGCAGTTCCTTTCGGAATATCGATGGGCATGGAGTAGGTCATGGCGCCATCACCGCCCACAGACATGGAGCCTTTTAGGGAAGTGACAGGTTGGTGCGAACCAAGAATCGTTACAGGAGGAATGCTGCCCTGCGGCGGCAGGGGCGAGCTGCCATTTAATCCACCAAGCCAAAGCGAATCCATGTAACTATCGAGATATGATTTTCCAGTGCTAGGCTTAATCAGATCACGATCATAAAGATTCGGATTCGAACCGTTCGCCGTTTCCCATGCGTTTGGTAATCCGTCCTTATCCGTATCCGGAAACATGGTATTTGTTGGATCAACTGTTAGATTATCTATCAGAGTATCTCCCACCCTACTTCCGTAGAGTTCGATGTTCTCTAAATTTGCCCCGCGCCCTTCAAATGCCAAGTTAGCAGCTGCCATTTTTCCATCTATGAACAGATCCCAAATATTGCGCTGATAGTCATGCCGTAGGGTGATTCTGGAGTAACCGGCAGCCGTTACACCATTTGCAGCAAGAGCAAAAGTGCCCACCGTTTTTGCCCACTGTGCAGGATTGGTCTCACCGGAACTACCGTTGTAAACCCAAATACTACCAACACTTCCACCAGCTGGCACCTGAAAGGCAAGCTGGGTTCCATTGGAATGAAAACTCGCAAGACTCCCTTCAGGATCAGCCGCAGGTTTGATTTGAAGATCAATGAACGCAACTTTCTCCGCGACGTTCCAATCAAGGTCTCTTACGAGGAGCGGCTCTTGAGCTGCGTTGGCTTCGAGTTTCAATGCTTGGCCTCCACCAACCCCATTTCCAAGCGGAGTCACCGATGCATTACCCGATAACAATGACCATCCAGTGCCCTGAACCGTTCCGACCGACTGCCCAGAGTAGTATTGAGGACTCTCAAATGAGATAGGCGGTAAATATGCCTGAAGTTGACTGATCAGAATGGCAGACATCGTGATCGTGGTAATAGACGTTTTTACAAAGTCATTCATGAGGAGGGATGGTAGAAATGAAGGGGGAAATATCCGGAAAAGCTCTATAAAGACTCTTCCGGCGACGCAGAAAAAATGCCAAGAGCTGAGTTATGTCAATTTTTATCCAAATTTATGTTAGAATTTTTCAATTCTTCCAAAATTGTTGAATTCCTTGGATTGACAAGACACCCTATGCCTAAGAACCGAGCTCGAAATATTCAGCTCTAACCACAATAATCCTCACACTTCCTCAAGAGTCGCATAACGCGGTAGAGCGTTTAGCAAGCAGGCGATCAAGCCACCACAAAACCAGCGGCTTGCTCTGGGGTGAGCTCGATGAACTGCCATGGGAGGCCGTTGACATTGAGGTCGGCCATGCAGGTGTCGGGATCGTGTTGTTCCATGTTCCAGACGCCGGGTTTATTCCAGCCGCCTTCTAACATTTGTTTCGCGCCTATCATCGCTGGGACGCCGGTGGTGTAGGAAATGGCTTGGGAGCCGACTTCTGCAAAACATGCCTCGTGATCGCAGATGTTGTAAACGTAGATGGCTTTCGGTTTGCCGTCTTTGATTCCGGTGATGACGTTGCCGATGCAGGTTTTGCCTTTGGTGGTTTCGCCGAGATCGCCGGGGTTTGGGAGGACGGCTTTGAGGAACTGCAGCGGAACGATTTTCTGGCCTTGGTATTCGACTTCGTCGATGCGGGTCATGCCGACGTTTTGGAGGACTTCCAAATGTTTCAGGTAGTTCTGTGAAAACGACATCCAGAACTGCGCGCGTTTGATTGTTGGGATGTGTTTGACGAGGGATTCGAGTTCCTCGTGATACATCCGGTAAATTTCATAGGTGCCAACTTGTTGTGGGCAAGTGAACGGCTGATGTTTCGACATCGGTGCGGTCTCGACAAAAGTTCCGTCTTCCCAATGGCGGCACTCAGCCGTGACTTCGCGGATGTTGATTTCCGGATTGAAGTTCGTCGCGAACGCGCGGCCGTGATCGCCGCCGTTGACATCGATGATGTCGAGCGTGTGGATTTCATCGAAATGATGTTTCAGCGCCCATGCGGTGAAGACATTGGTCACGCCGGGATCGAAGCCGGAGCCTAACAACGCGGAGAGGCCGGCTTTTTCAAATTTTTCCTGATACGCCCACTGCCAGGAGTATTCGAATTTCGCGACGTCGAGCGGCTCGTAGTTCGCGGTGTCGAGGTAATCGATGCCGGCTTTCAAACACGCATCCATCAAGTTGAGGTCTTGGTATGGGAGAGCGACGTTGATCAGCAGGACAGCGCCGGTTTTTTTGATGAGCGCGGCGGTTTCATCGGAGTTGTCGGCATCGACTTTCGCGGTGGCGATGGTTTTGCCGGTGCGTTGTTTGACGGATGCTGCGATCGCATCGCATTTCGAAACCGTGCGGGACGCGAGTGTGATTTCGCCGAACGTTTCGGGAAGCATCGCGCATTTGTGAGCGACCACGCTGCCGACTCCGCCGGCGCCGATGATGAGGATATTTTTCATTTCAATAATGGGTAAAGTTTTGAATCAGAACGATGGGGCGTATCGAGAGCCACTGGGGGAGAAATGGCAAGTATTTCAAAGTGGCGATTTAACAACTGAAAAGAATTAGGACCACAAGGAGGGGCTGCATTCTGCTGCCCACTTTCTTAAACCGGCGGCAGGATGCCGCCGCTCCTTGTAATCAAGTCGGCATCAGATCGATGCCGAATTTCCGGAGAATAATCACTGTCAGCCAGAAAAAGACCGTGGTGAGGATGCAGTTGACCGCGAGCGCGCTCCAAAATGACCAACCATGCCGCAACATCCATGGAAGAATGAGGAACATCGGCAGGGTCGGCAGGACAAACCAGAACGTTCCCTCGGCATGGCCAGCGATTTTTGAGGTCGATTGCCCGCCCTGCCACATCCAAATCATGGCTAACAAAGAGGTGAGCGGCAGCGCGATGAGTAGAGCTGAGAGCTTGTCGCTGAATAGCTGCACTTTGTTCACCAACAGGATAATGACTGCGGTGAGCAGGACTTTGACGATATCAATGAGCTTGAAGGACAAGATTTCGGACCAAGGTAGATTGGACATGGCGAAAGCATCCGCCGCATTTCAGAAGCATCAATATAAAATGCGGGAAAGTTGACCGAGGGCAGCTTTTCGCTAAAGTTCCGCCATGAAAGCTGCTGAACTCGCTGAAAAAATCCTCGATGCCATGCTCGGTCACCTCGGAATTGTGGCGAAAATCGAAATCCAAGACACCGACGAAGGTCCTTGTTTACAAATTTTCTCCTCGGAGAAAGAAGCGATCATCGGCGACCACGGAGATCGCCTCGATGACATCCAATATCTCGTCAATCGCATCCTGCGTCGCCAGATTCCAGATGCCGAACGCGTGAAAGTGGATTGCGAACATTTCCGCACGATGCAGGAAGACCAGCTCAACCAGGAAATCCGCGATCTGATCGACTTGGTGAAAACCCAAGGAAAACCTTACCGAGTCCGGCCGCTCAACGCTTACTACCGCCGCTTGGCATACAACGTGATTGCAGCCGATGACGAAGTTTCAGCGAGCTCGCCTCCCGGCGATGATCGCCTCAAGCGAATTTCGATTTCTCTTAAATCCAAGTAGTCATGAAACATTTCCTCTTCGATTGCGGCCCTCGCGATGCCACGACATCACTCGGTTTACTCATCCTCAGAGTCGGCACCGGTCTGTTGATGTTTTTCGGTCATGGTCTTTCTAAGCTTCAAGGATTCGCGGAAAAATCTAAAGGGTTCAAAGTCCCTGATTTTTTCCCTCTGAATTATATGTCGCCGCCCGTGAGTTTGAGCGCGACTATATTTGCAGAAGTCGCTTGCGCTGCATTATTAGTTCTCGGTCTTGCAACTCGTCCTGCAGCCTTCGTTCTTGCATTTACGATGACGGTAGCGGCATTCAATATCCATGCGGCTGGTCCGTTATTCATGAGCGGCGGCGCTGGCGCGAAAGAACCCGCTATTCTGTTTCTTCTTCCCTGCCTCGCTCTGTTACTCAGCGGTGCAGGTTCTCTATCCGCCGATGCATTGATCCTCAAAGAGCGCCGGCGCAACTGGTAAATTTCACGTTCACGATTTTGGAAACTCACCGACTAGTCATGCCCGGAGACCTGAACCATTACGGTTCTCTGTTTGGTGGTCGCATGCTGGCATGGGTCGATGAAGCCGCATGGATCGCCGCTTCCGCTGAGTTTCCGCATTGCCAACTCGTCACCATCGCGATGGACAAAGTCGAGTTCCGCCAAGGTGTTGGCGATGGCACGATTCTGAAAATCAATTGTTCGCTGGCTAGAAAAGGAAATACATCACTCACATACCGAGTCGTGGTGACTGATGCGAAAAACTCCGCTGATATTCCTGTTTTCCAAACTCACGTCACCTTCGTTTCGGTGAACGACCAAGGCGAGAAACGAGCCATCTGATTTCTCAAGATGCTTCACACGCTTGATATCGTCCTGCCGCTTGAGAGCTCTGAACAAGATGACGCTCGTAAATTAGCTGTCGCGAAAATGTTAGGGATCGATACCTCACGCGTGCGCGGGATTCGTTTGCGCAAACATTCCATCGATGCGCGACAGCGTCAGGTGAAAGTGCAATTGCGCGTTGAAGTCGCGGTGGATGAGGATTTACCTGATGAGCCGAAACCGATTTGGACCTGTCCTCCGCTTTCCGCCGATGCGAAAACGGTTCTCATCATCGGCGCGGGACCAGCTGGATTGTTTGCTGCGTTGCGTTGTTTGGAGCTCGGTCAAAAGCCCATTGTGTTAGAACGCGGCAAAGACGCCTCCGCGCGTCGCTTCGATCTCGCGCCGATCCTGCGCGAAGGTCGTGTGATTGAAGATTCCAATTACTGCTTCGGCGAAGGCGGCGCAGGCACATTTTCCGATGGCAAACTCTACACCCGAGCAACCAAACGCGGCCCAGTCGCAGAGGTTTATCGAGTGCTCGTTGCCCACGGAGCTCCTGAAAAAATCCTGACCGACGCGCATCCGCACATTGGCTCGAACCTTTTACCGAACGTCGTCAAAGCTCTTCGCCAATCCATCATCGACCACGGCGGCGAGGTGCATTTCCAAGCAAAAGTGAACGATCTGCTAATCTCGCAACAAAAAATCCGCGGAGTCACAACCGCCGATGGACGCGAGTTTCTCGGCGATGCCACGATCCTTGCTACAGGTCACTCCGCCAGAGACATCTATCAACTGTTGGCGCGGAAAGGTATTTTGATGGAGCACAAGCCTTTCGCTATCGGCTTTCGGATTGAGCACACGCAACCGTTTATCGATCGCCAGCAATACCACATTCCCGAAGGCCAACCGCGTCCCGATTTATTACCCGCCGCGCGTTACCGACTCGCCACCAAAATCGAAGATCGCGGCGTGCATTCTTTCTGTATGTGCCCGGGCGGATGGATCGTTCCTGCGGCGACCGCTGATGAACAAGTTGTCGTCAACGGCATGTCGCTCTCGCGCCGTGATTCACCTTTCGCCAATTCCGGCTTGGTCACGACCATCGAGCCAGAGGATGTAGCAAACCTCATTCCCCAACACGGCATCTTGGCAGGCATCGCGTTTCAAGAAAACATCGAGCACTCTGCGAAACATGCGGGAGGAAACCAAAAGCTCGGACAAGTCGCACCCGCGCAACGTGCTGCGGATTATCTAACTGGGAAAATTTCCTCGGATCTACCAGAAACATCGTACTTTCCCGGACTGAACTCCGCGCCCCTGCACGAGCTGCTTAATAAGTCGATCACGCGACGCATCCGCCAAGGGCTTCAGCTCTTCAATCGCCAGATCCGCAACTACGCTTCGTCTGAAGCATTGTTGTTAGGTTTCGAAACTCGAACCTCCTCTCCCCTGCGCATCCCACGCGAGCCAGACACGCTTGAGCATCCAGAAATTTCCGGACTTTTCCCCTGTGGAGAAGGCGCTGGCTACGCCGGCGGCATTGTCTCCGCAGCGCTAGACGGACTGAAAGTCGCGGAGGCTACTGCAGCCGCAGTGACTTGAAACTAGCAATCACAAGAGAATTACCGGTTCTTGAGAGCTACTCGTATGCTTCTCGGGTTTTGTCTCATATCCAGAACCGCAACTACCTGCGTCACGTTGAAAACAACTTTGTAGTAAACAGCAAACGGAAATCTTTTGGATAACATCCGATGAAAACCAGAGTGAATCGGGTGAATGCCAGAATAAAGCTGAAGCGAGGAGATATCTTAGAGCAGCGAAGTGACAAAATACAAACCGACCCCGTGTTCCTGAGCATCGTAAAAATTTCTCCCGATTTCGAGATCGTCCACAGCCTCATCCAACAGGACAACTTGATCCGTTCTCATCCCTACAGTCTTTTTCTCGCTTCCTCGATCGAGACGAAATTTGCTTTTCCAGCAACCAAGCTCTGGTTTCTCGAAGCGAGGATCTCCTGATGCCAACTTGGCGATTGGGGCTCTTCAGATTCGTGACATATCGCCTCCCAGAGTGCCTCCATCGTACGGAGACGCTCAGGATTGCTCATGTTTTGAATTTCAGTAACACTCACGACTTTAAAAGTAGGTGAAAATTAAGAACTTTCAAGAAATGATCCAATGTGAAGTTGAGCTCACTTCCCTTTATCCAACTCAACTTTGTAGTCACCTATCGACCACTGGATACCGGCCAAGTAGTGGCGCAGTACTTCTGGATGCCAGAACATATCGTGATTGTGACCGATCGAGCAGTAGAACACCCGGCCCTTTTGCCAGTTTCTTGCCCACGCGACACCGTAGTCATTGTCCTTACGCTTCATGCCGTTGACCTTCGCGGATTTTTCCGGATCGAGGCGCAACAACATGTGTACTTTCGATGAATCGTAAGGTGCTTTATACTGATAAATCTCTTCTTTGAAATCCAAACGTTGACCATTGAACATCGCCACCAGCGGATGCTTCTCCTGTCCTGGCTCAACAAAAATATTTACCTGCGCACCTGCTCCCCACGGATGCCCATCGAAATAGCCATTGATCATTTCGCCATACTCTGGCCACTCGTAAAAAGAATCGGTCGCTGCGTGAATTCCCACGAAGCCGCCGCCTGCTTTGACATACGCCATCAGGTTTTCTTTGAGCTGAAGTTCGTATTTCAGTGCCGCATCTTTTTCTTCCGCAGACATTTTCATCAACTCAACTTTGAAGGGCGAAAATGGATTTTGTGTCGTGCTGAGAAAACAGATCGCATCGAACTGACTGATCTTGTCTTTCTCAAAATTCGAAAGCTCATCGCTGATCACTGCCTCATACGCACCGGTTTTTTTACCCATTTCCAACAACGCCATCTTGCCTGTCACAATCGACTGATGGCGGAAACCGTTTGTTCGCGAAAACACCAGGAGCTTGCGCGGCTTGGCAGGTTTTGCGTAAGGCTCAGCGGGAATTGATGCTGCAATCTTTTCAACTGCACCAGCAGGTGCCTGCTCTGTTGCAGGATTATAAGCCACAACCAAAAAAGCGGCGAGGGCGACTGCGCAGGCAGGAATAAGTGCTTTCATATTCAATTAACGTTTGATGGAGTCTCTATGACGAATCGTCGACTGCCGATCAAAAAATTCATGACTTCCCACACCACCACTCTCACTGCTGTGCAAGTGAGCAAACTCCGAGAGATCCTTGATGAGCAGGGTTTTGAGTTTGTTGAAAAGGCATACACCATTTTCGCTGGGAAGAAGGGCAAACTGAATATCAGCGTTTACGAGAAAGGCCCGAAAGTTCTGATTCAGGGAAAGGACACGGAAGATTTCATCCGCTTCACACTGGAGCCGCTGGTTCTTGGCGAGGCGAAACTGGGTTACGAGGAAATCACCGATCCTGAACATTTCGCTCCGCACTTTGGGATTGATGAAAGCGGCAAGGGCGATTTCTTTGGTCCGCTGGTGATCGCTGGGGTTTACACGGATGCGGAAATCACGCGTCACTTGATCAAAGCTGGCATTACGGATTCTAAAAAAATCACGACGCCTGCAAAAATCCGTCAGCTTGCGGCTGTGATAAAGGCCACGCCGGGAATCGAGTTCGATGTCATCGCGCTGCGCCCGGAAAAATACAACGAGCTCTATGCTTCATTCAAAAATCTCAACCGGATGCTCGCATGGGGTCACGCCACGGTGATTGATGAACTTGTTAGAAAACGCCCCGACTGCCCGCGTGCACTTTCCGATCAATTTGCCAAGGCCGAGGTTTTGCAACGCGCTTTGAAACAAAAAAACATCACCCTCACGCTCGACCAACGCACCAAAGGCGAGTCCGACACCGCTGTTGCTGCGGCATCGATTCTGGCGCGCGAGCGTTTTATCGACTGGATGGATGCGGCGACAAATAAAGTCGGCTTCAAAATTCCACTCGGTGCATCATCTGCGGTCGTGGCGGCTGGAAAAAATCTCGTGAAAATTCACGGAGTGGATGCATTGAGTAAATTTTCGAAACTACATTTCAAAACCACCCAGCAAGTTACTGGCGAATTATTTTGAAATCCGGATAGCTCAAGACCGGAATTCCTAACGCTTCGCAGGATCGCAATAGTTCGGCATCGACTTGGCTTGCGATGAGAAAATCCACTGGCAACGGTTTAGAACGTTCGATTTCTTCAAGTTCCTTTGGATCCTTGCCGATGATAACCTCCAATTCCACATCACCATGAAGAAATTCGGCCGGAATGACATACATTTCCTCATTTTCGCGCAGCCATACCATTGCACGATGTGGCTTCTCGCCACGCACATCTTCATTATCAAACCATTGCGTTAGGTTCGAAGATATATCTACGTAAACTTTCCAGCGCTCTTGTAGCCAAAAACAATCTAACAGAGAAACTTTCATCGCAGCTTCCAACGCCTTCATGCAGTTTGAAGAGCGATACGGCTTTTCAACGGTGTGATAACGCGCACTCCATTTCCCAGGAGAGATCGTGCGCAATGAAAGTGCCAGCACTTCACTCTTAGAACGCCGTGCCAACAAGCTCGCCAATGGACTTACGCGAGTGACCCGTCCAAAAAAACTTGTGACCTCTCCCTGCATCCCAGCACGTTGATCCGCCAAGATGCCGATCACTCCGTTGTCTCTTAAAAAACTCCCGACCTGATGCAAACTATCGCCCTTAGCAAATAGTCTCGTGCCGTCTGCTTCACGCAGCTTCACGACTCGCTCGTTTAGAATCGGGTTGTTGAGCGGTCGATAAAACGCGCCACCGTTCGTGCCTTTTGGGAAAAAATGATTTAGCCGAGTCATCAACTCCCAATTTCCCATGTGCGCCAGTAAAACTAAAACTCCGCGTCCTTGCGCACAGGCTTGCTCTAACAGCTCTGGATTTTCTACGACGAGCATGTCTTCGATTTTTCCTCCCTCAGCTTTTGGCGAAATCGATGAGCTCAATAAATTTGCCACGGTTCGGATAAACGAATCGCGAGCCATTTTTTCTACTGCTTCGAACTCAAGTGGTGCGCAGGCGATTCTTAAATTTCTGAGAATCACCACACGACGTGATTTCATCATCGGCCAGAGGATTTTTCCAATGAGCTCGCCGAGCCTAAACACATATTCCGCAGGCAAAAAACTCATCAATGCAGCCACAAACGAATGGCCCGAAGCCTCTAGTTTCCAACCCAGTCTTTTTCCAAAACCCGCAGCCATCTAATCTAATTCCTCTCTCCTACCGAGTGTGATCGCTAAGCCAATCGATCCCACGAAAATAAAATAACACGCTAGGAGCTCCAGATAGCTTTTACAAATTTGCGGAACTTCCGGTGAAAATGCATCACCCAACGAAACGCGCCAGAATTGCGGAGCCCCGATCACGCGATTGAATACGTAAATGATCAACAACGCCGCACCGATAAATCCTGCGCCCGCGTGATGTCCCATGGTGGAAAAGAATTTCAGCATGACGTAGCGATGGCGCAGGATCGTGATCAATGCGCTTAGCAGTAATAAGCCAATCACCCATGCATCCGGAAAAGGCCACTGCATGATTCCGGAGATAAAATCCTCGAGCTCCCCTACCAATGCCGCCGCCAAGCCAAATGCCAGCACGCGGCAAACGCTGCGCCGGTGACCTGAATGCGCCATCGCGCCCAACATCACCGCAGTCGATGCAGCGAGCAAAGCGGCTTGCAGCAACTCAACTGTGCCGCGCTCCAAGGGCGCGCCCGGCTTGTTCGGCAGCCATGCCGGCATCAGAATCGCGACCGATCCCGCACAAAGCAGCACTGCTCGGAGCACGGTTTTTTTCCATGAACCCGGATTGGATTTGCGGTTTTGAGTCATTGGCACCCCGTTGCCTAAATCGTTTTACCCCACTTTTGCAAGGCGGATGAATGGAAACCTCATCCATTCCCCAAGCTTGCGATGCCAGCTTTTGCCGTTATTCTGCCTTCAACTTGAAGACGCTTTTTGAAAAGATCTATGACGGTGAAATCCCTGCGGATATCATTCATCGCGATGAAATTTGTTGCGCCTTCAGGGATATTTCTCCGCAAGCCCCCACTCATATCTTGATCATTCCCCGCAAACCCATTCCCCGGATTGGCGAAGCTACCGCAGCGGATCAGGAAATTCTCGGGCATCTGTTGCTGACTGCGGGAAAAATCGCGAGTGAGCTAGGAATCGCTGAAACCGGCTTCCGCACCGTCATCAACCACGGCCCTCACGGTGGTGAAACCGTCCCTCACCTCCACGTCCACCTCCTGGGCGGCAGACAACTCACATGGCCTCCCGGCTAATCATCATGATCACCGCACGATTTTTTCATCTCTTCACCGGCATCTGCGCAACAGCTGTTTCCTGCCATCCACAACCCGCGAAACCCAAGGTCGAGCGCGTGGTCATGGTTCACGGAATTTTCGAAGACGGAAAAGCGTTCGATTCTTTGAAGCGGCGCTTGGAGTATCACGGCATCGAATGCTACGTGCCAAAACTCAGGCCCGCCGATGCCAGAGGCGGTCTGGAAAATCTCGCTCAAGGTTTGCAGCGCGACATCGATAAAGAATTCGGAGCAGAAGAACCATTCGGCATCGTCGCCTTCAGCATGGGCGGTTTGGTTTCTCGATATTATCTACAAGAACTCGGTGGCGCGGATCGCTGTGAAACGTTGATGACCATTTCCACTCCGCATCACGGCACCAAGATCGCCCACGCTTACCCAACCAGAGGCGCCCAACAAATGCGTCCGGGCAGTGAGTTTCTCCAAAAACTCCAAGCATCAGAAAACAACTTGAAAGACATTCCCATCGTCTCTTACCGCACGCCTCTCGATTTGATTATCATCCCCACCGAATCTTCCGTTTGGGATCGCGCCGAGAATCGCTCTTACAACGTCGCTCTCCACCCACTCATGCTCCACACCAAACCGGTTCTAGATGACATCGAGAAACGCCTCACTTACTAATCTCTAACATGATCGCTCTATGAAATTTCTTTATCCCATTCTAATTGTCGCCGTCGCGTTGTCCGCATGTTCTCCTGTTAATTCACAGGTTGGCGCCACAGGTAGCCGTCTAACTGATGCTCAGAAATCCGCCATTGGTAAAAAAATCTGGCTAAACGAATCCGGCGGAAAAGTCGATGGGCTCACCGCCTGGAACGTGGGCGAAGAATTTCCCTCACTCGGCATCGGTCACTTCATTTGGTATCCCGCTGGCTTCAATGGACGTTTTAAAGAAAGCTGGCCCGATTTCATCGCCTACGCGAACAGCAGAGGAGCAAAACCCCCAACGATTGCTAAAGTTGCCGACTCGCCATGGAACACGCGTGCGGAGTTTCTCAAAGATTTCAGATCACCCGAAATGGTTGGCTTGCGTAGCTGGCTAGCTTCGACGGTGAACCTTCAAACGGATTTCATCATTGAACGCTCTCGTGGCGCGTTTCCAAAAATGCTCGCTGCCGCGCCTCCGACTGAGCGTTCGAAAATCCAAGCGAACTATCAAAAAGTGGCTACAACCTCACAAGGTACTTATGCCTTGATCGACTACGTGAATTTCAAAGGTGACGGCACCAGCCAAACCGAAAAATACAACGGCCAGGGCTGGGGACTATTGCAAGTCCTAGGCGGCATGGAAGACGTTGGCTCCGGCCCCGCGGCGGCACAAGAATTCGCCGCCTCCGCGAAACGCGTGCTCTCACGTCGCATCGACAACTCTCCACAAGAACGCGGCGAAGCCCGCTGGCGCGAAGGCTGGCACAACCGCTGCGATACCTACGCAAGGCCGCTTTGAGCGAGGAGCTCCGAGTAAGAATTTCACTCTTCACTATTCCCAAATGATTCCTGCGCGTAAAATTATGTATGAGGTTACGACCAGCCTACGGCAGTACCTCTATCGTTTTGATCGGCTGCGGGAAATTCCGAATCTCTATCAGGACCTCATCCGCTTCACGGGCGCGATGCCTTATGAAGACGCCCGGGGTCGGGAAACGCTTTGGCTGACGGTGATGTATCCGCAGGACGTCAGTGATGATTTGCGGCGTGGTTTGATCCGCATTTACAGTGAATTAAAAATCGGGCGCGATGCCGCGGAACAAGAACACGAGCATTTGTTAGTGGATCGCATCGACTTCGGAGATTTCGGAAACTCCAAACCGTTCCGCATTCGCGTTACGAATCTTTTCAACGACAACTCCGACTATTTCTATGTGAAGCAAGCAGATGCCTCGCGGATCTATGGACTGGAGCTGGAACACATTCTTTCGCCGAACCGGATCAACTACATCGTCAGTGGAAACACGCTCATCGAAGAACACATCGCGGGAGTTCCCGGAGATATGTTCATGCGGGATTATTTAAACAACCCCGCGCTCAACAAAGTGCGTATCGCTAAAGAGTTCACGAAATTCACCGAGCGCTCTTTCATTCGGTTGTTAGGCGACATGCGCAGTGTGAACTATGTGGTGGATATCACGCCGGACTTTGAGGAAGTGCAATACCGCGTCCGACCCATCGATTTCGATCAGCAATCGTATGAAGGAAACGGCAACATTTACCTGGCGTTTCGTTTCAACTCAAACCGACCCGTGACGCGTCTCGCCTTCGAGGTGCTGAACCGGAAATCGATTGATCAATACGTCAATGAAGAACACGCGCAGATGGCGAGAAGAGCGAAAGTGGAATCGACACGCCTGCGCACTTTGCTTGGAATCATGCGTCGGGATCAGGTCGCGCCCGAAGCTAATGTTCGCAGGTTGGCGCTGGATCTCAACCGCATGCACGGAACCACGGATTTCAGCGATTGCACATCAATGGGCGAGCTGACCGCCGAGCATATTTCTCTGATGTTGGGGGTTTAGATTGTTTGGTAGGGTCGTTTTGATAAAACGACCG
>JANPJY010000075.1:0-15806 GCA_031425735.1 Akkermansiaceae bacterium | reverse complement strand
ATAATTCGATCCGAACCGAGCTCTGAAAAGTGTTACCTATGTCCGCGCACACCTGTAACCCATGTCTCCGGCCTTTACAACGGCGAGTCGACCCTACCTTTTTCTAACTTCTTCACCTCTGTAAAATACGCGCCGTGTTGTTTTTCATCGGCTCTTGTAAGCCACGTTTGCAACATGGTTGGGCCAGTTTCCAGTTTGACTCGGAACGTGGCTTTCGTAGCGGTTTTCTCGATGACTTGGGTGTTATCGAATTCACCGATCGTGAGTCGGGCTTTGATGCAATCCATTGCTTTGTTCAATTGAGCGGGCCAGCGGTGGAGTGTGATTTCATATTCACCCGCTGCTATGACATCGATCGCCCATGGGCCGTTGATGAGGTCGCCGCGTAGGACGTGATTCTGATTCCATGCCGCTTGCCCTTTAGGCATGAGCCAGTCATGACTCATGAGCGTCATTGGATTTTCCTCACTGCCTACATAGAAGCGTGAGGTTTGTTCCATGTCGGTTTTGAGCGATGCCCACCAAGTTTCGTAATCGCTGCGCAGTTTTTCAACGACCTCGGCATGATCGGCTGCGATGTCCGTTTTTTGGCTGGGATCGGCTTGGATGTCGTAAAGTTGTTTGCCGTCGATCAAACGCCAGCGTTGGGTCATCACGGCGGAGTCGGTCCATTTCGGAGGTACAAAGGCGCGTTGGACGTGAACGAAGAGTGAGCGATCTGGCCACGGTTCCTTCATTACTCCAAGGAGCTGCATCTGCTGTGATATTCCGTCAAGTGTCGGGCCTTCTGGTTTTTTGAGGCTAAGCAAATCGACTATTGTAGGTAAAACATCGAAGTGCGCAGTGAGTTCCGGCACGTCGCGGCCACCTGTTAGTTTTCCATTTGGCCAATGCCAGAAGCAAGGCACCCGGTGTCCACCGTCCCAAGCGGAGCCTTTCCCGCCACGCATTCCGGCATTGAAGTAGGGGTATTTCGCCTTTTCATCGATGTAGCCCGCACTCGTGCCGTTGTCGGTCATGAAGATCAGCAATGTGTTTTCTGCGAGCCCGAGTTCAGTAAGTTTTTCTCGGAAACGTCCGAGGTTTTCATCGATGTTAGTGATCATCCCGTAATACTTTGCCAATTCATTTGGCATCCCAGCATCTCGGTAGGGTTTGGCGTAAGCATCGGGCACGTTGTGTGGCGAGTGCGGAGCGTTGGTGGCGAGATAAAGAAAGAACGGCTTGTCGCGTTTTTCCTCAACGTAACGCGTCGCCTCTCGGAACCAGACATCCGTGCAGTAACCTTCGTATTTTTTCCACTCGCCGTTCGTTAGGTAGGTATCGTCGATGTAATCGTTTTCCCAGTAATCTGCGCCGTTTCCAATACCGCCGCCGAGGTGTTGGATGGTATGCTCAAAACCCTGATCTTGCGGACGAAACGGGTAGTTATCTCCAAGATGCCACTTGCCGATCATCCCAGTGGCGTAACCGTTAGATTTAAAAATTTCAGCAAGGGTCAGCTCGCTAGATCTCATCAACGAACGACCGTTGATCGTGTGCCACACGCCAGTGCGGGTGGAATAGCGACCCGTCATGAGAGCAGACCGCGTGGGTGAGCAGGTGGGGTCGACATGAAAATTGGTGAGCCGCACGCTCTGGCTGTGAAGCTTGTCGAGGTTCGGGGTTTTGATAACGGGATTTCCATGCGCCGCGATTTCGCCGTAACCTTGATCATCCGTGATGATGATGACGACGTTCGGTTTAGTCGCGGGTTCGGCTAAAGCAGAGATGATTGAAAAGATCGCTAGAAACAGGCATGACAGCAGCGATGGATAAGCCGTAGTTTTCATTTAAGTGGAATTAAACCGCCAATGAACGCGAATGCACGCGAATTAAGAATCACTTCCCAAACCGCTTATCCAGAAACTCCAGCAGCTCACGACGTGTAGAAAAACCATGTCTGGCGGGGCTCGCAGGTTGGGGTGGGTGAGTCCAGTTGGCTTCGAGGTTGATGGAATGGAGCTTTCTCGTGGGTATGCCGAGAGCAAGCGCGTCGGTGAGGATTTCCTCTTCGTCATCGCAACAAGCGCAGAGCAGCGCATCTGCCCATTCGAGGATGGGGGCGGCTTGGGTCGATGGGGGGAGGGGATATTTTGCCAGTGAAACGCTAAGTAAATTTTCTAACAGCTTGGATTTTTCCTGATGGTTGAAAAATTCATCGCTTGGTAAAAACACGATGGTAGGTATGCGGAGTTCGATGCAGGTACGCAGAAAGGTGAGATCCGAATCGGTTCCCGCGCCTGAAAGGACCACCATGTTTAAGCCGAGCAATTCTCTCGCCGCTTCCAACTCACTTCGAATCGCCGCAGCGAAGGCACCATGATCTATCTCCTCCGCAACTGCGGCGAAGCCGAGTAATTTCACCGACATCTCAATCTGCGACGACGATTTTCGTTGGATCCCAATCGACTTTTGGAAGCTTCATGTTTAGCCGCTTCATCGTATCAACCATGATCCGCGCGACGCAAAGGTTACGATACCACTTGCGGTTCGCAGGGACGACATACCACGGCGCGAGTTCGGTGGAGGTTTTGGAAAGAAGATCTTCGTAGGTCTTCATGAAGTCGCTCCAGAGCTCTCGATCTTTCAGATCATCGGGATGGAACTTCCAATGTTTTTCGGGATTTTCGAGTCGGGAAACGATGCGACGTTTCTGCTCATCTTTGGAAATGTGTAGGTAGATTTTTACAATCGTGGTGCCTTCCTCGGCGAGCATGCGCTCGAAATCGACGATGTGTTGGTAACGTTGTTTCCAAACTTTTTCGGGAAATAACTTTTTCACTCTCACCGCGATGACGTCTTCGTAATGGCTGCGATTGAAAATCACCATCTCACCATTGCCCGGCACTTTGTTGTGCACGCGCCACAGGAAATCGCGGGCGAGCTCTTCTTCGGTCGGCTTTTTGAATGAGCGGACGTGGAGCCCTTGCGGGTCGATCCTTGAAAAGACGTGCTTCACGCAACCGTCCTTGCCACCGGTGTCCATCGCTTGCAGGACTAACAAAATCTTGTGCTTATTTTGCGCGTAGAGCACTTTTTGAAGGTCTTGCAGCTCGTCCTGCAACTTATCAAAAGCTTTGGTGCTCTCGTCTTTTCCCCCAATTTGGAAAAGTGTGCGTTCATCGGAATCGATCTTCGCGAGATCCACCTTTGCACCCGGCTTGACCAAGTATCGTTCTAAAGCTCCGCTAACTGGCATGCTGCTTTATCTCCCCGAGGAAACGATGTGACAAGCTTCGTCTCAATTTTAGTGCATGATGTCACACATTCGGCATTGTAAAACTGTCCAATCGTATCTGATATCGGTGATGGCGCTTGCACGGACAAAACGTTCCCTTCCTTCAGTAGATAAGACAACTTTGCTCACGGCGCTGCATATCGGTGCGAGTTCGGTCTCCATGGTCATTGCAGAACGCACCGATGACGGCACGCTGCTCCCCATCGATTTCCTCGAACAACCCGCGCCTCTCGCCCACGACGTTTTCGGCGGAAATGTGGTTTCGAACGCGACCACCGAGCGCATTGTTTCCATCATCCGCGGTTATCAAAAAACCTTATCCGAGCTGGGGCTCGATCCACACAATTTCAGTCGGGCCGTCGCCACCAACGTCTTGCACGAAGCGACCAATCACGAGGCCGTGCTGAACCGGATCCGCATCGCCTGCGGACTTCCAGTTTCCATGATCGATGACGGCGAAATGACGCGTTTGATTTATCTCAAAACTCGCCGCCGCATTCAGCATCTTCCCGCGATGAGCCAGCGCACTGCGTTGGTCGTTCACGTTGGTCCAGGAAACACGCGGGCGCTGCTTTTTAAAGAAGGTCTGATCACGCGATACACAAGTTACCGGATGGGAACCCACCGCACTCGCGAGGCGGTCGAAGCCTCACTCGCCGAAGGACCGACTTTGTTGCGCGTCATTCGCGAACACGCTTCGGGAAATCTCGCGCAGCTTCGCCATGATTATTCGGACGTATCCATCGATGGCATCGTGTTGATCGGATATGAAATTCAATCGGTCGCGAGCTTTGTCACGAAAACCAACGAAGCCTGCTCAGTAAAAAAACTGCGCGCCTTCACCACCGAGACCTCCGCGCTCACCGACCTCGAAGCGGTGAAACGTTTCCAACTCGATTACCAAACCGCCGAGGCATTGATCCCCGCGCTTGAGCTCAACCTCGCCATCGCGGAAACCCTCTCACTCAAAGAAGTTCACATTCCGGTTAGTGAATACGAGCAAGGACTGCTTCACGATCTCCTCGCCTCGCGCGATCTCACCGATACCTTTGCTTCCGAAGTGCTGCGCTCCGCTAGGATTTTAGCAGAACGCTACCAATCCGATCCCGGTCACGGCGAACACGTCGGAAAACTTTGCGAACACTTCGTCGCGAATCTCAAAGATCTGCACCAGCTCAACGAACACGACATGTTGTTGCTGAAAGTCGCGGCCATCCTCCACGAGGTTGGCACTTATGTCAGCCCGCGCGCGCATCACAAGCATTCGGAATACATCATTTTAAACTCGGAAATCTTCGGTTTGGACCGACTCGACGTCACTATCGTCGCCTTGGTTTCGCGATATCATCGCCACTCAGGCCCGCGCCTTGATCATCCTTCCTACGCCGCGCTCAGTGTGGAAGATCGAATTCGTGTCTGCAAACTTGCGGCCATCCTCCGCGTGGCGGATGCGCTCGAACGCACCCACGTCCAGCGCGTTTCCAAAATCGAAATCACCCGTTTATCTAACAAACTTCACATCCGTTTGCATGGCCTCGAAGACGCCGCGATCGAACGCCTCGCCATGGACGCAAAAGCGGATCTCTTCGAACAGGTCTTCGGCCTCCCCGTCGTTATCGACGAAGATAACTAGTTTCATTTTCACACTGATCACTCCACACTTTCCACTTCTTCCCATGCCCGAATACAACAACCGCGAACTCTCCTGGCTCGAATTCAACCAGCGCGTCCTAGACCAAGCATTGAAAGAATCGATGCCGCTGTTAGAGCGAGTCAAATTCCTCGCCATCACTGCATCGAACCTCGACGAGTTTTTCCAAGTTCGCGTCGGGTCGCTGATGCTTCAGAAACGCAGTGGTCGGAAAACTCGCGACAACTCAGGCTACACTCCCATCCGCAACCTCAATGCCATCCGCGATCGGGTGCTCAAAATGAGCGCAGATCAATACACGCTTCTCAATGACACCTTGCTTCCCGCATTAGCGAAAAAGGGAATCGTCATGCTTGCTGCCGATCAACTCACGGATGCACAGAGCGCCCAAACCGCTGCGATTTTTGAAGACAACATTTCTCCGCTGCTCACGCCGTTAGCCGTCGATCCTAACTCGCCGCCGCCAAATATCCCTGCCCTTCACATCGTGCTCGCTTGTCGTTTACTCGATCCAACCGACCAATCTTCACGCCATGTGCTGATTCCGATTCATGAGAATTTGCCCCGTCGAATTTCGGTCCAGACTGACGATGAAACGCATGCGTTTATCTTGATCGAAGATCTCGTCGCACAGCATGCGGATCGCTTGTTCCCGGGCGAAACCGTCGCTGCCACCACCGCTTTCCGCGTGACCCGAAATGGCGATATCGCCGTTGAGGAAGAAGACGCCACCGACCTCGCCGATGAAATGGAAGATGTGCTCACCGCGCGTCGCTTCGCCGATACGGTCCGCCTCGAAATCCGCGACGATGCCCCGCGCGATCTCTCGCAAATGATCCGCACCGTGACGTCATCGACCTCGCAGGAAATTTACCGCCACGAAGGCCCGTTGGGTTTAGCGTCGTTCATGGAGCTCGCCTTTTTGCCGGCGTTCGATCACCTCCGCGATGAAGAATGGCCCGCGCAAAATAGCCCAGCCATCACGCCCGGCGCATCAATGTTTGAAACCATCGCCGCCAACGACGTGCTGTTGTTTCATCCCTACGAATCGTTCGATCCGGTCATTCGCTTGATCGAAGAAGCCGCCGCCGATCCGGATGTGATCGCGATCAAACAGATCCTTTATCGCACCGCTCGCCAATCGCGCATCATCGATGCCCTGATCAAAGCTGCGGAAAACGGCAAGCACGTCACCGCCTTGGTCGAGCTGAAAGCCCGCTTCGATGAAGCCCGCAACCTCACCCGCGCCGATGAACTCCAACGCGCCGGTGCACAGATTGTTTACGGCGTGAAAAACCTCAAAACCCACGCGAAAATCTGTCTCATCGTGCGCCGCGAATCCGGCAGGCTGCGCCGCTACGTCCATCTCGGAACGGGAAATTACAACGAGACCACCTCGCGCCTCTACACGGATCTTTCCTACCTCACCTGCAAATCCGAATACGGCAACGACGCATCGTTGCTTTTCAACGCAGTGACGGGCCGCTCCAAACTGCTCCGCTTCCAACGCCTCATACCCGCGCCATCCGCGATGAAGCCGCGTCTGTTAGATTTGATCGCCGGCGAAACCGAACGCGCCAAGCAAGGCTTACCTGCAAAAATAATCGGCAAAACCAACTCGCTGCAAGATCCCGATATCATCGCCGCGCTCTACAACGCCTCCGCAGCTGGCGTCGAAGTCCAACTCAATGTCCGCGGTATCTGCTGCCTGATCCCCGGTGAGAAATTTTCAAAAAACATCGAAGTCGTTTCCGTGATTGATCGATTCCTCGAACATGCGCGCTTGTTCTACTTCCACCAAGGCGGCGAACCCGAAGTCTTCATCGCCTCGGCCGACTGGATGACGCGCAACCTCGAAAAACGTGTTGAGCTGATGATCCCGATTGAGGAAAAAACCATCAAACGTCGCTTAGTGAAAATCTTGGAAACCTATTTTCAAGACAACCAAAACGCTTACCGCATTCAAGCTGATGGTAGTTCAAAACCCATCACCGCAAAGAAAGGCGTGAAGCCGTTCCGCGCTCAAGAGCATTTCCACTCCCAAGCCAAACGCGCCGCCAAAGCCCGCGAACACGAACGCTCCATGACCTTCGAGCCACACGTCCCGCAGGATTAACGTGGCAATAGGTTATTTATGTCCCCTGTCTCCCAATCCACCAAAAGATCCATCACATTCGCGCTGATCGCACTGCTGGTGCTTGCTGCTGTTTACGCAGTCCGTACTTCTCGCGTTTTAGATACGTTTAGCAAAGACGAGCTAGTCAGAAGTGCGTTTCAAGTCGACCTCACCCCATACATTTCTGCTGAAGAAACCACCTATTCGGACGGCTGTCTTCAGTTCCATCATATTGAGGAAACGCATCCTCTTTATATTCGTTATTTTTCGAAGCCCTACGAAACGACATTTCAAATTTCATTTCTCCACGAAGCGATCAGTGCGAGCAAAAGTCAGGACAACATTCGGTTTAGAAAATTAGGTGATGCATTCGATGGCTATGTGCCAGTCGTCGCATATGACCCCGAACTTAAAATTCTGGTATTCGGATATTCCAATGGAATGGGCGGCTGAAACGTGGCGCGACGTTCGGTCGCTGTTTTTTACGGCTTTACCGTAATACTAACAGATCCTTTAACCGCATCTTTCATCCACCAAATGCACCGGCGCGGCACGCAGCGTCGTTAGAAATAAGATGCAGACGAATGAAAGGATTTTATGTTTCATGCGCAGAGTGGATTGCGCAGTCTGATTCAACTAAGAAACCACCAAATCCAAATTGTTTTACATCATGAAATCCATACTCGTCATGTGTTGTGTTGCTGCGATGTGTTGTGTCGAAGGGATCGCAGGCGAGACAGTCATCAAAGACTCCCAAGACATGGACTGCCATGTTTACACGCCGGACGTCATCGATCCGGCAAAGACCTATCAGCTCGTCGTCGGAGTTCATGGCGCGGGCGGAAAAGGCAACGGCGCCGCTGGCATGAAAGATTGGGCGATGCGCGGTGATGTGATCGTGATTGGTCCGTCATTTAATTCGAAAGGGGATCGCCCTTATCAAAACGGTGATGGAGTCCATGCGGAAAAACTCATCGAGCTTTTTGAGACGCTCAAAAAAACTTACAAACTGCATGATAAAATGTTTCTGCACGGTTTCTCCGGCGGTAGCCAGTTCTCGCATCGTTTCACCATGCTGCATCCCAAGCTTGTATGCGGGGTCTCTTCTCACTCCGGAGGCACATGGGCCACCGATAATTACGGCCAAATGGATGCCAAAGCTAAGGACATTCCTTTCGCGATCTCCTGCGGTGAAAAAGATACAGGCAAAGCATTTGCCGAAGCTCCTTACAATCGACTCGAGTGGTATCATCGCTTTGAAAATGAAATGGATCAGAAAAAATTCTGTTACATCGGTGGAACATGGCCGGAAGTTGGCCATCAAATGTCGGCAGGCGCATGGGATCTCGCAAAACAATGTTTCCAACTCGCCACCGGACTGCCTGGTGCATCCGCTACTGAATCTGTCGTCATCAGCGATGCATGGAAAAACCTAGATGCGATCCCTAAGAAATCTCCCGCCGCAACTACCAAGCCAGTCGCCTCCAATAATGTGACTCAAGCCGAGGTCGATAAAATGGTTCCAGTTGCATTCAAAAAAGCCGACACCGAGAAAATTCCTGACGATTTATTGATTGGGTTTATGAAAAAATATCCACCGGCGATGTGGAAAGATAAACCCGGGTCAGCCAAGCTGTTAGAACAATGCAAAGCTGCTGCAATTTCATGGCAAGCAGCCGCTAAAGAGAAAAACATCTGGAACGATGCTCTGAAGCAGCAATTCACCCAGTTCGCCGCTGGTTTGGATCTAAAAGCGGATTAGCGCTTTGTAATTTGACCTGGGGTCGTGCCGTAGTTAAATGAACAAGAAGCATTTCTCTACATTGATCCGCCCATGCCACGCACCAGCCGCCCTATTCTGATCGTTTCCGCGCTCTGCCTCACTGCCCTGAGTGGCGTGGTGGCTTGGTTCGTGATGGACAAACCTGCTCCCTCTCACGCCTACTCCGAATCTCCCACACAGCCGACTACCCAGAAGGCAGCCCCGGCCAATATTCCTGATACCGTCAGCTTTAACGCCCACATCCGTCCCATCCTCTCGGATAAATGCTTTGCATGCCACGGCTTCGATTCCACCAAAAGGGAGGAAAACCTCCGCCTAGATACAGTTGAAGGCGCTTACGCTGCGCTTGAAAGCGATGCAAAAAAACACGCCATCGTTCCCGGTAAACCGGAAAAAAGCGTCGTCTGGGATCGCATCCAAACCACCGATCCCGATGACATCATGCCGCCCCCAGATTTTCACAAACCCCTTTCCGATCACGAAAAACAACTCATCACCCGTTGGATCGAACAAGGCGCTAAATACCAAGAGCATTGGGCTTTTGCTTCCATCACGAAACCCAACGTGCCAGAAACAGACACCAAAAATCCCATCGATGCGTTTGTCCGCAGCAACCTCGCCCAGCACGGACTGAAACCCTCGCCTCCCGCTGAAAAAGCCACGCTCCTGCGCCGTCTTTCTCTTGATCTTATCGGCCTCCCTCCCACCCCTGAAGAACTTCAAGCCTTCCTCGCCGACGAATCTCCTGATGCCTACGAAAAGCAAGTCGACCGCCTCCTCGCTTCCCCGCGTTACGGTGAACGCATGGCCGTCACTTGGCTCGACGCCGTCCGCTACGCCGACACCGTCGGTTACCACGGCGATCAAAACTCCCGTATTTTCCCGTTCCGCGATTATGTGATCGATTCCTTCAACTCCAACAAACGCTTCGATCAATTCACCCGCGAGCAGCTCGCTGGCGATCTCATTCCGAACGCTACCGAAGAGCAAAAAATCGCCACCGGTTTCCTTCGCCTCAACCTCATGACCCGCGAGGGCGGTGCTCAGGAAAAAGAATACCTCGCAAAATACGCCGGCGACCGCGTTCGTGCCATCGGCGGCGCATGGCTCGGACTCACTACCGGCTGCGCTGAATGCCATGATCATAAATTTGATCCTTTCACCGCACGCGATTTCTATTCGCTCGCAGCCTTCTTTAACGATGTCCGCCAATGGGGCATTTACACCACCTACAACAACACGCCCAACAAAGACCTTCCTGGATTCAACAATGAATCACCGTTTCCGCCAGAGTTGTTCGCGAAAAATTCTGCGAATGAACAACGTTTGGAAACTGCCCGCGAAGCTGCGATCGCCGCCGTGAAAGGTATGACTTACGATCCTGCTGCGCTTGAAGCATGGCGCCAATCCACTGTTGGTTTCCTCTCCGCAAACCGTGATGGCTGGTTACCGCTAAAAGCCAGCACCATCACCCGTGGCGGCGGATTGCATCCGCCCAGCCAATCAACAGATGGAACCATCCTCATTTCCGGTGCACCCGCAGAAAAAGAAACCATCACCGTCACCTTCGCACTGCCTGCCGGAGTTCCCATCAAAACCCTGCGCTTAGAAGTCCTGCCCGACGCCGCGAACAACAACCGCATCGGCCGCAGCGCAAATGGCAAATTCACTCTCACTCCCGCGTTTGCGATCAATGGCGGCAAGCTGGCTTTCTCTTATCAACAAGCCGATCGCCGCACGCCTGGAAAATACAACAACGGCTATCAGTTGCCGCTGTTAGAAGAAACATGGCAATCTGCTCCCGCTATTTTTGAAGAACCCTCCGATGCCACCAGCCTTCCTCATCACGCTCACTATCATCTGAAACAATCCGTTTCTCCTGCGGAAAATAACACCCTCACGCTCACCATCGCGTCAGCAGATATCGGGAAATTCCGTCTCAGCGTCACCCCCTTCGCGGATCCTATTCCCGGCGAACCGACCGCCCTTCGGTCCGCCTTGGCGTCGGCTTTGCGTGATGAGAAATCTCCCCAACCCGAAGTCGAAGCCGCATTCCTCTTAGCTAACACCCCGGATGAAAAACTCCCTGCCGCGTATAAAAATGCCCGCGCCGACATGCTCGCGACCCACGCCGGATACGCTCACTCCATGATCGCCCAAACCCTACCGCCAGATCAAATTCCACAGGGTCACTTACTTCCACGCGGTGATTGGATGAATCCCGCTGAGAAAGTTGAGCCCGCTTTTCCCGCCTTCCTCGCCAAAGACGCACCGCCTACAAATAAGCGGCTCAACCGCATGGATCTCGCCGAGTGGTTGCTCGCTCCAGAAAATCCACTCACGTCCCGCCACTTTTCTAACAGACTTTGGAAACAATTTTTCGGGAAAGGAATTTCTAACATTCTCGACGATCTCGGCAATCAAGGCGAGTGGCCTTCACATCCCGAACTCATCGATTGGCTCGCCGCCGAATTCCAAAATTCTGGCTGGGACGTGAAACACATGGTGCGCCTCATCGTCACCTCGGAAACGTATCGTCAACAATCCGCAGTGAAACCTGAGCTCTCCGAAATCGATCCCGACAATCGCCTCCTTTCCGAGCAATCCGCCCGTCGCCTTGAAGCCGAGTTTGTCCGCGACAACGCCCTCGCCATCTCCGGCTTGCTCCGCGCCGACGAAATCGGCGGTCCGTCCATCTTGCCCTACCAAGCCGAAGATTACTGGGAGAACCTCAATTTCCCTGAGCGAAAATACATTTCTTCCACAGGTCCCCAACAATACCGCCGTGGACTCTACGTTCATTGGCAGCGCACGTTCATTCATCCGATGATGGCCGCCTTCGACGCCCCGTCCCGCGAGGAATGCGCCGTGGACCGTTTCCAATCGAACTCGCCACAGCAAGCCCTCGCTTTGCTCAACGATCCTACTTTCGTCGAGGCCTCCAAAGCCCTCGCCGCACGACTCACAACCGAACTCCCTAACAGCTCGGACGCAGAAAAAATCAAACACGCTTATCTATTAGCCCTTTCACGCGAACCTTCCGAGCAAGAGAAATCCAATCTCATCGCCTTCTTAGAAAAACTTCGTAAAGAGGATCCAAAAACGGATGCGACGGAGCAGCTCTGCCGCGTCATCCTCAACCTGCATGAAACGATCACAAGATTCTAACATGAACGCCCATCAACTCCATCAAGCTTTCCAAAACGACTTATCGCGCAGAACTTTCTTAAAGAGAAGTTTCGCCGGACTTGGTGGAATTGCGCTTTCGCAATTCGCAGGTGGCGCGTCCATGCCCCGCATTTTCGAGCAGGGAGGTTTGCATTTCCCGGCTAAAGCAAAACGCGTGATCCATCTCTGCATGGCTGGAGGGCCGTCGCATTTGGAATCGTTTGATCCAAAGCCCGAACTCAATCGCCTCAACGACAAACCGTTTCCCGAATCGTTCACTAAAGGCCAGCAACTGGCTCAGCTTCAAGGTCACAAGCTCATCGCTCGCGGTTCCTTCACCGGCTTTAAAAAATACGGCAATGCAGGTATCGAGATCTCGGATCTTTTTCCTCACATCGGTTCTATCGCAGACGACATCTGCGTGATTCGTTCCATGGTCACTGAACAGATCAACCACGATCCAGCTCATGCGTTCATGAACTCCGGCTCGATCCTGAAAGGCCGACCCAGCATGGGCTCGTGGCTGCTTTACGGACTCGGCTCGGAAACTCAAAATCTACCGGGCTACGTCGTGATGGTCTCGCGCGGCGGTTTCTCCGATCAACCGATTTCCTCGCGTCAATGGTCATCGGGTTTCTTGCCTTCCAGATTCCAAGGCGTGCAGTTCCAATCCAAAGGCGACGCCGTCCATTACGTCGGCAACCCAGAAGGCGTTTGCCAATCCACACAGCGTCAGGTCATCGAGGAAGTTCAGCGTCTCAACGGCATGCTCCGCGAGCATCACTACGATCCGGAAATCGAGACCCGCATCGCCCAATATGAAATGGCTTTCCGCATGCAGTCTTCGGTGCCTGAGCTCACCGATATGAAAGGCGAGCCGCAGCACATCCTCGATATGTATGGAGTCAAAGAAGCGGGGGATGGTTCGTTCGCATCGAACTGCTTGCTCGCTCGTCGCATGCTCGAGCGAGGAGTGCGTTTCGTGCAGCTTTATCACCGCGGTTGGGATCAGCACAACAACATCGAAAAACAGATGCCACTCTCCGCAAAGCTCACTGATCAAGCCTCCGCAGCTCTCATCAAAGATTTGAAACAACGCGGCATGTTAGAAGATACCTTGGTGATCTGGGGCGGCGAATTCGGCCGCACGCCCATGGGCCAAGGCACGGGTCGCGATCACCACATCCGCGCCTTTTCCATCTGGATGGCTGGCGCAGGCATCAAGCCCGGCTATGTACACGGTGCTACCGACGAACTCGGCTACAACTCCGTCGACCAAATCGTCCACGTCCGCGATCTTCATGCCACTCTGTTAGAACGCTTCGGTATCGATCACGCTCGTTTCACGAAAAAATTCCAAGGCCTCGATTACAAACTCACCGGTGTCGAACCCGCGAAGGTGATCGACGGGATTCTTTCGTAAAGAGGGGAGCACACGCGCCCTCGCGTGTGGTTTCGGGCGCCCTCGCCGGAAACATGGGTCGAGATATGGCGGAGACTGTTTCGGATTAGCGAGGCACAGAATCTTCCAACTAAGCAGATCGCGAGGGCGCGCTCCGCGACACGCGAGGCGCGTGTTCTCCCCGAAATCACCGCGCCGAAGCGCGTCTCAATCTATCCATGATCGCCACCCCGAGGCCCACTTCGCTGACTGGCTCGGCGATGATTTCATCGAGACCCATCTCATCCATTTCACGCATCGCGTAAAATAAACGCACCGCTGCCTCAGAAAGTTTTCCGCTGCCCGGGCTGAGCGCGACAACGCTATCCCAACGATGCATTCGAACAAATTCACCGCCTTCTTCTCCAGTGTAGCTAAGTAGGCCGTATTTTTTCCCAACTTCAGGAGTAAAATCTACGGGCTTTTCAATCAGGCGAAACGGCGTGAGCGGCGCGTAATGGCTTTCAAGTTGCCCGGGCGATTGCAGTTGATCGCCGGGTTTCACCGCCTCGACTTTTCCGAATTTCTGCAACTGCTCCTTGCTGATCGGACCCGCACGATGCACATGAAAAATTGGCTTCTTGCCCTCGCGCGGCTCGATCCGGATGATGGTGCTTTCCAAGCCTTCGCAGCACGCGCCGGCGTCGACGATCAATGGAATCCGCCCGCCGAGTTCTTTCATCACCGCAGAAGCAGATGTCGGAGAGATCCGCCCAAACCGATTCGCGCTCGGCGCAGCGATGGGATTTCCGAGAGCTTTGTTGATTGCTCGGAAAATCGGATGACCACTCTGCCGCACGCCAACCGTTGGCAAGCCACTGGTCACGAGATCTGGAACCTCAGGAGTTTTTGGTAAAATCAAGGTCAGCGGCCCCGGCCAGAATTCGTTGGTGAGTTGATTCACGATGTGGCGGATCTCCTCCGGAACGATCGCTACCCGATCCAAATCCCGCGCCGATGCAATGTGCACAATCAACGGATCAAAATCCGGACGCTCTTTCGCCGCAAAAATTTTCGCCACGGCGGAAGGATTAAACGCATCTGCCGCAAGTCCGTAAACTGTCTCGGTCGGCAAAGCGACAACCTCGCCCTGCTGCAAAAGCGCGACCGCAGCATTCTGCGCATCCTTCATCCCGTCGTCAGTGGCTGCTATGATCTGAGTTTCAAACACGCAGCGATCTTTAAACTCCACTCAGATAATTGCAAGCCACAGGGAATGCGGGCTTTTTTCTACAAGGAGAGGAGAGTTAAGGGAGAAGAGGAGGGGAATTCTAAATTTTCTCTTCTCCTCCAAAGCCTCCTCCCTCCCTGTGAAATATTGCCGGAAATACGATTCACTCACTTGGCAAGTTATAGCTTTCTCTTCAAAGTCTTTCAAACATGAGCCTGAAACTGATTTCCGCTGAGCAAGTCCATGCTTCGCTGCATTACCCTGAATTCATCGATGCCCTGCGCGCGACCTTTGCCGCGCCGCACACCATGCCGCCGCGGCAGGTGTTGTTGCTTGATGCCGCATCCGGCTCTCACGATGCGTTCGCGATGCTGCCGAGCTGGAACGACGAAGTGATCGCGCAAAAAGCATTCACCTATTTTCCTAACAACCAAGCGCCTGCCCAAACGCTTTACTCACAAATCATGTTGTTTGATCGAAAAGTAGGCGTGCCGCTCGCGTTGATCGATGGCGTCAGCATCACTTGCTGGCGCACCGCTGGAGTCTCCGCGCTCGCCTCGCGCCTGCTCTCACGTGAAAATTCGGAAACGCTGTTATTGCTCGGCACCGGAAAACTCGCTCCGTTTCTCATCCGCGCCCACGCCAGTGTCCGTCCGTTGAAACGGATTTTGTTATGGGGTCGCTCAACCCAGAAAGCCGATGCGCTACGCGAAAAAATGTCCGCCGAGTTTCCTGAAATTCTTTTCGAAACCACCACCGATCTTCCAAGTGCCTGCGGCCAAGCCGACATTGTTGTCGCCGCAACCGGTAGTTCAGAAATCCTCGTTCGCGGCGAGTTGATCAAACCCGGCACGCACACCGATTTCATCGGCAACCATCACAAAGACAAACGTGAGTGCGACACCGAACTCGTCACGAAATCCAGCGTCTATGTCGACAGCCAAGAAAACTGCTTCCGCGAAGCCGGAGAAATTTTAGTCCCTGTTTCCGAAGGGAAATTCTCGTTAGACCAAGTCAAAGGTCAACTCGCCGATCTCTGCCGCGCCAGCCAACCTGCCCGCCAAAACGATCAAGAGATCACCCTCTTCAAATCTGTCGGCTGCGCATTGGGAGATCTGTGCGGGGCTCTAGCTGCATGGAAGGTGAACTAGAATAGCTAAAAGTGGACCGCGTGACTCAAGTCGCGCTCTGAGAAT
>JANPJY010000074.1:0-19002 GCA_031425735.1 Akkermansiaceae bacterium | reverse complement strand
TCTCCAAAAAAATTACGGTGGATGTTAAAGGCGAGATCCTTCAGATGAAAAACACCATCAACACGATGGTCGATCAGCTCTCCTCGTTCGCTGACGAGGTGACGCGGGTGGCACGGGAAGTAGGATCCGAAGGAAAACTCGGAGGTCAAGCCGACGTGCGCGGGGTTGCAGGAACCTGGAAAGACCTCACCGATTCCGTGAACTTCATGGGTGGAAACCTAACAGCTCAGGTGCGGAACATTGCGGAAGTGACCACGGCGGTTGCTCGCGGCGATCTCTCCAAGAAGATCACCGTGGATGTTAAAGGCGAGATCCAGGAGCTAAAAAACACCATCAACACCATGGTGGATCAGCTCGGTTCATTCGCATCGGAAGTTACCCGGGTGGCCCGCGAGGTGGGCACCGAAGGAAAACTCGGCGGTCAGGCCGAAGTGTCCGGTGTGGCGGGAACGTGGAAAGACCTCACCGACTCGGTGAACTCGATGGCAGGTAACCTTTCCGACCAGGTGCGTAACATTGCTGACGTTACGACTGCCGTTGCTAACGGTGACCTTTCCAAAAAAATCACCGTTGCCGTTCGCGGAGAGATTCTCCAGCTCAAAGACACGGTTAACACCATGGTGGATCAGCTCAACTCCTTCGCCTCCGAGGTGACGCGGGTGGCGCGAGAGGTGGGAACGGAAGGAAAGCTCGGCGGCCAGGCGGAAGTGCGAGGCGTGGCGGGAACGTGGAAAGACCTAACAGATTCCGTGAACTCCATGGCGGGTAACCTTACCAACCAGGTGCGTAACATCGCGGATGTTACGACCGCGGTAGCCAGAGGCGACCTTTCCAAGAAAATCACGGTGGATGTTAAAGGCGAGATTCTCGAGCTCAAGAACACCATTAACACCATGGTGGATCAGCTCGGTTCGTTCGCGGCAGAGGTTACCCGGGTGGCCCGAGAGGTGGGCACGGAAGGAAACCTCGGTGGTCAGGCGGACGTGAAAGGTGTTGCGGGAACGTGGAAAGATCTAACCGATTCGGTGAATTCCATGGCGGGCAACCTGACTGACCAGGTGCGAAACATTGCGGATGTTACCAAGGCGGTTGCGACCGGAAATCTATCGAAAAAGATTACGGTGGATGTTCGCGGAGAAATTCTTGAACTTAAAGACACCATCAACACCATGGTGGATCAGTTGCGTTCCTTTGCTTCGGAAGTTACACGGGTGGCCCGCGAGGTGGGCTCCGAGGGAGCTCTCGGCGGACAGGCGCGGGTGGAAGGGGTTTCCGGAACGTGGAAAGACCTAACAGATTCGGTGAACTTCATGGCTTCCAACTTGACGACCCAAGTGCGGAACATCGCCGCCGTTACCACTGCGGTGGCAAATGGTGACCTTTCGAAGAAAATCACCGTGGATGTTAAAGGTGAGATTCTCGAGCTGAAGGATACGGTTAACACCATGGTGGATCAGTTGAACTCTTTCGCATCGGAAGTTACTCGGGTGGCTCGTGAGGTGGGCACCGAAGGTAAGCTCGGTGGACAGGCGGAAGTGAAAGGTGTGGCGGGAACGTGGAAGGATCTCACCGATTCGGTGAACTCCATGGCGGGTAACCTTACGAACCAGGTGCGAAGCGTTGCGCAGGTTGTGACGGCGGTTGCTAAAGGCGAGTTGAACCAAAAACTGATGGTGGAAGCCAAAGGGGAAATGGCCGAACTTGCGGATACGATCAACAGCATGACCAGCACTCTCGCGACCTTCGCCGAGCAGGTGACTAGCGTGGCGCGTGAGGTGGGTGTGGAAGGAAAACTTGGAGGTCAGGCCCACGTGCCGGGTGCTTCAGGTACGTGGCTCGACCTGACGGACAACGTGAACCAGCTAGCTGCGAATCTAACAACCCAGCTCCGCGCCATCGCCGACGTGGCGACTGCGGTGACGAAAGGAGATCTCTCTCAGAGTATCCAGGTGTCCGCCCGCGGCGAGGTTGCCTTCGTTAAGGACAACATCAACGAGATGATCCGAAATCTGAAGGACACGACTTCCCGCAACCAAGAGCAGGACTGGCTGAAAACCAACCTCGCGAAATTCACTCGGATGCTCCAAGGGCAAAAGGATTTCCTCACAGTCGGTCGTCTGATTCTATCAGAACTCGCGCCCGTGGTTTCCGCTCAGCACGGCATTTTCTACATCATGGACAATGAAGCAACGGAGCCGGAGCTTCAGTTGCTCGCGAGCTACGCGTTCAGCGAGCGCAAGAGCGTCAACAACCGCTATCAGCTTGGCGAAGGGCTAGTGGGGCAGGCGGCACTTGAGAAGCAGCCGATTCTCCTGACGAATGTCCCGGGCAATTACATCCACATCAGCTCCGGGCTCGGACAGGCGCCACCGATGAACATTATGGTTCTGCCCATCATTTTCGAAGGCAAGGTCAAGGCAGTCATCGAACTCGCTTCATTCGAGCGATTCAGTCCCACGCACGAGATTTTCCTCAACCAGCTTGCGGAGAGTATTGGCATCGTGCTCAACACCATCAAAGCCAGCACTCTGACCGAGGATTTGCTCAAACAATCCCAGTCTCTCGCCGGAGAGTTGCAAAGCCGCCAAGAGGAACTCGAGAAAACCAACGAAGAGCTCCAAGAAAAAGCCGGTCAGCTTGCAGAACAGAATGCTGAAGTGGAGCGCAAAAACCGCGAGGTTGAACAAGCGCGGATGGCGCTGGAAGGAAAAGCCAAACAGCTTTCCCTTACTTCCCGCTACAAGTCGGAATTCCTTGCGAACATGTCGCACGAATTGCGGACGCCTCTCAACAGTCTGCTCATTCTCGCGGATCAATTGGGTTGCAACTACGATGGCAACCTTACACCGAAGCAGGTCGAGTTCGCCCGCACTATTCTCGGGTCGGGTCGAGATCTGCTGCGTTTGATTAATGATATTCTCGATCTATCAAAAATCGAATCTGGAAACTTCACCGTTTCGGTGGGTCAGGTCCGGCTTAAAGACCTGTTTGATGGCTTGGATAGAACCTTCCGCCACGTTGCTCAGGAGAAGGGTCTGAACTTTATCTTTGAGCTGGATGAGGATCTGCCGGAAGTCATTCATACCGACGAGCAGCGCCTCGATCAGGTTCTTAAAAACCTTGTCTCGAACGCGTTGAAATTCACCTCAAAAGGGCATGTTATTTTCAGGGTCGAAAACGCGAAGGCCAATGGAAGACACGAAGGATTTGTTTTGGAGGGTGCATCCGAAGTCCTGGCCTTCACGGTCACGGATTCCGGAATCGGAATTTCCGAAGACAAGCACATGGTCATCTTCGAAGCTTTCCAACAAGCGGACGGCAGCACCAGCCGCCGTTACGGCGGAACCGGCCTCGGCCTTGCTATCAGCCGCGAGCTAGCACGACTTCTCGGTGGGGAAATCCGTGTCGAAAGTCACGAAGGAAAAGGAAGTTCGTTCACCTTGCTGCTGCCTCGTTATCCTGCCAAAGCGTTTCTGGAAAACACGGATGATTATAAATCATCCCCGGTCATATCAGAAGGTGAGGAAATCGCCAACCACTTAGCTGGAGAGATACCTTTCCGCGACGACCGGGCGGATATTTCTACCCAAGACAAAGTGATTTTAATCGTCGAGGATGATCCCGATTTTGCCCAACTCTTGTTGGATAACACCCGAGTTCAGGGAATGAAAGGGATCGTCACCTCTAGGGGACACAAGGCGCTCGACTTCGCTCGTGCTTACAAGCCGATCGGCATCACCTTGGACATCAGCCTTCCAGATATCAATGGCTGGAATTTGCTGGCCCGTCTGAAAGCCGATCTAACAACTAGGCACATCCCAGTCTGCGTGATTTCGGCGGATTCCGAGCCTGAAAATGCTCTCAAGCAGGGAGCGATCTGTTTCCACATGAAACCCTTGGAAGCCCCTGTCGTTACGGCGTTACTTGAGCGGTTCCGAGAGATGAGCGACGCCCCAGCAAGTAACTTACTGGTGGTGGAGGACAGTGAAGATCAACGCGAATTCATTAAGGAATTGATCGGAAATAATACCGCTCACCTTGTGCTTGCCGAGAGCGCAACCCAAGCTTTGGAAATCCTAGAGTCTGAAGTGATCGATTGCGCCGTGGTAGATCTTGTCCTGCCGGATACATCTGGCTTTCAACTCATCGAAACGATGAGGAGTAAATATCCCCAGCTACCCATTGTCGTTTACACCGCCAAGGATCTAAGTAGCGCAGAGGAGAAAGAACTCAATCATCTGGCACAGACGGTGATTCTTAAAGACGTGCGTAGCCCAGAACGACTCTATGATCAAACGGCCCTCTGGCTCCACCGCGAGGTGGCCTCGCTTCCTGCACACGGAAGAGAAATCATTCAACGACTCAACGATCCAAACGCCTTGTTGGCGGGTAAGAAAGTTCTGATCGTAGATGATGACATTCGTAACATTTTCGCGATGACCAGTCTCTTGGAACGCTACAAGATGGTCATCATGTCGGCAGAGCGGGGCGAAACGGCATTGGAGATGATTCAAGAATCCAATGACATCGATATGGTCCTGATGGACATCATGATGCCTGAGATGGATGGCTACGAAATCATGGAAGCCATTCGGAATCGTTATGGGTTCAAGGAGCTTCCGATCATCGCGCTGACGGCGAAGGCCATGAAAGGCGATCGCGAAAAATGCATCGCAGCCGGAGCTTCCGACTACATTTCAAAACCGGTCGATACCGATCGTCTGTTGATGTTACTGCGCACTTGGCTCTACCGTTAAGTTTCACATGGAGTCTCAATCACCCAACAATCACGTGGACGCCTCTAAGGAAAAAACGAACATTCTCATTGTGGATGATCGGTCTGACAAGCTGTTAGCTATGCAGACGGTATTAGAGGGACTCGATCAGAATCTGGTTTGCGTGCGCTCAGGCAATGAGGCCCTTCGGGAGCTTTTGAAACAGGACTTCGCGGTGATTCTTCTGGACGTAAACATGCCGGAAATGGACGGCTTCGAAACGGCGACGTTAATCCGCCAGCGTCAGCGTTCAGAAACCACGCCCATCATTTTCGTCAGTGCGGTGAACGATGCGGAGACACATGTTTCTCTGGGTTACTCATTGGGAGCGGTAGATTATATTTTAACTCCTATCGTTCCTGAAATTCTGAGAGCGAAGGTCTTGGTCTTCGTCGATCTCTTTCGAAAAACAGAAAAGGTAAAACGCCAAGCGCAGGAAAACGCGCGCTTGATCCAAGAGCAGGCCGCGCGTGTGGAAGCGGAGGCGGCCCGCGAGCGACTTGCCTTCCTCGCCGAGGCAGGGAGCGTGTTGGCGGGATCCTTGGATTATCAGCAGATCTTTCATAGCCTCAACCGGCTAATCGTTCCCAATTTTGCGGATTATTGTCTCATCGACCACGTGGACGAAAGCGGTCGCCTGCGCCGGGTGGCCGACAGCCGGAGAGGTGAGGTCGGAAATATGGAAGCTGAAACATCGGATATTCCAAGTCGTGTTTCGGAGAGAGTTCTCGCATCAAAAAAGCCTGAACTGAGAAATCTGTTCTATGTCCCTTTTATCTGCGATGAATACACCAGTGCGAGCGTCGAGAATCAGGGTTTAGATGAACAATTCCACTATCTCGCAATCCCGCTTTCGAGTCGCGGTTCCGTGATAGGTGTGGTGCTTATGGTTCGTACGGATAAGAAACACCCCTTTTCAGCTACTCAGTTATCTCTTGCTGAGGAGCTTGCCTTGCGTGTCGCACTCGCTCTGGAAAATGCGTCGCTCTATTCCGCCGCTCATCGCGCCCGAGAGGAAGCGGAGGCAGCGAATAAAGCAAAAGACCGTTTTCTTGCGGTTCTGAGCCATGAGTTGCGAACTCCTCTCACTCCTGTAATCACATCCATTGTCAATCTTGAGGCGGATGAAAACCTTTCCAACGAAACTCGGCAGACACTTCTCGTGATGCGCCGTAATGTGGAACTCGAGGCGAGGCTCATCGACGATCTGCTTGATCTAACACGTGTAGGTTCCGGGAAAGTCAGTTTATGTTGGGAAACGGTGAATATTCACTGCCTGCTTAAAAACGCCCTGGAGATTTGTCGTCCGGACATTGAAGCGAAAGAGCTCAGCTTAGAAACCGATCTAGACCAAAATGAAATTTTTGTAGCCGGTGATCCTGCCCGTTTGCAGCAGATGTTTTGGAACATCATTCGCAATGCCACGAAATTCACGAATCAGGGAACCATTCAGGTTTCCACCTCTATCAAGGACAACATGTTTCATGTTGAGGTGAGTGATACGGGAATGGGCATCGAGCCCGAACTCCTCGATCGAATTTTCATGCCCTTTGAGCAGGGCGAAAGCGGGCTCTTTGGCGGATTGGGACTGGGCCTCACTATCACCAAAGCGCTGGTTGATCTGCACAATGGGCATATCCAAGTAAAGAGTAACGGCAAGGATCAAGGCTCGACCTTCATTCTGGAATTTCCCATCGCTGATGCTCCTGTCGCATCGCTTCTAACAAGTCCGACAACGCCAGCTACGGATGAGGTAACGCCTTTGCGAATTCTCATCGTGGAGGATCACGTGGATACCAATGAAGCCCTTCGGCTGTTGCTGACCATGCGGGGTTACGATGTTCTAACCGCGTTGAATGTGAAGTCAGCACTTGCGTTGGCGGAGACAAACGTCATCGATGTCTTGATCAGTGATCTCGGTTTGCCTGATGGAAATGCAGGCCAAACCATGGATATAGTTGAGTCTCGTTATGCCGCAATAGGCATCGCGCTCAGCGGATACGGGATGGAGGAGGACAAGGAAAGAAGTCGGAAATTTGGATTTAGCTATCATCTCGTGAAACCCGTCGATGTCACGCGGCTCGATACCATCCTGAGTAATCTCAGCCTTCGTGCCGGTAGTGGGAGATCGCTCGCGGAAAGCGAGCTGACTTCTCTAGCTTGATAGAGGAATGATCCTATGGCTCCGTTTACACGCGAACGGCCAGTTTTACACAGTCGTTGAGTTGATCTGCCATTTCCTTAGTCGCTCCACAAATCGAGGTGATCATCTTGGCTTGTTCGGGATTTAGCGGACCGAACTGTTGTTCTGACAACAGACAGGAAAGCATGGTCACAGTGCTCAACGGGGTGCGTAGATCATGCACTGTGGTGAAAATGGAGTGTTCGATATCGCTTCTAAGTTGCGTAAGACTTGCATTCTCCGATCTCAACTCCATGAGATCCATCACCATCGCAGCGAGATTCTTGAGGATGTCCGTTTCCGCTGAAGTCATTTGGTGCGGGCTATTATTCATCACACACAAGGTTCCCAGTTGATAGCCGTCTGGCGAGAGCAAGGGAACAGCAGCATGGAAACGTATTCGAGACACTCCTATGACAAGGGGATGTGAGCGCGTGCGGGGATCTTCAAGAGTGTCTTCCACAACATATTCCGATGCTGCGGGAATAGTGGTCGGAAACAGACCTTCATCGAGCTCCATTTCGTCCATATCGGTTCCATAGCTGGATTTGATCCAAATGCGTTCGGCATCCGTGAAGGTAATCATCGCCACCGTCATTTGCAGAAGACTGGCTGCGAACGCAGTGATTCGGTCGAACGCCGCCTCGGGGGGAGTATCGAGAATTCCATAGCGCATGAGCGCGATTATTCGATTTTCTTCCATGATTTAGGGGGCTGAGATCTTTCAGTTAAATTTTGTCGCGTCCGTCTTTTTTTTGCCCAATATTTCTCGTCGCGGTAGCTTAACGATGAATGCGGTTTCCCGGTCATCGGAACTCACTTCAATCACACCGCCGTGAGCTTTAACCACCTCCCGTGCTATATACAAACCAAGCCCGAAGCCTCCTAGTTCGCGGGATAACCCGTTGCACAATGTGCGACGTAGGGGATCGAACATCACAGCCTGCAATTCGGGCGGAATCGCCGGGCCTTGATTACACACTCTGAGCCCGACAGAATTTTTATCCGCCTTGATGAAAAGTTGGATCGGAGTTTGCAGCGAGCCATGCTGCACCGAATTACCGAGCAGGTTCGACAAGAGCTGCCGGAGTCGTGGACGATCCCACTCGCCGTCCCCGTCTCCGCTGCATTGGAGTTCGAAGACACGCAAAGGATGAGCCGCTCGGATTTCCTCAATCACCTCCCGGCATAACTCTTCGAGATTCATCGATTGTCGTGTGACATGTATCTTTGATCCCAAATTAGACCCAGCGAAATCTAGTAGATCGCCCACCAGTTGCGTCATCTCCCGCGCGGCAACCACGATCAGTGAGGCCATTTGCCGAGAAGAATCACTCAAATCCTTATTTTCCTCTAACAACCCCGACATCATGGTTACGGCACTGAGCGGTGATCTGAGGTCGTGCCCCAGAACGCCGAGTAACAGCTCGCGGGAATGTTCGACTGATTCCGAATAACTTAGGATCGATTCCGCCAGCAATTGGTCTACGCATTCGTTGAACCTCGTTATGTCTTGGATTTGCGTCGCGCGCATTTCAGGAACTGCCTCGCTCCACAAGTGGAGCACGCTTGCTCGCAGCGCCCGATATTCCGCCACTAGGGCGCGAATATCGAAACCCGATTCCAATCGGCTCACCGCATGTCTCGAAGATGCAGAATCTACTTCTTCACTTCCGGCCGATGGAGTGGCTTTGCCCAGCGATTTGTCATGCTGCTCGCCTTCGGATTGGTCAGTCTGCATGTCATTGATGACGGCAAGCAACATTTCCTGAGCGTGATCCCGCAGCTCTGGGATGCTGGGGTTTACTTCTGGCCATATGTCCCGGGCGAAGTTTTCCCATTGCTGGAGGATGGTCTCCATGTTTTCCTGTATAAACGAGCGCAGTCTAACAGATTTATTTTGCGTCGGATTCCTAGTCAGCTCTTGCATAATAGTTGGGGGAAGCAGGTATTTTCTGTTGATATTCTCACGCCAGAAAAGCGCAAGCGATGAGGTATTGTCAAGACGCCTCACGTGCGAGCTGATGCAGAGCGTCCGACAAAGTGGACATTTGAAACTCTGATTGCCCTGCGTGACGATTAGGCAGGTTGATTGAGTCCTTTTTCGTAACATATCAGATTCAACTATATAGCCGCACGCTGCATTCGATCATCCCTGCGGCGATGGCGTGGCGGGTGAGGCCGGCGGTGTCATGGATATCGAGTTTCCGCATAAGCTGCGAACGGTGTTTCTCCACAGTCTTGATGCTGATGGCCAGTTCTGAGGAGATTTCCTTGTTGGTTCTGCCCTCGGCTACGAGTTGGAGGACTTCCCTTTCACGCGAGGTTAGGGTTTCTCCCTTTCGTTCCATCTTACCGGACTTGCTGAGTGTCTTGGGATTCATTCGGATGAAACGCTTAGCGATCGAGGGGCTGTAATGGACCCCGCCACGGCTTACGAGGCGGATCGCCTCACAGAGGTCTCGGGCGCAATCCTGCTTGAGTAAGAATCCCGCCGCCCCAGCCTCCACCGCGCTTTTAACGGCGGCGTCGTCGCAGTTGCCACTCAGGATGATAATTCGGGAAGTCGGCACAACCTTGACAAGTTGGCGAGTTGCCTCGAGGCCGTTGAGTTGCGGCATGGAAATATCCATCAGGATGACGTCCGGCATAAGTTCCGGAACCATGCCGACCACGTCGCGGCCGTTTCGCGCCTCGCCGACCACTTCCATATCCGGCTCCAGTTTAAGCATCATCTGAACGCATTCCCTAAACATGGTGTGATCCTCCGCTAGCATAATGGAAATTTTTTTCATAATAGTTTAGATGGTTTATATTGGTTTGAGAACAATGTTTTGGACAGTTTCAAGGTGGTAGTTACCCAAGTGCTTTCGCATAGAAAATGCCACTCCAAGAGGTGTAGGCAAAAGCCCGCCATTTGGGCACTTGTTGCCATTTGTTCTCAATACTCGCGCTGGAGAACGTTGCTTACTGCACGAGTGATCGTGCAAGTATCACCGAGAGAAATCTGTGGAAATTCATGCTTGATGCTTAAATCCGCTTCACCTAGCTATTTACTTAATAACATCCTCCCTCAGTGTACGATTTCTTCAGAAAACTTTTCGATACGTCAGATTTTCCAGCCCGCTGGAACTGCGGGAATTGGAACGCGTTTGACGGCTGGTTGCACATCCTCTCGGATATAGCCATTTGGGGTGCGTATTTCATGATTCCGGTCGCGCTGGGATACTTCTGGTGGTCAAAACGCTATGAACTCATGTTTCCGCGGTTGTTCTGGCTATTCGCGGCGTTCATTTTCTTCTGCGGCACAACTCATTTAATCGAAGCGGTGATTTTCTATGAGCCGATCTATCGCGTCTCGGGTCTAATGAAATTCATCACGGCAGTGGTTTCTTGGATGACGGTGATTGCCATTACTCGGATCGGCCGGACGGCGCTCGAACTTCCGGGACTGGCTCGCATAAGCCAGGATCTGCAACGGCAACTTTACCGCGCGCGCAACGCTGAGAGGCAGCTCGAGGCCAGTAATCAAAAGTTGATCGAATATACTGCACGCGTGACACACGACCTGCGGAATCCCCTGAGCGGAATCCTCCTGCTCGCTGATCTCGCAGTGGAAGCCTCCCGCAGCGGGGACTCGAAGCTGGCGGCGATGCAGCTCGAATCGATGCTCGCCCCTCTCCGCGAGATGTCCAGATCGATGGATGAAATCCACCGGCATTCAATGGAGGAAAAGGGTCGGATGGTAAGAAGCCGTATACCACTTGATGAAGTGTTAGAAACTGTGCGCAACAACATGGCATCTGAGATCGAGAAGCTGGAAATCTCTTTGACGGTTTCACCGCTTCCAGAAGTGATGGGCAACCGGATACTGCTGCAACACCTCTTTACCAATCTTCTGGACAATGCGATTAAGTATCGTGCCGCCGAGCCATCAGTCATCGCCATCGCGGCAACGCGTGATGAAACGCACGAAATCGTCACCGTCTCGGATAATGGACGCGGTGTTCCAGAAACGGAACTCGAACGGATCTTCGAACCGGACGCGCGTGCCTCGAACGTCATGGATCAACCGGGAAGCGGTGTGGGCCTGTCCTTTTGTCGCTGCCTCATGGAGAGTCACAATGGCGCGATACGAGTCGTGCCCAACGTTGCCCAAGGTACGGTGATCGAGTTGCGCTTCCCACTTGTCGATCCGCGTGATTACGATTTGGGCGCGCTTACGAAAGTTGCAATATTGGGCTAATGTCGTGCAATATGCTGCAGAACGATTGTTCCGTCTGCAAACCGCTTCGTCTACAATGCCCGTTATCGGTAGGTTTTTTGGAGGTCAAGAGGATGGTACGATTCTTGATATTCTTATTTCGGGTCTTCCCCACTGCGAAACTGCCGGGGATGACACCTGCAACACTAAAATACCTAATGTCATGAACGAACTACAAATGAAAGGCAACTGGAACATCGCCAAAGGAAAACTCAAACAACGTTGGGGTGATCTCACTGACGACGATCTCGATGTTGCCGAAGGAAAACAAGATGAACTCATTGGGCGTATTCAGAAGCGTACTGGAGAATCCCGCGAAGCGATTGAACAAGCCCTCGATGATTCTTGGAATAAACCATAATCGGGTTTTTTCCTGCACCGGAATACAAGCCCCTTGCCGCAATTGACTCTGCGGTAAGGGGTATTGTCGTGTCGCCACTAACTGGTTTGAGCGGTCATAGCTATAAGCGGAAGCGATTTGCTTATAGCATCCTTTAACAGAGTGGCGTCCGTGCTGGGCATGATCTCTTTCATGGCTTCCAGAATCCGCAGCCAGATGATTCCGCGTTGGCTCAGTTCTTTACAGTGCGCCAGAATATGGATGGCTTCATCGGGTTTGCCTTCGCGGACTGCCTGCAGGGCATTTTCTACCGACTCGGTTGCCGGAAGTTGCTTTGGATTTAGTAAAAATTGCACAGCATTTCGAATTTCTACCGGCTTAAGTGGCTTGATTAGGAAATCCACCACACCGTTGTGGATCGCATCTAGAGTGGCCTGCGGGGTGAAGCCAGCACTGCACAGAATGATGGGAATGGCATTTCCCTGAGCCCTCACGGCCTTAACTACTTCGATACCGTCCATTTCCGGCATGCGTAGATCTAGAATCATCAGGTCGTAATGCCGGTTGGCCAACATCTCGATGGCTATCCGGCCGTTCTCTGCGGTAGAGACAGTCGTCGTCTCACTGGTGAGTGTGTAGTTGAATCCAAGCCGCAGGGTCGGCTCATCATCTACGACGAGGATGTGACTCATCCCATGCTGCGGCTCTTGCACGTTCTCAGGCGATGGGTACATCGATATAAAATTCGGTTAGATTATCTGTACGTTCGTTGATGCCGATACGCCCCTCGTGCGCCCGCATGATTTCTCGGGAAATAAATAATCCCAACCCGACGCCCTCGTTTTTATCATCCGGCGCACGGTAAAAGCGCTCGAAAACTCTGGTCTTGCTGCCCTCAGGCACTCCCGGCCCTTGGTCAATGAACGAGGCACGGACATGGTCGGCGTCCGGCTTGCTGAGGCATAACGTCACCACCCCACCGTCAGGGCTGTGGTTTATGGCGTTGGAAAGAAGGTTGTTGATGACTTCGTCGAGACGCACCGCATCCGCAAATACATCGGGAAATTCTGCACCTCCATGATCGATTTCTAAAGTGATACCTCGTTTTGCCGCCTCATCGCCATAGATGCTAACGGATAGTTCCAAATTGTCCTTTAGCCTGATGGGAACACAGCTTAGGTGCGTGGCTCCACTCTCTGCACGGGAAAGTTCCAAGAGTGAGTTTAAGGTGACAAGGAGGCGCTCGGAATCCTCGTTAGCGGAAGCGATCATCTTCCTCTGAACCTTATTGAGAGTTTGTCCGCGATCCTCTAGCAGAAGGTGCAGCACCATGCGGATCCCAGTGAGCGGGGTTTTGATCTCATGGCTAACGGTGGCCAAGAGATTGGTTTTCAAGTCATCGAGCCAGCGAAAGCGGCTCACATCATGGAGCAGGATCGCCCAGCCAGATTTCGTAGTGTCTCCCCCTTTGAAGTGAAATATCCGAGGCAGGTAGTAGTATTCAATTTCCGTAATTCTAAAAAGCAGAGCATCCTTCGGATCTTCTGGCATACAATTGGTGCCCGATTCGACGCATTCGTCGAAGATTTGCTGGATTTTCTCGGGTAGCCGTCCGGTGACGCCAAGTTTCTCGGTCAGTTTCTCGGCCGCAGGATTGATCTGCACAATCTTGGAGTCTTCCTCAACGATGAATATTGGGGACGGGATGGCCTCAAGGATAGAGCTCATCACTGTATGAGCCCGCGCCAAGTTTTCGTCACTCACTCCGCGGCGGAACCTCAGATCAGTTACCATATCATTGAAGGCGGAAACCACCGGCGCGAACTCACTGCTTTGGTGAGCTTCGGGATTCGCGTGAACGTAGTTTTCCCGGCGGATCTCCTCGATTGCGCGGCGCAGTGAGACCACAGGCACCATAAGGCGTTGTGAGAAGCAGAAGTATATCAGGACGGCGATCGCATTTCCGAGCAGCACCAAGGTCATAATGATAACTGCGTTCCGATCTAAGGACGGCGCTGTCTGCCGCATCATGAGGATAGCAGTGATGCCCAGCGTCCATAGCAATGCGACGAGGAGGAGAAGGCCAATGAATAAATTGGGTCGGAACATAAGCGGTTAGTGTCAGTCGATTAAGTAGCGCTTGCGTTTGCGGTAAAGGGTTGCTTTGTCGATGCCAAGCACAGTTGCGGCATCGTGAAGTGACGGCGCCCAGCCGAGAACTTTGATCATGTGAGCCTGCTCGATATCCTCGAGGCTATGTTCCCCACCAATATCTGGGCTATTGCCTGAGGCATCTCCTACAATAGGACGAGCAGAAGGTGCGGGCATGTCTTCCGCTTCGATTTTATTTCCTCGGGCTAAAATAACAGCTCGCTCGATGGCATTTCGCAATTCCCTCAGGTTGCCGGGCCAAGCGTGGCGCATCAAACTTGCCCGACCCCCGTCACTGAAACCTTCGATTTTCCTGCCAAGCTGGCTGCTGAAAAATCCGAAATATTCATGCGCGAAGAATGCAAGATCGCCTGGACGGTCTCGGAGTGGAGGCAAGGTGACGCTGATCACATTGAGCCTATAAAAAAGATCTTCGCGAAAATTCCCGGCTCGGACTTCAGCGGCTAAGTCACGGTTGGTCGCGGCGATAATCCGTACGGTTGCCTGCCGCACCTTATTCTCACCGAGTCGCTCGTATTCCCGCTCCTGCAACAGGCGCAGCAATTTCGGTTGGATCTCCATGGGCAGCTCGCCGATTTCATCGAGAAACAGCGTGCCGCCTTCCGCTGCATGAATTTTGCCCCAGGTATCCTTGACCGCTCCGGTGAAGGAACCTCGCATGTGGCCAAATAGAGCGCTTTCTAACAACTCCTTTGTTAGGCTCGGACAGCTCACCGTGATGAAGGGCTTGTTGCGCAGATGGCTTCGATCATGCACCTCGCGGGCGATTACACTCTTTCCGGTGCCGCTCTCTCCGAGGATAAGAACGGAGGCATTGGTGGCAGCAGCCCGGAACAGCGTATCCAACTCCCTCTTTGTATTTTCATCACGCGAGGTGAAGCAAATCGGCGCCGATAAGTGCTGCACCTCAGTCTTTAGTTCGCGCACAGTGTCCTTCAATTGTAACATCTCCACCTTCGTCTGCTTGGCCTTCTTCGCTTTCACTAAAATCGCACGCAGTTGGTCGGGCGTGAAGGGTTTTTCAAGATAATCGAACGCTCCAATCTGGGTTGCCTGTACCGCTGTGGGGATAGACGCGTAAGCAGTGAAAATTACCACGAGGGGCTGCGAGTCCAACTCCATGATTTTGGCGAGAATCTCCAAACCATTTTCATCGCTAAGCCGCAGATCCAAAAATACGAGATCGAAATTCTCCTCCTTGATACGAGTCAGCGCCGTTGAACCGTTGTCCGCCGTTTCTACGTAATGCCCCTCCGCCTCCAAAGCGATTGAAGTCGTAAGGCGGATCGATTTTTCGTCGTCAACAATGAGAATATCCATGCGGTGTTAAATGGTGGAAGCTGTCATCTCTTTATCATTCCGTAGGCCATGATCGTCTTGGTCTCAAACTATTTGTCTCCCTACCCTCAAACCGTTCCTCGCCCAGCGAAAGGGTAATCGGCCGTGCATAATGCTGCTATTTAGACATTATTCGTGCAAGTTGCAATCTGTCCGTATGGCCGAAATGGATTTTTCCGCCTCCGCCGCACACATCGGTTTTATCCAGATCAGCTCGAAAGTTGCAGTATGCCTCATGCCATATGCAAATGACACGATCACGTCTGCGGAAAACCTAGGAATTTGCTAGAAATCCGACTGGCATCAGATCTGCGATAATGAAAAGGAGCCGGACATCTCGGCAAACAACACGACAAACAATGAAAACAAATACCATCATGACCGTGACATTAGCCTCCGCGCTAGCTTTAGCGCAAATTTCCTGTAAATCCTCAGAAGAGGAGGCACGTGAAGATGCTCTCGAACAGGAAGCGGATAACTTAGAAAATAAAGCCGATCATACCCGCGATAAAGGCGAGCAACATGCTGACGCACTGGAACGCAGAGCCGACCGCACCGATAATGCGACGGAAGATGCGTTAGAGGAAGGCGCAGAGCAGATTAGAAAGAACACCGAGCGCCATGCAGATCAGCTTGAGAAAAAAGCCGAAGATGTGCGCGATAACAAGTAATCCAAGCTAATCGATAATTCCACCCTCGGATGAACCCCTGTGCCCTCCGTTAGTGCAGGGGTTCTTGTTTGATTGGTGCAAACGGAGTGCGACATTTTTTAAAAAAAGCGACAACGACAACGCATCTTTGGTGCGTTGTTAGATCTGAAGCTTATCCGCGTCGAATTCCCGCTGGTCGATTTTATGACGCGGCATTTCGGATGCCACGGCCGACTCCGCTGACGTCGTTACCGACGCCGCGTATTGTGCCGCAACTTGAGCTGCACAAGGCGAATAATGCGGAGGCGATGATTAGTGTGATGATGCGTTTGTGTTTTTGGATCATGATCGGATGAGGTTTGTTGGTGTAATCACTCATCATGATCGATTATTTTCAGCTTCTGTCAAGAAGCCAGTCATGCTCACCACTGAGAGTCTTACGTGGTGTTTCATCCAGTAGCAAAGCACCCCATTGAGCGGCGCGCCTTCCTCCTCTATATATAAATGGAACAATTCAGTTCTTAGGATTCTAACAATATTACATCATGGCTCGCTCAATCTGGAAAGGCTCTATCGCGTTCGGTTTAGTGAACATACCCGTGGCTCTAACCAGCGCCGAGTCTAGGCCGGATATTCAGCTTCATATGGTCGATAGCCAAAACCATGCGCGCATTCGTTACGAACGCGTAAATGCCGACACAGGTGAGGAAGTTCCTTGGGATCGTATGGTTAAGGGATACGAGCACGAAGATGGAAAATTTGTCCTGTTGACAGAAGAAGATCTTGAGGCGGCGCAACCCAAGCTCACCAAAACCATCGAGATCGAATCCTTTGTTTCTCTCGAAGACATCGACCCCATCCTGTTCGATAAGCCATATTATCTAGAACCTGACAAGCGGGGACGGAAAGCATACGCGTTGCTACGTGAAGCACTCCGCCAGACAGGCAAGGCGGGAATCTCTAAGGTGGTGATCCGGACACGGGAATATCTTTCCGCCATGTTTGTCCGTGACGATGTGTTGATTCTCATGCTCCTACGTTTCCCGCAGGAGATCCGTGCCTCATCGAAGCTAGAACTTCCGAGTTCTAAGGATGCAGAATTCCAGCAGAAGAAAAATGAAATAGATCTTGCGAAGCGCCTTATTGAGGAGATGACAGGGAAATGGAAGCCGGAAGATTATCACGACGAATATCGTGTGGCCTTGATGGAGTTCATTGAGAAAAAAATCAGCGGCGGCGAGGACGTCGATGATGTGAAAGGGGGAGAAGAGCGTGAAGAGTCTGGCGGTAGCAACGTCCTAGATTTGGCAGAGTATCTCAAAAAGAGCATCAAGGGCGGGAGTGCCAGCGCGTCTAACAAAACAAAAAAGCCTGTTAAGAAGGCGGTTGCTAAAAAGGTCACCAAAAAAGTTGCTGCTAAGAAAGGACGTCGGTCAGCGTGAGAATCCTCAGGTTTGAGAAATGAAAGCCAAGAAAACAACCCGAGATGCCCCGCGCAAGAAGGCGATAGAGAAACCTCCGCTCGGGAAATATAAGGAGAAGCGCAACTTCGAGAAAACTCCCGAGCCTGGCCCGCTGGTAAGCGACGCTTCCGGCAGCTCATTTGTCATTCAGGAACACCATGCGCGCAGCCACCATTTTGATTTTCGGTTAGAGATCGATGGTGTGCTTGTGAGTTGGGCGGTGCCTAAAGGCATTCCTCAGGACACAATGGCCAAGCGGTTGGCGGTGCACGTCGAGGATCATCCGTTAGAGTATGGCAAATTTGAAGGAACGATTCCCAAGGGAAATTACGGAGCGGGCACAGTGGCGATCTGGGACAAAGGGACGTGGGAACCTATGGAAATCGATTGGCGCAAAGAGTTCGCGAAGGGCACCCTGAAATTCCACCTCAAAGGTGAACGACTCAATGGTCCTTATCTTCTGGCTCGGATGAAAGAGGAGCCTAACTGGATGTTAAAGATGCTGGAGCCATCTACCCACCCGCAGCCGACTTTTAAAGCGGAAAGTGAGAAGCCTCAGTATGTTGCACCGCAACTAGCACGAGTCGTCTCCACCGTGCCAGGCGGGAAAGACATCATCCACGAACTGAAATTTGACGGGTATCGCCTGATCATCGTTAAGCATAAAGCCGCACTCACGATCTACACTCGCAACGGCCACGATTGGACAGAGAAATTCAGCGAGCTCGCCAAACATCTAAACGCGGTTTCCAAGAAAGATTTTATTCTAGATGGCGAAGCTGTGGTGTGGGACGAGAAAGGCCGCACCAGTTTCAGCGATCTTCAAGCGGCACTTAAAGGAGGGACGAAAGAGATTTCGTTCGTTGCCTTCGATCTGCTCCATTTCGACGGGCACAACCTCCGCAGTTTTCCTCTAACAGAACGTCAAAAGCGTCTGGCTGAGTTAGTTAGTGAGGACGAAGGCGTGGTTCGGCGATCCACCGTTTGGCCCGCGGATATGGGGCCAACGCTTTACAAGCAAGCCTGCAAGCTCGGGTTAGAGGGAATTATCAGCAAGAAACTCAGCGGCGCCTATCGGTCCGGTGATAGGCGCGATTGGACAAAATCCAAGTGTCGACTCAGGCAGGAATTTGTAGTGTGCGGTTACACGCCGCCGAAAAGTTCATTGCCTGCATTTTCATCGCTGGTTCTGGGGACATACGAGAATGGGAAATTGATTCCACGGGGAAAAGTGGGCACCGGATTTTCGGAGAAGGATCGAAAGGATTATCTGAAAATGTTCAAACCTCTGGAAACCAAGAAGCCCAATTTCGAAACTGACGGCGAAGTGATTTGGCTGAAACCTAAATTGGTGGCTGAGGTTGAGTTTGCGGAAATCACTCGTGATGGATCCGTGCGTCAGGCTTCGTTCGTGGCGCTGCGCGAGGATAAGCCCGCTGAGCAAGTTCGTATGGATGTAGTTCAAACTGCGACCGTTGACGACAAAGGATTCGAGGTGGCGGGGATCACGATCACTCACTCAGATCGCATGGTCTATCCAGACGACGAAGTATCAAAGCTGGAAGTGGCAAAGTATTACGAAAGGGTGGGGGAGTTGATGCTTCCTTTCGTAGCCAACCGCCCACTGGCCATCTTGCGTGCGCCGAGTGGAATGAGTGGTGATATGTTTTTTCAGAAGTCATTTACCACCCACGTTCCGGATGGTGTTCATCAGAAAAAGCTAACTGACGGGGACGAGATATTTTACATCAAGGATGTCAAAGGCCTGGTTTCGCTCGCGCAGTTCGGTGCCATTGAATTTCATCCTTGGGGCTCGCC
>JANPJY010000073.1:0-16315 GCA_031425735.1 Akkermansiaceae bacterium | reverse complement strand
CTCGATCGATCCTTTATCTTGAATTCTCTGATTCTCAACGAAGGGAATTTGAAACCGCAGGCTCTTAATATCTAACTGACCCTCTCGAACATGCATATATGACCGATCAAGCGCTAAGGTTGGCCAACCCTTCATTTTGAGTGAGCCTTGATTCAATCGAATCTCACCACCTCTCTTAGCTTTTGTTGGAAAATATGAAATCTCAGTATTTTCTATCATCTGTTCCCAATTAGCTTCAGGAGAGAAAAATATATTCAAATTGGCTACAGAGTAGCGATTGAATTTAACTAATGAAGCACCCGTCCCTGACGTTTTTGCATTGGAGCCGCCCAGAGAACCAGGTGCCATCAGAAAAAGATTTCCTTTGCCCGCATCTATTTCATCGCCTTCAAACACCCTACCCACAAAGCTGATAGGAGAGATTTTCGCCTTCAAACTACTCCCCACAAAGCGACGCAACACATTCCCTTCTGGCCAAGTCATTTCTGTGTGGGCCGCGTGTGCGTTAGCAGGATTCATCCTGAATTGGTTTATCTTAGCATCGCTACCCGTGGCATTTTCAACCTTTCTTACCAAACCATCACGAAAAACTGAGCTATTAGCGTAGATGATCATGATTCCACCAAGAATCGACATTGCGACCAGGAAAACGATAAACCCTGCAATCTGAATGAGCTGTATACGCTGATTATGAGCTTTCAGCTTATCCTTGGATTGATCTGTCCGGCGCTTGCGTTTCCTAACTTTCAATGCCTTTGTACCATCAGCACGCGTCACTAGCTCACCTTCGCCTCCAGTATTATCTCGGTTCTTCAACCGATCCAACATATCATCTATCGAATACTTTTCTGGCTCACTGTTAGAATCTGGCATGATCAATAATATATTAGCGATTCCGGTATGGCCTACCAGTTGGATCAACTAGCTCAACATTTACGAAAAACAATATCGCCATAGAATTATGTTTGATGCCTTTAGTTTCAAACAGTCTACCTACAAGAGGAAGATCACCAAGTATTGGTGTTTTATCATTCACATTGACCACGCTTTCTTTCAGTAATCCTCCAACTACAATCGTTGCTCCATCAGCGATTACCATACTGGTATCTATTTTTTTCACACTGAACACCGGTTGTAAAATGGCATTCTCAGTGAGAACAACGGACTCACCATTCGAAACATAATTGATTGGGGTACCATAATTTACGAATCCATCGAAATCCGTCATTACCGGCTTTAACGCCACATCGATATATTGCCGCTTTTCATCAGCCGTGGGCAGGACTTCGAGAAAAACTCCAGTATCATGAGTTTCAAATGATGTCGGGGTAGATGGAATAACTGGTATTGATGGAGGGATAGCGGCATCAATACCATTACCATTATCGTCGACATCAAATGTGTTAATACTCTGGGGTATTTGAGGGGGTTCATATTCCGCGGGATAAATGAACTCTTTAACAATTGTAATCGAGGCCGCTTGACCGCTCCGTGTGGTAATTGCTGGAGTTGCTAAAATATCCGTCCCTTTTTTCTGATCCAGACCACGCATCAACATTTGAATGGTGGTGTTATTTACTGCTCCGTTGACCCCGATGATTCCTGGAGCTCGATCAAAGTTCTCAACCTCACGTTCACCTCCTGCAGCTAGAAGCTGATCCAGATTAAAAGATGAAAATGCCCCGTCACCACTACGGTTACCAGCAGTAATCGGATTTCTAGGCGCTTCATTCGCTGGCACTGAAGGAAAGTCATCAATGATCATTCCAGTGCCAACAGTACCTCCTGATAAATAACCACTATCTGAGCCGAGTCCGCTTCCCCCGCCTAAACCGAAATCATTCAACATCCAATCAAATCCAAGTTCTTCTAAAACACTTTTCTCAACTTTTAGCATCGTCACTTTTACCGATACAATAACGGGCTCTGTCTGAACGATTGTATCGATGACTTGTTCAATGATGTCATGGTTACTGATCGTATTGACCACTAACAGAGCGTTACTAACTGGATTGAAAGTAGCCGAGGCTCCGTCAGGAAATGAAACCCCTTGTTTGGCGAGTGCTTCTTGGGCACCCATTCGTCTTGCCAGCAATCCGTTTTTATCAGGAGCCGTGTTAAAAACATCTTCTTGCACAGCACCCACTTTAGCACCAGCCGAGAGGCTACTCAAAAAGTCTGGGGGAACGCGATAACTCCGTGAGATCAATCCACCACCAGCTGCTCCATTTTGACTGATAGTGACTGCGAAATCATCATAACGAAAACTAGTATGTGTAATTTCTGTAATGTATTTGAGAATCGATTCCACTGGCACATTCGAAATTCTGAGATCAAATTTTTTCTCCAAAATTTCTTTAGCAGGCGGGACGGAATGATCTCCCAGATTTACGTTGATATTGATGCCCTTGAGATTGGGAACTAACTCAAAAATATCGTTTTCTGCAGCTCTCAATCTCAATAACTCAACCGCATCCATCAAAGTGGCTTCCTCGATAATGAACTGAGGGATGATGATACGGCTTAGTTTATTGCTGAGGGGAACAAAGGAGTTTTTTTGAGAAGGCACAGGAGCATCAGGAGTAGTAGGAAGGGCCGGATTTAACGCCAAAGGCAGTTCCCAAGTACGATCCACTTCCATCAAAGCCTCTGCACGAGTTTGGCCGTATGCTGATCTGTAATAATTCGTTTTTTCAGCAACGACACGCTCTAATCCCCTGCTCGCAGCTTGGTTATAGGGATCTACTTTCAAGATAGATGTGTAATACTGCTTTGATTCATCAAATTTTCCGAGATCAAATGCACCCTGAGCCAAATAAAGCAGCCTTCTGACTTGATCTACATCTTGAGCGTGTTCGCCTGTTAGCGACGGGTTTGTGCGGATCGGATCATCGAGTTCCCCGCGGAATGCGATTGCTCCCGCATGATTGGGTGCAATGTCTTTTGCAAGGACCACGTCGATCACTGCCTTAGCCTCTTTGATTTGGCCTTTTCTCGCCAACACTTTGGCATGCTCCACTGATGCCTGAGCATACCTATCTAGCGCCGCATTCCTGAGTTCTTTGGTCGTGGGAGAATCTGGAAATGCCAAGCTGGCTCCCACATACGCGTCCAATGCATTTTTGTAGTTACCTGCCAAGTATGCTTCGTCTCCTTTTAAAAGAAGCATCTGCCCTTCTTGAACCGCTGCCCTGCGCTTCTGCAATTCCTTCTCCGCGAGCCCGGATGTAGGTCTATTTTCTTGTGAAAAACCCACCGAAAAAATTGCGAACGATATCGAGAGCACTAGGCTACAACTCGTAAATGTTTTGCTGTTGGTGAATCGCATGCGAAGGTTTCGGAGACATATAGACAGGCAAGTAGGAAAGGGTAAGCGTAAAATCCCCAAAACTGGAAAAAAATTCAGGCTTGAAAGCTCAGTCTAAAGCCTGAATTCCAGCTGTTCCTCGCGATGCTGGTTTACCCTATGCCACTCTCGGAAGCACTGACGGATCTTCATCGAAATTTTCCGTCCCATTTCGATTCGCAGCAGTTTAATTCTTAGTCTTCGGTATTCGCGTGAGCTCATGTCGAATACTGTTCATTTAAACAGTATTTAATCAAGCGCGATTTTTTCGGCCTCTTGGATGTCCGCTGCAATCTGCTCTCGAAGAGCTTCAATGTTGGGAAATTTGCGTTCTTCTCTAATGAAATGAACGAATCTAACCCGCAGCACCTGCCCATAGAGATCGCCTGAAAAATCCAAGATGTGCACCTCCAACGTCCGTTGGGTGCCGTCGACAGTCGGACGCATCCCTAGATTTGCTACCCCACGCAGCTCATTATTCACCTCCACCAACCACACTCCGTCTTTCGGAAGCTGCATGTCGGCGAAGTGTAAATTCGCGGTCGGGAAACCCAAAGTCCGGCCGAGTTTCTTGCCCTCGACCACTTCGCCCGAAAGTTCGTAGTGCCGACCCAACATCGCTTCGACCGCATCGAAATTACCATCCCGTATCGCTTGGCGAATGCGAGTGCTGCTAATCCGCTCCCCATCCCAAATCACCGGTGCCACTGCCGCCAGTTGAAATCCCAGCTCGTCGGACATGGTTTTCAGCAGGTTCACATCCCCCAACCGCTTATTTCCAAACCGCCAATCCTCGCCCACAGAAATCGATGCGACATCGGCCTCGCAGAGTTTCCTAACAAAATCCTCAGCGGCCATGGTCGCGAAATTTTGATCAAAATGAATCACCAGTAATCCGTCCACCCCGTGGGATTTCATTACGGCAGCTTTGTCGTCCAGCGTCGCGAGCAACGAGCTCGGCGCTTTGCTGGCGGCGATGACCCGGATTGGATGCGGTGAAAAGGTCACCACAAACGACAATCCCCCACTCGCCCGCGCGGCTTGAACGGCTTGATCGATCACCGCTTGATGACCGATGTGCACTCCGTCGAAAACGCCAAGAGCAAGATGCAACGGCCCTCGCTGAAGCACCAGATCCTCAAGCTTGTCGAGACGGATTGGCATGGTTTCTCACGCTCCGCGCATCAGTGAAATTTCTGCCAACGAGATCAATGCTTTGAGCAGGACTCCGGGATCAGCCTCCTTGAGTTGCGCTACCGTCACGGATCGATCCAAATTAAATTTTCCCGATTGGGTCCGGCGCAACGCACTAAGGTGAGCACCGCAGCCGAGTTTTTCGCCGATATCGTTCGCATAGGTGCGGACATAAAAACCTTTCGAGCAATCGACCCGGAAATCGACTTCTGGGAGCTCGAGGCGTTTGATTTCAAAACCCGTGACACGCACCGGCCGCAATTTCCGCTCAACCTCCATGCCTTTGCGCGCCAGCTTGTAGAGCGGCACCCCATCCATCTTAATCGCAGAAACCATTGGCGGTAATTGTTCGAATTCACCTTCGTATGCTTCAAACGCTGCACGCACATCTACTGCAGATAAATTTCCAACTTCGCGAGTTTCTAACACTTCGCCTTCTTTATCTTGCGTGCTGGTTCGCTGACCTAAAGTCAGAGTTCCTTCGTAAACTTTATCTTCGCTCATCAGCAAATCCTGGATCTTCGTCGCCTTGCCGATGACCAGCATCAGCAAACCGGTCGCCATGGGATCGAGCGTTCCGCAATGACCGATCTTCTTGGTATTCAGTGCACGTCTCGCGATAGCCACCACATCATGAGATGTCATGTCCGGAGCCTTATCAACCAACAACACCCCACTTGGTCCGGTGTATTCTTCAGCTTGTTTTCTCATCTTAAATTTAAATTATTTTTGCGCAGCTAATGCCTGCTTCAAGGCCGATAGAACTTTTGGCTTCGCTTCGGAAAGCGGTCCCGACATACGAATCCCCGCTGCCAACGCATGACCGCCACCACCGAATTCAGCGGCAACATTGCATACATTGATCCCAGAATCTTTCGATCGCATCGATACCCGGATTTTTCCGTCCGCCAGTTCTTCAAAAAACGCGGCGACACGCACCCCTTTCACCGAGCGGATCATATCGATCAATCCCTCGCTGTCATCCGGCTGCAAAGCTAGATCGAGTCTGGTTTGATCCAACAACTCCCAGCAAGCAAGTTGGCCGTCGTCAGAAATGTGCAGTGTATTCAACAACGCACACAGCAATTCCAACCTACGCCGTGGATGATTGTCGTAGGTATCTGCATTGATTTTCCCGACGTTTAAACCGCGCCGAATCAGATCCGCGCCGAGCTCGTAGGTTTCCGCTGTGGTCGATCCATATTGAAACGATCCGGTATCGGTCGATACCGCGACATAAACCGCATCCCGCGTTTCATCGGGGATCGGGTAACCCAGCGCTTTAATCAATTCGTAAACGATCTGACCGGTCGCAGGTTTTCTCGCATTGATTAAATTTATATCACCGTAACCGGGATTGGAAATGTGGTGATCGATGTTGAGCCAGATTTTTGCTTTCGAAGCCGCGTGCAGCGATCCATCGCCTAATCTCGGTTTTGTTGCGGTATCCAGCGCAATCGCTACTTCCACTTCAATCGGATCTTTTGGTGGGAGCATCACTCGGTCCGAGCCTTTCAAAAACTCCAAGCTCTCCGGAACTCCATCTTCATTCACAAGGTAAACTTGTTTCCCCATCGCCATCAGCGAGAAGCCCAGCGCGATCTGCGATCCGATCGCATCACCGTCTGGTCTGACGTGACTCATCAGCAAGAAACTCTGATGCGCAGAGATCACCGCACCTATCTCTTCGATGAGTTTTTTGAAATCTTGATCGTCCATTTGATTATGCGACACATCACAGTGGGTCGGGGCGCGGATTCTCACCACTCAAGCCTTTGAAGCAAGGACAAAGCAATCTCGGGCAAATGAGCCCCATAAATACCCAGATTAGGCGACTTCTCATGCTGAATCCCTTAAAACAGGCTTGCCCATTTCACCCCGAGAAGCCATCTACCACCCGTGCGTGATCTGTTAGTAAACCCCGCCTGGCAGGAGGAGGATCTTGGTATGCCATTACCCGATTCTACTCATGCCTGCTCTGTCTGCCTCCCGACATGGGATGCAGTCGTCGGGTATGAAGAAGGTCGCGAGAAAATTGTGCGTCGACTTCGCACCGGTTATCCGCGTTTTTTCAAACACCCAACCGTCGAGCGAATCTTCGATAACGCCCGCACTGAACTGGCTTCCGAAGGTGAAGATGTGTTGGTGTTGCCTACGAAAATTTCTGCGCAACGCGCACATCGTTGGCTAGAACGTCAGGCAGAAACTGCTATCCGCACAACTTCTTACCACGGCTTCCATGTTTTGATCTTTCCTGAGAAAGTGAAAAAACTTTCCGATCTCTACTGGCGTTTTTCTGGCGAAGGAGTGTCTTCACGCGAAGCCCAAGACTATCTCGATGGCCAACTCCGTGAGGGTTCGAAATCTCACCTAATCTCGCGCGCCATCGCCAAACTCAACGGCGGCCAACCCGAAGACACGTTCATTTTTGCCAGCGGCATCTCCGCAGCTCTCGCCGCCCTGCGCTCCCTTCCCGGCGTGCGCGAAGGCAAAAAAACCCTGCAAATCGAATTCCCTTACGTCGACTCCCTGAAAATCCAAGAACGCTTCGGCTTTGGCGTCGTTTACCTCAACGAAGCCACCGGAGAATCCTTCGACGAAGCCATCCAACGCATCCGTGCCGGTGAATTCGCCGGTGTGTTTACGGAAATCCCTTCAAACCCCCTTCTGCGCACCATCGATCTCAAACGAGTTTCCGAAGCCTGCGCGTTTTCCAAAACCCCTCTCGTCGTCGACGACTCAGCCGCCGGCCCACTCAATGTCGATGTCTTACCTTATTGCGACATCCTCACATCCTCTCTCACCAAATGGGTTTCCGGCACAGGCGACGTCATGGCCGGTGCACTGACTCTGCGTTCGGATTCACCCTTGATCGCCGATCTCCGAGATTCAATTGCCGCCGATTCCGCGGAATGCGCCCCGCTTTACATCGCAGATGCTGAGATCCTGCTTTCCAATCTTAAAGGCTACGCCAAGCGCAACAAGCTCACCAATGATCACGCATTGAAACTGGTCGATTTCCTCAAAAATCATCCAGCCATCGCCAATGTCTGGCACCCTTCGGTGATCCACACCGGTAACTTTGATGCGATCAAACGCAAGAACGGCGGCTACGGTGGTTTACTTTCCATCACCTTGGTGAATCCCAAAAAAGCCCCCAAAGTTTACGATTCCTTGAAACTATCCAAAGGTCCATCCTTCGGAACCCCTTTCACCCTCGTCTGCCCCTACACTCTCCTCGCCCATTACGACGAACTCAACTGGTGCGAAGACTGCGGCGTTCCTTCAAATCTGCTACGCATCTCCGTCGGCACAGAACCCGCAGATACCATCATCGCAGCTTTCGGAGAAGCACTTGCTTAAGGGTTTAAGTAGTAAAAGGCAACGCGTCTCATTACTATCTCAACTTTTCTCTTTCACTTTCCGTATTTTCAGTATTTACTGAAAACGTAAAAAGAAAAAGAACATGAAACTACCCGAGCAAATTAAGAAAATCGAAGTCTTTTACGATGGTCGCTGCGGCATGTGTTGCAGCTTTCATGAATGGATCAATCGTCAGCCCCGCGCGTATCAAATCGATTTCATCCCCTATCAATCCCCCAACGCGGAAAGCATCTTCCCGGGTATAGGCACGCTTGATCCCGCTCGGGAGATGATTGTGCGAACCTGCCAGAACGAAATTTATCGCGGAGCCGAGGCATGGGTGCTTTGCCTCTATAGTTGCGCGAACCAACAGACAGCTGCGAAAAAATTAGCGACCCCGGGGTTGCTCTCGGTCGCCATCCGCGCGTGCCGCGTGCTTGCTACGAATCGGCATTCCCTCAGCAAGGTGTTCTTCAGAAGAAAAGACAAGGAGGTGCGTGAAACGCTCCACCACATGCAAACTCCTGAATGTACTAGCGAATTCTGCCTAACCAAATAATCCACCATGAACCCATTCATCATAGAAACCGCCCTGCGGATCGCAGGCCTGATGCTCACCGGCTTAGTCCTTGCAAACTTCGTCGCCGCAAAGCGCTGGAATTATTCTGGAAACCTAACAGGTACGATGACCATCGTTCGGCAGATTTTTCATGTCCACTGCGCTTACATTATCGCCATCATCGCGGGACTTGCGCTGCTCTGCCTAGGTTGGCCACATCTTTTGATGGAAAAAGGAATGGGCCAGGTCCTGAGCGCGTTCTTTGCGATCTTCTGGTTAAGTCGTGTCATCGTTCAACTCACCTATTATGATCGCGAGCTCAGAGCGCAAAGCCGTTGCTGGGACATTTTCTTTCTAACTGTGTTTTTCACACTCGCCGTCATCTTCACCCTCGCCGCTTACTACGCATGAAACAACTCTTAGAAATCGGCCTACAAATCGGCGGCTATTCGCTGGCCATCCTTTGCATCGCCAGCTTTTGGATTCCGAAAATCCTTCATTGGAAAGAAAACCTAACCAAACTCCCGCCGCTCATGCGCGAGTTGTGGTGGACTTACTCCATTTATATTTGGAGCAGCCATGTGTTCTTCTCCGTCTTAACGCTCGGATTCGGCGATTGGCTAATGAGCGGATCCGGTTCCGCGATCGCCATGAATACGTTTATGTTGCTGTGGTGGTCCGTTCGACTGTTCTTGCAGTTCTTTGGTTTCGATCTCAGCGAAGTCACGAAAGACAAATGCATCGGGAAACATTTGCTCACCCTGCTATTCATCGGCTTGGTCACTTTGTTCGGGGGCTTGATCTGCTGGAACTTAGGTTGGCTATAAAATCTTCATGATCCTCATCATTCCATTTCTCGTCATCTTAGGCATCGCCGCTGGGCCGGTGTTCGCATGCGTGAAATCCACCAGCCTTCGCAGATCAGTCGGTTGGCTTTTATTTATCTCACTCACCGCCGCCGCACATTTCTTACTGTTAGAATACGGATCGTTCACCCGCATGGTTGGAATTTGCTGTGTGCTACTGGGTGGAATGAAAGGCCTCGTCTACGCTGAGTGGGCAAAAACGGAAAAACTCACCCTTTCCCGTTACGCAGTCTTTTCCTTCCTCTGGTTCGGCATGGATCCCGGAACGTTCCGTTTTAAAAATCCAGCTCTCCGCTGGAAAAGCGATATCGCCATCGGCTCCCTGCTCACCGTCATCGGACTAGCCGGATCTTGGCTCATCGCAAATCTCGAATGGAAAAACATTATCATCATGTTTATCCCACTGAGCATCGGCTTCCACTTCGGGGTGCTGCGCATTCTCAAAGGTGTGCTCAGGTATTTCGGATTTCCGGTGAGAACCCTTTTTCCTAATCCCCTCGAAACCCACGGCATCGCCGATTTCTGGAGCCGACGCTGGAACATCGGTTACTCACAAATGATGCAGCGCCTCGTTGGTAGACCGATTGAAGCCATCGCAGGAAAACCAGCGGGAGTCATGGCGGTCTTTATCGGATCCGGCTTGTTGCATGAAGTTGCGATCACCCTGCCAGTGATGTCAGGCTTCGGTTTGCCAACCCTCTATTTCACGCTTCACGGATTACTCACCTTGCTGGAGAAAAAATGGAACCGACCCCTCGGAAAAATCCCAACGCTCATTTGTGTCCTCTTGCCCTTGAGTTGGTTGTTCCCCCAAAAATTCCAAACCGAAGTCATTGCAAAATGCCTCAGCGTTTTTTCATAGCGCCCTCAAGCAATCGCCACTTCCAATAGCTTCAAGTATTCATCCTGCGGCATTTCAATACCTCCGAAGGTTCGTAGATGATCCGTCATCCACTGCGTGTCTAACAATTGAAAACCTTGCGCACGCAGTCGCTCCACCAGCGCGATCATCGCAATTTTCGACGCATTGGTTTTTCGAGAAAACATACTTTCACCGAAAAAAGCTTTACCCAACGAGACCCCGTAAAGCCCACCTTGCAAACCTTCCTCATCCCAACACTCCACCGAATGCGCATGGCCCATTTGATGAAGCTGGCAGTAGCTTTCTAAAATCACGGGATCGATCCATGTTTCATCCCGCTCGGTGCAACCCATCATTACTTCACGAAACGCCGTATCGAAACGAATCTCAAACGGCTTTTTGTTCCAAGCTTTCCTCAAGCTGCTTGAAACATGGAACCGTTCATCTAACGGAATCAATCCCCGCATCTTCGGCTCATACCAAAAAATCTCGCCATCATCAGCCATCGGAAAAACCCCGTGGCTGTAGGCTTTCAGAAGCAGATTTGGAGGTATGATTTGCAACCCAACCAATCAACTCGGATTCGGCTCATAAAGCAACCAATCACCTTGAGGTAGAGGCTTTGCTCCATCCAAACTCAAATTCCATTCCCACACCCAAGCAAATTCCTGCTCACCCGATTCCATTTCAACACCCGTCTTCACACGTCGGTATTCGTATGGCTCTTCATATCGTTCAGAAATCCCCTCAAACGCATCTAACGCTTTGAGCTGTGTTTTAGAAACTCGATAAACCTCGCCCACAACCCGACCCTCGGGATCTAACTTCAACGCGGGAAATACCAACTCAGGATTCGATTCGATCAAGTAGATCCCACCTTCCACCGTCCCCTTGCCTACGAACTTCGCTCCATCCATCCGAAAATGATTCGAGCCACCCTTTCTTAGAGTTCCGTAGACAAAGATGGTGTGAGTGCTCATTTCTTTCCTTGTTGTGAAACTTCACTGTCCAACATGACTTTGAGATCATCTAAACCTTGTCCGGTATCAGCCGAAATCGGAATGATATCCACTTTAGGGAAACGTGTCCGGAACATGGCTAGGTTTTCTTCAGAGCCTTCCAAGTCCATTTTGTTAGCAATCACCTTCCATGGGAATTTTGCGAGATCTTCATCATACTCTTTGATCTCTGTGCGCAGAATTTGGAGATCACTGATCGGATCCCGACCCTCACTGCCCGCCATATCAACGACGAAAAGCAACACGCGGCAACGCGTGATGTGACGCAAAAACTCATGACCCAAGCCACGGTTTTCATGCGCGCCTTCGATCAATCCAGGAATATCAGCTACGGTGCAGCGACGGAATCCACCGAACTCCACCACGCCGATCATCGGCTGCAATGTCGTGAACGGATACGATCCAACTTTCGGTTTCGCTTCTGAAATTTTTCCTAACAGAGTGGATTTACCCGCGTTCGGAAAACCCACCAAACCTGCATCCGCGATGCGGCGTAGTTCTAAATAAAACACTCCTTGCTGCCCGGGAGTGCCAAGCGTGTGCTCGGTCGGCGTCTGGTTGGTCGCGGTGCGGAATCTGAAGTTTCCTTCTCCACCGACACCACCTTCACACAAAACAAAGCTCTGTCCCTCTTCGACCAAATCCGCAATTGGATCGAGCTCGATGCCATCGTCGCTGCGCTCGTATTCCACCGCTTCGTTCACGGTCCCAGCATTGGTCCGATAAATCACCGTCCCAGGAGGCACTTTGCCAATAATCGTTTTCCCGCTCTTCCCGGTCCTCTTATGTCCACCACCCGGCCTGCCGTCCTCGGCGATCAGCTTCGGATCGAAATGATACTGGCGCAATGTGTCCGTCGAGTTATCGACCACCAAAATAACCTGGCCGCCATTTCCGCCGTCGCCGCCATCCGGACCGCCGCGTGGGACAAATTTCTCACGACGCCATGAAACCGCGCCGTCTCCGCCGTCTCCGGCTTTCGCCAAAATTCTAATATGATCAATGAACATGCGCGAAGCTTCTATGCACCCAAGCGAAACCGTCAACGGCAATGCGCAACGTTAAAGCCAAAAGAACCCCCACATATCAGCCAGAAATCAGGAAATTCAAATCCATTTTCGAGTGCTTGGTGGGTAAAACCTCTACCAATCTTCAAGCCGCAAAACCCAGCGCCCGCTGTTTCATTTGGGTCGCCATCAAATTAAGGGCGTTCGCCCGAGTCGGGGCCAAATGCTCTTTCAGCCCGGTTTTTTCAACAAAACTCATGTCTGCCGTCAAAATATCATCGGGTTTTTCCCCATTCAGAACCCCGATAAATAGGGCGATCATCCCTTTGGTGATTAGCGAATCCGAGTCCGCAAAAAAATAAACCCGCCCATCCTTCATCTGCGCATCCAACCACACCTGCGATTGGCAACCTTTGATCAAATGATCGGAATTCCGCGCCTCCTCAGCCAGCGGCTCAAGTTTTTTACCCAAACCAATCACATACTCATACCGCTCCGTCCAATCTTGGAAAATCCCCAAATCCTCCAACAACCGCTCCTGTTTTTCTGCAATACCGCTCATGAATTTCCTAAGCGCAATGGACTCCATGACAACCAAAACATCAAGCCCTGTCTTCTCTCACTCTCCTCAAGTCGCAGGCGCCACTCTCTGCAGCAACCGACCCAACACAAAACAACTCGGAGCCAAAAACATCGCGATCCAATACATCGGCTCATCAATCTCCACGCGATCCCAAGCCAGCCAAATCTTCGCCAAGGGCAATAGCAAGATCCAGTCGATCAACGGAATCCCAGCCAACAACGCGGAAACATGAGCCGACACCGGCGATTGATACCTGAGCATGCAAAGTAACAGCCAAGCGGTGAAGGGTACCAAACCCATCCAACCCAAACTTGGATAAATAAAAATCGGCAGAATCGCCGCAATTACCCCGGAACCCAGCAACAATCCCCGAGCCTTCCATTTTTCAGAAATCGGCAAATCCCCTCGCGCCTCCCAACGAGCGCTCAAAGACAACGCCACCACATAAACAAACAACCCAATTGCCGGAAAAAGCACCGGACTAGCTAAATCCCCTCGCATCGCCACATATCCCAAAATCGGCAAACAAGCCCGACACAGCCCCATCGGAATTACCGACCACGCCGCCTGCTTATGCACTTTCGTATATTGAACGATCAAACCCACCAAAATGCCCGCGACGATAAAAGCCACCCAACCATAAAACGCCGAGATCGCCAGTCCTGCGGCTAAACCACCAATCGCCACCTTAAAATAAGCCGATTCCGAAAACATCCCCCGTGGCAACGCACGCTCAGGGCGTTTTTCCTTATCCCAATCCTTATCCCACCAGTCATTGAGGAAATTCCCCGAAACATAAAACAACACCGCCGCAACCATCAGCCACCAAGGCCAAGCGAACTTGCTGCCGTCATGAATCGACCCCAATAAAATCCCCACCCCGAGGTTACTCACCACACTCGGCACGTTCGCAATCCTCGCCGTCGCCAACAAGGCATGGATTTTACTTTCAGAATTCACTGCACCTAACTCAACTCACCAGACCAGAATGGCAAGCATTGCCGTTGGTTTTTAGAAAAAATAAAAAATAAAATGCACATTTCATTTCTAATCGTAAACTCATTTCCATCTCATGAAAATCGCCACACTCGCACTCATCACTCTTTCCACTCTATCAGCCTTCGCTGAAGAAACCCAAAAAACCGACCTCCTCGCTAAAGGCCTCGAGGGTTGGCAATTCATCTCCAAAGAAGGCGAACAACCCGTCGATACCTCATGGAAACTCACCGACGGCGTCCTTTCCACCACCGGCACACCCATCGGATACCTCCGCACCAAAGAGACGTTTAAAAATTATACCCTCACCTTTGAATGGCGCTGGCAGGCAGGGACGGAAAAAAATAACAGCGGCGTCCTCGTCCACGTCAGCACACCCGGTGCAGCAGGCCCTTGGCCAAAATCATTCGAAGCACAACTCGAACACGGTAACGCCGGTGATTTCTGGTGCATCGGTGAAACCCTCCAAGCTACAGGTGAAAGCCCTAACAACGGCAAACGTTGGCTCCGCACCGCCGACCCTAAAGAAAAGCCTCTCGGCGAATGGAACACCATGACCGTCACCTGCTCCGAGACCGAAATCACTGTCCACGTCAACGGCACTCTCACCAACCAAGGCAAAACTCTCTCCACCAATCAAGGCACCATCGCCTTCCAAGCAGAAGGATTTCCCATCGAGATCAAAAATGTGCTGGTGACGAAATAAGGCTCTCATGGACCGCGCGACTCCAGTCGCGCCCTATTCATTTATACAAAAAAGTCACGGTCAAGCGGGGCCGCTTGACCCTACCAATTTTTCATTACTTCCCTAACCGCCTTTTCACCAACGCCACAACATCTCGTATCTCCTCCACTTTCAATACCAGCGTCGCAGTCAAATACACCGCACCAGCTACGCCGATGAGACCAAATACCATCAGCGCTTTTTTCCAGAACAGCATCCCACTCAGATCGTTAAGCAAAATCTGGTTTCCGTAATAACATACCGCAGCCATGACGGCGGTTGAAAAACCGATTTTGAAAAACGCCACCACCAAACTTTTCGTGCCGATATCGCCCGCGTAACGCATCATCGCGGCGTAGAGGAAAATGAAATTCAAGCTCGCGACAATACTGGTTGTTAGAGCCAGCGATTCGTGACCCCATTTGTAGACGAATACAAAGGTGTAGTTGCAAACCAAGTTCACCACCAAAGCCATGATGCTCGCCAACATCGGAAGCCAACGTTTCTCGATTGCGTAAAACGCCGGCTGCAACACTTTTAGCCCAGCGTAAAACAGAAGTCCGCAACCATACGCTTGCAGCGCACCGGCAGTTGCTAAGCGATCCAACTCATCGAACTTACCGCGTTCGTAGAGCAGACTCACAATCGGCTGCGCAAGCACGACCAAGCCCACCGTTGCTGGGAACACCAAAAACATCACGAGTTTCAGACCTTTAAGCAGAGTCGGCGCGAAATCTTTACCCACCCCGTTCATCGCCGCGCGGGACAACGCAGGCAGAGTAACGGTCGCCACAGCCACGCCGAACACACCGATGGGCAACTGCATCAAACGAAACGCATAGCTCAACCAACTTACCGCGCCCTCACCCACCCCGTAGGCAAACATCGCGTTCACTAACACATTCACCTGAGTGACCGATGCCGCGATCACCGCCGGGATCATCAGTTGGAGGATTTTTTTCACTCCGGAATCGTTCCAGTTGAAATTCGCTTTGAACCTATACCCCACCGCTAACAACGCGGGGAACTGACACACTAACTGCGCCAGACCACCGATCAACACGCCCCATGAAAAGCCGACCAAACTCCGTGGACCCCATTCCGGATCCATCCAGTAACCAATCAACGCACCACCGATCATCGATCCGATATTGAAAAAACACGAAGCCAGCGCCGGCATCCCGAACACATCCCGCGCATTCAACATCCCCATCACCAGAGCCGATAAAGAAACCAGAGCGATGAACGGATACATGACCCGCACCATTTCAACTGTTAGAGAAATTTCCGCTGCATCGTAAACTCGTGGCGTCTTACCCGATCTCGAAAACGCCGTCAGCAAATCCACAATCCACGGCGCCACCGCGATCCCCACCAACGCCACCAAGCTCATGAACACCGCCGCCAACGTCATCATGCGGTTCGCTAAAACCCACGCACTATCCGCGCCCTCGGCTTTCACCTTTTTAGAAAACGTCGTAACGAAGGCCTGGGACAACGCCCCTTCCGCAAACAAATCCCGCAACAAGTTCGGCACTTTGAACGCCAGATAAAAACAGTCCATCCAGCGGCTACCACCAAACAAACCTGCGAACAATACCTCTCGAACCAGCCCCAGCATCCGACTCAGCATCACCGCCGCGCTCACTCTCCATGTTGCCTTAACTGACATCCACGCCGTTCATCCACTATGGAGAACCCCTTTGCAACCCCTTTGAAACAACAACCCCAGTTTAGACCCTTTACGCCAAGCTCCCCATATCCCAAGTTGGACCGCGCGACTCCAGTCGCGCCCT
>JANPJY010000072.1:0-9011 GCA_031425735.1 Akkermansiaceae bacterium | reverse complement strand
AGTAGCGGCTCTATTTGGTCTTGCTCCTATGAATAGAGATAGCGGTAGAGTGACAGGAAAGAGGATGATAAAACATGGGCGTTCTAGGCCTCGTAGAGCACTGTATATGGCAGCCTTGTCTGCCTGTCGGCATCATCCAACATTGAGCCAGTATTACAAAAAAATCCGCGAAAATGGAAAACCTGCCAAGGTAGCTCTAGTCGCAATAGCCAGAAAGCTAGCAATCATGCTGAATACATCCCTAAAAGTTTCTTCGCAAACATAGTTGCTTAATTAGTAGAGTCCCGCGTGTGTATATCAGGCGGGGTTGACCTCTAGATCCAACTGAAATTTCTCAATAACGACAAGGAATTTGTTAGGTTGAGTGGGTACTATCAGGAAATTTCCAGGGTGAGATTTTAATCAAAAGCAAAGCGCGAAGACCCTCCGTTTTCTCTGTTACCTCCTGTTCAAAAAATATTTCACAGAAGGTAACGAAGATAACGAAGGGCTGGAACAACCCAGCTATCACTCCCTATTAGCCAAAATCCAAAAATCGAAAGCATAGTGCGAAGCCCCTTCGTTTCCTTCGTTACCTTCTGTTAAAAATATTTCTACAGGAGCAGACGGAGATGACGGAGGGCTGGAACAACCTTCTTGTCCCAGCGGCTACGCCTTTCCGTATACCGCTCTAGATCAAACTTGCTTTGGCCGATTTGGAATGTATTTTCCAGACAGTGCGAGTCGTCTCATCCATCTTATTCACCCTCATGGCCGTGGTTTTACCCATGGCTGGGGCGCAGAAGTATATTTGCACGATGGATATGGAGTTTTCGGGGAATATCGACGATTGCTCTAAGAACTGCTGTGATTGTGGGGATGCCCATCAAACCGTTCCCGACTGCATGGTGAAAGCCAATCCTCTTCCGGATGCGGAACAGCCGAATCTAGCCCAGATGCCTTTTTTGAAAGCGGACGAAGTGATCTATCTTCGGCTTTCGGTAGCAGATTTAAGAGGAATTGATACGACTCTCGCCCGTTCGGAGCATCGTCGCGATCCGCCGGATTCACGGGAATGGTATGTGAAGCAGCAAAGATTGCTGATTTGAAAATTGGGAAAGCCTGATGTTGCCAAGCGATGCGATGCATTCGCGGCACGATTTTTCCCCCTTGGGTTTCTGACCCGCAATTTTCAAATCTTTTTCACTTATGCCAATCAAACGCCTCAATCCTGGGCAACTATTCTCAACCCAAAATCTTTCCCCAAGCGCCCGCAAGCGCATGGCGGTCTGGATTTTACCGATCGGACTCTTGCTTGGATTCTTGCTGATCTTTGCCCTCCTGTTTCGAGATCGCTTGGTTCCAGCGAAAGATGTCGAAGTTTTTTCCTCAGTCGGCATTGAGGAAAACATCAAAACCTCAACCCCATCGAGATCCGCGAACGTCGCCGGGAAATTGATGTTTCAAGCCTCAGGCTGGATCGAGCCGGATCCGCTGCCAATCAAAGCGACCGCGCTGACCGATGGCATCGTCGATTCGGTAAATGTGCTGCAGGGTGAGTTGGTGAAGAAAGGCGATCTGCTCGCGACCTTGATCAGGACCGATTCCCAACTCGAGCGCGACGCGATGGCGGCGAAGCTGTCCGAGATGAAAGCTTCGTTCGATGCGCATTGCGTGAAGACACAACTGGCCTTGCAGCGGATGGAAGAAGAAAAGGCAGCTCTCACCATTGCCCAAGCGGATGCCGAAGAGGCGAGTGATAAACTTCGACGTTATGAGCGTTTGACCAAAGGCGCGATTCCAGAAGACGACATGTTAGCGACACGACTGACTGAGAAGAGACGCCTCGCAGAAGTCGATGCAGCGAAGGCGCGGATCGCCGGGATTACCCAAGAAATCAACCAGATCGCCTTCGAAATTCTCGCCATTAAAGCGCAGATCAAAGAAGCGGAGATCAATTTGGAGAAAGCAGAGTTGGCTCATACGCGGACGGAAATCAAAGCTCCAGCGGATGGTCGGGTGCTCGCGTTGAAAGCTGCGCCGGGACAGAAAAAAATGGTGGGCATGGATGATGAGGACAGCTCGACCATTGCGATTTTATACGACCCCGCGCATCTGCAAGTGCGGGTTGATGTCCCGCTGGCGGACGCGGCGGGTCTCAGCGTCGGCCAACGCGCAAAGATCCGTTCCAATCTACTGCCTGATCAAGTCTTCGAAGGCGAAGTCACAAGGATCGAAGGCGCAGCGGATTTGCAACGCAACACTCTGCAAGCGAAAGTTCGTATCGAAAATCCCAGTGACAAACTTCGTCCGGAGATGCTGAGTCGGGTCGAGTTTTTCGAAACCATCATTCCTACTACGAATGCCGTAGTAGAATCCACGGGCATCGCGGTGTATGTTCCCGAGCAAGCGATCCAAAATAATCAAGTTTGGATCTGCGATCCCGATACCAAGCGCGCCGAACGGCGTGCAGTGAATCCCAGCGTGATCAAAGACGGCATGGCAATGGTCAGTCCGGAAATCCGTCCCGGCGAATGGGTGATCACGAAACCGCTCGATCTCAAAATTGGCCAACGCCTCAACCCAATTTTCAAAGAACGTTTATGATCACCTGCAAATCCATTTCCAAATCCTACACCAAAGGCACGAACATCGTTACTCCTCTGGAAAACCTAGATCTTGAGGTGGGTCGCGGAGAGTTCCTCGCGCTGATGGGACCTTCCGGATCTGGAAAAACCACCTTGCTCAATTTGATTTCAGGCATCGATTCTCCGACCTCAGGCAGCCTCGTCATCGATGGTGAAAACATCGCGGCATTCAGTCGCAAGCAACTCACGCAATGGCGCGCTCGAAAAGTCGGTTATATCTTTCAGCTTTATCATTTGATTCCAGTCCTAACAGCTTTCGAAAACGTGGAGTTGCCGTTGTTGATCACATCCATGAGTAAAGCAGAGCGGAAACAAAAAGCCGAAGAAGCGTTGGAGATCGTAGGACTAAAAGATCGATCCCACCACACGCCGAGTGAGTTGTCTGGAGGGCAAGAGCAGCGGGTGGCGATTGCGCGGGCTTTGGTTGCTGATCCGGCGTTGCTGGTCGCGGACGAACCGACCGGTGATTTGGACCGCGAATCCGCGACGATGATTTTGGAATTGCTGCAATCGCTTTCACGGGAACGCGGGAAAACCATCGTGATGGTGACCCACGACGCGCGCGCGGCTGCGGCTGCGGACCGGATCTTGCATTTGGAAAAAGGTCAATTGTTAGAAAATGAACCCCACATCTAAAGTATGATCGCTCTCTTTCAACTTGCTACGAAACAACTGCTGCGCCATCGACTGCGGACGGCGCTGACCGTTTGCGGGGTGGCTTCCGGAATGTTTCTTTTTACCTCGGTGGAAACACTTCAGGATTCTTTGGCATCTGCAACCGAGGAAACCGCAGCGGACACGACCTTGGTGGTGTATCGCGAAAATCGGTTTTGCCCGATGGCGAGTCAGTTGCCCGAGCATTATCAGGATGAGATTCGTGAGATGGATGGCGTGAAAGAAGTGATCCCGATCAAGATCACCGTGAACAACTGCGGAGCGAGCTTGGATGTGATCACGTTTCGCGGCGTGCCGGAAGGAATGCTTCGTCAGTTTGCACCGGAGATTGAAATCATCGATGGTGATGATAGCGAATGGATGAAGCGCGGCGATGCGGCGTTGTTAGGTGAGCAATTTGCGAAAAGACGCGGACTCAAGCCGGGAGATAAATTCGATGCGGTTGGGATCACGGTGCACGTGGCTGGAATCATTCGCTCGCCGTTTCCGCAGGACAACAACGTCGCGTATGTGAAATTGGAATTTTTGCAGCAAGCATCAAAAACCGGATTGGGAATCGTCACACAGTTCAATGTGCGGGTGGATAAATCCTCGCAGTTGAAACCCGTGGCGGAGAAGATCGATGCCCGATTCAAATCCGACCAGATGCCCACCAACACGCGTCCGGAAAAAGCTTTCTTCGCGGAAGCGGCGGGACAACTCATCGAGCTGATTGGATTCACACGCTGGCTGGGGATCGCGGCGGTGGTGGCAGTGGTCGCGCTCGTGGCGAATGCGATTTCGCTGATGGTGCGGAGTCGGGTCAAAGAAAACGCCGTGCTGCGGACGCTGGGATATCCAAGTCGCGCGATCATGTTTCTGGTGCTCAGCGAAGGTGGTCTGTTAGGTTTAATGGGCGGCCTCTGCGGTGCCGGATTCGCTTGGGCGTTCTTGCGTTGGCAAAGTTTCACCATGGGCAGCGAAGGCCAGACACTCGCGATCCTACCTCAAATCTCCACCGTCCTATTCGCGATTACTGCGGCGTTGCTGTTAGGAATCATCGCGTCCATCCACCCCGCATTCATTGCTATCCGCCAACCCATCGTTAAATCACTCAGATCATGAAGAGTTCAACGCAAAGCCGCAAAGATCGCAGAGGTTCGCAAAGCCAATTCTCCGCAAAGATTTATAAAGTTTGGCGAAGCCGATTCATTCAAAAGATGAAAATATTGGCTGACGTTCACAATAGTAGTGAGTCTCGACGCACATCACTCAAAATCTTACCTTTGCGAACCTCTGCGATCTTTGCGGCTTTGCGTTGAAAAATTAACATTTCCATGCTCCCTTTATCTTACGCCCTCCGAAACCTCTTTCGCGACAAATCCCGTTTGTTGCAGACTGTTGGTGGGTCGGCGTTGGTGGTGATGTTGGTGATGGCGGCTGCGGCATTGAACGGAGGTATGAAGCAAGTGCTGTCTGCATCGGGTTCTCCTCGAAATGCGATTCTGTTAGGTGCGGGCAGTGAGGAAAGCATTCAGCGTAGCGAGGTGAGCTCGCAGTTGTCGGGTATTGCGGAAGCGACGATCCGTGGCGTTTCCAAAGTGATGGGTCGGCCGGCGGCCGCAGCTGAGATTCATTACATGTCAGCGCTTCGCACCGCGGATGGCGGAAAAGGCCAAGCCTTGTTTCGAGGTGTGACGCCGTCGGCTTTGCTGGTGCATCCGGAAGTGCGTTTGATCGAAGGTACGTTTCCTCAAGCGGGTGAGGTGATGGTCGGTAAACTCGCGTGGCGCAAACTCGGCTTCGCGGAGGATGCACTGAAGATAGGCAAGAAATTTTTGTTAGATAAATCCGAAATGACCATCTCCGGTGTGTTTGCCGCGCCGGGCACCGTGATGGAATCGGAAATTTGGGCGGCGATTGGCGATCTGCGCATGTTGGCGCAGCGCGAGACGGTTTCGTGTGTGGTGCTGCGGATGGATAGCCCAGAAGCTTTTTCGGATGCCGATTTATTTGCCCAACAACGATTGGATCTCGAACTCACCGCAATGCGAGAAAGCGATTACTACGCGGCGCTCGGAAATTTCTACAAACCCATCCGCATCATGACCTGGCTAACAGCTGGATTGGTTGCGGCGGGAGCTATCTTCGGTGGGTTCAACACACTGTACGCCGCCTTTGCATCGCGCATCCGCGAGCTGGCGACGCTGCAAGCGATTGGCTTTGGTCGGCTCGCGATCTTTTTTAGCCTCGTGCAGGAAAGCCTCGTTGCTTGTTTGGCTGGAACTTTGCTCGCTTCCGCTTTGGCATTAGGATTACTTGATGGCATGACCATTCCGTTTTCTATCGGCGCATTCACCATAGGCATCACGCCCGGCGTGGCGGTGATCGGTTTGGTGACCGGAATTCTGCTAGGAATCCTGGGTTCCATCCCGCCTGCCATCCGTTGCCTCATGCCCGCCCTGCCAAAGGCCCTTCGTTCATGAAATTACAAAAAAGAAAATCGAACCGCAGATGGACGCAGATGAACGCAGATTTTAAGAGAGTTGTACAAATTCAAATTATCATCCAATGACTATGAGGCTAAATATTTAAGGATTCTTTATTTATCTGTGTCCATCCGCGTCCATCTGCGGTTCAATTTCCATTTCGAATAAATCATCTATCCATATCAGACTATGAAACTAACCAACCTTTCCATCGCCGCCATCGCCATGCTTTCACTGCAAGCCTGCAAACCGAAAGAAACCGCATCAAATGCCGAGACCCAAGCACCCGATCCCGTGCTCGCCGCTTATTTTGTGACCGAGACTTTACCGGACGCGCAATCCATCCACATCGCCCGCACCACCGCCAAACCCGGCGATACGATCACCCTCAAAGGCGAAGTCATGGGCCGCGACAAAGTCTTCGTCGATGGCCGCGCTGCCTTCACACTTGGTGATCCAGAGAAACTTACGACGTGTAACAAAATGCCTGGCGATAATTGCGAAACCCCTTGGGACGCGTGCTGTGATTCCAAAGAACTCAAACGCATGGGCGTCGCCTCAATCCAAATTCTCGGTGAAGACGGCCGTGTCATGGCGCGCGAGTTGAAGGGCGTGAATGATCTGAAAGAACTCAGCTCCGTGACTCTAACAGGAATCGTTGATCAAAGCTCAACGGAAGAGAATTTCGTCATCAATGCGACGAAGATTCATTTGGAGAAGAAGTGAGGGGTTTAGGATTGGACCGCGCGACTCCAGTCGCGCTACATTATCAAGCGTGACTGGAGTCACGCGGTCCAATAGATGGCCAAACTGGCTTGGACACACAGAGAGTTCTTGAGTGCTTTTTGTAGGGTTCAACCCTACTTGATTTATGGGCTTGAAGCTCCAATGATTGACTTGTGCGTACACTCAGAAATTGGCGGGTCCCTATTTCCACCATAGGACTAGCAGGGGGATGTTTCGATGAGTGAGGAAATACCCACGGTTCGAACCGGACAAGGTTCGACCAAATTGTCACGCGCGGAGTTTGAGCGACGTTATCAGACCCAGTTTATGGATTCTGCTTTCGACACGGCTAGGCCCGAAGTCCAACGACTCTCGGAACTCGCGTGGGAAGCATACCACGACAGTCGTAAAAATACGAAATCGCGGAAAGCTGGGTCGGAGTTTGCTGATCCAGAGCATGAGCTCTCGCTCGAATGGCTGGAGACGCGCGCGGCCATTCAGGAGGCTCAACAGCGCTTCGAGCACCTCGGCAGCAAGTCGCGCATCCTCTTGATTTCCGCCTCACCTCGTTCGGATGAATCTTGCGCCAGCGAAATGGCAAAAACGTTTCGCGTGACGAGCGCAGTGCGCGAATGCATCGAAAAGCATAGCGACTTCGAAGTGGATTTCCTTGATTTGAGTCAGATCAATTCCGAATACGGTCGTCAGATTCATCCGTGCAAAGCGTGCGTTTCTACCGCGATGCCGCTGTGCCATTGGCCGTGCTCGTGTTATCCCAATCACTACATGGGACAGATCCACGACTGGATGAATGAGCTGTATCCGCGATGGGTCGCCGCGCATGGAGTCATGATCGTGACGCCGGTTCATTGGTATCAAGCGCCGAGCGTTTTGAAACTCATGATGGATCGCCTCGTTTGCGCGGATGGCGGCAATCCCGATCCTACCAGCACGCATGGAAAAGAGGCGGCGGAGGCGAAGGCGATCGAACTCAAGGGCTGGGACTATCCGAGGCATTTGAAAGGACGAATTTTTTCGGTGATCACTCACGGCGATTCATCGGGGATCGAAAGTCTGCGGCGCAATCTTCACGATTGGCTCACAGACATGGGGCTTGTGTCTGCTGGGGTCGCTGCAGTTTTTGATCGCTACATCGGCTATTATGAACCCTATGCCACCAGCCATGAGGCACTGGATCGAGATGCGGCTTTTATCGGAGAAGCCGAGATTGCCGCGCAGACGTTGATGGAGGCGGTGACCGAAATGCGAGGAGGCCGCAAGCCGCCCGGTGATGCGCTCGAATCGCCGCGACCGAAGTAACGGAAGTAGGGTATCATCTTATCGTCAGTATGCTGCGAACACACCTATCATCACGGTATGAAAACACTATTTACATCAGAAGCGATTTCCCAAGGCGGACGATCCGGAACCGTGAAATCCCCAGATGGGATGATGTATATCACTTTAGGAAACCCTTTGGAAAAAGGCCTGGAAACACGGGGACCCAATCCTGAGCATTTGTTTGCCGGTGCTTACTCCGCCTGCTACCACGGAGCTTTGGTGAATGCCGCCAAGAAACTTGGAACTCCGATTCAAGACTCTACCGTGCGGGTGTTGGTGAGTTTGATGGAGGATGAAAACGAAGGATACGTTCATGCGATCGAATTGCATGCGCAGATCCCTGATGTGGATCACGATCAGGCACAGCGAATGATGGAAGCAGCGCATCTAACATGTCCCTACTCGAAGGCCTTGCGCGGCGAAGCTTCGGTCACACTCATCGTGGATTGAGTATTAGTGTCTCGAATTAGGCTTTTTCTTTCGATTCTTCATTGAAGATGATCACGGTCAACTCGGCGAGTTGACCCTACCTTTTCATCATGATGTCGCTTGGCATTGGCATTTGAAACTGATTGTTTCTTATGCATGGATATTGAAGTTCCAACTCCCGTGCGTCATCCGTTTCCTTTGAAACGATTGTTGATTCGGCTTGGGGTTTGGTTGGTGCTGATTGCAGGAATTCTGTTTGGGGTGATGGTTTGGTGGTGTGCGAGGGAGATTGCATCCCCTGGGCGCAGGCCGGTGAGTGTGAAGGCGAAAGAGTTTTTTGCGGAAACGTCCCCGGCAGGATTCACGGTGGAGACATTCGAATCGACGGATGGGATGCCGTGCTTGGTTTGCACGCCGAAGCCGATGGCTGCCTTTTCCAAAAAAGGCGAAACCATTCGCGGACAATTGTTAGAAAAGCAAATGACGCTGGTGCCTTCTGGTGAGATCATTGGGACTTTGCTGATTCTTCACGGGCGGACCGGGATGAAGGAGGATTATCTAGCGGTTGCGGAGCGGTTCTGCGCGGTGGGGTTTCGATGCGTTATTCCGGATCTGCCTGGTCATGGTGCAAACAAGCATGAGTTCACAACTTACGGTGTGCTTGAGGCTCCAATGGTTTTGAAATGTTACGAAGAAGCTTCCGCTAAATATGGTTTTGCCCAAGAGCCATGATGTTGGGTCAGTC
>JANPJY010000071.1:0-18515 GCA_031425735.1 Akkermansiaceae bacterium | reverse complement strand
CCAGCCAAGTCGCGGCAGGCGAGGTCGTGGAGCGCCCGGCGAGTGTGGTCAAAGAGCTGGTGGAAAACAGCCTCGATGCCGGAGCGCGGGAAGTGATGGTGGATATTGAAAAAGGCGGGGTGAACCTGATCCGCGTGAGCGATGACGGCTGCGGCATGGCGCGGGAAGATGCTCTGCTTTCACTTGAAAGGCACGCCACCAGCAAGCTGCGCACCGCCGCTGATCTGGGGTCGATTTTAACTTTAGGATTTCGTGGTGAGGCCGTTCCAAGCATCGCGAGCGTGGCCAAATTCCGCATGGTCACGCGTCAGGCAGACTCGTTGACCGGGACGGAAATCATCGTGGATGGCGGAAAACTCCGCGATGTCCGCGATGCCGGCGGCGCTCCCGGCACGGTAATCGAGGCACGGAATTTATTTTTCAACATGCCCGCACGGCGCAAGTTTATGCGCGCTGAAAGCACCGAGTCCGCCTACGTGGAGCAGCAACTTCGCCTGCACGCACTCGCCGCGCCGGGCGTGCGTTTCCGTTTCAGAAAAGATGACCGGACGATTTTTGATCTCCCCGGCGTCGTCCGCACGGCGGATCGGGTGCGACAGTTGTTAGGAAATGAACTTGGTGGCGAGCTGGTGGAAATTCCTGAGGCTATGGGATCCGGCATGCAGGTCAGCGGATTCATTCTTCCCGCCCAACACGCGCGCAAGGGCCGACGTCACCAATTCGTTTTCCTCAACGGCAGGCCGATCGAAGACGCGGCGATCTCGAAAGGATTGGTCGAAGGCTTTCGCGGAAACCTTCAAGATGGATTGTATCCAGCGGCGTGGTTGTGGATGGAAATGGAACCGCATTTGGTCGATGTGAATGTCCATCCTGCGAAGAAAGAAGTGAGGTTTCATCGCCCGCATGAAATCCGAGATTTGATTTCCCAAGCCGTCGCCGATTGCTTGAAGCCGCGCCCGCGCAGCCCGCTGCCACAACCTACAAACGATTCCGAGTTCATCATCGAGCCCGAAGAAAAAGTCGTTTCACGTGCAGCGATGTTTCATCCGTCGCAGCAGGAAATGAGCATGACGGCGGTGGACGATTCGCAAATCGAAGTCCGACTTTCCAAAGCTCCCCAGTTCCGCTTGGTCGGGATGTTGCAGGATCGATATGTCATTTTTGAAAGCGATAGCGGCTTGGTCTTGTTCGATCCGAAAGCCGCGCGCGAACGGATCATTTTCGAGCAACTCACCAAAGCTCAGAAAGAGGGCATGGAAACACAGAATCTGTTAGTTCCAGTTTTGATCGAGCTGGATCCCCGCGACCTCGATCATTTGCTGCGCGAGAAAAACGCGTTGTTGGAAGCTGGTTTGGAAGTGGAGGCTTTTGGTGGAAATACATTGCAGCTCCGCAGCCTCCCAGCGTTTCTAGAAATGGCAGACCCGAAACTTTTCCTCAGCGAGATTTTAGAAGAGACCCTGCACGGCCCGGCATCCGCCGGAAAATTCACTTTCGAAAGACTCGCAAGAATCATCGCCAGCAAAGCCGCAAAGCGAGTCGTCCCACGCATTGTGGAAGCGCAAAGCCTTTTAGAAGAACTGTTTGAATGCGACCTACCCTACTGCGCCGCAGACGGGCGCCCCACTCTAACAGAATTCAATCGCAAGGACATCGATAGACGCTTCGGAGTGGGTAGGGGATAGAAATGTTATAAAATCAACATTTCTAACTATGTGACGAATTGTTTTCACAAACACGCATTTTTAATTTTGACAAGTCTCAGCGTGTAGGCCTTTGTCCCAACATGAATTTGCCCCCCCGCACTTCTTGGTGCCTATCTTTGTGTTTTAATTTGAGTTTGGTCGCCACTTTGGCTTACTGCTCTGCCGCCGTCGCGCAGAACGCGCCAGTCTCGGGAAAATGGCAGCGACAGTCGTGGAACGGGATTGCTGGTTCGAATGTTGTCAATTTGACCCAGTCGCCTTCTTTCTATCAGATTCCGAGTTCTACGGCACTGGTGGATTCCTCATACTCGTCGCAGGATAATAATTACGGTGCTCGCACCCGCGGCTATATCACTCCATCTACCACTGGGGTTTATACTTTTTGGGTGGCCGGTAATTATGAGGCGCAATGGTTCGTTTCTCCCAACACTTCCAAATGGGATGCGCGCAAACTCAGTGACAGTCTTTCCACAACACAGGGGAATTGGGATCAAAGTTACGCGCAGCGCTCGTTACCCCAATACATGAAAGCTGGGCAATCATATTATGTCGAACTCCTCCAGAAGGCTGGCACAGGTGGCGGGCATGCCTCGGTGGCATGGGCGATGCAGGGTGTGGATCTTGATGTGACTAACAATTGGGCCACGGCAAATAATGGAGCGGTGGCGACGGCTTCGAGTAATTTGGGTAGCGCGTTTTATCCTGCCAATGCGCTGGATGGCAATTCAACGACTTACTTTCAAAGCAATAGTGATGTGAACGCATGGTGGATGGTTGATTTCCGGCAAGACCGCGTGATTTCATCCGTTGAACTCGTGAACCGGCAGGATGGTTTCTTCAACCGATTATCAAACTTCCGGGTCACGGTGCAGGATGCGAATGGAGCCGTCGTGGCCGCACAGGATTTCTATCCATCCGAGGGTTCGGTGGGTCTCACGGAGACGTGGACCTTGGTTCAGCCCGTGGTTGGGCGCCGCGTGAAAATTCAGTTACTCGGGCAGAATCGAGATAATAGCTACTCTATGCATCTAGCTGAGGTGAAAGCCTTCGGGCCTGATATGACTCTGAAAAACTGGGCACAGGAGCCTTCGGTGGTCGCAACGCAATCTTCCGATTACACCAGTGGCTACCCCGCTTCGTTGATGATCGATGGCAAGTCCAATACGATGAATCATACCGCCAACATTCCCGGATCCTGGGTAGAGGTGAATTTGGGCCAGGACCGACTGGTGGACTGCGTGGAGTTGATCAACCGTCTGAACGGTTACTCTAATCGTTTGTCGAACTTCCGCGTGAGTATCTTGGACGCCGCGAACGCGGTTGTAGCTTCACAAGATTATTATCTAACAAGCGGCTACGTTCAGGGCGCTATGCGCTGGCAATTGCCCGAAGCGGTTATGGGGCGCAAAGTGAAAATCCAATTGCTGGGTGCCAATCGCGACGGAAACTACTGCTTACATCTTGCGGAATTAAACGTCTGGGGGCGCACAAACTCCACCGAATCTGAGCGCGGCCTGCGCACCCCTGTGTCCGCTGATGTGATGAGTTCCTACGAGCCCTCTATGACCGATGACGCGGATGATAACGGTTATCCAGATAGCTGGCAAAACACCCATGGTTTTCCTGCTGGTTATCAGGCAGGGAACTTTAGTGCCCTTGCGGATCCCGATGGAGACTCGCGCAATAACCTCAAAGAGGCGCTTCAAAATACTAATCCCTTTGTGGGCAACGGCGATCCAGGATGTTTGACCCGCACTTCCTACACCAATATGCCCTACTACAGCTTGGGAGAAACCCGTAAGAGGACCCGTTATTTCGGTGCACCGGATTCCAGCGCGCTTTCTATCAACTCCATCATCACTGGCATGTCTACCTATTCCGCTGGGCGGATACGCGGAGCTGTCACCCCTCCAGAAAGCGGCTACTACCGCTTCTGGCTCGCCACTACGGAGAGTGCCGAGCTATGGCTTTCCACGGTGCCTGATAGCCGCTTTCACAAACAGCGCCTTTGCGCGATGTCCACTGAGCTGGGGTCTGGTCACGGAGTAGCCTATTACTCACCTACACTATGGGACAGCTTTGGTTTCCAGATGAGTGAGGAGGTCTTTCTGGAGGCAGGTAAGGCCTATTATATGGAGGCGGATTTCCAATTTGGTCACGCCTCTCCGCCGCACGTCAGTATCGCCTGGGCTAAACGCGGCGGCCCTCGGACGACGATCCAAGCGAAGTTTTTAAGCTCCAATTTCTCATCACCTTTAGACTTGGATGATGATATGTTGCCGGATGCGTGGGAGCAAGCCCACGGCCTGAGTATCACGGATGCTGGAAACATCGATATGGAGCGCCAAGGTGAGTTTGGCGATTACGACAAAGATGGCCTCAGTAACCATGAGGAGTTTATGCTCGGCACTCATCCGGCCAACTCGGACACCGACAACGATGGAGTCAGTGATGGAGAAGAAGTGAATGGACATGGCTCGGATCCATTGGCCGTTAATATCTTTAACGACACTCTCGTGAGTAATGTTGATCTCGCTGTTCTTGCCAGCTCATCGGCCGCATGGACCATGACTTCCGGCGGGTTGCTAGCGAACAGCTTCCGAGGCGAAGCCACATGGAACATTACCGTGCCGACAGATGGAAACTGGTTGCTGCGCCTCCATACCGAACTGATGGGCTTAAGCTACGGCAACGAGGAGGTTCCGATTGTGATCAAAGTGGATGGGAAAATCATCGTCCGCCAGAACGTCCGTTACGGCACGGGAAAAATGGGCATGCTCCAGGCTCTCACTCCGTGGCTCACTGCCGGAAACCACCAAGTCTCCGTCCTGGTAGATAACACGATTGCCCGTAGAACCGTTCGCCTAATTTCCTTAGGAATCTACGCCCCATACGATGCCGCCGGAATGATTGCTCAAAGCAATCACCTCATCACCAATATTGGGACGACCCGTACCTCGCCCGTATTTATGGAAGGTTACGCTCGGGATGTTAGCACAGTGACGGTCAATGGAATCCCAGCAACTAATGGCATGGGCAAAGGGCATTGGTTCGTCGACCTGCCACTGAGCAATCAACCGGAGTCCCAGCCCTACGCCGTTCAATATGAGCAAGGAAGCGCAACTTCAAGCTCACTGATCTGGCAGGCCACCAATGTGATGGATGCGGAAACTCTAACGATCCGTCGGGGGGATTCCTTGCGCGTTGGTGCCTGGAGTGCGGATCCCACTTTATCTTCCACGATCACCTCCTCAACCGGCGGATCATGGAATCTCAGCGGAGGGCAGACAGTCACGCTAGCTTTCCCTAATGCGGGAACTTTCACCGTCAACGGCAGCCTGCAGAGCGGAGTAGCCGCTGTGCTCACTGTAAAAGTGATCGGCGCACCCACGATCATATCTGACATCGTCGATGTGCTCAACAACCGCCTCCGGACGCTTTCATACAACGTCTCACCGGAAGTCGCGTTCGACGCCCCAGAAAGCCTTTGCCGCTTGTTCCCAGCTCGCAGTGGCACCTCATTCACAAATGTCGGCGTTCTAGCCAGTCAAACCGAAGAGTTTAGCCTTGCAGCGCGATTGGCTCAGGGCGGACCCATTCTCGCAATGCAGCGGATCAATGTTATCGGAGTTTCGGACGCATTGGAAAATGACCTCACATCCGTGAGTTCGTCGAGTGTGGTGGGCTACAAAATTTACACCTCCCCGCTCACAGTGTTAAACCTGCCGCAGGGAGCCAGCGTTGAAGTGTCCATCAACCGAGCAGGGGTGATGTTCCCCAACGGCAGCACGCTGAGAAAGATCTATCCCGCCGACCTCTCTACCGGTTCGGTGAATATGGAATTTCTCTTCCCGATCGGATTGCCAGGTGGCTATTGCCATTCCGTGAACGTTTATGATCGTAAGGGCAGCTATTTAGGCACTCGTTGAAATTCCAACTATCAACTTTATCTCCTCCATGACCTCCCTCTTGAGAAAATCCCTGCCGTTCATCGGATTCGCCTTTTTGGGCGGGGCAGGGGTTTGTGTGTGGAATATGCGGGCGCCGTCGGTGCCGGACACCGTAGCGCGTTTGGAGCCGGCTAGGTTGAAATCCAGCCTTCGGCCACGCTCGGTGCCTTCCAAGCTGGCATTTTTCACCGATCCTGGGCAGCCATGGCAGCTCCGCATTGATCTTCTCCGCAATGCTCTTAACGAGGAATGTGGCGAACCTGAAATCCGCGAGCTTTACCGTTTCATGGCCAATGGCGCCCCGCAAGGAGAGCTGCCCGAGCACGGCTATGTTATTGTCAATGAGATCATGGAGCAGCTACGCCGTCATGATTCCGACCCACAGCGATTTTCATCCGCTCTGCTGCAAGTGCTTCAGGACTCACGCCAGCCAGAGGTGGTGAGAGATTACGCCGTCCAACACCTCGTGGGTTGGCTCACCCTACGTCCGCTGCAAGCTCCAGAGGAAGCTCAGGATGCGCTCCGTCCGTCTGCACGACCCTCACCAGAAATCACCGCCCATGTCCTCCAGTCTCTCGTCGCTGCCGCCATTGACCCAGAGCTTGAGCAAACCAATATCCCCGGGACAACCCTGATGATGTTTATGGATCTCGCCCGCCATCCCGGCGGCATCGATTGCAGCCAATCCATCGATACCCTCAAGCCATGGCTGACTCGGGCTTTAGAAGAAAATTCCATGCTCAGTACACCTGTCCGCGTTTCCGCCATCCAAGCCGCTGGGGTCCTTGCTCCCGATGAATTTCGCCCTGTGATTCGCACGATCGCCTACGCGGAAAACGGCCAATCCTCCCTGCGCCTTCCCTCCATAGCCGTCCTCGGACAGTGCGGTGAAGCTGCGGATCTCGAAAAACTCCGGGATATCTCCATCGCTCACCCAGAACTTTCTTACGCAGCCCAAGACGCCATCAACTCCCTCAACTCCCGCCTCGCCCAAGCAAACCCCCGCTAATCTCCTAACTTGTCCGTCGTAGCTTTAGCGAAGTCGGATCTCCAATCTCAAATCTCCAATCTCTTCTTTCACCCCCAATGACTCCATCACATCGCCTACTACTTGCCACCACTTTTCTTTTTAGTACCGCCCTTGTCCAAGGCACTAATCACCCAGGCGGCGGCCCGGGTAGCGGTGGTTGTCCAACTGGTGGCGGCGGTCCTTGTGGTAGTAGCGGCGGCAATAATGGCTGTGGCGGTACTAGTGGCAGTAGCACGGGTGGTGCAGGTGGCTTAATAGTCGAGAGCCTCGCATGGCAGATCAACGTAGGGCTTGCCCGCTATGCCAAGCCTTCTTCTTTATCTAGTTTCAGCCAAGGGGCTTACGATATGAATGGCAATCTGCCAACTTTCAAAGAGATCTACGGCCGCTACTTTTCTTCGAGTCCCTTACAGCAGATCCAGATCAGCTTGGAGCTCTCCCAGCCGCAAATTTCAGCCACCACGTTCCATCCATCTGCACTCTTTCTTCAGTCCGAGGCGTTATTCGAAACTCTCAAAAAACCCGCGGTCGACGGTCTTCCCGAATACATCCACCAAATCCTTACCGACGATGCGTTTGCGCTCATCGACGTTCTCCCTTCACCAGAAAGCGGCTGGCGTGTGCGAGTTTGGAAACGCAATGCTGCACCCCTAACAAAATCCGGCGGCTATTACGTCACCACCAATTTTGTCACTAAGACGCCGCTAACAGATGTCACCTTCAAGCGTCCAGACGGCTCCACTGCCAACGATGTTCTCCTCTACATCCAGAAAGAAACCATCGGTGTTTCTGGTACCAGAACCATCACCAACGAGATCACCCAAACCCTCGACAGCAACGGCAAGCCCGCCACCGTCACCACCAAGCTCTTCTCGGGGGAAGGGACTGGCGGGTCGTTGCTTTCTCAGGAAAACCTTACCTACTCCGCACGCGGAGCCAAGGCATGGGACTACACCATCACCCGCGAGGTTTTAACTTCTTCGGTGAGCGCATCTGGCACCATTGGTGGCCTCACTCTCACCGCTAAAACTCAGGAGAATTACGATGACTTCTCAACCACGGTGACGGGCGGTAATTTGGGAATGAAGCGTTTGATGTCTATCACGGAGGCCTACGATGTCCCGGGGCAGTCCCCGCAAACGACGACTCACACCTACATTGATACCCCTACCAACCCGTCCGTCCACGGCCGCCTTCAATCCTCCGTTCGTCCGGATGGCTCATGGGTTTATAACGAATACATCATCTCGGCCAACAACCCAGTTTCCATCGTCACCGAGTATTCGGGTTGGAAAGACCTCACCATGGATCAGCGCGAGAACGCCCGCAAATCTGTCACCACCAGCAGCGCGAATGAGAGTTTGGTGGAAAACTTCGTGGCTGGGCAGCTCGTTTCCAAATCCAAAACCACGTTGACTTCCCAAGCCACAGAAACCATCACCACCTCGGAAGAATGGGACGGCAGCGCCTGGCACATCACCACCACCGGCTATTTCCCCGACAACGCACCAGTCCCCAGCACAGGCCGCATCAAGTGGATCGAAAACAGCGATGGCACTGCCGCGACTTACTCCTACTCCACGGTTAGCGGCAATTTGGTTACCGTTTCCCGCACTGGTGCGGGCAGCCGAAGCGGGATCACCGCAGGCACCGAGGTCAAAACCACCTATGGGCTCGGGAACATCCCCATCGCGGAGATCACCAAAGACATCTCTTCCGGGCTAAACATCGAGCAATGGGACACGGATCTAACCACCGGATTCGACATCATCGGCCGTCCGGTCAAACGCATTTTCAACGCCGATGTGAACGACTATGACATCGCCCAATACGCCTGCTGCGGTCTTAATTTCTCGCGGGACCGCATGGGCGCCACCACCGAGTATTTCCGTGATGGCCTCAAACGCGTCTATAAAGTTGTTAGAAAAGCATCCTCCACATCACCAGAGGACACCCGTTTCACAACCGTTGCTGGCCTCACCACCACCCAGACCCGGCTTAGAGACGGCCAATCGCTCTTCCTCGGCTCCACCACTCGCAGCCTCGATGGCCTTAGCTCCACCAATCTCAGCCCCGACGCCAACGGCGATGGCAACCCTGAAACCTCCTCATCCGTCACGGTTTACAGCAGTACCGTCGGCCCAGTCACCACCATGACTTTCCCCGATGGCACCACGGCTAGCAGCCAGAGTTTCTTAGATGGCAGTCAAAAATCCTCCACCGATCAGCTTGGCCGCACTTCCACCTTTGACCAAAACCTCCACGCCGAGAACGGCGGCGGCATCGTCACCCGCAGCACCGCAGCCAACAGCACCCAGTGGAGCGAAAGCTATGCCGATGCTCTTGGCAGACCTTTCAAAACCTTGTTAGCCGATGGCGCGCAATCCAGCGCCACCTACTACCCCCGTAGCGCCGCCGCAGGCTCACGCGGCAAGATGGCAAGCTCCACCGATCCCGACGGCAACACCGTGAGCTACGCCTATAACGCAGAAGGCGAGCAAACCACCACCACCAGCCCCATGCCAAATGGCCAACAAAGCATCACCGTTACCGAGCAAGACGTTGTCAACGATCCATTCACGGGCGTTGCCAAGCGCTCCCGCACCACCGTAAACGGCGTGCTGATTTCCACTTCGCTAAGCGGCACTCACGGCTACCGCGCAAAATCCATCGATCACCTCGCTGGTAACGCTATCAGCACCCGCACCCGCACCTTCCCCAATGATGGCGCATGGACGATCACCACCACCACACCCGATGGAACAAAATCCGTCGCCACCTACACCCACGGCCTCTTAGTAAGCTCTTCTTCCCTGAACACGGAAAACTTGCCACTAGCAAACTCAACTACCACTTACGATGCCTTCGACCGAGTGCTCACACAGACCGATTCCCGCACCGGCACCACCACCATGGGCACTTACCTAGAAAGCGGAGCAGTCACCAGCGTCACCGCCCCCGGCGGACGCACCACCTCGTTCACGTATGATGTGATGGGCAGAACCCTCACCACCGACGCACCCGATTCGTTAGATGCAAACGGCAACACTCTCTCTAACATCACCACCACCGTCTACGATGCAGCCGGACAAGTCATCGAAACCACCGGCGACCAAACCTATCGCGTCACCTACACTTATGACGTCCTTGGTCGCCAGATTAGCATGACAACTTACGGAACCGCAACCGCCACAACCACCTGGCAATACAGCCCGACACGCGGCTTCTTACTAGCTAAGCGTGACGCAGCCAACAAAGGAGCCGACTACACCTACACCGCCGCAGGCCAAATCGCCACCCGCACCTGGGCGCGTTCATCCGTCGCGCAACCCAAAGTCACGACTTACAGCTACGATGCTGGAATGTTAGTAGAAACCAACTACTCCGACACCACCCCAGACATCACCTTAACCTACGACAACTTCGGTCGTCCCGTTACTCAAAGCAACGGTCTCGCTAGCAGCACGTTCACTTACAGTCCAGCCACCCTAGCCATCGACACCGAAACCGTCACCTACACCCTTCCCGGCAAACCCGCCTTCACCCGCGTCATCGACCGCTCCCAAGACAATCTATTGCGCGACACCGGCTGGACCTTAGGAACGCCGACGCCCTCGTCGGCAATCGAAAACAGCGTGTCCTATGCGTTCGGCACCACCGACGGACGTCTCACAAGCATCAGTGGCGGCGGATTGAATCCGCCCAGCCAATTCAACTACACCTACGTCCCAAACACCAACCTCATCGCCACTGTCACCAGCCCTGCCCACACAGTAAGCAACGTCTACGAACTCGACCGCGACATCCTAGCTTCCAAAGTAAACAAGAAGTTGGACACGACCACCGTTTCGAGCTACTTCTACACCGTGAATAATTTCGGTCAGCGCACAGGAGTCAACAAAGACGGAACCGCCTTTGCCTCCACGCGCAACATCGCCTGGGGCTATGATTCCCTCGGTCAAGTAGTCAAAGCAGATAGCAACATCGCCGACCAAGACCGCGCCTACCAATATGACGGCATCGGTAACCGGCAAAGTGGCGGCGGATTGAATCCGCCCAGCCAAACATCCTACACCGTAAACGCCCTAAACCAATACACCACAATTGGTTCTCTCAATCCCACCCACGACGACGACGGGAATAAGACAAGCGGCCCTCTCCCCGCCAACGTAAACGCCAACTCTAACTTAGTTTGGGACGGAGAAAACCGCCTCATCCAAGCCCAAGTAACCAGCGGCGGCACCGTAACTTATGTGTACGATTCCCAATCCCGCAAAATCGCAGAAACCATTGAATCTAACACAAAAATCACCGTCTACGATTCATGGAACCCGATCGCAGAATACCAAGGGAGCGCGGGCGTCCCGCCCGCATTAACGAAAACCTACACATGGGGAATGGATCTATCAGGCTCCATGCAAGGCGCAGGCGGAGTCGGCGGCCTCCTCATGGTAACGGTAGGGTCGACTGGCTCAGTCGACCGATATTTCCCGACTTTCGATGGCAACGGAAACGTCAGTGAGTATTTAGATTCTAACGGAAACACCGTAGCCCACTACGAGTATGATCCGTTCGGAAAAACGACAGTATCTAACGGATCGAAAGCCAATGACTTCGCGCATCGCTTTTCAACGAAGCCTTTGGATGTAACAACCGGACTTTATTACTACGGCTACAGGTTCTACGACCCTGTAACTGGCAGGTGGCCATCTAGAGATCCGATTGAAGAACGGGGTGGAGTGAACCTCTACGCCTTCGTCAATAATGATGGGGTAAATAAATGGGATAGACTTGGCTTAAGGAATTCTTGCACAGATTGTAATGGAAATGTTGATGAAGGTTGCTGTACCGACAAATGCACAGAGCTTTGCAGTATAAATTCTGGATGTTTTGTCCCTTGTGTTGATGTATGTATTGCTGGTGGTGTCCCGACCGGATTAAAGGCAGGTAACCTTCCACCCGCTTTGATAAGTCCTCCGCCTACTGGCCCTACTATAGGCAGGGTAGTAGATGCAATTGGAAGAGCTCTAGATTCTCTCCTCGGATTATTTTATGATTAATTTCTTATCAACATATAATTTTAATAAGTATGAAAAAATATTGCAATAATCTAAATAGTATAAAATTAGCGTTTTTTTTATCTTTGCTCTCGAGTTCAATATTGTGTGGCGAAAATAATTTCCCAAAACCCTCAATAGGAGTCGCTCCTTGTGTGTTCAATAATAAATTAGCTTACTTTTCTAGGGATAAATTAATTGTTACAATCATTGATAGTAATACAAACGAGGTAACACAGACACTTGTTTCTCAAAGAACAATTTCAATGTTTCAATTGAATGATGATTTATGTGTAATCACTACTGATGGTCATATTCAGGTCATCGACAGCAATGGGAATCTTTCAGCAAAAAAAATACTAGATAATGGCGGTGTAATTTCTGCGACATCAATTGGGAATGGTGGAAACTTTGCTCTTTTGGCTTTTCAAGATGGCGATAAAGGATTGAAAATTATTTTGTATTCTAAACAAAAAGATGAATATGTGGGTAGAGTCATAAAAAATAATCTTCCTAGCGGTTTTCTCACTAGTAGAAGGGGAATGGTTTGGTTTAACTCTGAACAGGAATCCTTTAAGATAGCGGTGGAATAAATTAATCAATGGGGTCTAATGAACCCACGCGCCAACCAATAGCGTTGGTCATGCCAACCTATTTGAAAAATGAAATTCGCCCAGCTTCTTGGTTATGAAGCTAATGTGAGATCAAAAAACAAGTAAATATCCTGATAGCCAATCCTCAAAAGCAGATCTTATACATCCCACAATTCTAACTCCTGATACATACCCATTTGTCGATTTTTCTATTAGCAAGTTCACCTATCATCCGAACACCGAAACAGCTTGCCCGCCACGTGCTGCTTGTCCCCGTTAACCAAATAAATAAAGAATTAGGTATCGATGCGACTGAGAGAATGATGTGTTCACCGTGTTAGATAACTATTTGTTAGGTTAGAAGAAAATAATTAAATTTCCCAAACCAATAATACGATGTCCTCAACGGCAATCGAAAACAGAGTCGAGTACCAATACTCCGCAACCGAAGGCCGCCTGAGTACAGTAAGGAGAGGGGACATTCCTGTCCCCCAAGAATTCAATTACACCTACACACCTAACAGCAACCTCCTCGCGAGCGTAAGCGGCCCCGCCCACATCGCATGGGGTTACGATTCCCTCGGCCAAGTTGTCAAAGCAGACAGCAGCATCGCAGACCAAGACCGCGCCTACCAATATGACGGAATCGGCAATCGCATCAGTGGCGGCGGATTTAATCCGCCCAGCCAAACATCCTACACAGCAAACGCCCTCAACCAATACTCGGCGATTGGTTCTATCAATCCTTCTTACGATGATGACGGGAACGCATCTGCTTATCCACTCCCCGCCAACGTCAACGCCAACAGCACCCTAATCTGGGACGGAGAAAACCGCCTCATCGAAGCCCAAGTAACCGGCGGCAGCACCGTCACTTACTCCTACGACGCTCAATCCCGCCGCATCGCAGAATCTTCCGCCATCAACAATCAACTCTCAACTATCATCTATATCTACGACGGCTGGAACCCCATAGGCGAATACTGGAGAGCCGGTTTGCAACCGGCTGCACTAACCAAGACCTACACTTGGGGCGTAGACCTAAGTGGCAGCATGAAAGGCGCAGGCGGAGTCGGTGGATTGCTTGCCGTGACCGACAGTTCAGGCACTCACTACCCGACGTATGACGGCAACGGAAACGTAAGCGAATATCTCGATACGAATGGAGCTACTGTAGCTCATTACGAGTATGATCCGTTCGGTAAAACAACCGTTGCAACAGGATCAAAAGCCAACGACTTCGCTCATCGCTTCTCTACAAAGCCTTTGGATGTAAATACCGGCCTCTACTACTACGGGTACAGGTTCTACGATCCGGAAACCGGCCGCTGGCCATCAAAAGATCCGATTGGGGAGATAGGCCATGAAACCAGCAAGGCTTATTTAAGTTTATCCTATCTTGAGGAAAATGAAGAGGATGGCATCGAGAATGATAATGAGTATGCATTCGGGCCAAATAGTCCTTTAAATGGAATTGATGTAAACGGCGAGGTTTGGCATTGGGTAGCTGTGGGTGTTGCAGTGGTCGTACGCGTGGCTATCACGGTTGTAAGTGTAATTCGAAAAGTTCCTAAACCAAAACCACCGATCAGACCCAAACCACCTGGCCCCAAACCAAAACCCAAACCTAAGCCGAAAGGATGTAAGCCTTGTATGCCTGCTGTCGGATCCTTAATGTATGAAACTCACACTACTCATTCTCACGGCGGAAGTTGCCCTCATGTCCATATTTATAAAGTGAACCAAATACCTTACCCTTCATGTATTTGTAAGAGCGGTAGATTTGGACATGCTATTCCTGGCAGCACGCCTCCACCCGGAGCGATACCAAGAGTCCCTGTTGCAGGTGGTGGGAAAATCTAACAATAATATCGTATTGCTATGGAATACAAGACCGGCGAAAGTGTTCATGTGGGAGACATTATTAGTTATGACGACCGAACGCATCTAGCTCAGGTTTTAAAAATTATTAATGATGATAAGGAAGAACTTAAAAAAACAGGGTGTGATTACTTTGGGGTTTACCTTCTGGTTGATATGGAGAAATCTAAGTCTTTAGAATATTGGGATATGGAATCATTTTTTGATGCCGATGTTTATTTCGAAAAGCGTGCAGCCATTCCAGAGGAGTGGAAAAACTTTTGGGAAAAGGTCGGCTACGAATAAACTTAATGAACCCATAATGAACCCACGCGCCAACCAATAGCGTTGGTCATGCCAACCTATTTGAAAAATGAAATTCGCCCAGGAAGTAGCAGCCAACCGCAGAGGCCGTGCCAATCGGTGAAAATTCATGTTTCGGCTCGGTAATCACAAGGGGACAGACCCTTTGTTTACAACGTCCCAAACAGCAACCTCATCGCCACCGTAACATCTCCCGCCCACACAGTGAGCAACGTCTACGAAACCGACCGCGACGTCCTAGCTTCCAAAGTAAACAAGAAGTTGGACACCACCACCATTTCAAGTTACTTCTACACAGTGAACAACCTCGGTCAGCGCACAGGAGTCAACAAAGACGGAACCGCCTTTGCCTCCACCCGCGACATCGCATGGGGTTACGATTCCCTCGGCCAAGTTGTCAAAGCAGACAGCAGCATCGCAGACCAAGACCGCGCCTACCAATACGACGGCATAGGAAATCGCACTTCCGGGAGCGCGGGCGCCTCGCCCGCCTCTACAACGTCGTATACTCCCAACGCCCTAAACCAATACACCGCAATCGGCGCCCTCAATCCCACCCACGACGATGACGGCAACATGACCAGCGGCCCACTCCCCGCAAACGTCAACGCCAGCAGCACCTTTGTCTGGGACGGAGAAAACCGCCTCATCGAAGCCCAAGTCAACAGCGGCGCAACCGTAAGCTACGTGTATGATTCCCAATCTCGCCGTATCGCAGAAACAGTTGGCAGCGCAACCACCGTTTACATCTACGACGGCTGGAACCCGATTGCAGAATACAGCACAACCTTCGCACTAACAAAAACCTACACATGGGGAATCGATCTTTCAGGTACCATGCAAGGAGCAGGCGGAGTGGGTGGACTGCTCGCCGTGACCGACAGTTCAGGCACGCACTACCCAACATTCGATGGTAACGGCAACGTCAGTGAATATTTGGCTTATAACGGAAACACCGTGGCCCACTACGAGTATGATCCGTTCGGCAAAACAACGGTCACAACTGGATCGAAAGTACAAGACTTCGCGCATCGCTTCTCAACGAAGCCACTCGATGCAACCACAGGACTCTACTACTACGGTTACCGTTTCTACGATCCAGAAACAGGCAGATGGCCATCTAAAGATCCGATTGAGGAAAGAGGTGGAGTGAATCTCTATAATTTCGTTGAAAATGACGGGGTGAATAAGTTGGATCTACTTGGTCTAACGCAAACAAAGAGAAATTGCGTAACGGCTTCTAAGTCATTGAGTTACAATTTCAATCTACCGCCTCAACAAGTCGGCCCATTTTCAGTAGGCGGGGGTATTTCATTTTCAGGCTCACTTCAAATTGAAAAATGTGACGAATGCTGTAATGGAAATTGGGAATCGAGTGCATACGAAAAAGGTACAGCTTCTGGAGATGTAACAGCTTCTGTGTCAGCTACATTGGGATTTAATAGAGAACAAGATCTTGGTGGGGGACTAAAAGCAAGTGTCTGGGCTGGATTAAGATTTGACGGATCTGGTGGTGCTGGGGTCGAAGGTACATATACAAGTAGTTGTAATGGCTCAAAAGACTACGATTTAAGCGGAACATTGAATATTGGTGGAAGTGTTTCTGGTGGTGGCAATGCTAGCCTTGAGAAAGGAAGATGGCAAATTGCTCAAGTTGGTGCATATATCAGGGGAAGTGTAAGCTCAAAGTGTAGATTTAAGATAAAATGTAGCGGAGGCAGCTGTAGAGGTGGATTCCAATGGTTAGGCTGTGAAGACGCACGTGGTAAAATTGATATTGTAGCAAATTTTGTTTTTACTAGCGTATCCTGGAATCTTTATGAAAGGTAATATATGAATCAGTTGCATTCATCTTACACAAATCTTCAATCGTGGAAAATTGAATCAGATTTTAATAAAAAATTAATTAGTATAAAATTTGATCAACGTAATCCTATTTGTACAACTACTTTAATCTGTGCGTTGTGTTGGACAACTTCACTACTAATTAAAATTTATATGGAAAATGAAAATTCAAATATTATAGCGACTGCTGTTTTCTTAGTTGGATTATTTTATTTAATTTTTGTTTTTGTTTGGATTTGGCTGGAGAAAAAAAAGGCGATTTAATAATTTATAATACTGAATTAGATTTTTTGGTATTTCCTAGGCTTGATTTAAAGATTGAATCAGCTAATAAAAGAATGTCTTTTTCAAATGAACATTATACTAATTTATCAAATCACTTCTTTGAGTTGAATATAATTTTAGATGGCAATAGAATTAAATTTATAAGTTCTAGTCAAAAAAATGGATTTAAAATTATTTTAAAGTGGGCAGAAGTAACAGGATTTAATGTTTTATTTAATAAGATAAAAATTAAGTGAAATTAATTCATGGGGACTAATTCATGGGGACTAATTCATGGGGACAGACAACTTACAATTATCCGCTTCCCGCAAACCTGAGTGCCAACAGCACTTTAGTCTGGGACGGAGAAAACCGCCTCATCGAAGCCCAAGTTAACAGCGGTGTAACCGTCAGCTACGTGTATGATTCCCAATCCCGCCGAATCGCAGAGTCTTCCACCATCAATAATCAACTCTCAACCATCATCTATATCTACGACGGCTGGAACCCAATCGCAAAATACACCGTTCAAAATTCACTCTTCACTATTCACTCTTCATTCACATGGGGAATGGATCTATCAGGAAGTATGCAAGGAGCGGGCGGAGTCGGCGGCTTACTAGCAGTCACCGATGGAACCGGCACCTTCTACCCAACCTTCGATGGAAACGGTAACGTGAGCGAATATCTCGATACCAATGGAAACATCGTGGCACACTACGAGTATGACCCGTTTGGTAAGGCGACCGTATCAAACGGCACAAAATCCAATGACTTCGCACACCGCTTCTCAACGAAACCTCTAGATACCACCACCGGACTTTACTACTACGGTTACCGTTTCTACGATCCTGCCACAGGCAGATGGCCATCCAGAGATCCGATTGGGGAAGAAGGAGGAATTAATCTCTACGGCTTCATTAATAACGATGGGGTGAATCGTTGGGATTTATTGGGCTTATGTGAAGAAGATGAATGGTGTTGCATTTGGGGCGGGACTTTACATGTCATACCCCAAGCTATTGATCCATGGAGTACACGTATTGAAGGTGCAGGACGAGATAAGGACCAAGATAAAGCTGCTGCTGAAGCCAAACAGAACGGTCAGATGTCATTAGATTTTGCAGTAAAAGGAGCAAGTAACGGCGGCAGTAAAGCCAAGGTAATAGATTTAGATGAGAAACCCATTTGTGAAAAATGCGGCCAACAAGGATTAACGCCAATTGTTCCGCCCACCGGCCCGCCTTCCTTTCCATCACCCATAAAACCTTCATTCCGGCCACGCGGAACACTTCCGCATCCATTCGAGCCCCCCGTAACACCGCAAGTGCCACCTTCCAATCCGCAATTCTTCCGCCCACAAGGCCCTGCAAACCCACCTTATACTCCAGCATGAACATGAAAACTATCTTATATTGTGTACAAATAATTTTCGTATTAATAGTTAGTGCTACGGCTGATATTACATTAGATCTGCCAAATGAACTTACTGCCGAATTTGACGTTCATATCGAAGAGATCAAGGGCAATGGGTTTGAAAAAATAGTTATAAAAGAAGGAGGTAAATGGTTAAATAAGGAATTAATCAATGGTTTTCCAAAGGTGTCTGGTTTCCTCGTATTTACCAATAAAGAGACTAAATGCCTTATTATGTTGGTTGATGGAAACGTAAAACTCATATCTACGACAGGTGGGCTGCACTTCAGATTTTACATTCCAGCATCAGATTTTTTGAACAAAATATATAGACCCATTGCCAAAAATAATTTCCGAAACTCGCATAAAAAGACTGGTACGACTGTTTGAATTCGTACAAACTAGCGAATCTCACGTCCGCACCAACTTCCCAATGCTGAGAATTGCTCGATTGAAGAACTCGAGCAGGC
>JANPJY010000070.1:0-9560 GCA_031425735.1 Akkermansiaceae bacterium | reverse complement strand
GCCTTTTTCTTGGCAGCCGTTGATGCGCTTCACCTCGCTCATCATCCGTTCTTGCCATGAGAACTTCACGAGCTTGTCACCTCTCGCCGCGATGTGCAGACAAGGTTTTGGTTTTAGAAGTCCCACAACTTGCATCGATAGCGATGCGCACGGAGCGACTGCTGTGATTTTCTCTCCGCGATGCGCCCATAATAAGTAAGTAAAACCACCTCCATTCGAGTGACCCATCACAAATACTCGCTTCGAATCGATCTGATAGATTTTCGCTAACTCTTTTAGCATCACATCAAAAAATTTGAGATCTCTATCACCATGATCTCCAGCTTTCGCCTGCCAGCCATTGCGTTTACCTGCGGCATCTGTGAGTTGTCCCGGCGTAGGCACTCCCTGTGGATAAACGACCAATGCATCCGGCCATGCCTCATGCATTTGGAATGATTTAGCTGCCTGACTCGAACCTCCGCCATGGCCGTGAAAACAAAATACCACTGGCACATTTTTTGCCTTCGCTTCCTTTGTATTATTCTGAGTAACCGCAGGATAAACCATGACCTGTCTATTCATATCTTGAACCTTGAAATCCATTTGGATTGGGTCGCGTGCCTGAACCGCTGCCATGCAAAAGAGCGACACTGCCAGACTAATACGCAGAGTTTTCATCATGCTTGGATAAACTTTTGCGCGAATAGAAAGTTGCAGCCTTTCTCCTAAAAAATCATCTAACGAAAAAAAATTGCTGGTCACCCAGTCAGTTATGAGTTCTTTTATCCAAGTCATGACTAAGTCCTCCCCCTTAGTGCTTGCAGTCATACTCGCTTGCACATCCACCCTCCCCGCCCAGCTTCCATCGATTGATAAGACGCCTTGGGAAAATTATTTCATCGTACTTAAGCAACGAAAATTCCAGTTCGGCATCATGACTGATGGCGAAGCAGCTTTTTATCCCCTCACGAGAAAAGGTGAGATCATCAGTGAAAGTAACCCCATCGTTTTCAAAATTGAAATCCTTGAGTCAAAATCCGATGGTAAATTCACTAGCAAAAAGATCGATCCTACCTCCCTGAAATCGAATCAGACTCCTGCACTCAATCCAAATACACCTGTCACATACACTGGCACCGTTACTGGAGATGCCACATTCGAAATCACCATTATTCCCTCCCGCGACGAATTTGCTATCACTGGAAAAATTACCGACAAGGGCAGGCTCACTAACCCTTTGAACATTGCCGTGAATGTTGGATTCAGGCCCTACGTAAAAAATCCCCTGCGAACGGACTCGGAAGCCAAACTTTTCGAACAACGTATCAAACGAGATAAATTCGTTGCGACGGTCGCTTCAGGCAATCGTAAGCAATACGATTTTGGAATCGGCGCAAACCTACATGAAGACATGCCCGACGGTGCAGAAAGTCTCAGTATGAAATCAGACGGTTATGATTTCACTGAATTCCAAGTCGCCGTCGGTGGCACATCAAAAATTATGTTTGAAGATGAAAAAAAGCTCGTCGCGAATGGCGTCGATTTCAGATGGATCATTCCAGCCGAAGCCAATCCAGCTAGTGACATGCTCAAAATCACAGCTAGGTAATGGATATAAAGCAGTTTAGTCGTCCTAATTATTCATGATTTTTAACTAATAACTGCATTCATGCCTGTTGACGGGTTCGTGATTTCAGCCCAAGCTGCGCCAGTAACCATCTGCACCTCTTATTGATATGACCTTATTTAGACGTTTTTTCGCTGTAGCACTCGCCTCATCTATTATTTCCACGGCAAGCGCTCAAAATTCCAACCTCAAAGTTGCGACTGTAGATATTCAGGAGCTCTTTAAGCAATATTACCAAACCAACGCAGCTCAGGAGCAGATCAACCTTGAGCGCGCCAAAATTCAAAAAGACAACGAAGACCGCCTCACCCGCATTCGTGAGATTGAAACCAATCTCGAAAACTTCAAAAAACAGATCGAAGATCCTTCCGTCAACGAATCCAAGAAACAAAGCCTGATCAAGGATTTCCAACTTCAACAACAAGAAGGAATACAACTCGATAAAGAGCGCCGTGAATTCATTCAACGCCGCACCACAGCGTTAAATGAAAACATGGTTCAGCGCATGAAAGGGATTCTGGAAGACATCCGGAAATTAGTTGAAGAGAAATCAAAAACCGACAACTACGATTTCGTTTTCGATAAATCTGGCATGAGCACTTCACAAGTTCCGGTGCTTATTTACAGCAAAGATGCAACCGATATCACCGCAAGCCTACTTAAAGTCCTGAACAAAGACGCACCTGCAGCTGACAAAAAACCAGCGGACAAAAAAGAAGAAGACAAAAAACCTGCTGATAAAAAGCCAGCAGACAAGCCAGCAACTCCTAATAAGTAAGGAGAAATTTAACTCTTTCCGCTTTGGCCGTTAGCCTAAGTCTTTCCGAACTCGCCAACCTCATCGATGGAAACATCATTTGTGGTCAGGCGAGTTCTCGCTTTTCCGGAATGGCCGCACTCGATACGGCTGTCGCTGAAGAGATCAGCTTTCTCGGAAACGAAAAGTATCTGCAGCAATTTCTGGCCACCAAAGCAGGTGCGGTGCTTATCCCTGCGGGCTACGATTTCAAACCTTTTGGCCCAGCACTCATCGCTGTCCAGAATCCGTCCCTCTCCTTCGCTGCCGTGGTGCGCCACTTCGCCAATCACTCGCGGGAGTTCAAACCTGGAGTTCATCCTTCTGCCAGCGTTTCAGACACCGCCATTCTCAATCCTGAGAAAACCAAAATCCATTCCGGCGCTGTCATCATGGATGGTGCCACCATCGGCGATGGCTCAGAAATCGGCCCCAATGCCGTGATCTACGAAAACGCGATCATCGGTGAGAACTGCCAGATCCGCGCCAATGTCACAATCACCGAGCGTTGCGTCATTGGCTCACGCGTCATCATTCATCCCGGAGCGGTCATCGGATCGGATGGTTATGGATACGAGTTCTCCGAAGGCAAACATGTCAAAATTGACCAAGTCGGCATTGTCGTCATCGGCGATGATGTGGAGATCGGATCCAACACCACCATCGATCGTGCACGTTTTGGAAAAACCGTCATCGGTGAAGGCACCAAGATCGATAACCTCGTTCAGATCGGACACAATGTGATCATCGGTAAACATTGCTTGATTGTCTCCCAATGCGGACTCGCTGGGAGCTGCTGCATCGAAGACTACGTTACCGTCGCCGCGCAATCCGGCATCGCTGGACACGTCACAGTTGGCGCAAACACCATCCTAGCCGGACGCGCTGGAGTCACCACCAATCTTGCCGGCGGCATGGCCTACGCAGGTAAACCCGCCATTCCAATGAAAGAAGACACCAAGCTTCAAGCCCACGTCCGGCGCTTACCCAATCTCCTCGAACGCGTCAAAGCTCTCGAAAAAATCCTATCCAAAGACACACCTCAATAACTTACCATCATGTTTGATTTCTCCTGGTTCTCCCAACCCGATGCATGGGCCGCCCTGCTGACCCTGACACTCTTAGAAATCGTTCTCGGAATCGATAACATCGTTTTCATCTCCATCCTCTCGGACCGCTTGCCTCCAGAGCAACGCGCCAAAGGCAGAACCATCGGCCTAGCACTTGCCATGGTCACCCGCCTCATGCTGCTTGCCACGATCAGTTGGATCATGAGCCTCAAAGCCGTGCTGTTTTCCATTCCCGTTCACCCAGCATTTTGGAAGATGGCTCCTCAAGCCGCTGAACATGATGGCCTACTCGGTATCAGTGGAAAAAGTCTCATTCTACTGATCGGTGGATTCTTCCTTATTTGGAAAGCCACCAAAGAAATCCATCACAAACTTGAAGATCATGAGGACGCGCAAAAGGCATCGAAAGTTGCCAGCTTCGGTGCGGTCCTCGCTCAAATAGCAATCATCGACATCGTGTTCTCTATCGACTCCGTGATCACCGCTGCTGGTATGGCCGATCATCTCTCTGTGATGATGCTCGCTGTCGTCATCTCAGTCGGCATGATGATGCTCGCTGCGGGAACCATAAGTAATTTTGTTTCCAAGCATCCTTCCGTAAAAATGCTCGCCCTGTCGTTCTTGATCCTGATCGGCACCGCCTTAATCGCCGAAGGCTTCCACTTCGAAATCCCCAAAGGCTACATCTACTTCGCCATGGCGTTCTCGCTCAGTGTGGAATTACTGAACCTCAAAATCCGCAATCGCGGTGGTTCGGTTCCGACACCGCATTAAACACATCTATCTTTGCCCCAACGGGGCTAACGGTGAAAGCGATGCCATTCGGCACCCTGGAATGGATTCAATAAAATGATCCGTGCCCCAACGGGGCGCACGGAGGCCGATTAAACATGAACGTTGATGAAGTCGAAGTTCCGTGCGCCCCGTTGGGACGCAAGATATGGAATTGTTTTACCAGGGTGCCATTTGGCACCCTTCGCTTTCACCGTTGTCCCCGTTGGGGAAAATGAATCATACTTAATCCAGTTGGGATTCAGAAATCGGCTGGAATTCACATCCATCAAACCACCGTCCGCTCGCTAACCATTACTTCACCGCGCGCATACCTAGCGATGCTGTCGATCGTTGTCTCCGCAATCGCGCTCAGTGCCTCTTCAGTGAGAAATGCCTGATGCGATGTCACCAACACATTTGGAAACGTCAGCAAGCGCGATAGCACATCATCTTGCAGAGCGGTCGCCGAGTGATCTTCAAAAAAAACGCCTTCTTCTTCCTCATAAACGTCCAACGCGACTCCGCCGAGATGTCCTAATTTCAACGCTTCAATCACTGCCGCGCTGTCCACCAGTTTTCCCCGACTCGTGTTGATCAGATACGCGCCCTTTTTCATCTGTGAAATCGTATCCGCGTTGAGCAAATGGAAACTCTCTTTGTTAAGCGGAAGATGCAAACTGACGATGTCAGATTTCGATAGCACCTCTGCCTGAGAAACATAAGTCACGCCGTTTTTCTCCGCCCACGCGGAATCGGGATAAAGATCGTGCACCAAAACCTTACAACCAAACCCACGGAAAATTTGCGCGGAGATTTTTCCAATTTTTCCCGTGCCGAGAATGCCAACGGTTTTTCCATGAAGATCAAATCCCACTAATCCACTGAGCGAGAAATTTAACTCACGCACGCGATTGAATGCGCGGTGGATTTTTCGGTTGAGCGTAAGCAACAACGCAATCGTGTGCTCCGCCACCGAATATGGCGAATACGCAGGCACTCGGACCACTTTGATGCCGTAAGTTTTCGCAGCTTCTAGATCGATGTTGTTGAAACCCGCGCACCGCAATGCCACCAGTTTGATCCCCATTTCAGACAAAGCACTCAAGCAAGCTTCGTCCACCACATCGTTTACAAACACACAAACTGCGGAAGCCCCTTTTGCGGAAACCGCATTTGCCTCCGATAATCGAAACTCATGATACTGAACTTTGATCCCCGCTTGTTTCGCATGGGGATCGAAAAAAATATGGTCGTATGGCTTCGTGTCGTAAAAAGCAACTTTAGCAAGCTGCGTTGTGGGGTCATTCATAGCTACAAGCTTGCGCAGCCGCAGACCTTACCGCCAACCTGTAAATTGTGTCACTTATTGCAAAGGCTGCACATCCGGCACCGATGGACCGGTTGGCTGCATGAAACGTGTCTTGGCACGCAGAATCAGAGTTCCGAGGAAAAAGTCAGCCAATGGCAAGACCACGTTGAAATTTTTGTGCATGTAACGGTGATGCAACAAATGATGCCCGTTGAGTTTACGGAACCATCTTGGTTTCTCAACGCGACGCGCTTTTGGCAAATGCATGCACCAATGGATGTATTCGTAAAAGCAGTAATAACTCGCAAATGCTAGGAAACCGCCGAGTGTAAAACCCCATTCACCTATCGCCCATGAGATCAACGCAAACGGCACAACCCCAATTGCAATCAGCACCGGACCATTCCACCATGCCATCGGGATGGTTTCTTTGTCTTTTTCATGTTGAAGATGATACGTTTGATCTGCTTTAAAAGTTTGATGATGAACCACCGCATGCGCTTGGAAGGCATAACGAAAATTCCAAATCGGGCGATGCATCACGTAGCGATGCAGAGTCCATTCAAAAAATGAGGCGAAAATAACTCCGACAACAAAGCCACCGAGGCACCAAAGTGAGAAGACGAGAATAGGATTCATAGGTAAGGGTTAGCGGAGGGGCAGAAGTATAGACGGGCTTTGGATACCGCAAGCCTTGCTTTGCAGAAATTTCGTCAGCTTATTTCCGTAAAGGTTACACCCAAATCTTCCTCAAATCTTCCGATTTTTTTGCGTTCACGAGGATCGATCAAAGCGATCGATGTCCCCTTTTTCCCTGCCCGCGCCGTGCGGCCACTGCGGTGCGTGTAATATTCCAATTGTTCAGGAAGCTGGTAATGGATCACAAAGGTCAAACCCTCGACATCGATCCCGCGCGCCGCGACATCCGTGGCGATCAAAATTCGGGTTTTCTGGTTTTTAAATCCACGCATCACCTTGTCGCGTTCACGTTGCGAGAGATCGCCTTGAATGACATCCACGGGAAACCCGAGTTTCTCAAGTTGCCTGCCCAACGCAATCGCCCCTGCCTTGGTGCGCACAAAAATTAACCCGCGTTCTTCATCCCGCTTGTGAAGAAACTCCGCGAGAAACTCATTTTTCTCATCCTTCCCGCAAACCGCAAATCGATGATCGATGTTTTGGTTCACGACATGCGCTTTGTCGATTTTGATCGTTTCTGGAACCCCAGGCATCGCGCCTTTCACGAGGCTCTGAATCGAATCAGGAAACGTTGCTGAAAACAACCAAGTGCTACGGCGTCCACGCGTCAGGCCGAAAATGGTGACGAGATCTTTTTTGAAACCCATGCTCAACATCTCATCCGCTTCATCGAGCACGAGATGCTTCACGTCCACCAAACTCAGCGCCTTTTTCTTGATCAGATCGATCAGCCGACCCGGGGTCGCCACGATAATATGCGTGGGACGTTTCAAATTCGAGATCTGACGCTCCATTGGCTCGCCACCTGCGAGGACTTCGATGAAAATTTTCTCCTTCGCGTGTTTTGTATATCGGAACAAGTGCTTGCCGATCTGTTTCGCGAGCTCCCGCGTCGGAGCAATCACCAAGCCCTGAATCACCGGCTTGCGAGAATCCATTTTCGTCAACAACGGCAAACCAAACGCCGCGGTCTTGCCAGTCCCCGTCTGTGCCTGAGCACAAAAATCTCCGCCGTTCTTGATCAAAAACGGAATCGATTTTTCCTGCACCTCCGTCGGCGTAATGATTCCCAGCTCCTGCAAGCCCTCAACCAAATCTGACGGTATTCCCAATGTTCTAAATGCGCTCAAAATCGTAATGTCGTGTGATTCCCAGACCCTGCCTACCCATTTCGGAAAAGACGAGCCATAAGAGTTTTGAAGCCATAAATGACAAAATAGGGTTGACGTTGTTCTCGGTTACCTGACCCATTTCAGCCCCACCGACCTCGCGAACTTTGTATTTCAACGTGCAATCGGCATTTTACAGCAAAGACGATAACATCATGGACGATCCACACCGATTCTCAATCAACGCCAAGCTGCGCTACAACTGCTATGTAGAGGGATGGCTTTTATTGAATATCGCGGTCGATACATGTGGAATGCAGGAGGTGATCCATGAGCAATTAACCAACAATACCGACAGGGCCTTTCGGGAAATGATCTCCCCTCACGGAGCCATCCGTTCTCATGGAATCAGCGTTTCCACCGGTGTCCTTGAAATCCAATATCAGGCAGAGGTGACCCGTTTAGACCCCGGATTCCATGGATGTTGGCAACTCGGGGAAACCGATCTTGTGGATCTCCCCCCCAGCGTTGCGCGCTACTTGTATCCGAGTCGGTATTGTGAGTCCGACAAACTGAATCGATTCGCCAAAATGGAATTCGGTGGGATGAGTTACGGTCACACCATGGTCGCAGCGATCTGTAACTGGATTTACAAACACATCGAGTATGACCCCTACGCGACATACGATTACAAGAGTGCGGTGGATTGTTTGATCTCCCGCGCTGGAGTATGTAGGGAGTTTGCCCACTTGGGGATAGCCTTCGCACGTGCCATGGGAATTCCCGCCCGCTACGGAAGTGCGTATGTGCATAATTTGTCCACGCCTGACTTCCATGCATTTTTCGAGGTATGGCTGGATGGTCGCTGGTGGTATTACGATGCAACCCGTTTAGCTCCCCAAGCTGGATTCATCCTGATCGGAACAGGACAAGATGCCGCAGACACATCTGTAGCAACGATGTCGGCAGGCGTCCATTTTGCTTCCATGGAGATTGAGGTGAAAAAACTTTCCACGAGGGAATTATCGTTCACGGATAGTCCGATCTCCTTCGAAGCCCACCCCAGTCATTGAAAAAATAGACTGCGATTCGGGTCTATCCCTTTGGACACCTATTCGACAACGGTCATTTTATCAAAATGACCATACCGTTCCATATTCCATGGTAGGGTCGTTTTGATAAAACGACCGCTATCTCTTCCGAAATGAAGCGGTCACAAGACGATAGCTCAAAACAAAAAAGCCAGCCGGACATGACTCCGACTGGCTTTATAAGATTTCCTAAAAAGGGAAATTAATAACGGTAATGATCTGCTTTGAACGGACCTTCTGGTGAGATGCCGATATAGTCCGCTTGATCTTGAGTGAGCTTGGTAAGCTTCGCTCCGATTTTCGCGAGGTGCAAACGAGCCACTTCTTCGTCGAGGTGTTTTGGAAGGACGGTCACTTGACCGGCTTTGTAGGTCTCGCGATTTTCCCAGAGATCGATTTGAGCGAGTGTCTGGTTGGTGAAGCTGTTAGACATCACGAAAGATGGATGGCCAGTTCCGCAACCGAGGTTTACCAAACGACCTTCAGCAAGCATGTAAATGCTGTTACCAGTCGCAAAGGTGTATTTATCAACCTGAGGCTTGATGTTCAGACGAGTCACACCAGGTGCTTTGTTCAACTTGTCCATCTGGATCTCGTTGTCGAAGTGACCGATGTTACAAACGATCGCCTGATCTTTCATTTTCGACATGTGATCGAGGGTGATGATGTCTTTGTTACCGGTGGTGGTGACATAGATATCTCCCCAGCCAAGCGTATCTTCAATCGGAAGAACGCGGAAACCTTCCATCGCAGCTTGCAACGCACAGATCGGATCGACCTCAGTGACAACCACCTGCGCACCTGCACCACGGAGTGCTTGTGCACAGCCTTTGCCTACATCGCCGTATCCGCAGACCACGCCGACTTTACCGGAGATCATGACATCGGTCGCGCGTTTGATACCGTCTAGCAGCGACTCGCGGCAACCGTAGAGGTTATCGAATTTCGACTTGGTTACAGAATCGTTCACGTTGATCGCGGGGACTAGAAGTTTACCAGCCTTCGCCATCTGATAGAGGCGATGCACACCGGTCGTGGTTTCCTCGGAAACACCTTTCCAATCTTTTACCATCGTTTGGAAAATGCCGGGTTGTTTGACTTTG
>JANPJY010000069.1:0-13015 GCA_031425735.1 Akkermansiaceae bacterium | reverse complement strand
CGGCGGCGGTGGTGATCGTCGCGGTGGCGGCGGTGGCTACAAAGGCGGCGGCGGCGGCGGTGGTCGCGGCAATGACGACTGGGGTTGATCCTTCAACTCCCGAAAGTTTCCAACGTCTACTTCCCTCACGGAGGTAGACGTTTTTTTTATGACTCGATGTAAAGTCGTTCCACGCGCGGTGTGATGCCAGTGAATAATTCCCAGACAATCGTATCAGCGAGTATCGCGATCTCGTTTGCCGAAATGTTTGCGCCGAAGAGTTCTACTTCGTCGCCGCATTGGATGTCGGAGTCATCCGGCAAACGGACGATGATTTGATCCATGGTGACCCGTCCGATGATGGGATGTCGTTTTCCGCGTATCCATACTTCCGCGTTTTTACCGGAGACGTGGCGCGGATAGCCATCGCCGTAGCCGATCCCGACTGTGGCGACACGAGTGGGCTGAGTGGTGACGTAGGTGCGTCCGTAGGAAATGCTGTGACCTGCGGGAACCGTGCGGACGAGAGTGACGCGGGATTTCAGCGACATCACGGTGCGTAGTTTTTCTTGGAAACCGGGGATGGGCGAAATTCCGTAAATCATCAGACCGGGGCGGACGAGGTTGCAGCCATCATTCGCGTAGCCCAGTATCCCGCCGCTGTTAGAAAGGTGACGCCATTTGAATTTTTCCTCACCGCCTAGTTTTGCCATCGTATCACTAAAACTTGCGATCTGATGGAGTGTGAACGTTTCGTCTTCATCGGACGAGGAAAGGTGAGAGGCGATTCCCTCCATACTCAAGCCATCGAGTTTCGTCAGTTTCGCAAGATTATCGGCGAGATCTTTGGGAAGAAATCCACCGCGTCCCATTCCGGTATCTACAGCGAGATGAACGGCCAAGCGAACGCCTCGGCGTTTGGCTATATCATGAAAGGATGTGGCTTCTTCAACAGTGGAGATGCAGGGAGTGATGCCGCGGGCGACGATTTCCTCACGCTCTTGTTCCCAGGTTGCGCCGAGCAAGTAGATGGGAGTTTGCACACCCGCGTTACGGATGCGGCGAGCCTCGCCGATGTTTGCAACACCGAGAAAAGCGATATCGCAGGATTCTAAGACGCGTGAGATAGCTTCCAGTCCGTGACCGTATGCGCCTGCTTTGACGACGGCCATGAGTTTGCAGCCGGATATCTCACAGGAGATTTCCAGATTGTGCTTGAGGCTCAGGGTATTGATCTCGACCCATGCGCGGGGTGGAGAAATGGGAATTACAGAATCACTCACTGAGGCTAGGCTTATGCTTCGGAGGTGAATTCGCAAGAGCGCTGTTTGGAATTATCCGAATCTATCGCGTCATAGATTGTCCCAACTGCGGCTATCACGCACAATAAATCAGACGCAGTGAATCGAGGCGGATCCGGGCTTGGGAAAGGGCCTCGATGGTTTCTTTGAGAGTGGATTTGAGCGATTCGATCTCGGATTTGGAGATGTTGGGATTGCGTGCTGAAAGATTGCTTAGGCGTGAGACCTGGGATTCTAAAGTTTGTTTGGCGAGTTCGAGCGCGGCTTCGATGGGTTTGCCGCTGGCTCGGGTAGCTACATCTTTTGCGGCTTCTAACATTGATGGAAAGAGTTGGGTTTTGAAACTTTCCTGCGCGACGATGCGGCGTGGGTCGCTAGGTTGAAGGAGTTGGGCAGGTGGGGCTTTGGTTTGGGCTTTTCCGGTGTGATCGACGATCACGCGCAGGAGCGTGGGGGGAAGGAAGCGATCGAGGTGCAAGCGAGCTGGGGCGATGACTTCGAGGACAAAGGCGCATTCGAGTAGGATACTTTTTCCTTTGGGGCTAGGAAGCCTCGCGAAGGCGGCATTGCCGGAGTTTCCATCCAGTAACTGGCTGAGCGCGTCGCGGAACAAAGGATGATCGAAAGTGAGGAAAGAAAGATCCTCTCGCGACAATGCAGTGGTGCGATCGAAGGTGACCGAGAGTCCTTCATCGCCGATGTCGGAAAATGCTTCGGAGTGGCGGTGGCCGTGCTTGAAGAGAAAGGCGCGTTTGGAGAGATCTGAAACATCAAGCCCGAGGAAATCGAAGAGTCGGAGGGTGAAGCGCTCGAAGCGCGCATCTTCATCTGCCGTTTCGATGGCTTCCAGCAGTTCTGCTGACTGCGACGCAGGGGGTGCACCGAGTTCTAACAAAAGATCGTGGCCGGTGCTGAGTTGATGTGTGACTTCCGCTTTAAATTTGGCGGAGCGTTTCATGAAATTCTGGAACGGCTCCGATTCGTAGCTGGCATCGGCTAGCGCATCTAGTTCGGGTAATAAAGTGGTGGCGAGTGTGGTCGCGCCTTTGAGTGATTCTGAAAATACATCGAGCGCTTCGTGGAGCCAACGCGCTTGGAGCTCGGAGCGGCTATCTTTTCCGTAGGGAATGTGGATGTGAATGTCACCGGTCTGGCCGATCCGATCGAGTCGGCCGATGCGTTGTTCGAGGACTTCGGGATCGCGAGGAAGTCCGAACAGGACGAGATGGCGAGCAAACTGAAAATTCCGACCTTCGGAACCGATTTCAGAACAGATCAGAATGCGGGCACCTTCGGTCTCCTGGAAGTAGGCGGCATTGCGGTCTCGCTGAAGCATGGAGAGGTCTTCGTGGAAGAGCGCGGTCTCGACGTGGATTTCTTTGAGTAGTTTTTCCTGAACCGTGATGGCGGCTTCGGGCGAGTTGGTGATGAGTAGGATTTTTTCGGTGACAGGAAGTTCACGAACGAGATTGGCGAGCCAAGCGTAGGGAGAGGTTCCTTTTTCTAATGGGTGGAGCAGGGGGATGCGTTTTGGAAATCCGGTGAGGCGTTCGCGGGTGTTGCGGAATAGGACGCGTCCGGTGCCAAAGGAATCGATGAGTTCCGAAATGAGCGGCTGGCGTGCGCTTTCATCGCCTTTGCAAAGCGCGATGAGATGTTGTTCTGCGCTCGGTGAACCTTTGATGAATTCAGTTAGGTTCGATGGGATGTTTCCTTGGCTGAGTTGTTCGACAGCGGTGGCGAGCGGGGTGTAAGAATCGGTTTCGCTGAGAAATGCTTCGAGGCTGGAATAGCGCGCGGGATCGAGTAAGCGGAGTCGCGCAAAGTGTCCTTCAGGGCCGAGTTGTTGCGGCGTGGCGGTGAGAAGTAGCAACGAGGGAATTTTTTTCGAGAGGCTTTCAACGGCTTGGTATGCGGGCGATGCTTCTTCAGCTGACCATTCGAGGTGATGAGCTTCATCGACGATGAGTAGATCGAATCCCGCAGTGCGTACTTGCTCGGTGCGAGTCGGGTTTTCTGAAAGAAATCCGGTGGGGCAGAGGATCAGTTGGGAATCGGAAAAAGGATTAGCGGCTTCATCATGAGCGCAGATGGATTGGCAGCGTTCTTCATCGAAAATGGCGAAGAGGAGATTGAAGCGGCGCAAAAGCTCGACGAACCATTGGTGGACGAGAGGTTCGGGAACAAGAATCAGGATGCGGTTGGCGCGACCTGTTAGGTAAAGACGATGCAGGATCAGACAGGCTTCGATGGTTTTTCCGAGGCCGACTTCATCGGCAAGCAGGACGCGGGGGAAGAGGCGGTTGGCGGTTTCAGCTACGATGGAGAGTTGGTGAGGGATGAGATCGATGCGAGCGCCGGTGTAACCACGGGCGGGAGAGCGGCGGATCGCGGTGTTCCAGCGAAGGGCTTCGAGGCGTTGATCGAAATCGCGAGGATGATCGGTGAGGCCAGCGAGCAAACGTTTCTCGGGTTTGATAAATGTTAGAGAATCGAGCAGGTCGGATTCGTGGATGGACTTTCCTTGGCCGTGATAAGTCAGTAGCCCTTGATCTTCGGAGACCGATTCCACGGTGAGATGATTTTTTTCATGATCGGAAATTTCATCGCCTGGAGCGAAGCGGACACGGACGAGCGGCGCGGTTTCGACGGAATAGGTGCGGGTGTCTTCGGCGGTGGGAAAACAGATTTCGATTAAACCATTTTCTTCAGAAAGGACATGGCCGAGGCCGAGGTTGGGTTCAGAAGTGGAGATGTAGCGTTGGCCTGGGCTCATGGAATAGTGAATGAAGAGAGGGCTTGATATGTGGATGGGGAGGAATTACGTCGTGGGTATGGTTTCAGATGAATCGAACAGGCGAGAGCCGCTGCGGTATGCGATGATTGGCGAGGATAAATCAAGTGTTGAGGAGAAGCTTGAGAAATATACGGGAACGGTGGATTGGAAGTATCTGGCGCCGCATTATTTAACTGGATCGCTCTTTTTTGTAGATCCGCAACTGACACTTGTTGAGGTGGGTCAGGCGATTTCAAATAATCATGCTGAGAAAGTCGAGAGTTGGCTGAAGGCTGGTGATATGGTGAAGATTGGTAATTTGCATGCGGAGCAGTGGCAGAAGGGCGGGACGGAGTTTGAGGCGTTGGTGATCTCTCCGTTTGTGCTTTGTCGTCCGATCTAGCGATACTGTTCAAAGAAAAATCCGTTAGAGAAATTTCTCTAACGGATTTAAGAAGTTAATTAGAGAATTCGAGCTTATGGTTGCTGAGGAATGTAGAGTTCTGAGCCCTTCGCTAAGATGGTTGTCGGATCAAGGCGGAGGCCGTTGATTTCATCGAGACGGCTTGGGGTGGTGTTGTAAATTTTCGCAAAGTCGCTGTAGCTGATTTCCTTAGTGATTTTTACAGGTTTGTCGGATGCGCGTGGTTGACTTGCCGAGTTCGATTGGCTGGAGATGGGAATATTGGCGTGACTTGAGAGGGCTGAGTTTTGCTCAGGTGCAGGGCTGGGAGCTGAACTAGATGCTTCTAGTTTACCTGGAATTCGAATAATATGACCGATGCGAAGTGTTTTGGGGTTAATGCTTGGGTTTTCTTTGATCAGCTCGTCGACTGAAACATCGTGCTTTTTAGCGATACTGAAGAATGTCTCTTTGTCGGCAACCATGTGTATGACGGTGTTCGACGAAGGTGTCGCTGGGGGCGTGATTGAGGGTTCTGGAGTCGGAGGTTGAACTGACTCGGTGGATGCAGTTGTGGGGGAGGAAGGGATTTTAAGTTTCTGACCGGGTCGGATGATATCATCGCTTTTCAGGCCGTTCAGCTTGTTGATCGTAGCGGATGTGGTTCCGTGTTGGCGCGCGATTAAGACCATGTTGTCTCCAGGTTTAACAGTGTAAGTGGATGCAAGACTTGTCGCAGGCTCAGGACAGGTTTCGGCCGTGGGCGGTTGAGTTGCAGTTTTAATTTCGGCCGTGCTGGCCGGAGGGGTGGAGTTGCTTAGCTGGGCAACTTTCAACTCAAGTTGTTGAATCTGCAGTTCTTGCTCTGAAACAAGGGTTCGGAGTCGCTCAACTTCGCCTGCAGAAAGAAGAGGCGCACTGGCAACAAGAATGGCCAAAAGCGATGCAAAGCGTGGTTTCATCTTCATAAAACCTGACTTTGCAGGATTTACTCCTCATGACAATTAAAATTTAACTAAAGTTAACTAAATTCTATATGTCGTCGCAGCCTGCGAGCAGGCATTTTTCGAGGTTTTCAGTGGCGGTCTCGAATTCGGCTTCGGTAAGGCTCTTGGGGATGGAGATGGGCCCATCGAAAGTGACGATGACTTTGCTGAAGGGTTTAGGGAGGACGAATCTATCCCATGAGGAAAGCCTCCAAGCGGAGCTGTATTGGATGTGGATGGGGATGATGTCTGATCCGGTGGTCTGAGCGATTTTCAGGAGGCCTGGCTGGATTTGGTAACGAGGGCCTTTGGGTCCGTCCGGAGTGACGCAAACGTCTTTGCCTTCTAGCAGGGCTTTTTTCATGCCAATCAATGCGGCTACGGCGCGTCGGGATGATGAGCCTCGGATAGAGCCGATGCCGAAAACTTCCATGGCTGTGGCGAGTGTGGTTCCGTCTCTGCTAGCACTGGTGAGGACTACCGTTGATCGATTTTTCCCACCGGTGTGGAGCCAGATTGGAGGCATGGTGAAAATGCGATTGTGCCAGAGCGCGAAGATGACTGGCTTGGGATCGATCTCCGGTTGGATGATGCCAGATTTGCCGTTGACGCTGTAGCGAAGGGTCATGCTCCAGAGTTTCATCGCAAAAGCTGCGACGTGCCCCAACACAATTGAGCTGCGTGAGGTTTTGATGGAGGCGCTGTTAGAAATCGGCATTAGCGGAAAATCCGGCGAATTTACAAGTTAATGATTTTGCAAAAATCCACGTAGGCAGCATTCCATGCATCGGTTTCTTGCGGGGTGTAGATTTTGAAATCGAAAGATCGGTGAATGAGTTCACGCCCTTCGTTGAAAGATTTGATCTCTCCCGTCGCAAGCATTTGGGTAATGATGTTGCCGCAGGATGTTGCTTCGATTGGGCCGGCTTGGACTTCGATGCCAAGCGCGTTTGCGGTGGCTTGGCAGAGGGCTTGGTTTTGGATGCCGCCGCCGCCAGCATGGAGACGGGCGTAGTTTCTGCCTGTGAGTCTAACAATACGTTCATAGACGACCCGGTATTTGAGGGCGAGGGAATCGGTCGCGACGCGGAGGATTTGGCCAATGGTTTCGGGAACGGCTTGACCGGACTTTTCACAATACTGGCGGATGCGCTCGGGCATATCGCCGGGTGATGAGAACGATGCATCATCGGGATCAATGAATGCGAAGAACGGTTGAGTGTCTGAAGAGCGTTTGGCGAGCTCGGCATAAGAGTGGACTTCGCCTTTACGATCCCAATAGCGTTTGCATTCTTGGATGATCCAAAGTCCGCCAATGTTCTTCAGAAAACGCACGGTGTTGTCGATGCCGAGTTCGTTGCAGAAACCATAAGAGAGAGCTTCTTCGCTGCGGATGGGGGATTTTTTTTCAACGCCCATGATCGACCATGTTCCTGATGAGAGCCAGAGCGGCTCGGCCTCGGAGAGTGGGATGCCGGCGACGGCAGAGGCGGTGTCATGGCAGGGGGCGATGACGAAGGGAATGTCACAGCGTCCGAGAGTATCTTTTAGTTGGGGGCGCAGGTTGCCGATGACAGTGCCGGGCGAGACGATTTTTCCGAAGATGTTGCGAGGTAAGTTGAGCGCTTCGATCACTTCTTCCGACCACGTTCCAGTTTCTGCGTTGAGGAGTTGTGAAGTGGAGGCGTTGGTTTTTTCGACGCATTGCACGCCGGTAAGCCAGTAAGCGAGGATGTCCGGGATGAAAAGAATGTTGCGTGCTTGGGAGAGCGCTGAGCTGTTTTTTAAACGAAGGGATAAGAGGTGAAGCGCGCTGTTGTAGAAATTGGTTTTGATACCGGTGAAACTGAAAATTTCCTCTTCCGGCATGAGCTCGTGCATTTTCTCCTCAACTCCATCGATGCGTGGGTCGCGGTATTGATGAGGCGTGCCGATGATTTCACCTTGTCCGTCGAAGAGTCCGAAATCGCAGCCCCAGGTATCGATACCAATCGAGCAGATTTCCTCACCATGTTGATCCACGGCTTTTTTAATTCCTGTTAGAATTTCGTGGTAGAGACCAAAAATATTCCAATAAAGGCCAGAAGGGATTTCGATGGCTGGGTTGTCGAAGCGATGGATCTCGCTCAACTGAATTTTTCCATCGACGAGGTAGCTTGAGATAACCCGGCCGCTGCTGGCTCCGAGGTCGATAGCTATGCGGACATTTTTCTTATCTGAATTTGGCACAATAAGTTTTTGTTAGGGGGTGGGGAAATTAGATGGATTCAACATCAGCGGAATTCGCGATGGGCTTCCGCAGGGGGGTGAGGATGCCTTGATCGAGTCGGTAAATCCATGAGTGAATCGCGAGTTCTTGTCCGCGTTCCCATGCGTCTTCGACGATGGTGGTGCGTGCGACGTGGCGGGCTTGCGAGAGGACGTTGAGTTCGCAAAGGCGATCGAGACGCGAACTATCTTCGAGTGAGTCGAGTTCTTTTTTATGAACACGAGTGAGGGAACGAATAGGCGCCAACCAGTTATCGATGATTCCGTGGCGGAAATTTTCTAGCGCAGCTTTTACGCCACCGCAGCCATAGTGACCACAGACAATGATGTCGGTGACTTTCAGTACATCCACGGCGTATTGCATGACGGCGAGGACATTGAAATCGGTTTCTTGCACGACGTTGGCGACGTTGCGGTGGACGAAAACTTCGCCCGGAGGTAGGCCGGTGATTTGGTTGGCGGGTACGCGTGAATCTGAGCAGCCGATCCAGAGATATCTGGGGCTTTGTTGTTGTGCGAGGCGAGTGAAGAATTCCGGATCGTTGATCCGCATTTTTTCTGCCCAATCGGCATTGTTGGCGATGAGCTGGTCGATGCTGTCCATAATTTTTGGCGATGTTCAAACATGCCTCAAAAAGACGCCAGAAAATTATGGAGTTTCTTGTTTCTGTGCAGAGTCGAATTCTCTTTTCGCAGCCTTGCGGCACTCGGCAACGAAGTGGTTGCAGGCTTCGCGGCATAGCAGGGGAATGGCGAGTTTTTCCGGAGAGTTGTAGGGAATCCCGTTGAAACGGGAGGCCTCGCTGTCTTCGAGGGAAGTTTGTTCGTCGAGTTTCCAGAGGATTTTTTTGGCGCAGTTGTGAGCGGGGCCACAGACTTTTTGGATGAGTTTTTGTGCGCCTTGGTCACTAATGGTTCCCGCGTAACGATACATGCCGGTCTGTCTGGCGAGTTTATCACGGAGGTTTTCAATGGGCAGCGTGCCATCCTTATGTTTGATGAAAAGCGCGGTGCAGGCGGGGTAAAACTGATCGAGTGCGCGCAACAGATCTTGCTCATTATCTAGCGTGATGACCCAACCACGACGTAGGTTGATTTTTCCTTTGGTGAAACGGTATTCGCCGTCTTCTGCGTAGGTAGAAAGTTCACGCGACATTTCCGGGCCGTGATAATGATCGAGTCCGCCATAAGCGGGTTGAGTTGCTAAGTCTTCGTCTTCGATGTGGAAAAGTGCGTATTCGAACTCGCAGTAATCGCGCAGGATTTGAATCTGGCCAATCTGATTGACGCCGTTGCGGATGAGTTTTTTTAAGTGATCAGCAAGTTTGATGTCGGAGTTTGTCTCTGAAGATTGAGGCGAATGTTTCGCATCGAAGTCCATGATCTGATCGAGGATGACATCTGCGATGAGAGGTTCTGTGCCGATGGCTGAGGAGTAGTAGAGAGTTTTTTCTCTGAGATGATGAGGGTTGTGGCGGAACACAGCGCGTTGGCTAGCTGCTGGGCCGACCTCTGGCTCAATTCCTAACATCACAGGAATATCCTGATAGGAATGTAGGCCGTCTGAGATGAAAAACGGGACGACCACAACGTTTTGGGTTTCCGACATTTTATCCCACTCCGCGATGAACGGCGCCTCCTCCATGTATGCATCCGTGACGCAGCGGTAACCCGCGCCCGAATTTGCAATGAGTTCGGCTTGGTCTTTGATCGCCTTGGTGGAGTTTTGGTTTAAGCCCGTGCCGTGTCCGGTAATGATCAGGGTGGTGTCTTTCGGATCGGCTTCCGGAGCAACCTCACGTGCGCGACGCATGATGAGATCGGTCATCGAGCGATGCACTCCTACGGGAAGGCAGTAATGAAGGGTTTTTCCATCACGAATGGTGGTGTGGCCCTCCAATCCCAATTCACGCGGAATGACTTCTTGAGTGAAATAGCCTTCGCTAATGAAATCCGGCACGATGTAGACCTCCAGGGCATCGATCATGAGCAATGCCTCACGCATGGAGGGTTCTTCCTTCCAGAAGCAGACATGAACTTCAGCGAAAAGGTTTCTACTGCGGATTTCTTGGGCGTGGTCGAAGTAGGGGGTGGAAGAATCCGGGTTCTCCGTGGAGCCGTGACCGACGATAAGGAGAGCGGAGTTTGGTTTCGGAGCAAAAAGCATGTTGGGAAAATGGCGGGCGAATCCAGGAATGCAAGTGGGTGTTTTTGTAAGAAAAGATAGAATGAATTTTATCTGAGGGATGCTTGTCCAATTGGCCTCATGAAAAAGCTAATTACACTATCATTAATGGGGGCGCTCGCAATTTCCTCGGTGAGCTGCCACACGACCTATGATTCTTATGGAAATCCTCGCCAAGCGGTGGATCCGGGAATCGCCGTCGCGGGTGTCGCAGCAGCAGGTCTTTTAGCTTACTCCATCGGCCGCAACAGTAATGATGGCTATAACAGGCCTAGATATCATCAACATTATTACTCAAGTCCTTACGATTGTTATTAATTAAGCAAAAACGGCTGAATTTCACAGCAATCTTTAGCCTTGCAAACGGAGCGCGGTCCCCTAGGTTCGCCCTCCGTTTTTCTTTTGTCTGGCGAGCGGTTGGAGCCCCGGTGCCCGTCAGACGCATCTTTTCCGGGGCAATTGTCGGAAGGGAAACGTAAACAAACTAACCAAACCATTAACCAAATATGAGTACTGCACTAGCAGAACCAACTAATAAGGAACTGAGCGACTTGATCGACTCCAAATTCACGGAATTCCGTGAAGGTTCCATCGTCAAAGGCACCATCCTTGAAATCCGCCCGCAGATCGTCCTCGTGGACATCGGCTACAAATCTGAGGGTGCCATCCCATCCAACGAGTTCGAGGATGAAGAAATCGAAATCGGCGACGAAATCGAAGTGCTTCTTGAGCGCCTCGAAAACGACGAAGGCATGGTCGTTCTCTCCAAAGAGAAAGCCGCCTACAAACAAAACTGGGACAAGATCGTCAAAGTCTATCAAGACGGCGGCCTCGTTCGCGGAAAAGTCAAAGCAGTTGTCAAAGGCGGACTCACCGTCAATGTCGGCGTCGAAGCTTTCCTTCCCGGTTCACAAGTGGACATTATTCCACCGAAAGATCTCTCCGAATACGTGGGCAACGTCTACGAATTCAAAATCGTTAAAGTTAACGACGAGCGTAAGAACATCGTTCTTTCCCGCCGCGAAGTTATCGAAGCCGAGCGCTCCGAGCAACGCCAAGCGTTCCTTCAAACCGTCAAGATCGGCGACAAAGTCGTCGGCGCGATCAAGAACATCACCGACTTCGGTGCATTCGTCGACCTCGCAGGCATGGACGGACTCCTTCATATCACCGATATGTCATGGGGCCGTATCAACCATCCTTCCGAATTGCTTCACATCGGTCAGTCCGTGGATGTTGTCATCCTCGACGTGGATCGTGAGAAAGAGCGCGTTTCGCTCGGCCTCAAGCAAATGTCCGACAATCCATGGGAAGACATCGAGCGCAAATACCCAATCGGTCAGCAAGTCAAAGGACAAGTTACCAAACTTCTCCCTTACGGCGCGTTCATCGAAATCGAGCGTGGTGTCGAAGGCCTCGTGCACGTTTCCGAGCTCAGCTGGGTCAAACGCATCACCCGTCCATCCGACGTTCTCGAGATCGGTCAGGAAATCACCGCAGTGGTTCTTGGCATCAGCATCGAGGAACAAAAAATCTCGCTCGGTGTTCGCCAACTCGAAGGCAACCCATGGGACGAAATCGAACTCCGTTACCCAGTGGGCGCAACGATCACCGGACCTGTCCGCAACCTTACCGCTTATGGCGCGTTTGTGGAGTTGGAAGAAGGTATCGACGGTATGATCCACGTTTCCGACATGTCTTGGACACGCAAAATCAACCATCCTTCCGAAGTTCTTAAAAAGAACGACGAGATCGAAGCCATCGTCCTCGCGATCGACAAAGCAAACCAACGCGTTTCCCTCGGTATCAAACAAACCGAAGGTGATCCATGGTCCGCTATCGACGACCGATTCAAGGTCGGCGACCTCGTCAAAGGCACGGTTGCGAAAATCGCATCCTTCGGTGCGTTTGTCTCCCTCGAAGGTGACATCGACGGCCTCATCCACATTTCGCAACTCAGCGAAGACCACGTGGAGAAGGTCAAAGACGTCATCAAAGTTGGCGACGAAATCGAAGCCCGCGTCATCAAGGTCGACAAAGTCGAGCGCCGCATCGGTCTCTCGATCAAAGCCGTTGGTTACTCCGAAGAGCAACTCAAGAAAGAAAGCGCCAGCTTCGAGTCCCTCCGCCCATCCAGCGAGATGGTCGGCCTCGAGCAAGCCTTCAACCTTGCTGCTGCCGCTTCCGAAGAGTGGAGCCCAGGCGACGACAAATAAATTCTATCCGAGCCGTAGTTATACGGCCCGAGATTTTCCTAAAGCCGGACAGGATTTCCTGTCCGGCTTTTTCGTTGGGCAGGGTCGCCTATCCTCAGGCGTCCATATCTCAGGGCTGTTTTCATCGGAAGTAAACGACAGGGTATTAAGCGCCATCAGATATGGACCTTTAAGGATAAAGGTCCCTGCCTGTGTAAATTCTTGCGTAAACAATTTCATGCAGTTGAATGTGATTTATGAAACGCAGACAATTTTTCAAAGGTGGTTTAGTGACTGGGGCATTGGCTGGCATCACCGGAGTATCTGCGGACGAATTGCAGAAAACGCCGAAGCAAATAGAGGGTCCGTTTTATCCGGTGGTGGCGCAGAAGGATAAGGATTTCGATCTAACAAAAATAGAAGGACAAGAAGGCACAGCTGATGGCAAAGTGGTGATTATTTCCGGGCATGTGTTGAATACGGATGGGACATCAGTCGAAGACGCCACGGTGGATTTATGGCAGGCAAATGCGGCGGGTCGGTATCGGCATCCCAGTGATAAAAACGAGGCACCGCTGGATCCGAACTTCCAAGGATGGGCGATTGTTCCGAGTGGAAAAAATGGCGAGTTTAAGTTTAAAACCGTGGTTCCTGGTTCTTATCCAGCATCCAAAGATTGGTTTCGTCCGCCTCACATTCATTTCAAAGTCTCTAAACTCGGTTACGTGGAATTGATCACACAAATGTATTTCCCCGGAGAAAATCTAAACGATACGGATAAGCTTTTGCAGCGTGTTCCCGAGGCGCAGCGTGCATCCTTGATTGCGAAAATCATTCCAGGAGAGCCTGAAACGCTTGAGTTTAAAATCGTCCTTGAGAAAGCCTGATCGACCGTGGCGGCGGATTGCATCCGCCATGCCTA
>JANPJY010000068.1:0-44560 GCA_031425735.1 Akkermansiaceae bacterium | reverse complement strand
ATCTCGACTACTTAAATTATTCTCTGCGACCCTCCGCGACCTCTGCGCCTCTGCGGTAAAAAATAAGCCCGAATGACCGTGCTTCCGTTAAAATTTCTATATTTTTGTAACTTCAGCCTTGCAAAACCCATACACATCCCCTAGCCATCTCGCCCCGCGCGTTCGGTAAGCCGCCGCACCGCCACTACCACAAACCTTTTCCGCAATACGATCATGGACATCATCAAGAAAATCGAACAAGAGCAACTCAAGGAAGACGTTGCATCATTCAACGTTGGCGACACTATCAAAGTCCATTGCCGCGTGGTAGAAGGCGGAAAAGAGCGCGTTCAGATCTTCGCAGGTATCGTCATCGCCAAAGGCGGAAGCGGTATTAACTCCGCTTTCACCGTCCGTAAAATTTCCTACGGCGAAGGTGTCGAGCGTGTATTCCCTCTCCACACCCCGCGTATCGCGAAAATCGAAGTCGTCACACAAGGAAAAGTCCGCCGTGCGAAACTTCATTACCTCCGCGACCGCGTTGGCAAACGTGCTCTCCTCGTGAAGAGCGCTGACTGATCCTTAAAATCAGCACCTAGAATTTCACCCCACCCGCAAATTTTTGCCGGTGGGGTTTTTCTTTGTTTCATTCCAGACATCTCGCTCTAAGTTTTCCGCCAAGCGTTCATGCGTATTCCTTTTTACATCACCATCCCAAGCTGCCTCCTCATCGTCCTGATCGTATGGTGGATCAGCACCCGGCGTATCGATTTCCTAACACCTCCCCCCGCAGCTAAACTTGAGGAGATTCACAAGAAAACCATCGCCTCTCTACCCATCTCCCGAATCCCACCCAAGGTTACCGCCGTCGCCACCCCCGCTCTTCCTAACATCGAGCACTCCACCAACGATCCATCGGTGGTTTACACAGGCACCGTTGACATCGGCGATATCTCACCGCCGAAAACCCTCGATACCTATTCAGAACGTGCTCCGGATGGTGCCGCGAAATTATTGAAACTCGCGGCCGACCTCGAACAACAAAACTCACCTCAACGCGCTCTGCTCGCCAACGAACGCGTGCTCGATCTTTCCCAAGCCAATCCTCAGCAAATCTACCTCGCTCTTCACAACATCCGCCGCATCAGCCCAACGCTGCCAGCTTGGAACCAAGATACCAAAACCTCTCAGCCCATCACGATCCACATCGGTACCGGACAAACATTTGCAAAAGTCCTCCCAGAAATTATGGAGAGCATCATCCAAGAAGTTCACCGCTCATCTTCCGGACTCATCCAGTGCAAGCTCGAACTCAACATCGCGGATTACATCCCCACCAACGACGCACCGGCTCCCATCGCTTTGTGGATGACAGGCAAAGACAAAAACAGCCCGTCCACGGATGTCCTCTCATTCACATCCAACAATCCCGATACGCTGCGCAAAGAGCTTCTTAAAACCATCTTCAACCTCATCCGCGGGCAGCTATCAAAATCCACTTCATACAACCCCGCACCAGAAGCGGTCGATGACCCACAGATCGCCCTGTCTTCCAACATCACCCGCTTGCTATGGAACGAGTTCGGAAAAACTCTGAACCCACCTCCCAAAGCCCGATAACCCGTTTACTCTAAGTGGATTCCATCACTCAAGCCGCCCTCGGCGCCGCCATCGGCGAGGCAACCCTCGGTAAAAATATCGGTAACCGCGCCATCATATGGGGAGCATTGTTCGGAACCCTCCCCGATCTCGATGTCATTTTTTCGCCCCTGCTCGACAACGCCCAAGAACTTGCCTTTCACCGCGGAGGGAGCCACTCCCTTTTACTGATGATCATCGTCAGTTTCGCTCTCGCAAAGCCCCTCGCCAAGCTCTGGAAAATTGAGAAAGTCTCACCCCTGAGAGCCGGAACCTTCGTGTTTCTCGCGTGGTCCACCCATGTTTTAATCGACTGTTTCACGGTTTATGGGACATCCGTGCTCTGGCCTTTTTCACCTACACGGGTCGGCTTCAATAACCTCTTCATCATCGATCCTCTCTACACCTTCCCACTCCTCGTCTCCCTCTTCTGGCTCGCCTTTCACCGATCCAAAAAGCAACAACCCAAACGCAGCCGCATCCTCAACTGGGGTCTCGGCCTCAGCAGCGCGTATGTCGTTTTCAGCTTCGCGATGAAGTTTTATGCTTCCTCCTCGTTCGATGCCGATCTCGCCCGCCGTGGCATCGAATACAACCGCCGGATCGAAGCCCCAACTGCTTTCAACACCCTGCTCTGGCGCTCCATCCTCGAACGAGAAGACGAAATCTGGGTCGGCTACCGATCCGTTTTAGAAATGCCCTCTAAACCCATCCGCTGGACGGTTTACCCACGCCAAAAAGAAATCGTCACGCCCTTCGCAAATGAACGAGAAATCCAAACTGTCGACTGGTTCTCACAAGGCTGGTGGATCGCGCGCCCCCACGCTCAAGGCATATGGATCGCCGACATGCGTTTCGGAGAAACCCGCATCTACGACGACAAACCCGGCATGGTCGATTCCCGTTTCATGTTCTCATGGTCCTTCGAACCCAAACGAGAAGGCGACCGTCTCAACAACACAAGACCCTCTGCAAGAAACGTCAAAGATTCGTTGAGGAGAATAGGCCATCGCATTCTAGGAAATACCGAACAATGGGAAGCCTCCCCCCGCCTAGCCGGCATGCCCGGCGCGTTGCCAGAAAGTCTCAGGGTAGTGGAGTGAAGTAGCTGCTGCGTCTCGCAGCAGGCCGTGCAAGCTGCGTCTCGCAGCTTTCTGATAAACCACCTTAATAGAGTATCTTCCTAACGATAAATAGGATCATTATTACGCCCCACCCGACCCATCTATAATAGCTCGCTCCAGATGGGACGTACCGTCCCCACGATGATGATGATATCGCACGTGTGGCCATTGCCTCAGGAAACCATATAACAGCTACCGGCAAGAAGATGATGAACATTTTAACAGCCTTCTCAAACTGGGATCGTAAAAAGACCATCCAATCCACACCATCACGATGATCAACGAAGCGATCCGATGATACTTCTCCCACTTATCGACGGCGTATTCTCCTTCAAGTTTCATTTTACTGAATCCGGCTTACCTTTCTGAGTTGCAATCGCAATGACCTCTAACAGATCTTTTTTCAGAACTGGATCCGTCACGGATATTTGATGACCAGGAAAGTAAAATAGCTCCACTTTATCCTCGTCCAGCTCGGTCGAAAACTCACCCGCATCTCCTTCCGGTTTTCGCGTCACAATGAAATGCCGATACAAGGCAGTAACGATTTTGCCGTCTTTAAAATGACATTCCCACTGCCTACCCTCCGCAAAATGTTCAATGACTGCATCGATACTAATGATACGATCCGCAACCGACGTGACCGCAATGTTACTGCCGCCACATGCGTTTCCCCATTCCTTATTCTCAGTCGTAGGCTTCCCCGCAAATGCAGCTATAGCACTTGCTGTTATTGCGACCAAAAAATACGTGAACGTTTTCATGCGGATGCCTCGACACTAATCCCCGTTCTCAGGCAGATGGAAGTGGGAAATTTCACCCACCTCACCACCAACTAAAAAAGCCAGCCATCCGCCGCCACGCATTGTCTCCCCGGACAGCAACGAGAAAACTCAAACTACCTACAATCAAGACCCACACCCCAATCGCCAGCGCATCTATCTCATTCAAAAATCGTATACCTAACAACGCCACAATGAACCCAAAGAAAATCGCGCCACATGTAAAGCGGATGAAGAACTCGGCACGATGAAAGGATTTATTCACTAATAGAATTACAAGATGGATATTGAAGAGAAGATGTCAATCAGCTGAAATAGTGGTTGTCTTAACGCCCACGAAAGAACCGAGCTTTCAAGAGTCCGCCATCTTATTGCGCTGACGTGCTTCACGGAAAAACGATTGCAACAAGGCCAGCGACTCATCGCTCATCACCCCGCCCGTCACCTCACAGCGATGATTCAACGGCGGATTCGAGTCCAATAAATTGATCCACCCTCCCGCCGCGCCTGCTTTTGGATCGCTACAACCAAACACCACCCGATCCGGCCTGCAATGCACAATCGCCCCCGCACACATCGGGCAAGGTTCTTTGGTCACATACAAAGTGCATTTTTCCAAACGCCAATCGCCCAAAGACTGCTGAGCTGCTGTCAGCGCCAGCATTTCCGCATGCGCCGTCGCGTCTTTCAACGTCTCCACCTGATTCCATGCCCGTGCGATGATTTTCCCCTCATGCACCACCACCGCCCCCACCGGAACCTCAGAAGCCGCATACGCCTTCTTCGCCTCACGCATCGCCTGCTGCATGAAATAGGCATCACTATGGAGATCAATGATCAGTTCTTCGCTCATCTGAAAGAGGGTTTAAACTTACAAGATTCAAAAATCAAACATCAACACCATCTAAAGCCATGTTGAATGGTAGGGTCATTTTGATAAAATGACCGTTTTGTGACTTCACAAGAGGGGACGGACGTTGAACAATCACCTTGGCTATTTTAACGCAGCATCTTGTTCGCCGAGTTCATTTCTCGTAAGGCTGTGCTAGATGGACATCTTCCAGTCGAATCCAAACCCAAACACAACCATGAAAAAGCAAGCTGCTATGAAGGCCAGCAAGCAAACGGCAAGAATGGCACGACGGAGAATAATCAAAGCGTTGCGGCTCGGTGCCCAGTCTCCCACTGCAACGAATAGAGCACCAACTGCGAGGAATGGAAACGAGTAGAGAATAAATCCGGTCCTGAAACGCGACGTCGCAAATAATTCAGTCCAGTATTCATCCGCTTTGGTGAAGATAGTTAGGATTACGATAGCCGCTAAATAAGAAGCCACCGCGACGCTACTTGTCTTCCATATCGGAATCTTGTTGGAGATAAGAGTCATGTTTGAGGAGGACATTATTAATAATGTAGCGCGCTGTATTTGTTCTGCAAAAACAGCGTGCTCTATAACGCGTGCAAATACGGCACGGAAGGGTGGAGTTTTGAAATTTCCATTCATGAAACGATTTTTAAAATCGTTACGAAGGAACTGCCAAGCAAGAAGGACGATGTAATCATCGACTATAGTAACGGCGTATCGTTTTCTCCGCTTTGCAGCGGCGGTCATCGACAAAACCGCCATACCATTTTCACTCTTCTCCATTTTTTCTTCCCATTCCGCTCTCCCATGCTTCCCTAATCACGTGATTCCCAAGACTTATCTCGACCGCGTTATCGCCCCGTCTCTGCTTGCTGCTGATTTTTCAAAAGTCGGCGAAGAAACCACGCGTGCCATCAAAGCCGGTGCCGATTGGTTGCATCTCGATGTCATGGACGGTCATTTCGTCGATAACATCTCGTTCGGTCCCGCGATGGTGCAGACGATCCATGAATCGAACGACATTTTCCTCGATGTCCATCTGATGATTTCACGACCCGACCATTACCTGCCGCGCTTCGTCGCCGCAGGAGCCGATTGCATCACGGTGCATGTTGAGGCGGATCACAACGTTGCCCAAACGCTGGTGCGCATCCGTGAAGCGGGTTGCCTCGCTGGGCTTTCACTCAATCCCGCCACGCCATTTTCTGAGGTCGTCCCGTTTCTTCATCAAATCGATCTCCTTCTCTGCATGACCGTCGTGCCGGGCTTTGGGGGTCAGCCATTCATGAACGAAATGATGAGCAAGGTCGAAGCCGCCGCCGCTTACCGCAAAGAACACAATCTCAGCTATCACATCCAAGTCGATGGCGGCATCAGCGCGCAAACCGCCGCGATCAGCTACAAAGCCGGAGCCAACGTCATGGTCGCTGGCTCAACCACCTTCGGAGCCAAAGACATGGCCGCCGCGATCCAAGCGATCCGCGAAGCGTGATCCCACCCCTCTTCTTCATTCATAAATCCATAATCCATAATCCATAATCATAAATCGTCAATCAATCCGACCAACCAAACCGCACCATTCCTTCAATTAAGATTGATGAATTACGATTGTTGATTTCTGATTTAAATACTCTCACCTCTAAGCTCTCACCTCTATGCCAAAAAAAAGCGGAACCGAACGCGTCGTAGTCAAAGTTTTCACCTACGGCATCCAACCCAAAATCTGGAGACAATTCTCCATCGATTCATCCGTCAACTTCTTGCAGTTGAGCGATGCGGTTCAGGCTGCGATGGGTTGGGAAAACAAACATCCGCACGAATTTCGCCACGGGAAAGGCAAGCGCCTCGTGGATGTCATCGGCCCCGTCGGTTTGCAGGATCAAACACTCGGCGAATTTCAAGATGAGAGTATTTTGACTGTCGCCGATTACATTGGCCGCAAGCGCCTGCCGATGCGGATGCTCTACCGTTACGACTTCGCAGATGAATGGATTCATGAGGTGGTGTTCGAAAAACGCGTCGAAAGCGAATCCGTGACCGGCCCAGAAATGATCGCTGGTGAACGCGCCTGCCCACCCGAAGATTTCGGCGGTGCTTTTCAATACATGATGGCCGCAGCCGGTGAAATCGAATGGGCACATCCAGGATACATTCCAGAACATTTCGATCCGAAAGAAGTGAACTTTGAAGCGAAGAAGACTCGCAAGAGATGAAACTGAAATACGACATCATCCTCGCCGCGATCTTCACCTCCGCTGGATCAGTGGCATTAGCCCATCAATCAGAACCACAGCAACCTTTTGAGCGTCCTCACGCGCATGATAGCTTTGAGTTCCACGCACACACTGGATTGGAAAGTCGCTACTTCTCGGAAGGTCGCGATGCCCTAAATGGCGATTCGATCTGGGCCAACAGTTTTGAGGTTGGCCTCGAACATTTCGCTGCGGGTCTCTGGTATGGAAATTCTCCGAATCAGTCATACGACGAACTCCAACTCAGCCTAGCGCTCACCCAAACTTTGGGTGATTTCGAAGCCTACATCGGCTACACGCATTACATCTTTCCCTTCGATGGCAGTAACGACAATGAAATCGGAACCGGTATCACTTGGTCTGGCTTGCCTGCCGAAATCGAACTCTCCGCAGACATCTATCACTCTTTGGATGCCGATGGATACTTCGCCGAACTCTCCGTCTCCCGCAAATTCGAAATTAGCGAACCTTTAAGCGTAACCTTGTCATCCATATTCGGAATCAACCAAGGCTACGTCTCAGACGGACACGATGGGGCAAATCATTTCGCCCTTCAAATCGGCTACGAATACGCTCTCACAAAATCTCTCTCAGTCATCGCCCACACCACCTACAGTTGGGCAATCGACAAAAAAGCCACCGCCCCGGGCGATACGCTGTTAGAAGATTTCTTTCACTGTGGCTTGGGACTCCAGTGGGATTTCTAAACACCTCAGTCATTTATTTCTCCGCATGCCTCTGCGACCTCTGCGTCTCAGCGGTGAAAAAAACCCCAAACTCAACCCCCTCCCCAACTCGCCGCAGCCTTCCCCACACGCGTGCCAGTAGCAAACGCCCCCTGCAGCAAATAACCACCCGTCGGCGCATCCCAGTTTATCATTTCTCCACAGAGAAACACACCAGGCAACGATTTCAACATGAGTTGATCATCAATCTCGCTCCAACAAACCCCACCCGCTGAGGAAATCGCTTCTGCAATCGGTCGCGGACCTTTGAGAGAAACCCGACACGCTTTCGTTCGTGCCACCAACTCATCGGCTGATTGTACCCTTTCCAATCCAATCACCTGCCGCGCCGCTTCGCTCAATTTCCATCGCCGCGTCGCCAGCTCCAAAAGATTACCTCCACCATCGCCTAATTTCTCTAATAACTCCTGATGCGAAAAGGTCGGCTTAAAATCGATTTCTAAAACCGGTTCTTTCATCTCCCGCAACTCCCGACCCAGCGCATAAATCGTTCCACCCTCCAAGCCGTAGCGAGTAATCAATAACTCCCCCGCCACCTGCTTACTACCTGCCGATACCACGATATTTTTCATCGGCATTCCTTCAGACTTTTCTAACAAACCTTCCGGCCAATCGACCTCCCAGCCACAGTTCGATGAAACCAAAGGTTCACACTTCACGCCCATCGCTTGAAATTTCTCCAACCATCCCCCATCCGAACCGGTTTTAGGCCACGACCCACCACCGAGCGCGAAGACAATCGCTTTCGCTTGGACTTCGACGCCGTTGGAAAAAACCAACACATTCCCCTCACGCAGTTCGCACCAAAGATGCCGGGGTCGAATCTCAACGCCCAAGCCTTTCAACTTCTCCAACCACGCCCGCAGCACCGGAGCACCTTTCAACGCTTTCGGGTAAACTCGTCCACTCGTCGCCTGAAACGTTTCTTGTCCAAGACTGTGACACCATTCACGCAACTCCTGTGGTTTAAAATCTTCTAACAAACTTTGCCAAATTTCCCCACCCGCATAACGCGAAACAAAAGTCTCAAAATCCTCCCCATGCGTGAGATTCAAACCACCTTTCCCCGCCACCAAAAACTTCCGCCCTACTGATGGCTTACCATCAAACACCGTCACAGATCGACCCGCCGAAGCCGCAACCTCCGCCGCCCGCAGCCCAGCAGGCCCACCACCCACGATCACGACGTCGAGTTGTTCCATGCCCGTAACGTTAAACCAATTTCAACCGCGCCAGATCCTGCGCATCGATCAAACCAATCGGTTTGCCTTCCGAGTTGACCACGACGATATCATCGATCCGTTTCTCACCCACTTGCTTGACCGCCTCGACCGCTAGCGAATCTTCGGTCAGGGAAATCGGATTACGCGTCATTAAATCGGCAACGAGTAGTTCCCCGAGAGCTGAGTTCTTTTCATAGCCGCGAGCAAAATCTCCATGAGTGAAAATTCCCGCGAGCTTCCCGTCCGCAGATAAAATCAAACAAGCACCCGCGCGACTCCGGTTCATCTCTGCCACCGCATCGATCACGCGCGCGGTAATTCCAACCATCGGCATTTGTTCATCGCGGCGCATCACATCACCAACTCTCAAAAGCAGCGCGCGACCCAATGAACCACCGGGATGATAACGCGCGAAATCTTCTTCTGAAAAACCACGTGCTTCTAACAACACCATCGCCAACGCATCGCCCATCACCAACATCGCGGTTGAGGATGAAGTGGGCGCGAGATTCATCGGGCACGCTTCGCGCTCGACCCATGTATCCAGCGCAACGTCCGCCGCTCTGGAAAGCGAAGAATCTCGTTTACCACAAAGCGCGATGACTTTGATATCGAAGCTACGTAAAAATGGCATCAAGCCCACAAGCTCTTCGGTCTCACCAGAATAGGAAAGCGCGAGAACTACATCACCATCGCACAGCAAGCCGAGATCGCCATGCAGAGCATTCTGCGAATTCAGCACCACCGCGGTCGCGCCCGTGGAGTTCAGGGTCGCCGCGATTTTATGACCGACGTTTCCAGATTTACCGACGCCAACGATCACCACCTTACCGCGGTTTTCGAGGGATTTACGGATCAACCGCACTGCCTCGCCGAACTCCGGACCAAGCCGTGAGGCCATCTCACGCAGGCTGTCCGCTTCCATTTCAATCACTGCACGCGCTTTCGCTTCAAAATCCATGACCGACAGTTCAACCGTTCCGCCCCATCATATCAACTCGTAATAGCAAACCCCGCAGGATGGCAATTTCCCCATATCTAAGCCATCCGCGAGCATCGCCGCACTGGAGGACACGATTTCACGTGTCTCACCCAACCGCCCGAGCCATGTAAAATCAGCGTTATATACTTTTCCTAAAAATGCTAACGCCTCGGGTGTAAATCGTAGTTTCGCCGCTAAATCCTGATCTGGATGAAAATTCGCCACGCATAAAAATGCCTGCCCGCTCTGCGCATCACACCTGAGAAACGCGTAGATCCAATGACCGAATTCATGGCTATCCTGATTCGCGAAATTCAACCCAAAGAACTCACCTCTCTCAAACGCCGGCTCTTTCAACACCCGCAACAAGCTCGCATACCAATCGCGCAACTCTCGCTGCTCAACCGATAAACCACCGCCATCGTATCGCCCCCCGTTCACCCATTTTTGAAACTCAGGCATCGCCGTGTAATCAAAAATCGAAGTCCTTCCATCCGCTCCGCTGAAACCTTCTGCACCGATCGCAGGCTCTCCGATTTCCTGTCCGTTATAAACCATGATCGACGCGCGACTCATCCCAAACATTACTGCCGCCGCAGGTTTTCCAACACACATCCCATGCCCGCCCCAATGCTGCGGATTAGCGATCCGCACCTCGTCATGATTTTCCAGATAGCGAATACATTGATGAAATCTCCGACCCGTGAAAATTTCGCCATCGATGTCGTTCGCCCATTTTCCGGATTCGTAAATGCCCTGCAGGATTTTATAAGTCGGGTGCTCATACGCGCCGTCGAAACCTGCATTCAGCAGCGCATCGATCACATCTTCATCCGTGAGTTTGGCGGGATCAGAATCATAAGCTTCGGCACCGAAATAGGTTTGGGGATTTCTCTGCCGCGCTCTTCTAACAACCCATGCCCAGAACTCCATCGGAATCATGTGTGCCATGTCCGCACGGAAACCATCGACTCCCATATCCTGCCAGTAAGCCAGAATCTCATCCATCGTCCGCCACGTATGCGGCACATTATTCAGCGGAGCATCCGCCTTGGGTAAATGCGAAGTGTCGCGCCCTTGAGTGAAATCATGGCCGTAGTTGAGTTTCACCGTCTCATACCAATCATGAACCGATGGTGCCCAGGTCACCGCGTTGTTTCCGGTCACTCTGCCGAAATCCCGCTCTCGCTCAAACCCACCGGTGCAGCCAGGCAACCCAGCCGTAGGTAGTTTTAACGGCGCTCCACCACCAGCGTGGGTTTCATTGAGATAGAAAAAATGATTGTCGCGATCAAAAAACACCTTGCTGTTGTCGCCCTCACCAAATGAAAGCTCAGGTCTAACATCTGATCCATAGCTCCGCGCCACATGGTTCGGAATGAAATCGATGATCACCCGCAGCCCGGCCACATGACACCGACCCACCAACTCACGAAACTCTTCCAACCTCCGCGCAGGCTTCACCGCATAGTCCGGACAGACATCGAAGTAATCCCGGATCGCATACGGACTTCCCGCACGGCCTTTCAAAATATCAGGCGGATCTGCGGGTCGGTTTGGATAATCCGTGCCGCTTGCCTGCTCGATCACGCCGGTCAGCCAGACGTGATTGAAACCCATTTCACGAATTGCTGTTAGAGCCGTCGAATCGATATCACGGAATTTTCCGCAGCCATTATCTTCCAGACTACCGTTGAAGATGAGAGGTGAGCGCGTGTTTCCAAATGTCCTTACGAACAATTGGTAGATTACGGCTCTGGATCGGTTCAAGCTCATGCGAGGTTAAGAGTTTTAGAGTGGCTTAAACTTTACCAAAAAATAGGACACATAAGTCCTATACGACCTATGTGTCTTATTTGATTAAATGCTCAAAGCTTCGTCCACGCCCCGTTGTTCTGAGAAGATTTCACAGCCGCTTCGATAAACGCCATGCCATCTACACCATCTTGCACGGTTGGGTAATCATAGGCTTCGTTGCCTTGGAATTTTCCTTCAACTGCATCCGTAATCGCTTCTGCTGCGGCGAGGTAGACATTCGCAAATGCCTCGATGAAAGCCTCTGGGTGACCAAAAGGCAGACGCGTGTATTTCTGCGCCACCGCTCCGTTGTAGCTGTTGCCTCTGCGCCATGTTTCACGCGGCTTGTCGGCAAATTTCACGATCAACTCATTCGGATGCTCCTGATGCCATTCGATCGATGCTTTGGTTCCATAGATCCGCACGTTTAGATTGTTTTCATCACCCGTGGAAATCTGCGATGCAAATAACACACCCCGCGCACCACCTTCGTAACGGCAGAGCATCGAGCCATCATCGTCTAGCTGACGACCCGGAATGAACGTATTCAAATCCGCAGCAACCGCTTCCAAGCGCAGACCGGAAATGTATTGAGCGAGATTCTCCGCATGCGTGCCGATGTCGCCCATGCAGTTAGAAATTCCGGAAATACTCGGATCCATGCGCCAGTTAGAAATTTTCCCGCCAGCAGAGGCGGCCTCGTCATAAGCAGAAATCGCATAACCTTGCGGATACTCAGCCACGATTTTGAGAATCTTTCCAAGCTTGCCCTCAGCGACCATGGCCTTGGCTTCTTTCACCATCGGGTAGCCAGTGTAGTTATGAGTCAGCGCAAACACCAAACCACTCTTGTCCACCACCGCTTTCAGCTCTTCACCTTGCGCCTTCGACAAAGCCAGTGGCTTCTCGCAAATCACGTGGATGCCGTTTTCCAAAAACTTCTTCGCCACTTTGTAATGCAAATCATTCCGCGCCACGATGCTGACGAAATCGATCCGCTCACCCACAGGCAGCACGGCTTCTTTTTCCGCCATCTCCTCGAACGTTGTGTAAACCCGACTCGGGCACAGGAAAAAATCCTCACCGGAGAGCTTGGATTTCTCTGGATCCGATGAAAAACAACCCGCCACCAATTCGATTTTTCCATCCAGATTCGCGGCCATCCGGTGCACCGCACCAATGAATGCCCCACGTCCACCACCTACCATACCCATTTTCAGTTTTCTATTCATCGTATCAAAATTGTGTTCCTGCCCGCAGGCACCCGCATTCAACCAACTCTCCCCCCTCCTGCAATCCATTTTTACAAGCCTTTGCACTTCCAATCTTATCCGTGTTCATCTGCGTTCATCCGCGGTTCCTTTTTCAATTTCACCCACTTAGTCCGCCACCGATAATTTCAATTCGCCATCTCGCCCACATTTCCCCACAATCCCCGCGTGAAGTCTGGATTCCTTGAAAAACTTGTATCGCGGCTCGACCGGGTCGAACCCGGAGAAATCCAAAATATCGTGACGCGTTTGATTCAGGAAAAAGGCTTTCTGGAACATGTTTTCGAGGCCTTGCACGAGGGTCTGATCATTCTCGATCCCGAGGGGAAAATCATGTTCCTCAATCGCGCCGCCTGCCAGTTCTTCGGGTTGGATCCATCGAATGCTCTCGGCGAAACCATTTCGTCGAAAATTCGTGGGCTAGATAACCTTTCGCTCGGGGGTTCCACTCAATCCGTTTCACGCGATATCGAGGTCTTCTACCCCGAGCACCGCCGGCTCAATTTCTACCTCGCACCCATCGACGACCCAAAAAATTTCGAGCTTCCGCTCGGTCACGTGATGCTGATACGTGACACCACCAGCACCCATGCAGAGACCCAGGAAAATATCGAGTCCGAGCGACTCAACGCCCTCACCTTACTGGCCGCAGGAGTCGCGCATGAAATCGGAAATCCTCTCAACTCTCTCGATATCCACCTGCAATTGATCGAACGGAAAATTCGAAAACTCCCGCCGTCGTCTCGTCAGAGCCTGACGGAAAACATGCACACCGCACGTCAGGAGATTCAGCGGCTCGATACTATTCTGAAACAATTTCTTCACGCCGTCCGCCCAACCACCCCGCGACGCGACGCGCAGAATCTCAACGCGATTCTTCGCCAAACTCTCAACTTGTTAGAACCTGAGATCAGCTCCCGCAACATCGCGGTGAATCTCGATCTATCAGATCATCTTCCGAACGCCTTGATCGATCCCGATCAATTCCAACAAGTTTTCTACAACCTCCTCCGCAATGCTTACCAAGCTATCTCCGGCGATGATGGTTTGATCGACATTAAAACTCGCTCCACCGAAACCGACTTCCTCATTTCCATTTCCGATAACGGAATCGGCATCCTTCCAGAGCAAATGGGCAGCTTGTTCGAGCCTTACCGCACCACGAAATCCGCCGGCACGGGCCTCGGCCTGCTGATCGTGCGCCGCATCATCCGCGAACACGGCGGCGAAATCGAAATCCATTCTAATCCGAATGAAGGGACATCGATTTTGATTCACTTGCCGCATACGGCACCGTCTCCGAGGTTGCTGCCTGCGCCCGTGATTGATGCGTGATTGAACATCATATAGGACACATAGGTCGGATAGGACTTATGGGGAAAGTTTAAGCTATTCTGGAAGCCTCCTATTGACGCATGACCTTGCGCCGATATACTGCGTCAACTTGTCACCTCTCTTAGTCTTCCACTGATCACTGATCACTCGGCACTTTTCACTCACCATGCTTCCCACCCTCCTCATCGTTGACGACGAACGCGCCACCCGCGAAGGTCTTCGCTCGGCGTTGGAGGATGAATTCGATGTCTACCTCGCCTCCAACAACACCGAGGCCTTGTTCATTCTGAAAAATGAACCCATCGAGCTCCTCCTCACCGATCTCCGCCTCGGGGGCGACTCCGGGATGGATTTGATCGATGCAGCATCGAAACTTTCCTCTCCGCCGACGATTCTGATGATGACCGCTTACGGCTCGGTCGATACCGCGGTCGAGGCCATGCGGCGTGGGGCGTTTCATTTTGTCACCAAGCCGCTGAATTTGGACGAGGTGGAAATGCTACTGAAACGCGCGCTGCGCAGCCGCAACTTGGAAACCGAAAACGTCCAGCTCACCCAACAGGTCAAAAAAGGCAGCAGCCTGTCTCGCATCATCGGGAAATCTCCTGAAATCAAACGCGTCATCGATCTCATCGAACAAATCGCGCCGACCCGTGCCACGGTGTTGATCGAAGGTGAATCAGGAACCGGTAAAGAAATCGTCGCCCACACGATCCATCACCTCTCGGGCCGACCCGCCGCAAAACTCGTCGTCGTCAACTGCGCGGCGCTTTCCCAGCAGCTTCTTGAGTCGGAACTTTTTGGTCACGAAAAAGGCGCGTTCACCGGGGCCTCGCAAAAACGCATCGGCCGTTTTGAACAAGCCGATGGCGGAACCTTGTTTCTCGATGAAATCGGCGAGATCGATCCTGCCACTCAGGTCAAACTCCTGCGCGCCCTTTCCGAGCGCACGATCGAACGCGTCGGTTCAAACTCCCCGATCAAAGTCGATGTCCGCGTCGTTACTGCGACCAACCGCAATCTCCGCCAAATGGTTGATGCTGGAAAATTCCGCGAGGATTTATATTTCCGTTTAAATGTCGTCTCGATCCAGATGCCGACCCTGCGTGAGCGACCTGAGGATATTGTCCTGCTCGCCAATGCCTTCCTCAAAGAATTCGCCGAGGAAAACCAACGACCGTTCAAAACACTGACAGATCAAGCGCTCCGTTTGCTCATTTCCTATCCATGGCCGGGAAATGTCCGCGAGCTTCGGACCGCTATCGAGCACGGCGTAGTGATGTCGAATGATGACCAGATCGACATCAAGCACCTCCCTGCTTTCCTAAATCAGAGCCCGTCTATCCCTCCGCAAAACAGCCAAATCACCCATAACAACCTTGCTGGTCCAGCCGATTTCAACTTGCATAACCTTGAAATTACGGCAATCAGAGGCGCTCTCGCCCAAACCCAAGACAACCGCTCCCGCGCGGCTGAACTCCTCGGAATTAGTCGTCGCACCCTCCAACGAAAACTCAAAGAATTAGTCATCTAGATTTTGAGCTGAAACTATCCCAATTGAATGAAACTTTCCTCATCCCTTTTAGAATCCGCCTCCCTGATCAGACGCAGTTTGTTTTTGGTGGTTCTCGTCTTACTCACTCTTGGAAATTTGTTCACGCTGTTCCGCGGTCTGAACTCCCCTCACGCGATGGATCAGGCACAAATCGCTCGTGAAGTTGCCCGTGGCAACGGCCTAACAACCAAGATCATTCGTCCTCTGGATTATAAAATAAACACCGATCATCAGAAGCGTGCGATCCCTTATACCGGCTACCAAGACACTTATCATTCACCCCTCAATCCTCTGCTAAATGCAGCGATTTTCAAAATGATTGGCGCGGATGATGCAGAACGCTGGCGGATATCAGAAACAGAACTCGTGTTCCCTTTGGATCGCGTAGTCGCTGCGGTATCAACGATTTGTTTCCTGCTCTCGATCGGAGTTACCTACCTACTCATATTACGAATCTTTGATGCAAAAATCGCAGGGGTCACCGCCGTGCTGATGTTGTTTTGTGAAACTTTTTGGACCTATTCGCTGAGTGGATTGCCTCAAATGCTCATGCTGCTGCTTTTCACCAGCGGTATCTACTTCGCTTACCGAGCGATTGAGGACTCGAATGAAGGCCGTATTCCGCTGGGTTCTGCGATCATTGCCGGTGTGTTTTTCACCCTGTTAGCCATGGCGCATTATCTAACTGTTTGGATCGCTCTCGGTTACATCATCTTCGCCGCCATTGCATTCCGTCCCCGCGGTTTAGTGGGTATTTCTATTCTCGTTATTTTGATTATCCCTTCGGTGTTTGTCATGTTGCGTAATTACGGCATCACGGGCACTCCTTTCGGAACTGCGTTTTACAATCTCTACAACGGCATCGGCGGCGGCAAAGAAGAATTCGCTCTTCGCAGCTCAGTGGCACCGGATCTTATCAATCGTGGTTTTTTCACCACCGTCTTGAGATCAATTTTAATTCAAATGACCGACATCGTTCCCTTTTTGGCAGGAATTGTCGTCGCGCCCCTGTTTTTCCTCTCGCTGTTACATCCTTTCAAACGCCCATCGATCGCAACTTTCCGCTGGGCACTGCTTAGTATGTTCGGTGTTTCGGCTCTGGGCCTCGCGTTTTTTGGTGTGAGCTCGGATAAGCTTGATCCCAATCAAACCCACCTACTTTTTGCTCCCGTCATGACAGCTTACGGTCTGGCGTTTGTTTCCATTCTCTGGAACAAACTGCCCTTCGTCATTAATGCGCCGATGATCCGTAATTTGCACCATATCATCATTATCATCGTTTGCGCACTGCCTTTGATTCTCACGCTGCCTTACCAAGTTCGAGTCGGGTTTATTCGCAAAGACATCGGAGGCATCCCTCACTGGCCGCCTTACTATGCGCCAGTGCTGAACTTAGCTTTGAACAAATGGATGAGTGAATCGCAAATCTGCTTCTCCGATCAACCATGGGCCGTCGCTTGGTATGCCGATCGCATGTCCATCTGGTTGCCGCCCACCCGTCAGGAGTTCGTTGAACTGGAAAGCAATGCGGCCAATCTTGAAACTCCTGTCTCCGGTATTTTGATCTCTCCTTCCTCTCACGGTTCAGCCCCAATTTCTGAGGTAGCCAGGGAATATAAAGATTTCACCTCACTCATTCTCGAGGGCCAAGTTGTCAAAGCCACTAAACCCGCCAACATTTTGATTTTTGATAAAGATCCAAATATACAAGAAATCGCGGGTCGTTACCCTTACCGTATTCCATTGGTCGGGCCTGACATGATCTATTACTCAGATCGCCAAGTGATCAATCAATCTGAGTAAATTTAAACTCCCAAGCTCTCCAAACATGCCAGCACGCAAAAAAAATCCTGAAATTGCCGACTCACTGAGCTTCGAAGACGCCCTCGCAAGCATCGAAGAAATCGTTGATTCGATGGAAGCCGAGCAACTCCCGCTCGAAGATCTCGTTACTCAATATGAAAAAGGATCTGTGCTTCTCAAACACTGCGAAAGCGTATTATCATCCGCCCGCAAGCGAATCGAACTGATCACTCTTGCAAATCGTGAGGAGAGCGGGCAGGAAAACTACCAACCCTCCCCACCTAGCACTCCATCCGAACAAGATGAAGTTTCCGACGAATCTAATGACATCCGCCTCTTCTGAATTTTCCGAACATCCGCAACTTGGTCCGATCCTAAAATCGATCCTCTCCCCTGCAGACGTCAAATCGCTTTCCGACCAAGAACTTATCACGCTTAGCGAAGAGATTCGTAGCGCACTGATCAATTGCCTTTCCGTCACCGGCGGACACCTCGGGCCGAACCTCGGCGTTGTCGAACTCTGCGTCGCGATGCACAAAGTTTTCTCCACTCCGAAGGATAAATTTGTCTTCGACGTTTCCCACCAAGGATACGTTCATAAAATGCTTACGGGTCGTGCATCCAAAATTGATACGATCCGCACTTACAAAGGCTTGAATGGATTCTTGTTACGCACCGAATCCGAACACGATTCCTACGGCGCTGGACACGCAGGCACCTGTCTTTCCGCCGCACTCGGCATGGCTGCCGCACGCGATCTCATCGGTGAAGACAATCACGTCGTCGCTGTCGCTGGTGATGCCGCTTTTACTTGCGGCCCCACCCTTGAGGCACTCAACAACATTTCCGAGACCACCAAAAAATTCATCGTGGTCCTCAACGATAACGAATGGTCGATCGATAAAAATGTCGGCGCCATCGCTCGCTACTTCAACGCCTTACAAACTCACTCCACCTATTCCGCTGTTCGCACCGCCGCAGCCGAATTCGTAGAACGGGTGCTTGGAAAAGCCGTTAGAAAAATTGCTCATCGTGTGGAAGAAGGCGCTAAAAACCTCATTTTCCCCAACGTCCTTTTCGAGAAATTCGGCCTGCGTTACTTCGGCCCCATCGATGGTCACAACCTTCCCTTGTTGATCAAAACCTTCGAACATCTCAAAACCCTCAACGAACCGGCCATCCTCCACATCATTACGGAAAAAGGCCGCGGCTATCAGCCAGCCTTGGATAACCCAGGGAAATTCCACGGACTCGGCGCATACAAAATCGAAGACGGCTCCACCGATACAGTCTCGACTCCTACTTGCTCAGAAATTTTCGGTAGAACCATTACTGACCTCGCGATCGATGATCCGAAAATCGTCGCCATCACCGCAGCAATGCCGGGTGGAACGAAACTCGATATTTTCAAAACCACTCTTCCGGATCGTTACTTCGATGTCGGCATTGCCGAGGAACACGCCGCGCTTTTTGCAGCAGGTCTCGCGACCGAGGGTATCCGTCCATTTCTTGCGATCTACTCAACCTTCATGCAACGCGCCTATGACATGATCATCCATGACATCGCGTTGCAAAATCTGCCGGTGCGCATGTGCATGGATCGCGGCGGACTCTCAGGTGATGACGGCCCAACCCACCACGGTCTGTTCGACATCGGTTACCTCCGCCATGTTCCTAACATCATTCACATGCAGCCAAAGGACGAAGCTGAGTTCGTCCACATGCTGAAATGGATGGCCACTTACGATAAAGGCCCGACAGCGATCCGCTACCCACGCGGCGTCATCAGTGGCACGCCTCTTGATCGACCCGTCTCCCCTATCGAACTCGGCAAAGGTGAACTCATTCAAGAGGGAACCGATGTTGCTCTGATCGGCCTCGGCACATTTTTCGATATCGCAGTACAAACCAAAGACTTGTTAGAAAAACAAGGCTACTCGGTTTCTCTCGTGAACCCACGTTTCATCAAACCACTCGACAGCGAGCTTTTGAAAAAAGTCGCGCGCAACGTGAAAGTCGTCTGCACCTTCGAAGACCACGTCCTCATGCACGGCTTCGGTGCCGCCTGCATCGAGCACCTGCACGACGCGGGTATTTCGACGAAAGTAGAACGCATCGGCTGGCCGGATGCATTCGTCGAACACGGCAAACCGGAAATTCTCCAGGAACTTCATCACATCAGCGCGAAAGCCGCTCTCGACAAAATCCTTCCTCACCTGAAGAATTCAAGATAAGCCCAGAGAATTTTGAATGCCGGTTATTAACTCCCACTGAAAAAATCATGGAACTCGATCTCATCAACGCCCCCTTCGATATGAAGTTCATCAAACCCGGCGAACTCGAAGAAATCCTCGAAGACCCATTTGGTATCCGTTTCCTGCCAGACAACGACCGCGATGATGGCGCCTCCAGATATTACGCCCTTGGACGCACCGTGGCCGACCGGCACCTTTTCTTGGGATTCACGACAGATGGAAAAGTGGCACGCGTCATTACCGCACGGGAAATGAGCGATGCGGAACGCCGGTTTTACGACCGCAACTACAACGAAACCCGCTAATCATTATGAAAACCATTACCTCTTGGAATCAACTTCCCAACTTTGACGACAGCGCGGCGGAAAATGCTTTCTGGCAAGAACACGAGCTCGATCCAAAACTCATGAGTGGCTCTATCCATGAGGCCCACGTGCGTGAATCCACCACGATCACCTTGCGCTTTGATCCCCGCATGCTTTCACGCATCAAGCGCATCGCTCGCTCACGCTACCTCAACTATCAATCGATGATGAAACAATGGTTGGCCGAGCGTCTCGAAGATGAGATGAAAAAACCGTAGCATCGAGCCTTGAAACGTTTCATTTCCATTTTCACAAAGCCCAAGCCCTGGCTCGCGCTCTTTATCTTGTGGCTAGCCGCACTCTGCGTTGCATCATCATTCTCGACCAACCTACCCGAAGAAGCGCCGAAAATCCCACACTTCGATAAAATCGCCCACTTTGGCTATTTCTTTGGCGGCGGCATCATTCTAACCACTTGGATATTGCTTAAAAAAGGTTCCCAATCTTCCCGCCTTACCCGTTACCTTTTCCCTATCATTTTTTTCAGTATCTTCGGTGCCATCGACGAATATCACCAGACCTTTACCCCAGGGCGCTCGGGAAATGACGTCTATGATTGGCTAGCCGATTTCCTTGGCTCCTCGTTCGGAGTATTCCTCGCAAATTACTTTCATCGTTTCCTTCTCAAATTTTCATCTCCCCTCACCCTGAATCCGAAAATTAACATTCAACCCCAGCCAAACTCGTAATAGAACCACCCCGACATGACACAACTCGACCAACTTAAGAAACTCACCACCGTCGTCGCCGATACCGGCGATTTCGAGGCCATGAAAGCATTCAAGCCTCAGGACGCGACCACTAATCCATCGCTCATCCTCCAAGCGGCAACCAAAGCCGAGTATCGCCCACTCATCGATCAAGCGATCAACGAGCACAAAAACGGCGGACTTTCCGGACAACCACTCACAGACGCTGTCTTGGATCGCATCCTGATTTTGTTTGGTCTGGAAATTCTTAAAATTGTCCCGGGTCGTGTCTCCACCGAAGTCGATGCACGTCTCTCCTTCGACACCCAAGGCACGGTTGATAAAGCCCTGCAACTCATCGCCGCCTACGAAGATGAAGGCATTTCACGCGATCGCATCCTCATCAAAATCGCTTCCACATGGGAAGGCATCAAGGCAGCTGAGATCCTCGAAAAACAAGGCATCCACTGCAACCTCACCCTACTTTTCTCATTCGCTCAAGCCGTCGCTTGCGCCGAAGCAAAAGTGCAGCTCATCTCCCCATTCGTCGGCCGCATCCTCGATTGGCACAAAGCCAGCACCGGCAAGGATTACCAAGGCGATGAAGATCCCGGCGTCATTTCCGTGAAAGCCATCTTCAACTACTACAAAAAATTCGGTTACAAAACCGAAGTCATGGGTGCCTCCTTCCGCAACAAAGGCGAAATCATCGCCCTCGCCGGCTGCGACCTTCTCACCATCTCCCCCGGCCTTCTCGCAGAGCTCGCGGCATCGGAAGAATCCATCGAACCAAAACTCACCGCAGCATCCGCCCAGAGCGATCCCGTGGAGAAAATTTCACTCGATGAGAAAACCTACCGCCTGATGTTCAACGAAGACGCCATGGCCACCGAAAAAACAGCCCAAGGCATCCGTAACTTCGCAGCCGACATCGTGAAACTTGAGAAGCTCGTTAACGAAGCGATCTAATTTAAAACAATCCACTCCCCAGCCCCGCCCCAACTTTGGGTCGGGGCTGTTTTTTTTGACAAGGAGGGGCTGCATTCTGCTGCCCTCTTCAAAAATCCTCGGTTGTTGGGCAGCAACATGCAGCCCCTCCTTGAGCAAAAGCCGCCTTGACTCGCCACCCATGTAAGACAATATTGTTAACAAATGAGAACAGCAACCATACGGGAGGCACAGCATCACCTTTCTGCGCTCATGAAGGAGGTCGCTAAAGGTGGTGAAATTATTCTCACCCGTCGCGGCAAGGAAGTTGGAAAGTTGGTTCCAGTTCAGCAGCCGGAAGATTTGCAAAACAGAAAGATCGATTGGTCGGCATGGGCGCTAAAGCAAAAGACACATCTCGCGAAGAAATCCAAGATTGCGGGCAGCGCACTAGATATTGATCGGGAGGGATACAGTTGGTGATATGATTTATGCAGATTCCAGTGTGATCGTTTCCCTTCTAATAAGTGATTCAAACACTTCTAAAGCCTTAAAGCTGATTTCGACAACCAAAAGCCCTCTTATCTTTAACCCCTTGCTACGACTAGAAGTGTGCAATGCGATTCAGCTCAACATAGCCAATGGTCAACTCAATGAGGTAGAGGCCATCGCTGCGGAACAACAAATCGTGGATTTATTGAGTAAGGGAATGTGGGAGGAACTGGAGCCAGATTGGAGTAAAGTTTTCCTCCGTTCGATCGGTTTTAGTAAAGCCCATACTTCAATCATACGGACGAGAAGTTTTGATATCCTTCATGTAGCTGCGGCCTTAGAACACGGAGCCAAAGAATTCTGGAGCTTCGATAAACGACAGCGGGATTTGGCTGCAAACGTGGGTTTAAGCGTTAATCCATGATTGAAAACCGTTAGACCCATTTATGCGCACCTCTTGAGCTGACTTATTTGGTTTTGACAGATGCTCTTTGTAATTGAGCCTTCATCACATGCTTAGCAGTCATCTCAATAAGGAGCATTGATCCATTCTCATCTATGGTCATTTCTGTATAGCACGCCGGATGTGAACCATCCTCACGAAATTTCAGTTTGCTCTCAGTCAATGATAAGATCGTCACGCCTAGGTTCCGGATAACTTCTCCCTTGTCGTTCTTCCAAACCCTTTGAATCGCTCCGCTTTTATGTGTGCGGAAGTGTATATCCTCCCTATCACTTTTCTTCTTCCACTCTCCGTGATCTTGTCCCGCCTCCAAGGCAATCATCCTCGAAGATGTCTTATGCTCCCACAGCCCTTGAAATTTGTCAGGGGGAACTACCTGCTTAACTTCACCTGCGAATAGCTGCAATGAGGCCAGAACAAGAAGTCCGGTATATGTGAGTAGTTGTTTCATTTTTATGCAGAACGATAGGGGAATGGCCGCGCTGGGGTGAAGCTTAAAATTGATCTGACGGCTTCCTCGGTTACCTAACTTTGCGTTGTTTAGAAGCCGAGTTCATGATGTGTCGCTTGCGAGGTCGCGATTTTAAATCGCGGTTCCTTTCTGGGCAGCAAAATGCAGCCCCTCCTTGTGAATCACTTTTCCTGTATCCAATTCCAGATTGCTTCGTATTGCTTCGATGCATCGCCGTCTAGGACATTGGAAAGTTTCGATACGTTGCCTTCTGCATAACGTGGCATTTTATTTCCTGGCATCACTGCGGCGGGATGATCCATCCAACGATAGTAATAACCTTCACGCAAACGCTCGGAGACTTGAGCGAAATTGATCGCGCCAACTTCGAAGGCAGCGGTGGGTTTGTTGTCGCCGTCACCATGACAGGTCGTGCAAGCAAAGCCTTCGGCTCCAATCAATGAATGACCTATCTTCACCAACTCAGGATTCGTTTCGATTTTTAAAGGCGTGCTGGGGCTAAAGCCGTGAAGTCGTGACAATCCCTCAGCGAAAGGATTCGCATAAGCACTGAACGCCGGCATACGCGTTCCTAGCCACGGCCTCGGACGCTCTTTCACTGTCCCAGATAACATCGCTTCGATGTAACTTGTAGGCAGCATTTCTCCAATGAAAGTAAGTTGAGGACGTGATTGATCGACCCGTTCATCCAAGCCTTTGATATGTGCAGCGAGTTTCGCTGTCGATCCATGCAGGGAACTCAACAGCGCAGCTTCTTCATCCAACGAATGACATGAGGTGCAGCGTTTCGCATCGATTTGTCTCTTCGCAAACTCTGCCTGACTGTCTTTGTTCAGCGATCCATGACCACTCTTCGAAAAGGCCAATAGCGCTTCTAACTCTTTCTGATCGATGTTCGGATGCGGCAAATGTGTGCGCTTGTCATCCTCAGCGACACAACCTTTCTCTGCCCAATCCATTTTAAAAATGCCTTCCAGCGAAACTGCTTTGGAAACCCCACCCGGCATTCCGGGATGACAGGTTCCGCATTGCAGGCTTTCAGAAACCGCTGCACCGCGTGTCGCATCACCTTTCGGGAAGGTGTAACTTAGTTTGGTTTCTTTGCCCTGCGAATTCGATTGGAGAAATGCCGCGAGTGAATTGGCTTCTTCATCCGATAACTTAAAATTCGGCATCGCCGTGTAGGGATGATACGCTTCGGGCTTTTTCAAATAGGTTATCAACTGACTCGGAAGATATTTTGAAGCCACGTTGTTGAGCGGTATGCGGCGAGTTTCATCACTGGCCGATTCACCGGCAGGATAGTGGCACGCCACACAGCCGAGTTCGTGAAACACGGCACCGCCTGCTTTGATGAGATTAGGATCTGGAGTAGCGGGCTTAATCTCCGTCTTCGCTGAGGTCGAAACCAGATAAGCCGCAAGATCTGCGGCTTTTTGAAGTCCTTCAGGAGTCGTGGGATCGACCAACCGCGGCATCTTCGTGGTCGGCTTCATCGCCTTGGGATCAGCGATCCATTTCATCAACCATTCCTCAGTAACCCGATCGCCGATTCCAGCTAGGATGGGTGAAATTTCTAACAACTCCGGCATCGGCGATGCTCCGAAACCTGATTCCGGAGCATGACACTTCGCGCAGTTTTGCTGTGCAAAAACCATACGCCCGTGTCGCTTCATTTCTCCAGCAGCTACCTGATCATCTGCCACAACTTCATAGACGGTAGGTGGAATCGTCTGGCGCGGCATACCTTCTTCTTCCCAATACAAACGAAACTCGCCCGCCCCATCATCTGCGCTCTGGTATTTCATCGATACGGTATGCACTCCGGGATTCAGCCTGAGGCGCTCGGATTTCACCGTGCCGAATTTTCCTGATTCGGTTGCCACCACTTTACCATCGATCGTCAACTCAGCCTTCGTGCCTTGACCTTCGAAGGAAAAAAACAGCCTGCGTCGCTGATCAATTTTGATTCCGCCCGTCCACTCGACTTCGAATTTCCCTGGCTTCAAAAATGGCGTCGCTACTTGACCCGCCGGCACAGACAAAGCAGCCAATCGATCCAGGCGTTTATCCACAGGCTCACCCTCTTGTGTGAAAGTCGCAATGAGTTCGGCCTGAACCGCACTCATCAACATACCCAATAGCAACGGCAGCAAAAACTTCATGGGCTATTTTCCGTAAACCGTTGCGTGAATTTCGCCGATCATCACAGCGCCATCGGTATCTTCCAAATCGTAAGCCACTTTGAGCGACATCGAAGGCTTCATCCCATCGAGAACCAACTCCACGACTTTTCCATCATCGGAAAGTTTGGCTGAGCTGATTTTTACCTCATCGCGCTTGCGGTGCTTTTGTGACTCCGCGGTCTGTGCCATTTCTAACGCTGCCTTATCGGGGGTATCGACCGAAAATTCGCCTGAGCCATATTGCGGTCCGCGCACATAATCCCAGCGCTGTGCGGAATAGCTCGTGAGATCCGTGGTAAGCTCTTCGTCCAGCTTGGCAGAGAAATGAAGTTTCACTCCGGTATCTGTGTATTCGAGTTTCTCAGGCAGTTTCAGCCCAGCCACTGGGTTGAAACGAATGCGTTGAAATGCACAGTTGGTTGGGGCGTTGGTCTGCCATCCACGGAAACCTAACACAAACAGAGAGCCATCTTGGTGGAAACGCGCACGCATCGCGGAAGACTGAAGTGTCACTGGAAGTTTCACCACGCCGCCCTGCATCCTGCCGTCGCGCACCACTGGCAAAACACGGAACAAAGAAGATTTTCCATAGGATAAGTGAATCAACTCACCCGCCTTGAGGCCAAATTTCGCGAAATCAGTCACCCAAACTTGTGAGCCGCCTGAATTGTCCACATCCATCGGTAAGTAAACCAAAGGCTCAGTGTATGGTGCGTCGGTTAGAGTTTGACGCATAGGCTCTGTCCCGAAAAAGGCAGGAGCATTCTTGGCGTTGAGGAAGTTAATTTTGCAACATGGCTGCCAGGTTCCTTCATTCTCACCCGTCGTGATCTGGCCTTCTGGCCCAACGCTAAGTCCGCCTGGTGCACGCAGGCCCGTAGCGACTACCTCGAATTTTTTTCCATCAGGTGAAATTTTCGCGACAATACCGTGGTGCGGCAGGATTTGTTCAAAATTACGTCCGCCGCCTCTTACTGGACCGCCTTTAGAGAAATAGAAATTGCCTTCCTTATCTGTTTGGAGATCAAAGGCGAACTCATGGAAATTCGGCGAGATATAGATGTTTCGGTTAAACACTTTGAAATGATCTGTTTCGCCATCCTTGTTGAGATCGATGAGTTTGGTGATCTGATCGCGGCCATTCACATAGATTTCACCTTTAACGACTCTCACTCCAAGCGGTTCGAATAAACCCGATGCGATACGCTGCCATTTAAGTTCTTTCCAATCTCCTTTGAGACCTTTCACAACCCAGACATCGCCATTCCATGAGGAGAGTGCGGCGGAGTCATCATCGATAAAATCAAATCCACCAAATCTCAACTTCGCACCCCATGGATTATTATCGGGAAGTGTCGCTACATCCGTCACATAGGTGCTGTCCTTTTTATCGGAGACGACTCCGGCGGTCGTGATCATTTCCTGCCAAATTCCCGGTCCGCCTGATGTGAGCTTTTTAAAATCCGGGATCTTCGCTAGTGTAGGTGTAACATTTCTTGCAAAGCCGATCTGCACGGTGACTTCTGATTTTCCACCTGAGATCTCGGCCAACAAGCGTGAGGCTTTCCCATCAGCCGCTGTTAACTTTGCACCAGAGGACACGACAACTTCTAAACCGTCGGCTGATTTTGCAGCCATTCCGTCAGCTGCGATTTGGAAATCACTTTTTTCATCAGCCACTACCATCGATAGCGGTTTGTCACTTGAAGAAAATTTCAGTGAACGCGTCACCGATGAGCCATCTCTAGTCAGATGATCTAGCACCGTTGCGCCGTTGACTGCGTATTCCAAAACCACTTCGCGACCATAACGATAGTGCCCCATAAACGACGCGTGCGCCATGTTTCCGAAGCCCGGCAGTTTGCGCTTATCATCAAATGAACCCTCCGCATCTGCCCAACCGGAACCAGTCGCAGTGATTTGTAACGGGTTCTTATTTCCCATCCGGACAAGTGGACCGTGACTTCCCGTCCATGGAGTCCCACCCCACTCGATGGTTTCTTGGGAAACCCTCACTAACTGTAAAGTTTCCGTATCAAACAACCCGCGCCAGCCTTCGCCTAAATCGATAGAAATTCCTTTGAGGGCTCCGACTCGCACATTCTCGCCCAAATAATCGCCAAAGGTATTCATCCAAGCTGGACCAATATCCATTTTTTCATACCAAGTATCTTTAGCCGGAAGCGTCTGAGAAAAAAGGGCGCAACCCAACAAAACAGCGATGTTTCTATGCATAACTGGAGGTATCCGATGCATCTTTTGAGCGAAAGCATTAAATTTAATAAATAGACACTTCACCTATACAGAAATTACCTCTTTGATAGCTGCATGATAGACATGCTCGTGCGCCTTTACGACCTGCCCGACAGCGCGGAATTATATTCTAAGATTCAAAGTCAAGGCATCACCCTCCGCCGTGCACGTGCCTTTGAAAAACACACGGTCGCCGCGTTTGCTCGCAAGCACTTTTCAGAAAAATGGGCCAGCGAGATCGAGGTCGCCATCACCCGTCAGCCGATCTCGTGCTGGATCGCCACCCGAGATAAAGAAATCATCGGCTTTTCCTGCTACGAAACCACCCAGCGCGGATTTTTTGGGCCTACCGGAGTTATCGAATCCGCACGCGGCACCGGGCTTGGAAAAGCGCTATTGTTCAAAGCCCTCGAATCTCTCCGCGACATGGGCTACGCCTACGGCATTATTGGCGGCGTAGGTCCTCGTGCATTTTACGAAAAGAACTGTGGTGCCATTGAAATTCCAGGCAGTGATCCCGGCGTCTACTCCGATATTCTTCCGTGAGCCAAAGCACGTACACAGATCTAACAGATCGCTTCGGCCCTATGCAGGTCAAGGAGCTGAGACAAAGTCTACGACGTTCCAGCTTCATATATCCGTTCGTCTGCATCCATCTCTTCGCGATCACTGCGATCTTTTTTGAATTCGAACGCGGAATCTCTTCTGGCGGAACCATGGCGGCAGTTTTTCTCTGGGATCCAAATCATATCGGCCCGTTCTGGTGGATTGCTATGGCTGTTTGCGGTATTCTAATGCCCCTGGCTGGATTGTTTCTCATGCCCCAAGAGATCGAAGAGGGAAACCATGAGATGCTGCTCCTCACTAGCCTTAACCGTTGGCAAATCGTTTTCGGAAAATTTCTCACCCTATGGCTTTTGAGTTTACTGACTCTAACATCGCTTCTCCCCTACATCATCATCCGTTACTTCATTGGCGGCGTTGAGTGGTTTAATGAAATTGCGAATACCGGAACCGTCATTTCCATCGCTGCCATTATCTCTGCGCTCTCTATCGCTGCATCTGGATATCCAACTCTCGCTTCAAAACTCGGTATCTTCTGTGTTCTCCTGTTTTCTGCACTTACAGGCGGAGGCATTAGTATGATTGGTGGCTCGATCTGCATCAACATGGCCAAGACCTCATCAACATGGGCCATCCCTGCCACTTTATTCTACCATCTCTGCGTCATCATCGTGGTGGGCTGTTATATCATTCTCGGCTTACTCGTCGCTAGATCCAGACTCCGACTTGCTACGATGAGTTTTGAAATCAAACCTTCATCGTTACTCATCATCATTATTGGACTCGCGCCATTCATCGTCGGCATGGTCGCCACGTTCACTTGTGGATTTGGTAGCATCGCAGGTACTGCATTACTGACCTTCCTTGCCTGGAATTCAGACAAGACCCCAAAAGCACCCAAATGGATGGCCGCACCTAAAGCCAATATTCCTCCGCCGTTACCTCCAGCATCAGATCAACCGCTTGAGCCTCCGGTTAGTTGAGTATTTCTTCTCAAATACATCCCGCATGCGCATCCGTTCCGGTCGGCAAAAACGGTTTTCTCAACGCCTCATCGAGATCGAACAAACCCTCGAAATCCTCGGGCTTATCGGAGTCTTGTTTTCCAAATACCTGCTCCTCGATCAACCGGAACACCATGTTACCTACGTCACTGGAATGTCGTATCCCCCACTCCTCCATCAAAGTCGCGGCCATCGGGCCATACTGATCCAATGCATAATCGCGAAAACCTTCTAACAGCTCTTTTCCACTCACGTGCCGATTCCGTCCCGATGTTTCCTCCAAAAATTTCTTTAGCGTAAAGTCCAACGCCTCTTTGAGAAAAAAGTAAGCTTGGCCATCATAGCGTTGATCCCGCTTCAAAATTGAAACCACAGATTCTTCAAAATGGATCGGCTGCATCTCGGTAAACTCTCAAAACACCCACAACCTGTCAAAGCGCGATTTGGGCTCGGAAAATCAAAGATTCATACCAACCAAATCTTTGTCGTGGAGCGCAGATTCTTTGAAGCTGTCATCCATCTCAAATGCTTTGGCGAGGTGGTTGTGTGCGCGTTCTTTTTCTCCAAGAGTCCAAAGGTAGCAGGCCATGTTGTAATGAAACACCGCCATCTCCGATAAAACATCCGGCCCACGCAGCAGCCATTTCCGCGCCTCATCCGTCTCGCCCAGTTCATGCAGGCAAAATGCCGCACTGAGGAAAAAATCTGGTTCGTCCACCGCTTCCACACACAAAAGTTTTGCCGTTTCAGCGGCATCCTTCCATTTAAACAGTGCCATTTCCGCAGCAAGTCTCAGTTCGAGCACGAGTTTCTCTGCCGCATGTTCTTTCGGCAGGCTTTTAATCTCATTGAGAGCATCCTCCGGCATTCCTAATTCCAACCACCCCGATGCCGCTCTAATGATCTGCTTTGGTAACATGCAACTCACTAGTAGCAGATGCCGATCCATTCCGCAACCGATCGAAACAAAAAACTCTGCCCTTGAAACAACTTTCCGAAAACCACCACAATCCCTCATGCGAAACGACTTCTACAATTCCTTCGATACCGAGCGCTTGGAGGAAACCTCAACCAACGAAGATTATCGCAGCCCTTTTCAAATTGATCGCGATCGCGTCCTCCACACTACCACCTTTCGCCGACTTCAAAACAAAACCCAAGTCTTCTGGTCAGGAGAATACGATTTCTACCGCACGCGGCTGACCCACTCGCTTGAAGTTGCTCAAATCGGGAAATCCATTTGCACCTGGCTCCTGCGCCAACCCAACTCGCTGCTCTCCGATCATTTCTTCATCGATACCGATCTCATCGAAGCCATCTGCCTTTCCCACGATCTTGGCCACCCGCCATTTGGTCACGCAGGTGAAAAAACTCTCAATCACCTGAACCGCGAATACGGAGGCTTCGAAGGCAACGCCCAAACCTTGCGCCTGCTGACCGAACGCATTTTTTCCGCCAAACACACCGGCATGTCGCCTTCTCGAGCGTTTCTTGATGGCATCCTGAAATACAAAACCCTGTGGTCGGAACTCGTCACCGCTGGCAAACCTCCGAAAAATCATTTCATCTACGATTCCCAAAACCGCTACCTCGATTGGAGCATGGGCGGAAACGATTTCCCCATCGAACTCACACCCGGAAAATCTCGCGATGCGTTCAAATCCATCGAATGCCAAATCATGGATTGGGCGGACGATACCGCCTACTCGCTCAATGATCTTTCCGATAGCGTCCGCGCAGGCTTCTTGCCCATCGAGAAAATTGAGCAATGGGCGAAATCTCAAGGGATCGATTACTCAGAAAAAACTTCACTCGGCGATCTCATCCAAGCGATCCGTGCGAATCGGGTTGAGCCATTCGTTGGAAAACGTATCGGAAAATACATCACCTCCACTCGCCTCGAAGTAGACGTCAATTTCCTCTCCGCCACCACCAACCGCTATCGCTACCGCCTCGTCATCGATCCAACCGTACAAGCTGAATCCGCTCTCTTCAAACGCCTCGCCTACGACGTGGTTTTCCTCTCTCCAAAACTCAAACAACTCGAGCACAAGGGCTCATACATGCTCAGGAAACTCTGGGAAATTTTAGAAACCCGCTACATCCACGGCCTCCCTATCGATGGCCAAGATTTCCAACTCCTCCCCAACGATACCGTCAGCGAAATCAAACAAGCAGCCGATCCTGCCACCCGAGCCCGCCTCATCTGCGACTACCTCGCCGGCATGACTGATGGCTACGCCGCCAGAACTTACAAACGTCTGTTCTCGCCTGATTTCGGTTCGATCAACGATTTGTGATCACGTGTTACCATCGGATCTCGTATTCATTACAGGTAGCGTCAACTCGCCGATGTCGACCCAAATCAAAACGCCAAGGCATGATACGGCTTTTCGATTGATTTATTTGGCGGGTATAAAATACGTAATCTTGGCAACGTCGTCACCTAAAGAACGTCCATCAAAAGTGGCATTTACCGTCAGCCCCGCTTCGGGAGTTATCTGCGCTGTGATCTCATAACTAGAATGTTTCTCAGATAAACGAATCACTGATCCGGGGTGCAAGGTAAAGGATTCTTCTGGCTTGGAATGCCGTGGCTCCAGTCCACCTTCACTAATCAGCCATGTCGGACGTGGGTGAAGGGTGGCCACAATCATGCCGTTACGAACTTCAATTGAGTGAAACGGCGATCTTTTGGTGGGAATGATGGATACAATATCCTTGTTAGAATTAAAATATCGTGCGGTTGTTATGCCAAGCGCCAACGACAAAAAGATAATTGAAATCAACCATGCTCTCTTAGAGCTGATAATTTTCATATTTTCAGGCCTAAGACTCAAAAGAAGCCCCTCTGATCGAAGTTTAGAGTTTAAAACTTAAAATTTAGAGAGAGAGTAGCCTTACTAGGACTCGAACCTAGAATGACGGAATCAAAATCCGGAGTGTTACCATTACACTATAAGGCTGTTCACAGGAGCAATGCCCCGAGGCGCGGGAAACTACATGAGCTTTCGACCCCTTGGCAACCCGGAAATTGATCCCTTTTTGAATTTTTCGATTACTTCTCTAGCGGATGGTCTTTGAGCAACTGATCGATTTGGAGAATCCCCGCTTGATTCTTGTTTTTATCTCTCACTGCTTTGACCTGCTCGGGAGTGATGGCGGTGGCTTTATTGCCATACGTATTACGGACGTAAGTAAGGACATCGGCCACTTCTTTGTCATTCAGCAAGCCGCCGAATGGGGTCATGGGGACTTTGCCATCAAATTTTTTACCGTGCAATTCCATCGGGCCCATCAAGCCGTAGAGTGTGATTTTGATCAAACGCTCCGGATCTCCGTGGACGTAAATACTGTCATGCAAAGGCGGGTAAGTTGGATCTAAACCTTTACCATCGGGTTGGTGACAGGTCGTGCAGTGAGCATCGCGGGAATAGATCGCATGTCCGGCAAGGAACGATTTTTTCTCTGCATCAGCCAGATGCTCTGGTGCTTTTGGAGCTGGGTTTTCGATTGGCGCTTTCACAGCTTTACCCCCCAAACGCGCCTCGGCTGCTGGAAAGACTTTGTCAGTCCAGACATCCATGCCTTTTGATTTCGCAATGGTCACCACTTCCAGTGCTTCTGGTTTGTTATACCAAGTTGCAGCGATGACGGCTTCGAGTCGGACCCGGCCTTGCTCATCTGCGGCGGCTGTTTTCAACAGTTCGAGAGCATCAGGGAAAAGATCGAAGTTGTAACGAAGCACCCGCACTGCAGCGGAGCGCACGTGGAAATCCTCGCTGACGATGAGTTTTTTCAACAAAGCGGTATCGACACGATTGATTGCCCATGTTGTCCATAATGCTTCGAGCAAATGATGATTGTAGCGGGCATCTTTCTTATCAAGTGCTGCCACCCATTTTGAAAGGGCAGGTAAAACTTCATCTGCCTTATGTGATCTCAGTTCACGACGGCTGCGATAGCGGCTGCGGTACTCGGGAAGTTTCAGGTTTTCTAACAACGTAGCGATCGGCGCGCCATCGACAACTGCAGGTTTCACCAAAGGACGCGACGGATAAGTAATGCGATAGACACGGCCGTGTTCATGATCGCGGAGTGGATCACGCGCGTTGTGTTGCATGTGACCAATCAATACGCTCTGCCAATCGACAACATAAAGCGAGCCATCGGGTGCGAATTCTAAATCGGCAGGCCGGAAATTCGTGTCTGAGGATTTGAGAAGTTCCTGTCTGAAAGCGGTTTTGTATCCCGTGCCATCGTCTTGGATCGAGTGTTGTTTGATCCCCAAAAATCCGATGCAGTTACCAATCAAGAAATCCCCTTGAACCTCATCTGGGAAATGACGAGATGAAACGATTTCCAAGCCAGAAGTCGGGCGAACCCCTTGGCCTTGTGGAACCAAATTCACAGTTGCAGGCGCTTTCTCGCCATGCGCGGGTCTGAGCGAGACAGGCAAGTTCCAGTTCCATGGTGGGCCGGATGTGTGAATGAAGAAGTCTTGGCCCCATTCATCAAATACAAAACCCCATGGGTTTGGAATCGAAAGCTGAGAAGTGCGCTCAAGTTTGGTTTTCTGAGGAGAAAAACGATAGAAGCCCCCATCAACTCCACGCACAGGACCGTAGGGGGTTTCCACACTGGAGTGTAGGAAAACACCCTCGCACATCATGATTCCACCGGACGGATCCGCAGTGAAGGCACTGACTGCATGGTGGGTATCGTGAGAGTCAAAACCTGTGAGCACGATCTCCATCGAGTCAGCTTTATCATCATTGTTCTTGTCAGCCATGAAGACTAAATGCGGCTCTAATGCAACGTAAACGCCGCCAGGAGCAAACTCGAAACCAATCGGCAGATTCAAGCCATCCGCGAAAACGATCTCCTTGTCGGCCTTGCCGTCGTTGTTGGTATCTTCGTAAATCAACAATTTGTCATTCGGCTTAGCATCGCCCGGACGATAGTGAGGATAACTCGGCATCACCGCGACCCACATCCGACCTTTGTCGTCGAAGGAAATCTGCATCGGATTCGCAAGGTTCGGGAAATCTAACTCGGAAGCGAAAAGCTCAACTTTGTATCCCTCAGGCGTCACCAAGTCTTTAACGGCTTCCGTGCCCTTTTTGTATTGAGGAATACCTTTATCGATCAGCTTATAGTTTGTTTTAACCTCGGGAAGCGGGTGGGTGTCTTTATCTGCAGCAGCGACATCGAAGCTCTTGCCCTGCGCAGTCGCCCAGATCGCTTGATCTCGGATTTCTGTCATCTGGCGGTTTTTCTTCTGCTCATCAGGATAGTTATCTGGGCCGAAAGGCTTGAAACGACGACCATCGACATGAACTCCGTTGAGCATGCGGTATTCGTTAAACCAGAACCAGTTTTTGTCAGCAACAGCAGCCACTAAATGTTTGCTTGCAGCTTTCAAACCAGACTTGATGACAGCCTTTCCATAAAGTCCCTCAGCAAGCAGTCCACCAAGATGAAGATATCCATCATCATTCGGCAAAAATCCATTGCGGGTGTATGGCTCTTCCAAAGTCGGGTAGAGCGCTTTGGTAGGCGTAAACGCATCAATAAATTCAACTTTGTTAGTCGCAGCTATCTCAGCCATTGCCTTGATATAAAGCTCAAGATTCGCATTCTCGGCCTTACCATTCGGTAAATCACGCTGAGCTGATAGATCTTCGTAAGCGATGGGAGAAACCAACACCAACCGCGGCGAAGCGACACCGTTGTATTTCTGCGCTTGGGTGTGCTTCACGAAAGCATCCAGCTCACCTTTGAAATTATTCAAGCCAGCCTGACCGTCGAATGATTCGTTGTATCCGAAAAAGGCAACCAGCACATCGGGTTTGAGATCAGTTAACCATTGGTCAGGCGTCGGGTGGAATCCATTTCCCGCATGGGCTTTGTGCTGCGGATGAAATTTATCCGCTCCAGGAAACGCCCACTGCGAATTACGCGATGGATGCGGACGGAAACCCGGTGTGTCTCCCGGACGGCAAAGATTCCGGATATAGAGATTCTGTGAAGGAAACCGCTGATGCAGCAAAACCTCAAAATGCGGGTGATCAACCATTCGCTCGCCAAGACCGTTTCCGATCAAAACAATACGTTCAGCATTTTTTGGAGTGGCGCTCTGCGCGGCTAGGTGGGGGGCACTGATGAAGATCAGTGATAAACTGAGGAGGAGTTCTTTTGACATAAATAACGCAAGACAGACAGTCGATACGTTCCGCACCGGATGCGTCGATCAAAAAAATGCAATTTCGGAACTTTCAGCCACCCGCTGGTCTTGTATAAGGATGGAATGAATCATTTCAAAATTGGGGTCATCCTCGCCGTTATCGCTCTAGGCGGATGCACGAATCCACCTGTTTCATCCCCATCCGCTAGCAGCAGTAAAGTCGCGATGGGACGAAAATCCAGCGAACCTCGCCTCCCTCTAGCAGTGGTTTTTAAAGGTGAGACAAAATTTCAAGCCATCGTCGCCAAAGCCGAGCGCGAAAACTGGCGTAGCCTCCCGATTGGGGATCGCACGGTCCGCGTCGCGAGGGAGCTCACCGGCGCTCCATATGTGAACTACAGCCTCGAAGTTGACAATCACATCGAATCCCCCGTCGCTAACCTCAACGCCATGGATTGTTGGACCTTTTACGAAAACGCCTTGGCCATCTCCCGCATGCTTGCGTCGAAACCGGGTCCTTACCGTCCCCAAGACATGCTCCAGATGATAGAGATCGAGCGTTATCGAAACGGTGTCTGCACCGGAAACTACCTCTCCCGCATGCATCACTTGGAAGAGGTATTTTACGACAACCAACGCCGTGGCCTCGCTAGAAATATCACCCCTCAAATCCTCGGAGCCGTGCGCATCCAGCGCGAGATCCATGAAATGACCGTGCAGTGGAGAAATTACCGATATTTGAAAAACAACCCCTCTCTCATCGCGCCGATGGGCAAAATCGAAGCCCGCGTATCCAAGCTCCCCGTTTACCATATCCCCAAAAACAAAGCCCGCGCCGCCGAGGCCTACCTCCAAAACGGCGATATCTGTGCCATCACCACCCAAGATCACGACGCCTACACCTCCCACGTCGGGCTAATCATAAAAATCAATGGCCGTGCCTATTTCACGCACGCCACATCAGAACGCGATAAAGGCCGCATGACGATCATCGACCGACCTATCACCGATTACCTCAACGCCAAAAGCAAACACGCAGGAATGATCATTTGCCGTCCCCGCGATCTCTAAAAAGACCCTTTCCAAAACCCAAACTCTAACTAAAAGAATTTAACCACAACCCGCAACCTACCGAGCACCGAGGTGTTCAATCCCGGTATGTTGCTCAGCGGTAATACAACTTTCAGTGATCCGATGGAGCTAACCCACTCATCCATACCGTTCGACCCAGAGACCACCATCGACCACGCGTTGATGGTGAAAATCGGCAACGGCGATCACGCCGCCTTCCGCAGCTTGGTCGAGCGACATCAAAACTCCCTCGTCGGCACGATCACTAAAATGCTCGGCAACGACAGCGACTCCGAGGACATCGCCCAACAAGTTTTCATACGCATCTGGAAACACGCGAAGCGTTACAAGCCGGATAACAAATTTACTACCTACCTTTACACGATCGCACGAAATCTGGTTTACAACGAATCCAGACGTCGCTCTCGGAAAAGAACCTCCTCCACCGATCAGCTCTCAGACGATCACCATCTGCAATTTCCCGCAGATGCCAATCATGAGCCCGACAACAACCTTCTCGAATCGGAACTCCGCACCGCTATCGACAACGCCATCCAAAAACTCCCCGAAAACCAACGCCTCGCCGTGGTGTTGCGTCGCTATGAGAACGTCCCTTACGAGGAAATCGCCGTCATTCTAAAAACTACAGTGCCCTCTGTGAAAAGCCTGCTGTTCCGCGCTCGCACTACTTTACGCGAGCATCTCGCGAAATATCTCGATGAGTAAGTTTCAAATCTCAACATTCAAAATTCATCAATCGTCAATCTCTATCAGGAACGGCACAAACTTCTGCCCTATTTCTGTTAGTCTACTTTTCTCAATTTCGCTGAACTCATAAGGAATAATTTTCCCCACTCCAAGCGTTCCGAGAACTTTACCCGATTCATCCAAAATCGGCACCGCCAGCGAACCAGAAACCCCCGTCTTACGCGCATCTTCTTTCGCAACCCCACCGAGATCTTGCTGTAGATTACATAACTCTACCGGCTCCTTGCTCTCTGCCGCCACTCCCGCAATCCCCTTTCCAAACGGAATTTTGGAGATCTTATCCATCAAAAACTCCGGCACTCCCATCTGCGCAACCAGATACAACCACTCATCCTCCGCACGGTGCAACGTCCCCGTCTGACATCCAAACTCAGCCATCGCTTCCTGTAATTTTTGTTCTGCGTTCATGTTTTTTAGAATATGTACTTTAAATTCTCGATCCAGTCCCGCTCAAACAAACCGCTGCGCGATCGGCATTCTTCTGCCCATACCGAATGCTTTTGAGGTCACGCGGATGCCCGGCGCGGCTTGTTGGCGTTTCCATTCGTTGAGATCCACGCGTCGCTGAATCCAGCGCACCATGGTTTCCTCAAATCCCCTCTCCACGATTTCTTCAGCACCGAGATGTTGCTCCACGTAGAGTTCTAAAATTTGATCGAGTACATCGTATTCCGGCAAGGTGTCTTGGTCTTTCTGATCAGGACGTAACTCCGCACTCGGCGGTTTCTGGATGGTGTTCCATGGAATCCGCTCATGATCACGATTCACCCAGCACGAGACCTCGAAAACTTTGGTCTTCGGTAAATCAGAAATCACCGCAAACCCGCCGCACATGTCGCCGTAGATCGTGCAATAGCCAACAGCTAACTCGCTCTTATTTCCGGTGGTGAGCAGGAGGTGGTTGTCTTTGTTAGATAATGCCATCAACAACAACCCGCGCAGCCTTGCTTGCATGTTCTCCTCAGTCACATCTTCGCGTTTTCCTTCAAACAAAGGAGCCATGGCTTTTTTCACTGATTCAAACGCAGCGGAAATCGAAATCTCATCGCAGCGAATCCCAAGGTTTTTCGCGAGATCAAACGAATCACTGACACTGCCCGAAGAAGAATAAGGACTCGGCATCGTGAGACCATGAACATTTTCCGCACCCAAAGCATCCGCAGCGATCACGGCTGTTAGAGCCGAATCAATCCCGCCACTCAACCCAAGACATACCGATGAAAACCCACATTTCTGCGCGTAATCACGCAGTCCTAAAACCAGCGCTGAGTATAGTTGCTCCGCATCCGTGGTATCGAGCAATTCAACTTCTCCATCTACCGCGACATCAACGACCCGGCATTGTTCCGTGAAACCCGAAAGCTGCGCGATCACTTCACCTGCTGCATCCACCACCACTGAGTGACCATCAAACACCAACTGATCATTTCCACCCATCGAGTTGCAATAAACCACTGGCACCTGCGCTTCTTTCGCGACGTCCGAAAGCATTTGTCGACGACATGCAGGCTTGCCCAAATGAAACGGAGACGCGCTGAGGTTCACAATTACATCAACCCCCTTCGCGCACAATTCCGCAACTGGATCGCGGTCGTAAAACGGCCTCTGCAAGTAATCCTCTGTCCAAATATCCTCACAAATTGTCACGCCAATCCGTTTTCCCTTCCAGACAAATGGAGTGCAGACATCGCCCGGCTCAAAGTAACGCCGCTCGTCGAACACATCATATGTCGGCAGCAAAGTTTTGAAAAACCGCTCTCTGATTTTTCCCGCTTCCAACCACGCCACCGCATTTCGAAACGGCTTACCAATCTCACCAGTATGGAAATCCACATATCCCACTAAAAGCGGCACGGCCTTGGTTTCATCCGCGAGATAATCGAGCGCCTGCAAACATTTTGGAACGAACTGGCTTTTGAAAACTAGATCACGTGGAGGATAGCCGACCAAACTCATCTCGGGCGTCACCACCAAATCCGCTCCCTTTTCCAAACACTCACGGTATGCCGCGAGAATGCGTTTCGCATTTCCCGGGAAATCCCCTACCACGGCGTTGATCTGTGCGATGCCAATCTTCATTTCTTCGAGCACAGCAAACAGTCGTTCTGCGCGATGACCAACCCAAAAAATCAACCAGAGCGAGAAACCTAGATTTTTGAGAAATATTCCCCCGCAGCAGCAACGATTTCCTCCGCGCGAGCCTCTTCGTAACGAAGTTTCCCATCAAACGCCCAAACCACCCCCGGCCATGCAGGATCGTAGATGAAACGCCCGACCACATGGATGTGCATCTGCCGCACCATGTTTCCGATGCATGCCACATTCAGCTTTTCCGGTTTGAAATAAGCGCTGACGAACTCCGACATCTCCCGAATCAATAAAGTCACTTCGTGAAACTTTTGCTCATCGAGTTGATGCAAATCCTCAATCCCCTCCGCCACCTCTGGCACAAGAATGAACCACGGAAAATTCGCTTCGTTTTTCAATAACACTCGACAACCACGTCGCCGCACAATTTCAAAACCACCTGCAGCAAGACGAGGATTCAACTCAAATTCCATACCACTAATTTTTCCGAATAGCCTTGGCGATATCATCCGATAACCTGACTAACAGCTTTGACTGCGCAGCCACCATCGCTTCGAAATCTTCCGTAGGGATTGGCTCTTTTCCTACAAACGTATTCGATGTCACCATACGCCGACTTGGCAGCGCATAAATTCTCCAACTCGCTTCAAGATGAGCGAATCCATCATCCCCCGCAATAAACTCGCGGATATCCATCGCAACTTGGTAATCTACTTCACTGTCACGTGACCACGGATAAGTCCGGATATTACCGGTCTTTAACCTGCGACCTAAATTGATCGATAGCACCCGTGAGATCGAGTTATCCAAATCCCCCGCCCAAAGGTGATTTTTTGCCACTTCGATTTGGTTGGCACTGGTCTTCACCACCAAGTTTGAACGATCCACATACTCCGCCAAGATCACAGGACCCACACCAATCCCGATACCACCACCTGATGGACTCGGTCCCTCTGCGCTTAAGGTATAAAACGTAGGATGGCCTGTGCCACAACCCACGAACAACCAAGCGCTGACGATAATAAGAAAAATTCGTTTCATGATCTAAAAATTAGCGACGCGGTCCCACTGCGTTTGGACGAGGGTCTTTTGAAAATTCTTTACCGAAGAAAATCGAATTCGGCTTTTCTTGAATCGTATCGGAAAGTGATTCCATCGATCTCATTGCCGCGCGAAACTCATCTAGCGTACGCAATAAATCTCCCTGAACCGCCCCATCCGGTCCAAGGCTGACTACAGATTTCTCCAGCTCATTAATTGTTTTTTTGAAGTCCGCGGGCAACTGCTTGAACTCAGGATTATCCATTGTTTCTCGCGCTGCTTTGGCCACTAAACTTAGCTCCTTCAAAACCGCCCTCGATTCCTCAGCCGTCATTGCGAATTGTTTCACTGCATTTTCTAACGGCAGTTTATCAATCTTATCCAAAATCGAAGCCAGCTTCACTTCGAGCTGCGCAAAGCCAGAAGACAACGTCGGCACCACTGGCAACTCACCTTGATAGACCAACTCCGTCGTTATTTCATCCGGATAATAATCAAAATCCACAAACATCGCCCCCGTAAGTAAGCTACCAGTCTTCAGAGTAGCGCGAAGGCCTTTGTGAACCGCATCAGCCAATTGATTAGCTTCAGCTTTAGAATCTTCCAATCGACTCGCCCGCAACAGGCTAGGATCAATTTCTACAAGTACTGGCACTTTTTGGTTATCGAGTTCCGGAACATAATCGAACGAGATATTTCTTACTCTCCCGATCGTGATGCCCCGGTATTCCACAGGCGCATTCTTAGACAAACCTCTCACACTCTGATCGAATAACAGTAACAACTGTAGCGATGGATTGAACGTTGATGACGCCGCAGAATCGGCATCTCGATGCAGGTCAAATATTGCCTCATCATCAACCAGTTCGCCCGCAGCGAGCCCCTCGGGAACCGCAAACGAAACGCCACCAGAGACCATCGCTTGAAACGACGGAGTGCGGATTTTAAATCCATCAACTCCTGCCGCAACATCTATTCCACTTGTATTCCAGAACCTCGTATTTCTCGTAACTAAATTCTGATATTTCTCCTCGATAAACACTTCGTATTGAATCCGTAGTCCATCCAAATCCAAATGACGCGACTCAACCCGCCCCACTTCGAATCCTCTATAATAAATCGGAGAACCCACCATGAGTGACCGAGCCTCATCCGAAACAAGAGTCAACCGCCTACCTGGAATCGTCCTGCTTGTAGCAGGCGGAGTTTCAAGGCCTTCCCAATTTTTTCCACCTTTATCTCCCTTTCCGGGATCCAACTCGATGAAAGCACCAGTCAGCAAGGTTCCCAATCCAGAAACATCCGCTGCCGTAACGCGCGGCTTGACCACCCAAAATCGTGTGCCTTTCCGTAACAAGTGTTCACTACCTACATTCAAATCACAGTATACCAAAACCGACTGTAGATCATCTGACAGCTCGATGTTTGTAACTTTTCCAACGCTGACAGAACGACACTTCAACTCGGTCTTACCTGCCGCGATTCCATCTGCTGTTTCAAACCGAATCTGAATCTCTGGCCCACTTGAACTGAGATTTTTGATCAGTAACCACCCGCCAATCAATACTGCTAAAATAGGAACTACCCAAACCATGTTCCATCGCTGGGCGGATTGAGTCACTGGCTTTTCGGCTTGGATTTGTTTTCTACTCACAATCTAAAATTTCTAATCTGGTGAAGTTTTTTGCTCAAGTTGATCCCAAAGCAGTCTGGGATCAAAACTCATAGCCGCAAACATTGTCAGGATCACGACACCTGCAAATGCAAGTGCCCCGGGTCCTGGGGTGACCGTCATGTAATTACCAAGTTGCACCATAGACACAAGGATCGCCACCACAAAAATATCCACCATAGACCACCGACCAAGCAATTCGGTTACCCAATATACCTTACCCAACAACTTCGCAGAGTATGGAACCAAGCCCTTTGCTGCACCGCACAACCAGAGCAAAGCGATTATCTTGAGTAGAGGAATCAGAATCGAAGCAGTGAAAATAACAATCGCGATGGGATATGAACCCATTTCCCAGAACTCAACCAAACCACTGATAATTGTCTTTTCCCTCGCAATGCCGAGTTCACGAATCTTAAGAATTGGCAGTAAATTTGCAGGCACATACAACACCGCCGCTGCAATCATCAATGCCACTGTCCGATTAATACTGTTTGGTTTACGCAAGTGCAGACGACTTCCACAACGTCGGCATACGCCAACAGAAATCCGCGAAACTTTTTCGCAAATATGACAACTCGCGAGTCCCTGATTAGCTCCGCGATGTGTATGATTGGAACTTTCATTCATGATTTTTCGCCACCTCCAAACGATCCCATAGTTCTTTTTTATCGATCGCCGCGACAGCTGCAGCCATACAAAACATCAAAAATCCAAAAGCCCAGAAACCCATCCCAAAATGAAGTTCCGCAAGTTTACCAAGCTTTAATAAACTGACCAAAACTCCTAACAGAAATACCTCAATCATATTCCACGGTTCTGTAATACTAATCCAACGAGCCACGAACATTGCTCCGGGCGCAATCCTACCAAAGAGCAAGGGACCACAAACATAAACCAATCCTCCAGCTAAAATTAAGGGTGCAATAATCGTAAATAGAGCTACTCCCAAGCCCACGATCGGCGCTCCCTCTAAAACTAGCGCATGCGCAGCTTTTGGCAAAGTCAGTACCGTCCTCAAACTTCCAGCATCCATGGTAATAAACGGTACCGAGTGCACTACAATCATCAGCAATAACGCCGTTAGAGAAAATGCTGTAACGCGGACTAATGAGGCTGGCCGGTTCTGATAAAGCGTGGCGCCACAGCACAAACAACTCACTCTCAATCCTTCAGAGACTGGTTCCGCCACATATACCGTATCGCAGAAATGACAGATCGCGTAATGCGGTCCGCCTCTCGGCCTAGGCCACGACAAAATGGAAAGACGTATTCTCAATGTGACCTGCGTGACCTCGGTGCGACGACTCGTTGTTTCAACTCTCCCAAATGTTCAATCCCACATTCCACAAAATCACCTGCTTGCAGATAACGTGGCGGATTCATGCCCATTGCCACTCCGCTGGGTGTTCCCGTTGCAATCACATCGCCAGGTAGAAGGGTCATAAAACGACTGATATAACTGACGATATGCTGTACGCCGAATAACATATCTTTCGTCCAACTATTCTGGCGCATCTCACCATTCACCTGGCACCACAACCTCAACTCTTGAGGCTTCTGAATCTCATCCGCCGATACCAATGCAGGCCCCATCGGCGCGAAACTATCGCAGCTTTTTCCCTTGGTCCACTGACCACCGTGATCTTTCTGAAACGCACGTTCCGAGTAATCGCAAAACACCGAGTAACCCGCCACATAGGACATCGCTTCTTTTTCGGAAACATACTGAGCAGTTTTACCGATGATTACTGCTAGCTCCACTTCGTAATCTAACTTCTTCGCATCACGCGGAATCAAAACATCATCATACGGTCCACTCCATGCTGTGCTCGCTTTCATGAAAAGCACCGGCTCAGTTGGAATTTCCCCACCCATCTCTTTCGCATGCTCCATGTAGTTTTGACCCACACATACAATCTTCGAAGGTCTAGCGATCGGCGGACCCAGCCGGACCATGGGATCAACTTCCGCGCCTCCCGGGCATCCCTGCGAAACCCATTCAGCCAAACTCTCCATTCCACCCATCGCGAAAAAGGCCTCGTCATATTCCATGAACTCGCCACTCGCATCAATCCGCCGTCCATCTTCCAATAAAACCCCCGGCTCTTCTCGCCCAGCTTCTCCAAATCGTATCAGTTTCATCGTTTTAAAATCGGACGCGAGCCTAAGCAAAACCGCTGAGATATCCAGCCCTAATCCCAGACCGTTGATCAAAGTGACTGGGGTAAACTACTGCGTCGAAATAAAACCTCTTCCGCCGCAGGCTCTGGACTGCTGCGGTTCTTATCCGCAGCTTTCAAGGTGGATGATTTATAACGGAGATCTTCGATAATAACTCATCCCTCCGATCATCAACGCCAACCCTCAGAGCTGGGAATGATCCCAGCAGTCCAGAGCCTGCGGCGCTAAACACGTACAAAAAAAGAGCCCCGCACCTTCGTTAGAAGATGCGGGGCAAATACCTGGCGACGACCTACTCTCACAGGACCTATCGTCCCACTACCATCGGCGCTGCGTCGTTTCACTTCCGGGTTCGGAATGGGACCGGGTGGTTCCAACGCGCTCTGGTCACCAGAGTTCGGCCCTTATCGAAAAGGGCCGCGGCTCTGGGGATCGGAGTTTATGTTAAAGTTGATGGTCTTTTGTTGATGGTTGATGGCGAAGACTTTGTCTCCTCTCTTGCTATCAACTTTCAACCATAAACTATC
>JANPJY010000067.1:0-2562 GCA_031425735.1 Akkermansiaceae bacterium | reverse complement strand
AAGGTTTGGCCCTTTACGAAGAATGAATCGATTTTCGAGATATCCGGAAAACCGAGGTGGCGGCCATCGGCGGGAAACACGATGGGAGCAGTATCGATGGGACGAGCCTCTGGTTTGAGTTTGCGGTAAAAGAACTCGTTGAAGCTATTGTAAGAGGTGGGCGAATCAAGGAAATCGGCTGGATTCATGCCGTAATGCTCAATGAAGGCATGAACGCGGCTGGCGGATCCGGGTGTCGACATGCGTTTGCCATACCATTTGGAGAACCCATGGCGCTTTACTAGAGCGTGGAGCGAGAGTTTTCCGAGAGGATTTCCGTAGGTCCAACGAAGGAAAGATTCGCCATATACCTGCTCGGTTTCGTGCTGTTGGGTATGGCGGTTGAAGTATCGGATGGTTTCCACATCGGCAGGAAACCCTTTGTGGATATGAAAGTCAAAGAACTATGAAAGTGGAAATATGTCAGGCTGAAGCAACGTAGTATCGTCGGATTGAACTTGCGGGTGTTACGATCCGCGTCTATCTCCCAAAAAATGAAAGCCCTCTCTACCTTTATTGCGATGACCTGTCTCTGGCTCACGAGCTGTGAGAAGAGTGGCGAGCGGATCTTGGTCACGGAAACTCGTCAGGAGACGAGTAAAGACGTTACCCCAAAAATGTTCGCGACAAGTGATGAGCGTTTCCGAGATATCAAGCCAAGCCCGGTTGAAGGCAAAGCGCCTCAAAACTGGTTGGCTCTGCCTGCAAAACAGTTTCGTTTACTGAACTATCGCTTCGGTGAATCAGGGATGGGAGAAGTTTATGTCTCGCTCTCATCTGGTGGCGTGATGGACAACGCGAATCGATGGCTGAAACAATTTGGTCGCACTGCAATGACCGCTGAGGATTTCGCGAAGATGGAAAAAATTCCCGTCGCTGGTATTGAGGGGGTATGGGTTCAAGCGGACGGCGATTATGGTGCCGGCATGGGAGCGGACTCTAAGCCGGGTTATGGTTTGGCGGGTGTGGTCGCCGAGGTAGGAGGACAAATTTTAACTGTCAAAATGGTCGGTCCTAAAAATGAGGTGGATGCTGAAAAACAAAACCTGCGTCAATACATCGGCACCTTACGCATGACCGGGAACTGATCAGAAGATTTAGCAATTTAGAAATGGATAACCAACTTTACACCAAGGAAATGCCTCGCGAGAAATCTATAATTCGCGTGGTTTATGATTTCCTCTCAGGATTCAAACTCGCGACGGCATTGCTGCTGTTATTGTTGCTGCTCACGTGGTTGGCGACGCTTGAGCAAATCGATGCAGGTTTATATCCCACATTGAACAAATACTTTAGTTGGAAATCGATTTATTTCATTCCCGAAATTAACGGCAAAAAATTACCGGTCATTTTGCCCGGTGGATATTATGTTTCCGCATTGTTGTTAGTAAACATGATCCTCGGCGGAATAATCCGCATTCGCAAAGGACCGAAGCAGATTGGAAATCTCATCTCTCATTTTGGCATTGTTTTTATGCTGCTGGGTGGGGGAGTTGCACATCACTTCGAAGAGCGCGGCAATATGGCAGTTGGTGTTGGTGAAGTCAGTAATGTGGCTGAAGATTATTTTGAATACGTGATCGAAGTTGCAGAAGTGAAAGATGGCAAACGCAGCGAGTATCATGTGATCCGTGGTAACTACCTAACCGGTCTTGATAATGAAAATTTTCGAACCTTTGATTTTAAAGGAGTTCCGTTTTCTCTTAAAGTATCTGGCTATTTGAAAAATGCACAACCAGTCAGCAGTGTGGAGCAGGCACCAAAAAAGGGAGAGCTGGTTACGGATGGCTACTACTTATTTGATCGCCCTTCAGAGGTGAGTGCAGAGCGCAATATGGCGGGGGCATATGCACAGGTCGTATTTGAAGATGGTCAGAAATCGGCGCCGTTTATTTTAGCGGGCGCGAGTTTTCATCCGTTCACAGTTCGCGATGGGGAGCGCTTATTCACAGTCCATATGCACAAGCGGTTATGGCCTATGCCTTTCGAAGTGAAGCTTGATAAGTTCCTCGCTGATTTCCATCCCGGCACATCTCGCCCTGCGAAATTTATCAGTGATATTCGCCGTGTCGAAAACGGCCAAGAGGCCAAGGTGCGGATTCAGATGAACGAGCCGATGCGTTATGAAGGTTTCACGTTTTTCCAAGCAAGTTACGGGCCTCCAGATGCGAAGCCAGGTGATGAGATGTTCTCGGTATTTGAGGTGGTGAAAAACCCCGCCGATAAGTGGCCAGAATACAGCCTCTACATCGTGGCGATAGGAATGCTCGTCACATTTTTAACAAAACTGACCGATCACGTGATGATCGCTTCAAAAAAAAGGAAGAATCATGCAAAAGAAATCTAAAGTAGGCAGTTGGATTTTCGCGGTCCTTGCCGCCATCGGTCTGGTGACTGTATTGGTGAATCTATTCATCGACAACATGCCCAAGGGCAAAGTTCAGAAGGTAGAAGGCTACAAACCGTGGGAAAAAGAGACCATCCATCTGCTAGCTGCATTACCAGTGCAAGACGGTGGACGGG
>JANPJY010000066.1:0-34735 GCA_031425735.1 Akkermansiaceae bacterium | reverse complement strand
AAAAGAAATCATTATTTGTAGACCTATTAGGAATGAAAATCGGCATGGCGGATGCAATCCGCCGCCACACTTTCAAAGCCTCCGGGCATTCCGACCTTCATCGATCAATTTCCAGAAATGTTTCGATCCAGCCAATGCCTCATCTTCTGAAAGTGGCATGTTGGAACGGAACAAGAAATCGGACAGCGTCCCTTTGTGCAGGACTCGATAGACGATGATCGAGCTATCTTTGACCTCGAAATAGAATCGGTATTCCTTTGCGCGGAAACGATACATCACATGCCCATCGCGCTCGATTTTTCCAAAACGATCACTCCCCGATCCATTCAGATCCTGCTCGGTCACATGGAATTCCTCCAATAACTCTAGCTGCTCTAAGGTTCCCAAAGCGGATATCTCCGCCGCACTGATTTCATTAAAAACGATCTGAAACACGCCGCCACTCTAGACACCAGACGATCCTCGTCAACTTTTGGAATTTTGGATGAGGGTTTATGGTTCATTTTAAACTCAAAAAAGAAAACATCACCATGATGCCAGACTTTCCGGATTTCGGAGTGCTCACCCAGCCTTGATAATCTCGATAATTTCAAACCAAGCCCAATCGACTCGGTTTCCGACGGCAGATAGGGTGTGCACTTTGAAATGTTCCTTAAGAGAGCCATTTGAGATCTCCTCCCAGAATCCGACCCGCCCATCTTCGTCAATTTCCGGAAGGATGATAACAACAGTCTTAGCTCGCTTGGTGAGAGCTGCCGCATCATCTGTGCCCATGACCTCTGGGACTAGCAACCAAAGACTACTGGCAGATGAATTACTGAGATGGCTAACGCCTTGTCCCATAGCTAGGATGTGATCTGCAGACTTCGCATTATCGCCTAGTAGAATGCGCACCTTGGCTTTCATTGCCATTTCGCGCAGTAGTCTGGCATACTGGTCGCCTACAATTCTTTCGTCCAACACACAACCAAGTGTGCGACCTACCGCATTGAGCGGTTCAACGGAGATAACTGTCTGGTGCCCGCCGATTCGACCGAACTCACGTAGTAAGGAGTCTGACCGACTTTTCACCATACCTATCATATATAGCGTCACACAGCCCAAAATTGCTAGGCTTGCTGCGCCGAAGAGGCTCCTGCGTTCGAGATTACGCCGCTTGCGAAGCGAGACAATAATAAGCAAGAAAGCTACGCTGACCGGAAGAATCCAGAGCCGGATTTCCTCCATCGTGGTACTGAAGACAGCAGCGCAGAGAAAAGCCAGTAATGAGGCTCGCAACGCCATCACAAAGGCTTGTCCTTCTTCCGCTCGCGTCCAGTTCCAGAATAGAATAAAAGCTGCCAGTATCCCCAGCGAGAAAAGCCAGCCTTGCTCCACTAGAAATGTTAGATAGCTGTTGACCATGGTTCGGTAACGTTCGTCGCGATCCAAGGGCTGATACCACTGCATGTATTGCGCGCCAGATTTGCCAGACCCGAATCCCCGCGGATTCTCGGCGGCCATCTGCAAGGCGCTACCCCACAGTTCGAAGCGGTTTCCGACGGAGCGATCATTGTCGAGGGCAGAGATAGACCGCGCACCAAGCCCGTTCCAAAGCGTGCCGCCGATTAAAACGCACAAGAGCAGACCGGAGAACCACATGCGAATATCTCTTCGAAAAAATGTCGAGCGTTTGCGTGCCTGCCATAACGTGATAACGAGGAGATACGCCAAGGCGGCCGCGGCAGCGACCAGTCCGCCACGAGAATACGTCATGATCAGGCAATACCAAGCGCCTGCTAGTAGCCCTGCACTCAATAGCAATGCCGGCACCCGCAGCCAGAGTTTGTTAATCTTCCACGAAGACTGCCATAGATACCATAAAAGCGGTATGGCGCAGGCGAAAATTACAGCTGCCTTGTTAGGATTTTCGAAACCGAAGCTCCAACGCAACGTTTCACCATAGTAATATTCGATCTGTGTCTCCATACTCAGGGCTCTTCCTCCAAATTACCCCAAACCTTGGCGATATTTTCGCTGGGAATATAAATCCGCGAGTCCTCCGCGATTAACTCGCGCGTGTCTGGCTTGTTCGGCCAGAATTTCCAATTATTTCTGTCACCTACATAAGGCATTTCGGTGGCTTTCATTGAGAGCCAATCCTCCTGAGGACTCATAGCCGTGCGGCGTTTGCCTAGATTGGCACGAGTGTGATCATCATAAAACTTTAGAAATTCCATGTTCAGTCGCTCTACTGCCGCGCTGCCTTCATGGACCATACCTAAGTAAGAGCGCAAAAGCGGAGTCGCTCCTGCGCTGCGCAATCCTTCCACCATGTCTAGCGAGTCGTTGAATCTCGCATCAGATTCCCCGATCGTGATTAACCAAGCAATCCGGTTAGATTTAGGATTGGGCGGATCGAACCAGCTCGATGAGTTCACTGCTACTGCGGTCACTCGATCCGGTGCCCAAAGTGCAAAACGGTGAACAAACTGTGCTCCACCAGAAAGCCCTTGCATCAGCAAACGTTCAGTATCTACCGAATACTTTTTGGAGACCAAATCCAACGCCTCCAGCGTCGCTTTCCCGGAAAATGCTTCCGGATAATAATAGGATAACTTGCGATCAAGAACGTCTTTTTGGTCTTGCTTGAAGGTGCAGGTCATCACGAACCAATTTCGCTCATCTGCTAGCTCCAGCCAAGCGGCACTACCCTTTAACTTTGCGAGACCATCTTGATTTAGATAAGGGCACAGAAACAACAGCCGGTGGCTCTTTCCAGGTTGGTAGTTTTTCGGAACCCGTAAATAAAACGGAATTTCTGTATTCAATGCAGATTTGGTTTTGATAGAAAATGTTTCCACATACTCAGGCAGTTCTACAGGTGCTTTTTCAGACTTTTGCGCATACAGATCCGCTGCTCCCGCGATCCAGATGAAGCTGCAAAAAAAGACTATCCATTTCGGAGTATTAGTATTTCCAGCTGCTAGACTGGATTTGTGACTTCTGTTCATTGTCTGTTTTGTTAATTTCTTGAATCGGCAAATATCATTCACCTTCTTTCTCCCACACCTCTGCCACCGCTCTTGTTGGTAGCTCGATCCGAAATTCTATTGGAATCTTATCACGCTCTGTTCGTGTCACGCTTTTGAAAGTCTGGAAATCTCCATACAATGGCTCTTCACTTACATTCCGCATTTCACCCGCGTGATGCGTCAGAAAAACCTCTGCCATATCTCGTACGATGGGGGTAAGAACATGGTCAGTATCTTTGTAAGACCGCCAGACCCATGGGCAGCCTAGCTTATGACCTTTCCTGAAAAAATCGTAAGTCGCTGCATAACGTTCATCTGACTCACCACACATGATGAGCGCGGGCACCGTTTTCAATCGAGCGGTCGGTTCACTCCACCACCCAGCAGAATAAGCCACAAAGGCCTTCACCCGTTGCGGTTTCCACAGCGCAAAGCGGTGGGAAAAATGCGCTCCAGCTGAAAAACCGAAAAACAATACTTTGTCGGTATCTGCACCTGTCCGCCGCTTCAACTCACGCAGTGCCTTTTCCATTACCTCTCCGCTGCCCTGCTCGGGGTAGTAATATCCTATACCCTGATTATTTTCATGCCCCTCAGCACGGAAAGTAGGAGCAAGCAGTACGAGTTGGTTCTTTTCAGCAAAGGCCTTCCAACGGGCATCGAGCATCTTTGCTCCATCTCCATTATAGCCGGGAACGAGGACTAATACTCCCGCCTCGCTCATAGATCCTTCCGCCGTCCATGATTGGATCGGGACGTCTAGACCACGAGATGAAACCACCCACTGATCTTCCACCGCCGACAAGACGTGGCTGAGGAGTATTAGCGACCAAATAATTTTGATCATAAAGTCAATCTTGATAATAAAAAAGGGGGGCTGTACTAGCTAGTGATTAGTGATTTTAGGTCACTTAGCTAGCACAGCTTCTAAAAAAGCTTTCGAATAACAATGTATTTTTATCTAATATAAATAATTGGTAATTTTATTATTTAATTTCTTCTATATCAATACTTTCAATAGAATCAAATCTAAAATCCTTCGCAAACATTTTACTTCGTTCTGCCTCAGGCAAATTAAATGCTTGTCCTGACCAAGTCATTGGATTGTGGTCAACATCATTGAATACAAGGTAAGCGTGCGGATTTCCTCCACTACTAATCCCAAACTGTGAGGTATAGTTATATTGAATTATTTGCTTTTCGGCCAAGGGTTTAGCAAAACTATAGATATAACACGTGCTCTTTGGATCAATTTTTATCTTTAGAATATCATTATTATTAATAATTATTTCGAGATTTACTGTAGTGAGTCTGGTATTCGTTATGTGTAATCCAAGAGTAGCCCTCGAGAGAGGTTGAGTTCCCTCCACTACTTTGTATTCACTGGCCTCTTTAGACTCATCAGCCTTTAATAAAATAATGCTTACTAAGCAAATTACTCCTAAATAAATGATTGATAATAATTTTCTGGGGGAGGAAAATTTCATTCTACAGCTCCTGTCCATTTAAATCCAGCACTGCTAGCATATCCAGACGACACAATAGTATCCCCGTGCCAACGGGCAAGACTAGCATTGCTAGAGTGTGGCTTATATTCTCCATTTATTAGCTCAAAATATGCAACTTGTCGAAAAAGTTGAGTCTTCGCGATCAATAAATCAGCTGACCATGCTACACCGGCTTGACCAGCTTTGGTCTCAGAGCCGCCAAACGTGAGAGTATTACCAGTGCTGTAGGCTTCTTGATAACCGCCACCAATCGTAAATTTTACGTTATCCGTACCAATTTGGAAGGCTCCATTAGCATTCCATCCCCAAGTTTCCGTCTGCGTGAGACTCATTGATGCCGTAGCTGTTATTGAATTACCGTAACTTCCATTGATAATACGTGTTGCAGCTGTTTCCCAACTGAGATACTGTTGCTGAGCACGAAATTGATAATAAACGCCTTGGTTATTGTCTTGTATATAGCTACTCATCTCCCAAGCAGTATTCGGAGGTAACACTGATGATCCGCCATCTATGGTTTGAGTACTAAGTCCCATAAAATCAAATTCATGGGTAGGAGTTGGCGCGTAAATATTTCCATTCGCCCCATCTGGAAACCCACTCGGATCTTCGGATGTCCATCTCGCTAGTTCTGGGTTGTAACTGCGATATTTAAAAGTGTAACTATCAGTTAACTCGATGTATGGTTTACCGGTGTAAAAAGCTTGTTGTTCTAGTTTAGCACTTGGAGCTAATTCAGCGTGTTTGGCCTCCATTTCAATCCGCCATTGAGCGAGTTCTTGCTCATTTCTAAACTCGGGCAGTATAGTGGGGATCGCGGCGAAGGTGGAATTAATTATTAGTCCTAGAAGGACGAGTGTTAGCTCACTTTTCATTGGTTTATTGTATTGTTGTATTGATTTATTGATCTAAATTGCTGTTGGAATAACATCACAAATTTCTCAGATGCATTTATTCTTGTTTGAGGACCGTTACAGCTGAAGGAATATTACTTGTTACCACTCGTATACGAAATTTACGTATAGTCGAAACAGCGATGAACAAATCTCCTTCATAAATATTATCTGCTATTTCAATCCATTTCTCAGTCCAAATTTTTTTGAAATGAACCTGATCGCCTTGAACACTGGTCGTCCAAGAATTTAGGTCTACATTTGATAAAACAGATTCGTATTTGACTGTAGAATTTGGTCGGAATATACCAATAATTACTTCACCTCTTTGAGGTCTATATAGAAATAGCGCTTCCTTCGAATTATTTGCCCATATCACATGTGGTGGAAAACCAGTTTCGTCTTGATATGAAACACCATTCCAGAGAAGAGTATTATTATCTTTGAGTAGAGAAATAGAGATAAGTTTATCAATATTTTTTCCGCTCCAATCGGCACCTACTTTATCTGTAACGCTGCACAAAATTGTCCATGCATTATCAGGTGATTTAAAAGTATTCTGGCCGAAAACTGGAGTTAAAACGAATACTGAACATATAAATATATTATAAATTAGATTACTCATAATACAAATCTCCATTGTACCCTGCTCCTGCACTTAAAAGTGTGGTATGCAGAAATCCCGAAACTCCTCTTAATGTGGCTCGGCTGGTTTCGGCTTCTATAGGATTAATTCTAGCATTAACTGCAGCCAAATCAGCATCAGAGGCGCCAGCATTCTCAAGAAAACCGGCACTTACCGTATAACCATTTGGGGTCCATGTGTGAACTCCATTCACCAGCGAATGGCCGTAAAGTGTAAGTGATTGGCTAACACCAAAGTCCCGAGTCGTTAACCCTCTCCAAGTCACAAATCCTACCGTAGATGCATTGGCATAAAGTTGCTGAAATGTACCTGTAAAACTACCTGAAGACTGAACTACTCCATTTAACGAAATATTCCAATTAAAGGTTGCCGCAGCTAGAGCTTGATAGGTTTGATTTGGTGAAAAAGTGCTTTCATTACCAATCCACTGAACTCGAAGTCCATCAGGATCTAGTTCATTTCCAGGATTTGGAGCGTAAACCAAATTATTGGCCCCATCTGGAAATCCACTAGGATCTTCAGATGTCCATCTTGCTAGTTCGGGCTTATAGCTACGGTAATTAAAAGTGTAGCTGCCAGTTGATTCGATGTAGGGCTTGCCGGTGAAAAATACATGGCCTTCGTTGCTTGTGACCTGGTGTTTTTTGCTCACCAACTCCGCCCGCCATTGTGCGAGTTGTTGTTCGTTCTTGAATACTGGCATAGCTGCAGGCATTGCTGCAAATGCGGAGCTAGTGATGAGCGCCAAGAGGGCGACAGTAATTTTAATTTTCATATGCGTGAGCTCAACTGGTTACTTGGATTATATTTTAGTCAGAAATTACTTAGTTACTATTTGATATCATTCGTGGCTAGTTAAATTGAGTTTTGGTCAGTTTGAATCACTTCCTTGTAACAATCCAGATTTAATCGCTTCTTGATTTTGAATTTTTATAATTTCAGCGTTAGCAATCTTATCCAACATCGGTTTTTTGATTAGCATCTCAGATGCACAGTTAAATCTGAATAATAAATCCATAATCTTTTGGGACTTATTAGCAATCAGATCCTCAGATTTGAAAGATACTTTCATCTCATCTTGTACTAGTTTTAGTAGCTCTATCAAGACGCTTGAAGACTTAGAGATCTTTTCAGGAACGATATCGGTACTTTCCAAATGGCGACTATAGTCATTAAATATTTCTATAAAATCACTTTCATTTATATTAATTTTTGATAAATTATTTTGGATATCGATATCAGTAATAATTATGTCTTTTTGTATGATTGAATCGACTATAAGTCTTTTACTAAGAATTTCTATTTTGAGCATAAGTTCCATGATTCTTTGCGATTTATCATAAGGTGATAAATCTGAATTCTCAATACTAGTAATTTCTTGCAAACTGACATTCGTAAGCGATAGCGAAAATTGATAAATATATGATAGCTTTGGGCTTTTAAAATCATTCTCTTTAAGGTTATTCGTAACTTTTTGAAATAGAGCAAAGTTTGAACTTTTGGTTAAATCGATTTGAAAGAACTCGATTTTAACCAATTCTTCTCTTGTCGATCCGTTCGACACCAGAGACGCAGTCAATTGGATAATGAGAATTGCTAGGATCGTTTTGAGTTTCATACGCTTATCATTCAACAACTGTGAAAGAAATCGAGCCTGAACTGGTTCTAATACTTGGTTCGGTAGCAGCAGTCCATGTAGCGTTCAGACCAACACCTAATACTGTTAATCCGATTCCCGTCATGTTTGCTGAATTGTAAGCTGCAATTGAGTGCATTTGAATCGATCCGGACTTTTTCGTTGTAGGATCATCAAAAATAAAATTTAAGTTGCCTCCTACTTTAAGAGATCCATTGAGATTTTCCGGAGTACTCGCCCCTGGGGTCACAATTAGTTGACCATTCGTCGAGACTCCAATAGTCGCCTCAATCGAGGCCACACCAGAATAATATATTGCTCCGAATGACGGGTCGAAGCCAGCAGTAGCTTGCCCACCAATGGTAATACTGGAAACTGGACTAGCAGGGATGCCACCACCAGCTACTACTCCTATTGTGGCTCGTGCGCCGATGTCTCCATCTGTACTCCACACCATAGCGGGAGTCAGATTATTTGTCCCAGTAATACTGACTAAAATTTTCCATAGCCCTAAAAAGTCAACTCCTGAAGTAGGTGTTGGTGCATAGATATAAGCATTGGCACCATCTGGAAATCCGCTGGGGTCTTCAGATGTCCATCTTGCTAGTTCGGGCTTGTAGCTACGGTAATTAAAAGTGTAACTGCTAGTTGATTCGATGTAGGGTTTGCCGGTATAAAAGGCATAGTCGTCGGTGCTTTTAGCTACATGTTTGGCTGCCACTTCGGCCCGCCATTGTGCGAGTTGTTGTTCGTTCTTGAATTCTGGCATAGCTGCAGGCATTGCTGCAAATGCGGAACTAGTAAGGAGAGCCGCGATGGCAAATGTTAGTTTTTGTTTCATGGGGGTATTGCGATGTTTGTATTTGATGACTCTATGAAGAATAGAGAGAAGAAAGTTAAAGTTGTATGTAAGGCGTTTTAGTAGTAATTGTTAGATTTTAAGGGCTGGGCTAAAATTTTGCTGATGTTATGGCTGAGTGGGGGGAAGTGAATCGCCGGTGGGGACTGGGTTAGCTGGGCCAGTGGGCGTGGTGGTGTTGTTGGGGAGGGCTGTATGGGTATGAGCTTTCAGAGGCTGACCGAAGGAAGTAAGACTGGAGAACTTGACACCTGCGGGACCTACCGTGGCGAGAGTCGTCCCGAGTAGATCGTTGAGATGGTAAGTGATTTCCTCTGGTTTACCGATAGGATGTGAAGCAATTGGTATGCCACCGCTGGCGTGGGATTCTATGATATATACGGTGTCGTTTCTCATCAGCAGGGCGAGACCATCCCATAGAAAAGTTTCGGATGAAGAGCTAGACCCAGGCTTGGTGGATGACGAAGAAGATGAGGATATAGCTGCGATTTGACCGTCGGGCCAGTAAGTGTGCTTGGCAGTGGATCCATCAGGCAGAGTGGTATTTGTGAGCTTATCGAGCCAACCATAGGTTTGGGTATGATTGCTGCCGGTCCCGACCATCCGGCCCGCGCGGTCGTAATCATAAGATAGGTAACGCTTGGTGAGTTTTTCAAGTCCTTCGTCGGTCTTAGGCAGTGTAGCTACGGTTTGGGTGCCAGCAGGGCCGAGGTCGTAGGATTTTACAAGCTGGTTTCCAGCGTTGTAAGTCATGGCGGTGAGATGGCCATCTACTAGTTTGGTCAGCATATTGCCTGCGGAATCATATGTGTAAGCTTCAATCACGGACTGATTGGAAGAGTCTATAACTTTGAGGAGCTGGCCGCTGGGATCGTATTCGTAGCGAAGATTACGACCATTCCACGTACGGCGCGTGAGCTGGTCCGCATCATCCCACTCGTAGATGAGCTCTAGGGGAGAGGTGAGGCGACCATCTTGAAACTTCATACGACTAAGGTGACCCGCCGAATCATAGCTGATGTCCACTGTTAGAGGGAGTCTACCACGTTCTGAGGAGCCGTAAGTTTTACGGATCGGGCGTCCTGCAATGTCATATTGGTAGGAGATGGCGGGTATACCGTTGGTCAGGATAGTGATAAGGCGACCCGCAGAATCGTAAAGCTGTTCGGTTTGTTGAAGCGTTTCATATTGGCTTGGCTTCACCGGATCAACGGACAACTTAGAGATCATGAGGCCAGTGCGTTGACCACGAGGATTGTACCTGTAGCTGAGTAGATGATCATTTTTTCCAGAGACAGCGCGACTGGCAATGGGCTGGCCTTTTTCGTTATAACTGAATTCGAAAGAGCTGTCTGGTTTGGTGGCAGACAACGGCCGACCCAACTCATCGTAGGTGTAAGTGAGTTTTTCGCCTCCGCCGTAATCGACGGAAGTGAGTTGTCCGTCCTTGTCATAAGTTTGGAGGACGACTTGCTCACCATTTTCACGCTGAAGGAGCTTGCCGGTTTTAGAATCATATTTCCATGTCTGGAAATTGCCTAGGGCATTGGTCTGACTGGTGAGACGTCCTGCGGAATCATATTTGAAATTGATCCGGTTGCCATTGCCATCAATTTGGGCAATGCGACGGTTGAAGTCGTCGTATTCATAACGGGTGGTAGCGCCATTCGGAGCGATTTGGGCAGTAAGATTACCACGTAGATCCCGCTCAACACGCGAGAGGCGCATCAGGGAGTCTTTTTCGCCAATGACTCGTTGCAGATCATCGCGGACTTGCTCCTTGACGACTTTACCGTTGCGTTTGAGTTGTGATTGATGACCTTGCTCATTGTAGATGATCTCAGTTTTTGTACCGTCAGCGGCGAGACGCATAGCTAGTCTACCATTTTTATCATAAGCCATTTTTTCGGTTAGGCCTCCCGTGGATACCGATGTCTGGCGACCTAATTTATCGTAGGTATATTCTACCTTATCTCCGGCCGGATTGGTGACTGCGGCCAGTTCGCCACGGGGTGAGTAACTATATTGTGTTAGATTCCCGAGTTCGTCCTTAACTGCTGCCACTCTACCATCTTTGTGGTAACGATACTCCGCAATAACTTCTGACTTCCGGAGGTTACCGCGCCGCACGCGTAGCGGTTTTGGATCCCATTCGTCGCCCTTGGTTCGCTTGAAATCTGGATCGTAATCGTAATAAGTGCTCTGACCCTCAGCATCAATGGTTTCAGAGAGCAAGCCGGTTTTCCGGTCATAGCGGTACTCCAATAACGTTTTGCCATTTTCCTCAATGCGGCGGAGTTTTCCGTCGTAGCGCTGTCCTGGAGACTTGTAGAAGTAGGTTTTTTGCGCCACCCCATCACGGATGTGGGTAATGACACCCCGGTTAACTGCATAATCCGATTTCTCTACGACACCGGAGCGATAAGTAACAGTGACCGTGCCAGGGTTTAGATTTTCAGCAGCTTTTCTACCGCCATCCGAACTGGAGCCATAGCTGTAGGTTCCAAGTTGGTCTTCTATAAGCCAGTGATTCACGGGCTGTCGTTTAGGTTGAGATTTATCAGCTTTTGCGTCGTTTGTAACAGGATCGACAAACTTGGTTGTAAAAGTCTCCGTTACGGCAGGGTTATCGGTAGTTCCCATGCCTACCTTCCAGAGCACGTTAGTTTCAGGATGGTAGAGAAATCTAGCGATGTCACCAACTGGAGGAGACCATGCATTGAGTCTATCGTTTGTTCCATCCTTGAGGTAAGCGAACTTGTGCGACTGCCCATGCAGTTCGAGACCTGAAACGCGCTGATTCTCGCCATAGACAAGTTGGAGAACCAGCAGTGGTTCACTGCCGTCAGCATCAGTGAGCCGCATGCCTGTAAGCTGCTTATCTCGCCATGCGAATTCGAGAATTCTTCTGGTTGGAGAACGTATGATCGTCAACCTGCCTTTTTCATATTGAAATCGCCAGCCGTCCTGGTTGGAAATATCAAAGCTCCGGGTAGAATAATCAGCCCTCCATAGGCGATCCTGACTCCGGAACTCGCTATGAATGCCTGCGGTTTGTTGCAAAAGAATTTGCTGACCGGAAGGCATCGTCCAAAGCAGGTAGCCTTTTGCCAACGGAATGAGTGAGGACTCCAATTGTGGACAGAACCATTGACTACCGAAGAGACCTTCCTGATCTCTCCCTGTGAAATAGACAAGCTGAAGAGGGAAATCGAATTCCGGTGAGGCCTTCACCTGACCGATGTTATAAGTAGCATTCCAACCTCCCGAATACAAAACTCGCGCCGCAGCGGGAGGGTTGTAAGTCCACATTGAGGTATTGGCCTGCAAGCCTCCAACCATCAAAATGTGAATTAAGATTACGGAACCAAGATTGCGAATGTGGGTAAAAGCTCGAAAGCAAAAACTCATGTTGATGATGTGTGGGGGTGAAAACTTCAAAGTCGAAACTTCAAAGCCAAAGCTCAAGTGGCCCGCTTGGTATAAGCAAAATTAATGACGAGCAAGTTTTTTTTGGGAAATCGTTAGATGAAAAAAATTAATTTTTCTTAGAAGACTAAAAATTAATATTTAAATATTAAATATTATAGCCAAAATAGTTGTTAGATTTGTATGTGTCGGGTCTAAATAGCAAGGCAATAAGGTTATTTTCTTAAAAAGCTGGAAGACATAACTCTTTGATAACCAAAGCCAATCTCTGAAAAAGGCCCCAAGGGGAAGACCAAGGTTGGATAGAAAATTCCAATTAACTCTGGATACCAAACGATTCTCGTCAACTTTTGGAATTTAAGGAATTTTAACCACGAAACACACAAGTGACACAAGTGACACAAATGACACAAATGACACAAACGGAAGAACAGGATCTCCATGGATGTTTAACCTCAGCTCAGTTACCCGCATTTCGTGTTTTTCGTGGTTAAACTCTTGATGATCAGGATGACGCCTAAAATGGACTCTTTCTTGCTTCTTCATCTACAAAATTTACGTTTCCCGCGATACGTTGCTTTTACTCACAGGCTCTTGAGCTCGAACTTCCGAACGGACATCCGTTTCCGATGGATAAGTTCCGGGTTTCTAATGAGATGTTGTTGAGTGGGAAAATCACTCGGGACAGATGTCTCATTTGTAACTCTCGCAAAGCGGAAATCTCATAATCCTCACGCTGTCCTGTTTGAGAGAGATCGTTTTGATGCGAGATTGCCATATAAATGAATGCTCGTTACGGTGTTCAGCGTGAAAAGCACAAGCAGATTACCCAGCTCAATCATTGTAGTTCTGATCATGTTGGTAGTGACTGGTGTCATTTATCTCTACAGTTTGCGTGATACTTATCGTGGGATTGAGAAGCTTGAGGGGCCTAGCGAGAGATCGATTATCCAAAAGGAGCAAAAGAGTGACTGGGAAACATTGAACCAGGGAAAAACAAGCCGCCTTGCAATTTTACTAACCGATACAGACTCCTCTTGGCTGGGTATCCGTCACGCATTAGACACGATCGGGGTGCCTTATTTAATCACCACGGATGTATCGCAAGCGGTAAAGCATCAGGTCGTTTTGGCATACCCTATGATTTCTGGAGCATTGTTGAAATCCGAGGAACTTGATTTATTGCGGAGCCATGTGACAGGTGGCGGCTGTCTGATTGCCACTCAAGTGGTTGGTGGAGGAATGCAAGATTTGTTCGGCTTTAAGAAGGTTACCGAACAACGCGAGCATTTCGAGGTGAAGTTCAATTCCAACCACCCGTTGACACAGTGGCTCGAACATCCAATGGAACAGACGGTTCGTATCGGTAACCCCAAACGTCCCGAGACATGGATTGGGACACAGGTATATCATGAAGCTGAGGAAGTGATTGCAACCTTTCAGGATGGTCGTGCGGCATGGGTTTGTAAGGCACAAGAAGGAGGCGGTATTGCCCACGCGATCGGATTTGATTTGGGATTTTGGATATTAAAATGCCAGAATGATCGCGATGAAGAGGCGTCTCGGAGTTATGTGAATGACTACACACCTTCGATGGATGTATGGCTGCGAATGCTCCGGCACATATACCTTGAGCGTGAACCCCTCGCCGTCACAATGGACACAGTTCCAGATGGCAAAGATCTGGCAGTGGTGGTAAGCCATGATGTGGATTTTGCCCGCTCCATGGACAATCTTTCTGCCTACCGCGATTTAGCAATAAAACAAGGAGTGCCCGCCACCTATTTCATCCAAGCGAAATATTACCGAGACTATTATGATAGCGGATTTATCAATGACGGAACTTTCCAAATGCTTAAAGATCTTGATGCGGCGGGCATGGAGATTGGAAGTCATTCCGTATCACATACCAGTCTTTTTGCCTCACTGAAAATGGGAGATGGTAAGGAACGATTCCCTGATTATCAGCCGCGGGTAATAGCAGCTGATGATACACGTGGTGCGACCATACTTGGTGAGCTGCGTGTCAGCCGTTTTCTACTTGAAGAAATCGTGGATACCAAAGTGCGTTCATTTCGACCTGGTTTTCTGGCGTTTCCGCAACAACTTCCGCAAGCTCTCGCGGCTACAGGTTATTGCTATTCATCAAGTGTGACGGCAGGAAACGTTATGACCCATCTGCCATATCGAATGAATTATAACCGTGAATACGAAGCGTCAGTGGATGTGTTCGAATTTCCAGTTTCCATCGAAGATGAGAAGCTACCAAAGATGGATGAACGAGTGGAGGAAGCCATGCAACTAGCCGAACAACTCGCAAAATATGGTGGCAGTTACGTAATCCTCTCTCATCCCGATGTGCAGGATCATAAGCTGGGTTTCTTGGAACTCATCATTCCTCGGCTTAAACCCTTTTCATGGTTCGGAACGATCGGTAGTTATGGAGATTGGTGGGTTGCGCGTGATCGCTTAGAAGTCGATGTGGAGGAAAAAAGCGGGGAAGTTATCCTGGATATAAAAGCCCCAATCGCATTAAACGGAATGAGTTTCAGAATCCCTTGTTCATGGAGAACTGTGGAGCAGCTTCCGGAAACAATTACCCTTGAAGATGGAAGTTTGTTTTTTTCCCATATCGAAGGGAACGTAAAATTACGTTTTAAGAAATAAACTGGCGCGCTAAGTAAGTGGTTCTCGTCAACTTTTGAAATTGGTTATGCGGTGGGCTAATCTCCAAGCGAATTCGGATATCCCCTCTTCCCTCTTGCGGTCTCCCATCTAACCCCTAAGTTTCCCGCGATGCGTTGCTTTTACTCTCAGGCTCTTGAGCTCGAACTTCCGGACGGACATCCGTTTCCGATGGATAAGTTCCGGGTTTCTAAAGAGATGTTGTTGAGTGAGAAAATTCTCCGGCCTGAAGAAATCATTGAGGTGAAAGCTGCAGATTTCCATCGTATCCTTCGGGTTCACGATCGGGCTTATATTGAAAAAATTCAATCTGCGGCGCTTGATCGAAAAGAACAACTCCTGCTCGGGCTTCCTGCCTCGCCGAATCTTTTTTCACGCTCTGCCACGGAGGTCGAAGCCACGCGTCTTGCTTGTGAGGCCGCGCTAACGGAAGGCGTCGGTGTCTGCCTTGCGGGCGGAACTCATCATGCCTTCCGTGAACACGGCGAGGGGTACTGCGTTTTCAACGACATCGCGATCGCAATCCGCGACCTCCAAGATAAACAACCCAACATCAAAATCATGGTGGTCGATACCGATGCGCATCAAGGCAACGGCACCGCTTCCCTGCTCGGCGATGATCCACGCGTGTTTACCTACTCGATCCATGTGGGAAAAAATTATCCCACTCGGAAAGTCAGCTCATCGCTGGATGTGGAAACCGTGCGGTACGTGGAAGGTGAAATGTATCTCCAACAACTTTTCCAAACCTTGGCTGATTCCTTGGATAAATTCGCACCGGATCTGGTGATCTGGATTTCCGGTGCAGACAACCATCGCAATGACCGTTTTGGGCAAATGCACCTATCTTTAAAAGAAATCCAACGCCGCGATGAAGTCCTCCTGCGCGCGATGATCAAAAACCGCATCCCCATCGCCATTCTTTACGGCGGCGGCTACAACCGCCAACCCGAATTCACCGCCAAACTGCACCGCAACACCATCGCCACAGCGAAACGCTTGGCGGTCGAGTATCGCGGGCTGTGAAAATAACCTTTAATCTGTCGACCATTACGTCTTACAATTTCGCTCTCTGCTCTGATTCATCTGCATGGCTACTTCTCGTAAAGACTCTTTCACTATCCAATTATTCCTCATCACAGACGCTATGTTGGTGTGGTTTTCATTTTGGTTGGCGAGCTTGCTGAGAGATCCTATTCGCGAATTACTTAACCGCCCAACTATCGATCAAACGGGCTTAACAGACATCGCATGGGTTTTATATATCGCTGTGCCGTTCACACCGCTCGTATTGGAGCGATTCGGCTTCTACGAGAAATCACGATACAAAAAACCTCAACATGCCGCATGGCAGTTGACCCAAGGAATTTTTATCATCGGTTTAGTTATCTCTCTCGGCACGGTATTCGCAAGACTGAACGAAGCGCCCCGCCTCATTCTCGTAACTGCCGCGGTTTCGATGTTTATCTTTCTACTTGTTAGAGAACGGACTTCCGCATTTTGGCTGAGACGCCGTAGGAAAAGCGGAATCGGGAAAGAGCAGGTCGTCATCGTTGGCGATGAAAACGAAATCTCACTTTTCCTCTCCGAATTGGATCAAGACACTCTTGATGACTGGGATATCGCGGATCACTTCGATCTGGCGAAACGCCCCACTGATGAACTGTTTTCGATTCTCAAGCAGAAATCCATTAGCCGGGTCATGTTCACTACTCGCACCACGGAGTTTGAAAAAGTCGCAAGCGCGATTGAGATCTGCGAGCTGCAAGGCGTGGAAGCATGGATTGCTGCATCGTTCATCCGCACCCAGATTGCACGGCCGACATTTGATTCGGTGGGCTCGAGACCGATGTTGGTTTTGCGTTCCACTCCCGACCTTTCATGGGAACTGCTCGCAAAAGAACTGATGGATCGTTTGTTGGCTTTGATGATTATTCTTACGACTTTGCCCTTATGGTTGTTTGCGATTATCGGCATCAAAATAGCCAGTCCTGGTGCTCCGGTGATGTTCTCGCAAATGCGCGCCGGTCGCTATGGCAAACCTTTCAGAATGCTCAAGTTCAGAACGATGGTGGCGAATGCCGAAGAATTACTGAACCGGGTGAAAGAAGAACACGGCAACGAAATGGAAGGCCCTGTTTTTAAACTGGATCGCGATCCACGGGTTTTCCCATTTGGAGCACTACTCAGAAAACTCAGCATCGATGAACTTCCGCAGCTCCTTAACGTCTTGGTCGGCCATATGAGTTTGGTTGGCCCTAGACCCCTGCCTCTATACGAGGTTGAGGCTTTCAGTGAAATCTCGCACCGCAGAAGATTAAGTGTGAAACCCGGCATCACCTGCGAATGGCAGATAGGCGGACGAAATAAAATCACGCGCTTCGAAGACTGGGTTGCGATGGATCTTCGATACATTGATAACTGGTCGCTTTGGTTAGATTTCCAAATCCTACTTAAAACTATTCCAGCCGTATTGTTTGGAAAAGGAGCGAAGTAACTTTTCCAATTTCCAACCATGACCATCGCTTCGTCTATTTTCTGGATCGCTGGATTCATCCTTAGCGTAATCATGGGACCAACCCTGAAAATATGGACATGGGGGCCCACCATGCTGTGTTTCGCTGCCGCTACGGCTTTTGCGATTCCTAACATTTGGCGAGATGGAATGGGGAAATTCAATCTCTATGTGTTGATCACTGGATTAGCCACCGCAGCATGGATCGGTGGAAGAGCATGGTTTTCACCTGTAGAAGAGTTGGCATTGATCGATCTCTCGCTTGTGTGCCTGTCGGTTTCCACGTTCATCGTTATACAAAATGCGTTTCGCAGCAGTCATGCGCAAACGATCATCATCACCGGCATCGCGTTGTTACTTTGCACCAATCTCGCAGTGATGGCCGTTCAAACTCAGGACATCAGCTACAATCTTCTCATTCCCCACGCCGCACGCAAGTGGCCGGCTGGCGTTTTTCGACACTACAGTCATTGCGCTGCGTTTTTGATAGGCAGCTCATTGTTGTTAGGCGCATTTTCATTGAAAGGCTCGTGGCCGCTGATTGCACGGATCGGCTTGTTCTTGCTCGCTTTGACAGGCATCGCTGCCGTTTTTATCACAAAATCTCGCAGCGGAATGATAGGCGCGAGTGCTGGAGTTTTTGTAATCTTCATCTACTGGCTATTTACCTGCAAACGAGATGATCGCAAATGGAGTGGCATCGCGCTCATCTTAGCTCCGATTATTTTAATAGGTATCGTTGCGATCGCTCTTTCCACTCTCGAAGCCATTCAACAAACCCGACGCGAAGGCAGTACTCTCATCGATATGATGGATAATGACATCCGTCTTTACCTTTATGGAATCGCATTTTCATGCATCGGGCTACATCCCTTCATGGGTGGAGGGAGTCGTAGCTTCAGCTGGGAAAATTATCAGTTTTGGAAAATCGAAGACATGGGTGTGATTGGCGCAGATCCAGAACATGTGCATAATGAATTTATCCAAGTTTTAACCGACTACGGAATCATCGGTGCGGGGTTGATTACTGCGCTTATCGCGGGCATCTGGATATTGTGCACCTTTCGTTCTTTTGTTCAGGGAGAATGTACGAAATACCCACATGCTGATGCATGGAGAATCGGTGGCATCGCCGCGTTCATTGGCATTTTCATCCAATCCAATTTCGAAGGAATCCTCCGCACTGCTCCCGGTGCCATCTTGCTTGCAATCTGCTTGTCTGCTGCCAGCCACGGCCTGATCCAGGGATTCACCCTATCCAGAAAACAGGTGTGGCTTCGGCGTACCGCGCTCACCACTTCCTCTCTCGTAGTCATTTGCCTGTTGGGATTTTATGGATGGAAAGGAAGCATGGTTTCCAAAGATTTATGGAGAGTGGTTTTCGGAAAAAATTCCTTATCCACTGAGACAAAAATTCAAGCTTACTCGGTTGCTTTAAGGCATTGGGAGCTTGAATCCTTACTCAGCCAACGCGGGATTTTTTATTGTGAATTAGCAAAGCAAAATGCCGACAAGCAAAATTTAACCATCCTGTTAGAAAACGCGATCGAAGACTTTAAAAAAGCTGGAACACTCCATCCATTTTCTCCTCTTCATCCACGCAATGCGGCTATCACACTGAGCCGCCTTAAGAAAAACGATGAAGCTGCTGTTTACTACGAAAAAGCCGTTCGCTTACAAGGAGGCATGGAGGCCACATTCAAATCACGGCTTCAATACGCAGAACATCTTTATCTAATTGGAAGGAATGAATTATTTTCAGGCGGCACACAGATCGCGATTGATCATTTCACCCGTGCATTAGACTTATTCGACGCCTTTCCCGCTTACGTCCATGGCGCACCCAAATACATTCTTCAGAAAAATCTTACTTTATATCTAGCGAGAGCATTCGAAGATCAGGGAGAATACCAAATCGCTCTCGAAAAATACGATTTAGCAAACCAGATCATCGAAGACCCAGACTCCCGCTACCTCGCTGGATTCATGCTCATAAAGATCGGAGAAAAAGCTCTTTTAGATGGTCGGCCCGCCGATGCCTTGCGATTGTTCTCAGAAGCTGTAATACGTTTAAACCAAAGCACAAAATCCTTGATCATCACTCCCGAAGCGCGTGCCGAAATCCTCGCCGATCTGAGAAAAAAAATGACCATTCTCGAACAAGCGCAACACCGCCCCTCTGAACAAATCCGCTTTAAATAACGGGGATTTCATCCGTCAACTCTTGAGAATGATGGAGATGAGGGGGAAATGCTAAAATTAAAAACGCAAAGTGTTGCCGATCCCGTCTCGCTGTGAACAATCAGCCCGCCCATGAAAATCATCAGCGGAACAGCCCATCGCGTACTTGCCGGAAATATCGCCGACACTCTCGGCCAACCTCTTGCCGATGTCCAAGTCGATGCCTTTCCGGACGGCGAGACCTCGGTAAAGATTAATGAAAACGTCCGCGGTGAAGACGTATTTATCATCCAACCTTCCTGCCCTCCAACGAATCACAACATCATGGAGTTGCTGATCTTGGTCGATGCCGCACGCCGCGCCAGTGCCGAACGCATCACTGCCGTCATGCCGTTTTTCGGTTACGCCAGACAAGACCGTAAAGACCAACCCCGCGTTCCCATCACCGCGAAACTCGTCGCCAACCTTCTCACCTCCGCAGGTGTCAATCGCGTGCTGACCATGGATCTCCACGCTCCTCAGATCCAAGGATTTTTCGACATCCCCGTGGATCACCTCTACGCCAAACCCGTTCTCATCAACTACCTCCGCGAGCGCCATCCCGACACATCGAACCTCACGGTCGTTTCCCCTGACGTCGGCGGAGTTAAAATGGCTCGCGCCTACGCCGATGCTCTCGGAGCAGAACTGGCCATCGTCGCGAAACATCGGGTTTCCGCCACTCGCGTCGAAGCCATGAACGTGATCGGTGACGTCAACGGCCGCGATGTTTTACTCGTCGACGACATGACCGAAACCGCCGGCACACTTACCGCCGCCGCAGAAATTCTCCACAAACACGGCGCGAAACGCATCTTCGCAGGAGTTTCACACGCCATCATCAGCGAGCTCGCCAATGAGCGCCTCGCGAATTCCCACATCGAGGAAATCATCACCACAGACTCCGTGCCGCAAGCATTTGGCCCGAAAGTCCAGGTCGTCAGTATCGCGCCCCTCATGGGAGAAGCCATCAGACGCATCAACGGCGGCCAATCGGTCACCTCGCTGTTCTCTGTCTGAATGCGGCATTGAAATTGCTACGTTCTAATTTTTCCTATGCCTCATTCCACTCGCGACGAACTACGCATCGCTGGCTTCGATCTTATCGACGAACGCCTCTCCTATCTTCTTGGATGCTTGAAAGATGCTTTAGCAAGCGCCGGTGAAACCGAGTTGCTCGCTCACATGCCTTGGTCAGGCGGCACCCTCGATCCTAACAAAGCCCTCCCCGAAGCTCTCCCAAAACTCTACTCCATCGGCTTTCAACTTCTCAACATGGTCGAGGAACGCGTGGCCGCGGAAATCCGCCGCGAACGGGAAAAAGCCCTCGGTGCCGATTCCATTCGTGGCCTCTGGCCACAAGCCCTGCGCGACATTCAAAAAATCGGACTCGATCCTAAAAGCATTCTCGATGTCCTCAAAGAAGTCCACGTCGAGCCTGTCCTCACCGCTCACCCAACCGAAGCCAAACGCGAATCCGTCCGCGCCCGCCAACGAGTTCTTTACGAAGAAATGGTGCGCAACGAATACCCGAAATACACCGTCCGGGAAAAACGCCGCATCCGCGAACGCGTCGTCACCACTCTTGAAACGCTCTGGCTGACCGCAGAAATCCATACTGTCCGCCCAGATATCAACTCAGAACTGCGCAACGCGATCCATTACCTCCGAGATCTTTTTCCCGCCGCTATCAATCGGCTCGATCTACATTTCACTGAGGCATGGCGCGATGCCGGACTCCCGCTTGATCTGCTACGCTCAGCTGGAAATATCCCGCGCTTGTCGTTTGGTTCATGGATCGGCGGCGATCGCGATGGCCACCCGCTGGTCACGCCCGCCGTCACCGAACAAAGCCTTTCCGAACTGCGCACCGCCGCGTTCCAACTTCTCGAACGCGAACTACGTGATCTCGCCTCACAGCTCACGATTTCCCGACAACTCGTCCACGTTCCTGATGAACTCCAAGATCGTATCGATGAACTGAGCTTCGTCATCGATAACGACAAAGCGGTCAAAGAAATCCTAGATCACCAAACCGAAGAACCCTGGCGCCAACTCGCCAATCTCATGGCTCTGCGCCTTCGTGAACAGATAGGCGGAAAACTCGGTTATGTTTGTTCTGCGCAATTAACCGCCGATCTCGATCTCATTTCCAGCACGCTGAAAAACTCGGGTTGCAATTTGTTAGAAGAACAAGCCATCCGTCCGGTGCGACACAAAATCGAAATGTTCGGCTTCCACCTCGCCAAACTCGATGTCCGCCAGAACTCAGAATTCCACGATCAAGCGATCTCTGAAATTCTAACAGCAGCCGGAGTCACCGACGGACAAAATTTCGCCACATGGCCGGAAGCTCAACGGATCGAGTTCCTCAACCAAGAACTCAACTCCACCCGCCCATTCCTTCATGACGGTTCAAGGATAGGCGATTCCGCAGACAACGTCCTCGATACGTATCGGGTTTTAGTTCGCCACATGGCGGCATGGGGCAAAGACGGCCTTGGGTCGCTGATCATCTCGATGACCCGGAAACTCTCCGACCTCTTATCCGTTTACCTCCTCGCCCGCGAAGCCGGCCTGATGAAACACAGCGAACAAGGCATGATCTGCCCGCTCGAAGTTGTTCCGCTTTTTGAAACGATGGATGACTTAGCGAACTCCGCAGGTATTCTGAAAGCATTTCTCGAACACCCACTCACCTCGCGTTCGATCCATGCGATGGCGCAGCCGCAACAGCAGGTCATGCTCGGCTACTCCGATTCTAACAAAGACTGCGGCATTCTCGCTGCACAAGTCGCCTTGCACCACGCGCAGTCGGAACTCACCAAAGTCGGCCAATCAAAAGGTGTGAAACTTTGTTTCTTCCATGGCCGCGGCGGCACGATTTCTCGTGGCGCAGGTCCGACTCACTGGTTCATGGCCGCCCTTCCACACGGCGCGATGTCCGGCGGCTTCCGCATGACCGAACAAGGCGAAACCATCGCCCAAAAATACGCCAACCTCGCCAACGCGACTTACAACCTGGAACTCCTGCTCGCTGGCGCAGCTATCAACACCGCCCGCCACAAGCACCTCCCCGAAACTCCGGATCCTGCAGATCGTTTCCTCGCAACACTTTCCACCTCCTCCCAAAACGCCTACCAAACTCTTCTACGCTCAGACGGCTTCATCGATTTCTATCGCCAAGCCACTCCCATCGATGCCCTCGAAAACGCCCGCATCGGCTCACGCCCCGCGCGCCGCACCGGAAAAAAATCCCATTCCATTTCCGATCTCCGCGCCATCCCATGGGTCTTCTCATGGACCCAAGCACGTTATTACCTTCCCGGTTGGTTTGGTGTTGGATCGGCACTTGCCGAACTCAAACAAACTTCTGAACAAGATTTCCTCGAACTCAAGGAAGCCCTCAAACATTCCACCTTCCTCGCTTACGTCCTCACCAACGTCGAAACCAATCTCGCCTCCGCCAATCTCGAACTCATGCACGCCTATGCCGAGTTGGTCACCGATAAAAAAAACCGCGCAACGTTCACAGAGAAAATTTCCGCCGAGTTCGAGCTCACTAGCAATCTTCTAACAGAACTGTTCGACGGCTCCATGGACGATCGCAGACCCCGCATGGCGAAAACCCTGGAAATCCGCGAAGCTCCACTGAAAGTCCTGCACCACCAGCAAATCGCCCTCCTAAAAGAATGGCGCGGCCACATCCAAAGCGATCAGTTAACCGCAGCCGATGCGCTTCTGCCAAAACTTCTCCTCTCCATTAACGCCATCGCCTCCGGCCTCCGCACGACGGGTTAAGGCAAACAGCTGCAGCTTCAGCCAGAATATTTGTCTCGCCTCCGCTATTGCATCCTCGATGAAAGGCACCAAGGTTGATATCACGTATTCCATAGCCGTGACCTTCTCTCGCTTTTTTCCTATCCTCTTCCTTGGCGCACCCGTCATGGCCGATGAGACTTTTAAAAAGGAGATCCAACCCTTGCTCGTGGAATATTGTTTCGACTGCCACGGCGATGGCTCAAAGGAAGGCGATTTCCGCATGGACATCTACAAAGATCTGTCCGCGCATCTCGACGATCGCAAGCACTGGCTTCCGGTGTGGCGAAATCTGCGCTCACAAATCATGCCGCCCTCCGATGAAGGACAACCGAGCGTTGAGGAAAAACGAAAACTCCTCTTATGGATCGAAGCATCCGTCTTCAAACTCGATCCGAAAAAACCTGATCCGGGTCGTGTTACGATCCGTCGTTTGAACCGGAGTGAATACCACAACGCTGTCTTCGATCTACTCGGCATTGAATACGACACCGCCGAGGCCTTTCCTCCGGACGACACCGGATACGGCTTCGACAACATCGGCGATGTTCTCTCCATCTCTCCCTTGCTGATGGAGAAATATCTAACAGCCGCCGAAGAGGTCGTAGACCTCGCGTTACCAGATGATGCCTCAGCGCAAGTTCCGCGCGTCGAGTTTCCCGCAAGCGATTTCAAAAACCCATCCGTTCCATCCACTTGGATTCCTTTTACTGATGGAGCTGAGTTCACGTTGAAAGTTCCAGTGAAATGGGATGGCAGTTACCAACTCATGCTTCAATACGCGATCCAAGGCGCAACTGAAGCCACCACCGCTGCGGCCACTCTCGAAATATCTACTGAAGAAAAAAAACTAACAGAAACCAAACTCGGTTGGGATCAACGCCGCACCATTGATCTCACCGCTACAGCGAAACTCCAGACCGGCGAACAAGAAATCACCATCAAGCTCAAGCCCGGTCTCTCACCCGCAGACGGCGAAGAGGCACTGTATCTTTCTATCCAACGGGTCATTCTACAAGGTCCGCTAGACGGTTCTAAGCGCGAGTATTCCAAAGGTCACCGCATGATCTTCGTCGATGGCCCTGCTCCGGAAGACCCCGTTGCCGCGAAAGCTTACGCGCGTAAAATTATGCGCTCTTTTGTTTCCCGCGCGTTTCGCCGACCCGTCGTTGAAGGCGATATCACCCGACTCGTAGCCATCGTTGAAGAAATCGACAAGTTACCGGGAAAAACATTTCAAGACGGCATCAAGCAAGCCATCACTGCCTGCCTTGCCTCGCCGCGTTTCCTGTTCCGCACCGAAATACAACCCGAGCCTAACAACCCAGCGAAAATAGTCCCGCTTGACGAATACGCTCTCGCCTCTCGTCTCTCGTTTTTTCTCTGGGCCTCCGTCCCCGATGACGAGTTACTGTCACTGGCTTTCAACAAAAAACTCCGCGCGAACCTCCGCCCACAAGTCGAGCGCATGCTCGCCGATCCGCGCTCAAGTCGTCTAACGGAAAACTTCGTTGGACAATGGTTACAAGCGCGCGATGTCTCCACCGCCCCAATCTCAGCGCCGGTCATCCTCGGTGTTGCCGACAAACGCAAAGCCTCGGAAATTTTTGATCCACGCCTCCGCAACGACATGCGCGAGGAAACATACGCGCTTTTCAATTTCATCCTGCGCGAGAGCCGACCCGCCGAAGAACTCATTTCTGCGAACTACTCTTTCCTCAACGAACGCCTCGCCGCGTTTTACGGAGTGAAAGGTGTGAAAGGAGAAAAACTTCGCGAGGTCGATCTCAGCGAGCATCCCGAACGCGGCGGCTTGCTGACCCAAGGCACATTTCTCATCGTCACCTCGAACCCTACCCGAACCTCACCGGTGAAACGCGGACTTTTCGTTCTCGAAAACATACTCGGCACCCCGCCGCCACCAGCACCGCCAAACGTTCCGGAACTCACTGAAGCAGCGAAACAAGGTGCCAACCCGACCATGCGGGAGATGATGGAAATTCATCGCAAGAATCCCGATTGCCGCAGTTGTCATGCACGCATGGATCCCATCGGCCTTGGTTTGGAAAACTATGATGCGCTCGGCCGCTTCCGCATGACCGAAGCCGGAAAACCCATCGACACCGCTGGCATACTCGTCACCGGAGAGAAATTTTCTAACATCGAAGGTCTCAAAGCCATCTTCGCGCAGAAACGTCGCCCGGATTTTTACCGCACCATTTCCGAGAAGCTCCTCACCTATGCGATCGGCCGAGGCGTGGAGTATTACGACTCCACCACCATCGATCAACTCGTCGCCCACATGAATAAAAACGAAGGCAAACTCACCGAGCTCATCCACGCCATCACCTCCTCCGCACCGTTCCAGATGCGGCGTGGGGATGAGTAAGGACACCACAATTAAGTCAAATAAAAATAAACCGCGAATGGACGCGAATGAACGCCAATAAAGTCATCTGCACTTTTATAAATATGATGCCAAGATTCTTAAAATTCGCGTCCATTCGCGTTCATTCGCGGTGAAAATTATCATCAATAGTTAAGTCAGATTGAGTAAAGATAGAGTTTCCAAGATAGACACCACCTCAGATAAGAGTAATTTAAAAGCTATGGAAAAGTCGCAACTATCCCGCCGCAGTTTCCTTAGAGGATTTGGAGCCGCACTTTCGCTGCCCGCCTTCGAATCTTTCCGGCCATTGATGGCGGCTACTGCCAAGGCGCGGGCGATCGCTACCACCGCCAGCGGCGCGCCACTTCGCATGGCTTATCTTTATATTCCTAACGGAGTAAATCTCGATCATTGGCGCCCCGATGGCACTTCGGAGAAATACAAAATGGGCTCGTCCTTCGCGGCCATGGAGAAACACCGCGCAGACTTCCAGATCTTCACCGGCTTCGAGCAACAAAACGCCAGAGCCGGTGGCGACGGCCCGGGCGACCACGCACGTGGCACCGCAGCTTTCCTCACCAGTGCCCGCCCGCGAAAAACTGCTGGCTCCGACATCCAGCTCGGAATCTCGGCGGATCAGGTCGCGGCAAATGCAGTCGCTTCGCAAACCCGACTGCCATCGCTAGAACTCTCCACCGATGGCGTTCGAAAATCGGGCCAATGCGATTCCGGATACTCATGCGCCTATCAGTTCAACCTTTCATGGCGTTCTGAAAATCAACCGATGACTCCGGAATCGAACCCACGCGCGGTGTTTGAACGACTCTTCGGTGCTGGCTCTTCTAATGAACGCGCTGAATCTCTTGGCCAGCGCCTCGCTTCAAAAAAATCCGTCCTCGATTTCATCGAAAGCGACGCCAAAGCCATGCATCGCCACCTCGGCCGCAACGATAGGCAGAAGCTCGATGAATACCTCACCGGCGTTCGCGAGATTGAAAAGCAGATCGAGAAAGCCGAATCGTTAGGCATCCCAGCCGACCCCGGCGTCCCAGCTCCGGAAGGCAAACCCGAAACTTACGGTGAACACGTCCGCCTCATGCTCGATATGATGGTGCTCGCTTTCAAAACCGACACCACTCGCATTTCCAGTTTCCTCATGGCGCACGATGGTTCTAACAGATCATTTGCAGAGATCGGCGTCAACGACGGCCACCACAACATCTCCCACCACAAAGGCAACCAAGATAACCTCGATAAAATCGCCAAAATCGATACCTTCTACCTAGAGCAGCTTTCCTACTTTTTGGATAAATTGAAAAACACCGAGGACATCGATGGTAAGTCGCTACTCCACAACTCCATGATCGTCTACGGCGGCTGCCTCTCCGATGGCGATCGCCACAACCACGACGATCTCCCCATTCTCCTAGCCGGTCACGGCGGCGGTGCATTCAAACCCGGCCGCCACGTCGACCTCGGAGAAAATGTTCCGCTCTCCAATCTTTATCTGCGAATGTTAGATGAGTTCGGCGTAAAAGAACCCCGCTTTGGCGACTCCACTGGTTCGCTGCGCAAAGTGTAACCCGAGGAGCGGCTGCATCCTGCTCCCAAGATTTCTGCGACCCCTACCGGGGTCGGTTTCCTATCTGTTATCCCAGGGGTATTCGTAGCTATTGCTCCTCGACCCCTGGCTAATTTCTTTGATCCCTGCTGGGATCGGGATTGCTAGAACTAAGGTTTCTTAATCAAATCCAGCATCCCCTGCCCCATCGCTTCGCCGATCTCCATGTAAGCTCCGGCATTTTGATGGTAGTGGAAACCTTGCTCTTTCGGTGATTTCGCGGGATCTGGCCAAATGTGGCGGATATCCACTGATTTCACGTTGCCCTTGAACTCGGGGTATTTGCCTTTGCTGCCATCGACGGCGAGCTGGGCTTCGGCGATTTGTAAGCCAGTGCCTTCGCGACCTTCGTTACCGCATCCTGTTAGAACAACGAATGGAGCGTTCGGCGCTTCGAAATCTTTGCGCAGAGATTTGATAAGTTGCACGAGGTTTTGTTCATAGCGTGCGGCGTGAACATCGCTGCCAGTGTCTTTGTGACCTTGAAACCAGGCGAAGCCAGCGATCTCATATCCACGACCTTTCCAATGCGGAAATGATTCATCGAATTTCGCGAGCACTTCTTTGGCGGCATTGAAGCAATCGTCGTATTGTTTTCCGGCATACCAATTTACTGGGACTGGTTCGGTGCCTTTCTGCCAAGATGCGGTTTTGTCTTGGTAACCTGCGTAAACGGTATCGCCGATTTCATAGCGTTCGCTGCCGGGTGGGAGAAAATCCCATGCGAGCGAGCGGTTGCCTTGGGAGGCTTTGAGGATGAGGACAGGTTCTTCGTGATGATCGCCTAGCTTGTAGCCGAAGCCAAGTTCAGGGCCGATCTGGATGGCACTCGCACCGCAACCAATGCTGAGCCATTTGTTACCCGTGGCGGTGACGACGCCTTTGTACCAAACATCGTCGCGCGATGCCCAGTTGCCCTCTTTATCGAGGAGGTATGGAAACTTACCTTCCTTTTTAACGAGCGTGCTAAGCGTGCCGGGAACGTCAGTGCGTTTGTAGAAACCCAGACCATTCGCATTTTCTGTTAGGTAAGTGATTTTAAACGGTACTTTTTCTCCCGCGTTGAGCTTGATCGATTTTTGAACGGGATCTTTACCGGGCTCTTTGCGATAGATTTCCTCACCTTTCACCAACATGATATTGTGTGCCGAATCGCCGTGGCCGGGATTGAACTCCAATTCACTGGTTTCTTTAGCAGTGAAAAAACCGCGAACGACTTGCACACCTCCACCGGGAAATTCTGTGGGATTAACTCCACCGAAGCTTTCCAATGCTAGAGTTTTGATGGGCTTTAACGTATCGTAATCCGCTTTCGGATCATACGCACCTTCGTAAACTGAAAGCACAGGCTCAGTGAACTCCGCGCCCCAGCGAGAGGCACCGCCATCGACCTGACCGATACCCACCATGTTTGATTGACCCGCAAGGATGTAGACTTTCACAGGCTTCTCGGCTGCCGAGACGAACGAGAAAGCGGCGAGTGCCAATGATGAGATAAACAAACAAAGTTTCATGATGGATAGACTAGGATGTTTTCAAAATGAGAAAAGAAGATTTCTGGAAAAGGATGATCGCGCCGCAGGCTCTGGACTGCTGGGATTCTTATTCCCAGCTCGGTCGGTGCGGCAAAGTTTGATGACACGCGGGGTAAAAACCCATGACTTAGGTTAATCGCGCCCAACCAACAGAGCGGCAAATCATTGCAGCAGTCCAAGGCCTCCGGCGGTGAATCATCTAACTACGTTTCAGGACGTTGCTGGGTCAATGATCATTGTGGAGATAGTTTGTATGACACCGTGTGATTGCTGTGATGAAATTCACGGTGTTTGTCGTTGATGTAGTTTGATTTTTAATTTCTCATCGGGTGATTGAAGCGATCTGATGGTGTTATCCTAGCGCTTCAACGTGATTGCGGCTCCGCATCCCTTTAAAAAAGACTGTGCATTAATCAAAATTCGGGAGTCCGCATCAAGCGATTCACCATCCTCATAAGGCGTACCGACTCAATTGAGAACCGTGGCTGCCTATGTCTGCTGAAATTCAATTATTTAAAGGAACGCAAAAAAATCCATGACTGCCCCCTCAAAAGCCAACCGCCATACCTTAGAAGTCCTATCCGCCTCCCAGGTGTATCGAGATTACGAGCGGGCATTCACGGAAGGCACGGGACTTCCACTGCGGCTTCAAGCCCCTGCGTTGCTCAATGTGGTTCAGTATTCGAAAAAGCAGGAGAATCCCTTCTGCGCGCTGGTATCCAAATCCGACGAGGGCTGTGCCCAGTGTTATGCTTTGCAATGCAAGGTCGAGGAGGAAGCCCAACATGCGCCCAAGACCATCAAGTGTTTTGCCGGGCTGTGTGAGACCGCTGTGCCAGTCCGTGTTGGAGATAACCTGATCGCCTTCCTACACACCGGACAGATCTTGTTGCAACGGCCGGACAAGCTGCGCTTTAAGCAAATTGCAGCCACCCTTCTCAAGTGGGGAGCGGAGGTGGATTTAAAAAAACTTGAACAACACTATTTCAACACTCGCGTCCTCTCCGAAGTGCAATATGAAGCTCTGATCCGACTATTGGCAATTTTTGCCCAGCACCTTGCTGATTGCGGCAACGCGCTTGCGCTGCACGGCTCTAACGGCGAGTCCCCATTCATCGAAAAGGCGCGAACCTTCATCAGCGATCATTCGGATGACGAACTCTCCCTGGCTGCTGTAGCCAAGACCGTCAACATGAGTGCAACCTATTTCAGCGGAAAATTCAAAGAGGCGACAGGGATCAATTTCGTCGATTACGTGGCGCGGACCCGCATTGAGAAGGCCCGGCTGCTATTCCTTGATCCGTCCCGGCGAGTGAGCGAAGTAGCGTTCGAAGTGGGGTTCCAGTCGCTCTCGCAATTCAACCGGACCTTCAAAAAATTCGTGGGTGAATCGCCGAGTGCTTACCGAGCGAAGCTTCCTTTGGTGAGTTCCTTACCTGTTCTGATTTGAGCGTAATAATCAAGTCGAAGAAACGCGCCATATTACAGTGCGGATGCGTAGCCATTTTTCGGAATACCCGCGAAGGTTTATTCATGAAACACAGATGTCCAAAAGACACCGTGCTTTCCAAGCCAACTCATGAAATCTCTATCAGTCAAACTGAGCACCGCGACCGGGTGCGTCTTTTCCGGCAGGGCGTTGTCACTCGACGTTCACACCTACGATGGCAGCATTCATATCAACACGAATGAAGAGAGTTTCCTGAACTTGCTTAACGCCACGGAGGTCACCGTCCAGACCCCGGACGGTCCCCGGGTCTTCGCACTCTACAACGCTGTTGCGGGGTTGAAGGGTCATGAGTTCACCGTCATTGCGGAAAGCATCCACTTGGTTGAACCGGAAGCGGGTTAAGCAGCCACTTCATGAGTCTTTTCCGAGTGCAGTAATAACACAACTTCGTTAGCATTCCATTGCATATGCGAATGTGAGCAAAACGTAAGAAATGCGTGACATATTCGTTGGGATGCAGAGCGGAATGTTTGTTGCGCCATTAGAGTCTTAAACATGAGCGGCATCCCGCCACTCTTCTCAACTACAACTAACAAAACAATCACGACCATGAAAATCATATTTAAAACCACAGTCGCAGCGCTCGTCCTCCTATTCGGTGTTCTTGCAGTGTCCAGTTGCTCTAGCACCGGCGTTCCAAGCCATGAAATGGGCCCTCGCGGAAAATCACACACCATGGCCGACGAACGGATGCCAAGTCGCAACTGATCTTGCAAGCGGAGACACCAGCTCCCAATGTAGTAGCAGTCAGCTATTAAAATATGATCACTCGTTTTATTTTAATAGAGAACAGATCCCCGGATGTAAGCCCGACGGGATCTGTTCGAGTTTACACACTGCGCCAACCATGAATTGCGGGTATTACCAAGAGTGGGGATTCACCCCATAGGTTCTTCACCCTAAACGGCGTAACTTTTCACTGGAAAGCTCTAGAATATGATCTCGAAAGGCACAGTGAACCGAACTAATGAAGTCTCAACCACATGGCCTGTTGTCGGTTCAAATTACCCGTCGCTTTCTCTCAATGGGCTGCGGTTTCTTGGCTATCTCTTGTGTAGGGATTAAAATTCCAAGCGAGCGTAATTCGCGAGATCAAGCGCTGAAGATTCTGAGCATGTATCGCCCGGTAGATGCCGCGCCTCGGTTACCAGCACTGCGCAGCGGTGGCTCGCCGGAGACATTTGTGCGCTACGCCATTTACAAGCATCCGCAGGTGGAGGCCGCTTATTACGAATGGCTGGCATCGGTGGAAAATATCATACGCGAGCGTTCGTTGCCTGATCCGAAGCTGACGTTTGAGGCAGATATCTCGAAAATGATCATGGCTGCGATGCCTGGACTGATGATAGATTTCCCAGGTCCGGGCAAGCTTCGCGCAGCGGCTGATGTGGCCACAGCAGAGAGTGAGATGAAATATTTCCAGTTCGAAGCTGCGGTGTTGCAAGTCGCCTACGGTTTCAAAAAGGCATGGTATGAGCTGCGACTGGTGGATGAGCGTATTCGCGTGAGTCAGGAAATGGTGTCGCTGTTAGAAAATCTGGAGAAACAGGCGCAATCGTTTACGGAGTTAGGAAAAGGCACGTTGCAGGATCTGCTGCGCACACAGATCGAGAAAGAACGGCTGCAAAATGAACTGACGAATTTGCGCGATTCTCGGCAGTCATTCGTGACGCAGTTTAAAGCCGCGCTCGGTCTCGGTACGGGCGATGCGACTCCTCCGCTACCACGGGCGCTGGCATCGTCATCGCTCGCCACAAGTGGGGATCGAGTTCTAACAATGGCGCTGTCGAGGAATCCGCGCTTGAAGGCGATGGAGGCGGATGTGCGTCGTGCGGAGGCGGCCATGGTGCTTGCTGGGAAGTCGCGCATTCCGGATTTCGCGCTGGGTGTGGAGGCAGATGTGAAGGCATCGCCGATGTTTGTGCGGCCCTCCGGCGGCATGACGCTGCCCATCTGGCGCGACAAGATCGCGGCGGAGATCGCGGGAGCTCGTAATCTGGAAGGCGCATCGAAAGCCCGGCTTTCCAATGAACGACTCACGCTGACCGTGGAAGTGGCGATGAAAAGCTACCAGTATCGTGAAAGCACCCGACTGCTCGCGCTGCTGCAAAACAGCCTGCTACCGAAGGCGAAGCAATCACTGGAGGTGGCGAGTTCGGGATACTCCACCGGCACGACGGATTTCATCAACCTGATCGAAGCGCAGCGCACACTGCTGGAGTTTCGTCTGGCGGAGGTCGAGGCGCGCATTAAGCGCGAGATGGCGCTGGCGGATCTTTCACTGCAAGTCATGGGCGTATCTCCATCGGGCGCTCCTTTTCTCGATAAATCAAAGAGGTAAACTCATGTCCGATTCGTCCATTCAACGCATTTTGTTCGCTTGCCTCGCGGTGGTCTTCACGTTTACCAGCTTGAGTTGTGATGACTCGGACAACGGGAAGCCCGCTAGCGATGAGCAGGTCTGGACTTGCTCCATGCACCCGCAGATCCGCCTGCCCAAAGCGGGCAAATGCCCGATTTGCTCGATGCCCCTGATCCTCGCGAAAGCGACAGCTCCAGTGCTAAAAAAGGAAGGCGAAGCAAGCCGGGAACCGGAGGCCATACTCACGTTGTCCGACCACGCCCGTGCCATGGCAAGCGTGGAAACCGTGGCCATCGAGCGCCGCACCATCACCCATGAAATTCGCGCGGTGGGAAAAGTGCAATACAACGAGTCCGCGCTCGCCGTGATTAACAGTCGCGTGGAGGGCTACATCGAGAAGCTCTACGTAGACTTCACCGGCGTGCAGGTAAGGAAAGGCGATCATCTGGTGGACATTTACAGCCCCGATCTCGTTCTCGCGCAAAAGGAACTTCTCGTTGGCCTCGAAGGGCCGGCGAACAACGCATTGATTGAGGCTTCGAAATTAAAACTGCTGCGTTGGGGACTGACGCAGGAGCAGGTGGATGATCTCGTTCAGAAGCGTAAAGTCAGCGAGCGCGTCACTTTATTTTCGCCCATCAACGGCACCGTCACAGAGCGCATGGCCGTGCAGCAGGCCATGGTGAAAAGCGGCGAGATGCTCTACAAGCTGGCGAACTTGGAATCCGTTTGGGTGTATCTCGATATCTATGAGTCCGAGCTGGGTTGGGTGCAGCCGGGCCAAACGGCGACGATCCACGCGGAGGCTTATCCCAGCGAAGAATTCACGAGCCGCATCTGGTTTATCAATCCCGTGCTAACCGAGGAAAGTCGCACAGTGAAGGTGCTCGTGAACATCGTGAATACCGATCAAAAGCTGAAGCCCGGCATGTTTGTCAGCGCGATGATTCGTGTGCCAGTATTAGCAGATGGCAAAGCCGCGCCCACGGGTCTGGGCGGCCAGTTCACTTGTCCGATGCACCCGCAGGTACTGCAAGAGCAGGCTGGTGCATGTCCACGCTGTGGCATGGCTCTAACAGCGATTCCCGGAGACAAAACCAAACCCACGGATGCTGAGTTGAGCGTGCTCGCCGTGCCAGTCTCCGCCGTGCTCGATAGCGGCTTGCGCAAGCTGGTGTATGTGGAGCACGGCCAAGGTGAGTTCATGCCGATGGAGGTGACGCTCGGTCCACGTGCTGGTGATTATTACTCCGTGTTAGACGGCTTGAAGGAAGGCGAGAAGGTGGCGGTGCGCGGCAATTTCCTGCTCGATAGCCAATTTCAAATTCAAGGACTACCCAGCCTTTTTTACGCGAAGGGCCAAGCTCCCGCAGCAGGCCATCAGCAGCACGGTGGAGCAACCGATACCAAGCCAACCGCCGCACCTTCGGGTCATGAAAATCACGCCGCGCCGAAGTCCGGTAAATCCACTCCCAAGCCATGATTGACGGCCTGATCCGCTGGTGCCTCAAGAACGCGTTCCTCGTCGTTCTCGCCGTTCTGGCGTTGCTCGGCGGCGGCTATTACGCAATCAAAAACACGCCGGTCGATGCCATCCCCGACATTGGAGAAAAGCAGGTCATCGTCTTTGCCGAATGGGCGGGACGCTCGCCGCAGGACGTGGATAATCAGGTCACTTATCCGCTGACCACAAGCCTCACCGGCACACCCGGAGTGAAATCCATCCGCAGTATGTCGGGCCTCGGCTTCGCGATGATCTTTGTCATTTTCAAAGATGATGTGGATTATTACTGGGCACGGTCGCGCGTTTTGGAGCGCATCAACGTCGCCCAGCAACGCCTGCCCGCCGGAGTCACGCCAGTGCTTGGTCCAGACGCCACCGCGTTAGGGCAGGTCTATTGGTACACTGTCGAGGCCGAAGGCTACGATCTCGCGGAGTTGCGGAGCATCCAAGATTGGTATCTGCGTTACCAGATCAACGCCGTCGAAGGCGTGAGCGAGGTCGCGAGCATCGGTGGCTTCGTGAAACAATATCAGATAGACGTTCACCCGGACAAACACCGCGCACACGGTGTCACACTCATGGACGTGACC
>JANPJY010000065.1:0-5351 GCA_031425735.1 Akkermansiaceae bacterium | reverse complement strand
CACGAAAATCACCGTTCTCCGGCTTTTCTTGGTACCTGTTTTTGCGACACTCGCCATCGGCTACAGCCTCAGAGTGGATTGGGTGGAAAATCCCGAAACCCTCCGCTGGGCGGCTCTTTCTGTTTTCACTATCGCCGCACTCAGCGATTGGCTGGATGGTTGGCTCGCTCGAAACTGCAATCAAGCCTCCGAGCTCGGTGCATTTCTCGATCCCATCGCCGATAAAGCGTTGGTTTTCTCGGCGATCATCGTACTCACTTTATTCAAATGGGATGCCGATGACTGGGCAATCCCCATCTGGTTCGCTGGATTGGTCATTTTCCGCGACTGCATGATCCTTATCGGAATTCGGATCCTCTACTCAAAGCGCCTGAAAGTGAAAATCAAACCCCATTGGTCCGGTAAAGCCTGCACTTTCAGCCTGTTTCTCGTCATAGGCTGGGTCATGCTCAAAGCCATTCCCTTCTCTCCAGTCTACCCTTGCATGGTCGCCGCCTTTTTCACCCTCTGGTCAACTTTCGAATACTTCCGCCAAGGCCTCGCCATCCTGCGCCAAGCCAAATAATTAAGATCATGTGGATCGCCCGCTCTAAAGCCGAACTTCAAAATCACCTCGCCTCCTTACCCAGGCCGATCGTACTGGTGCCCACCATGGGCGCTCTCCATCCCGGACACGCCGCACTCATCGACCACGCTCGCGACCACGCAGGGGCCCAAGGATCAGTCTTGGTTTCCATTTTCGTTAATCCCATCCAGTTTGATAAATCAGCCGATCTAGAAAACTACCCACGCACCGAGGACGCAGATCTAAGTATCTGCAAATTCCATGGTGCCGATGGAGTCTTCCTTCCGGATTCCGGTGAAATGTATTTCAAAGATCGATCTATCACAGTTACCGAAAACTTGCTTTCCAAGCACCTTTGCGGAGCCACCCGAGCTGGGCATTTCGATGGGGTTTGCACTGTCGTCTTAAAACTCTTCAACCTCACTCGCTGCGACGCGGCGGTATTCGGCGAAAAAGATTTTCAACAACTCGCTGTCATTCATCGCCTCGTGCGCGATCTCGATCTGAACGTTCAAATTCTTCCCCACCCAACTCTCCGTGAACCTGATGGCTTAGCGATGTCATCCCGCAACCGCCGCTTAACACCGGAACAACGCGCCGATGCACCGAGGATTCGCCAAGCATTGCTTGCAGCCTGCGGCAAAACTTCCATCGCAGAAATATTATCAACCGCCCGCGAAATCATCGAAGCATCACCGCTTACGAAAATAGATTACCTCTCACTCGTAGATGCCGAGACTCTGCAGCCGTCCCAACAAATCACGCGACCTACCATACTTGCATGCGCAGTGTTTTACGGTGAGGTGCGCTTGATCGATCACATCCAGATCTCCAACGCTTAATCATCAGATTTAATTATCCTATTCTGTCTCATCCCCACCGCCTAAGAAGCTTTCGATGTAACCATACTCGAGCATCGTATCCTGCCATGGAGCTAGGATATTGGGATCACGAAAAATACGGTTTGCACGTGCCGTCCATTCATCCCCCTTAACGAGTTCTTTGTTATCATAGGCAAGAGCCGCCTGCGCGTAATAATAATATGGCGAGTCATCCTGATGATCATATTTCTCTGCCAAAATCTTCGCCTCTTGGTGAAGACCTAGCTTTTTCTTACAAAGCAAAATTTTGAACTCAATCAAACGTGACATTGCGATCTCATTGACAGGCATCAGCCTTAGCAGCTCTTGAAATTTATCATGCGATTCCTGCCACTGCCGACTCACAAACTTACATTCCGCAAGATTGAACTTAACACTGGGATTGTTCGGGCTGATTTCCAGTGCCTCATTAAACACCAATTCTGCTTTATCGAAAATACGCATCTCAACATAACAAGAGCCTTTCAAATTTAACAATTCCACACTTTTGGAAAAAATCTTTTCTGCTTTATTGAGCGTTTCAAGGGTCTCAAACACACGCTTCGATGCAAAAAATCGCTGCGCATCAGAATAGAGCTGAATAAACTCTTTCCGCTTTTCTTCAGGAAGGTTTGAGAACTCTCGTTGACTTGACGACAAGTTCGCCATGGCCTTCTCAGAATCCTTCGGAGTTTGAGCATGCAGGACTGCTGTGAAAATCAGTGAGAGTAGTAAAAAATGTTTCATAGAGATGAAGTAGCGGTTCTAATTGAAAATGCAAAGTCAGAACCGTCGATATCTCTCATGCATTGGACTTTTTCCATGCAATCAAAAGGAATGGCGAGGGACGATGGGTCGAAAGTAATTCATATTTCGCTAATCTGAAATTCTTAAGTCCCCGTAAATAGCCCGCAACGCGCGACGCTTCGTCATCTCCACCCGCATGATCCGGATAGCAAACCACCGCCAGAACTCCTCCCTTTTTCAGCGCAACAACCGATGCAGCCAATGCCGTTAAAGTTGTCTCTGACTGCGTGATCAATGCACGATCCGAACCTGGTAAATATCCAAGATTGAAAACGATCACGGTAACCGAACCGTCAGCGACAAGTCTCCCGATATCTGCATGCGATGCCTGGTGCAGCTCGACCCGATTTTCTAGCTGACTTTCCTTCAGCCGCTGGCGTGTCGACTCGATTGCTTCTGCTTGGATATCGATAGCGATCACCTTTCCCCCATCACCCACAGCTTCCGCCAGAAAAACCGTGTCGAGACCATTACCAGCCGTCGCATCCACCACACAGTCACCCGGACGGATCACCTCACGCAAAAGCACATGCAACAAATCGGTTGGACACATCAGAAACATCAGCGTGGAAATTCTTTCGTTGATTCGATCACAAAATCCGCATCCGGCACAACCCCATCACAGATCCAATCCACCAGCATCGCCGCCATTTTCGGAGCATACAACGAACCTTTCGATCCCAGCCCATTAAAAATCCAATTCCCCGCAGCGTTTTTTCCAATCAACGGTTGGCTACGCCGTAAAATAGGCCGAATCCCGGCAACATGCTCCACCACCTGAAATTCATTCCCGCCCAGCTTATTCGCAATCTCGGTGATCCTCGCTAGTCCGGCATCGGTCGGCAACTCATCGAGCTGATTCCATTCATAGGTCGAACCCACACGAAACAAACCCAGCCCAATCGGGATCAACCAACCACCTGTACCGATTTTGATAAAATCTTCCGACCACTGAGCCCGAACCGTTAGAATTTCGCCTTTCGCACAGCGATGCGCTCCGAGCTGATCCTGCATCAAACCCTGCGCACCCTCACAAAGAATTCTGCGTGGATCGGCATGTTTAAAATCCTCAACGCCCACATCCAACACCCCTTGTTCTTGAAAATGATTACGCGTCACACTTAGAAAACGCCGAGTATCCAGCCAACCACCGCCGCGCAAAATCACCTGCTGAATAAATCTCTCAGGAGTCGACCCAACACGTTCGCTGTCCAACCATTCACGCACCTCGGGCAGCTCGAGCTTGGATGAAATTTTCGACCATTCCTTTTCCGTCTCCGCCAAGCGCATCACCGGCATCGGATGCCAAAGCTTAGCCCCGAATCTCTCCCCAAGCTTCTCGAAAAAATCCACGGCGTAGGGATGAAAATCCTCAATCAACCAACTCGGCTGAAAGTTTTTCCCAGTCAATGGATTGATCAATCCCGCGGCTACTCGCGTGCTGCCACCCATTCCGGAATCAATGATTCTAAACGGAATTCCGCGATCCAAAAATTCCAACCCCAAACAAGTGCCAGCTAATCCCTGACCCACAATCCGCCAAGGTTGGTTCAACTGCGCGTTCACTTGCAGTTTACTTTTTAATCTTAGCTAAAGCCTGAATCATCGCCTCATTCGGATCGGCTTTGTCCGGATTGTAATCCTTCGAATACGAAAAAATATCTTTGTGCAGGTATTCCACAAACGTCTCCTTGTTCTCTTTCGAAAGCCGATTCCAGATCGCGATATTCAACGACCGCGCCACCTTCATCATCATTTTCAAAGTCAGCCGACGCCCAGCCTTTGCTCGTTGGATCTGCTTATGGGTCAATTGCTCCGGAGAATCCTCAACCAAATCATGATTTGTCACCCCCCAACGCTGCATGATCGCCTCAAGTGGCTGTGTTCCTAAATCGCGCTCTTCTATTTCCATCCCCGAAGCATGCAGCCCATTCATCCGAGGTTCAATATTGAACATGGCGATGTGACGAAAAAGTTGAGGTAGCCGGAAAAATTGGACCGCGTGAGTCCACTCGCGCGTTGGATTCGGCGCGACTGGAGTCGTGCGGTCAGATTACCGAATGCCATCACCCGCCCAAATAACTCATCTCCGCCTTTTGGTGTGTCACCGAACCACGCTCTTCCGAGTAACGGTCATCGCGGATCTTCCAAATCGCAGCGGCAGCGGAACGGATCGCTTGATCGTCCAACCCACCGCGCAACAACTCACGCAGATCATGGCCGTCGCTGGCAAACAAACAGGTGAAAATTTTCCCATCGGCAGAAACACGGAGGCGCTGACAATCGCTGCAAAACGGTTTCGTTACCGAGCTAATGATTCCGATTTCTGAGCGATGCTTCGTATGTTTCCAATAACGCGCAACTTCGCCTCGATATGCCGGGTCGCGTGGGGTGAGTGAAACCTCGGATTGCAGAATCTCAAGTATCTCGCCCGCTGAAACCACTTGATCCAACTTCCAACCGTTCGTTTCACCGACATCCATGAACTCGATGAAACGAAGATCGATTTCCCGCTCCGCCGCCCAGCGAGCGAGCGGAAGGATTTGCGATTCGTTCACGCCTCGCTGAATGACAGAGTTCACTTTCACCGGCAGACCGAAGGTAAGCGCGGAATCGATACCTGCGATCACTCGCTCGACCTTTGCTGAAACGCCGTTCATTTGAGAAAAGATTTCTGGGTCGAGCGCATCCAAACTCACCGTGACACGCGACAACCCAGCCAAAGCAAGTGCCTCGGCATGATGTGCGAGCAGCACGCCGTTGGTGGTCATCGCGATATCTTGCACGCCATCGATGGCCGCGAGCATTGCCACCAAATCTTCGAGCCCGCGTCGCATCAATGGCTCACCTCCCGTCAGCCGGATTTTACGAATCCCCAGCGGCACCAACAAACGAGTGAGACGAGTCAGTTCTTCAAAACTCAGCAATTCTTCACGCGGAAGAAACGCATGATCGGCACCGAAACTCTCAATCGGCATGCAGTAGCGGCAGCGGAAATTGCAACGATCCGTCACGGAAATCCGCAAATCGCGAATTCCTCGATTGAAAAGATCGACCGGCAGTTCCATAGCGAAAGATTGGCGGGTGTTTGGTAAAATGAGAAATGAAAACGCCGCAAC
>JANPJY010000064.1:0-2829 GCA_031425735.1 Akkermansiaceae bacterium | reverse complement strand
TTATCTGCGTTCATCTGAGTCCATCTGCGGTTCATTTAATTCTGAAGATTAGAGACTATTTGCAAAAGCTTGCGCCGACATGCGTTTTGAACCCTCGGGTTGAACTTCGGAAAGAACAAGGGAGTTATTTCCGCAACCGATGAGGAGTTCACCTGATAAAAATAGTAATTCACCAGCTTGAAGTGGGTGATCGCTGATGGAAGTGGGAGGGAAAATTTTCAGGCGTTTGGATTTCCCTTTGATGGATACTTCCGTGAAAGTGCCCGGCCATGGATCGTAGGCGCGGATGGTGCGTTCGAGGGTCTCGGCGGATTGGGTGAAATCGAGTCGGCCGTGCTCGCGGAGGAGTTTCGGTGCATAGGTGACTTCGTCTGGGTTTTGTGGGGTGCCTGCTTTTGGCTGATCGGCTAAAATGTTAAGCGCATCCGATAACGCAGCGGGACCGAGGTCGGCGAGTCTATCGTGAAGTTCGCCTCCCGTTTCGTTTGAGGCTATGGTGATTTTTTTGGTGAGGATGATATTGCCGGCATCGAGTTCACGAATCACGTGCATGATGGTGATCCCTGTTTCTGTTTCGCCATCGCGGATCGCGGATTGGATACATGAAGCACCGCGGTATTTGGGGAGAATGGATGCGTGGAGGTTGATGATCGCTTTTTTGGGAGCTTTGCGGACCGCTTTGCCAATGATCTGACCATAAGCCATGACCACGGCGATATCGGGTCGAAGCTCTTCAAGGTCGGCAGCGATCTCGGAAATCTTTTCTGGCTGCCAAACCGGGATGCCGTGCGCGAGCGCGATGGTTTTGATTTCCGGAGGCACAGCACTGCTCTGGCTACGGCCGACCGGTTTATCTGGCTGGGTGATGAGGACGCAAGGATTCGGACCGTGTTCGATGAGGTGGCGAAAAGTGGGGATAGCGATATCTCCGGTGGCGATTAAGGCGAGGGTCATTGAAGAGTGAATGATGAATAGTGAAGAGTGAAGGTAGGGTCAAGTGGCCTCGCTTGACCGACTGATGGCCTTAGCAGAGGAGTAAATGAAGAGTGATTTAGAAGAAGTCTCGCGCAAATCCGCATAGAGGCAAAGGTGGAGTGGCTTGCCTCAGATCAAAAATCAAACATCAACAATCATCAATCGTTAATCCATTCTGAGAGAAGCACGATTGGGTTACTCGCTTTGATTGACGATTGATGAATTACGATTGTTGATTTTTGAATGAAGAGATTGATTTATTCTAGCAGCGAAGCTGCCATGGCTCTGGCTTGTTCGCCGCCGCCGCCTAGCATGCGGACGAGTTCGGTGATGCGTTTTTCGCCTTCTACGGGGTAAAGCTTTGAGCGGGTGCGACCGCCGACGACTTCTTTTTCGACGACGAAGTGGGCGGCTGCTGTGGCGGCGACTTGTGGGAAGTGGGTGATGGCGATGACTTGGTGAAGTTCTCCCAAGCGTGCCATTTTCTTTCCAACTGCGCGGGCGATTTCGCCGCCGACGTTGGCGTCGATTTCATCGAAGACCATGAGCGGAGTGGCATCTTGTTCGGCGAGTGAGGATTTGACGGCCAGCATGACGCGGGAAATTTCCCCGGAAGAGGCGATCTGACGCAGGGGGAGCAATGGCTCGCCGGGGTTGGGGCCGAAGAGGAAGTTGCAGGATTCCAAGCCGTGGAGTGAAGGATCTTTGAGCGGTAAGAGTTCGACCTCGAAGGAGGATTGCTTGAAACCGAGTTCTTTGAGCTGCGAGGCGATGTCTTGTGCGAGCTTAGGAGCGGATTTCTTACGAGCGGTGCTGAGTTTTTTTGCAACGCCTTCAAGTTCTTTTCGAGATTCTGCCAGAGCGAGCGTCAGGGCTTCGATTTTTTCGGTGCGGTTATCAATGTTGTCCAAACGGTTAGAGATTGTCTCTTGGCGCGACAAGATGTCATCGAGAGTCGGGCCGTATTTACGTTTCAGGGATTCGACGAGATTGACGCGTTCTTCGATGGAAGCGGCTTCTGAAGGATCGATGTCGAGTTCTTCCGCGTAATCGGTTAGAGTGGCTTCGAGGTCTTGGAGCTCGATGGATGCGGTCTCGAGAGAGGAAACTTTTTCGGCGATGGATGGATCGAATTTTTCCAAGTCGCGCACGAGGCGCTGGAGATCGGTAACACGCGAGAGGAGGCCATCCTCGGCAGATAGGGCGGTGACGGCTTGTGCGGCGAGTTCGACCAAGCGGCTGGAGTTTGAGGAGCGGTGATATCTTTCCTGAAGTTCATCGCCATCGGCGGGCGTTAGCTTCGCAGATTGGATTTCATCGAGCTGATAACGGAGTAGTTCGAGTTCTTGCTCCGATGCGTTCTCCGCATTTTGAATTTCTTCAAGCTCTTGGGATTTTTCCCTCCATTTTCTGTAAGCGTTGCGGTAGTCGGAGATTAATGTATCGGTTGCGGCGTAGGCATCGAGCATCGCGAGCTGGCGCTCTTGGGAAAGCAACGATTGGTGATCGTGCGGACCGTGAAGATCGACGAGGCGCTCGCCGATTTTTTTGAGAAGGGTGATCGTGACGGGGGAGTCGTTGATAAACTGGCGGTTGGTGGAGGTGCCGATGGAGCGGCGGATGATGATCTGGGTGTCGTCGCAGGGAGGTAGTCCGCCTTCTTCGAGGATGGCATTGATTTCGGAGGTATCGGCAAGATCGAACACAGATTCGATCGTGCAGGTGTCCTCTCCGGTGCGGATGAGGTTTTTATCGGCGCGCTCGCCAAGGATCATTTTCAGAGCGCCGACGATGACGGATTTACCAGCACCGGTTTCACCAGTGACCGAGATCAGGCCGGAGCCGAGTTCCCAT
>JANPJY010000063.1:0-87846 GCA_031425735.1 Akkermansiaceae bacterium | reverse complement strand
TTCGAGTTCCGCGATGCGCGTTTTGAGTTGCGCCATTCCGCCATCACCGAGCGGAGATTTGTAATTCATCACCGGAGGAGTGCTGGCATTGGTCGCGCCTTCTCCCGGCTCGGAAGAGGTATTGAAAAAGGCATACATTTGGAAAAATTCCTTCTGAGAAATGGGGTCGTATTTGTGGTCGTGGCACTGGGCACACTTCATTGTCAGGCCGAGCACGGAGGTGGCAACGGCGTCGACTTTATCAATGGTGTAGTTGACGCGATATTCTTCCTCGATGGTGCCGCCCTCGTGGGTGTTCATGCTGTTGCGCAGAAATCCTGTGGCGGCGATTTGGTCGGGCGTGGCATTAGGGATGAGATCGCCTGCGATTTGTTCTAACAGGAATTGATCGTAAGCTTGATTTTTTTGGAACGCGTTGATCACCCAATCCCGCCACGCCCACATGTCGCGGTGGTCATCGATGGAATAGCCGTGGGTGTCCGAGTAACGCGCACCGTCGAGCCATGGTAGCGCCATGCGTTCGGCGAAATGCATGGAGCTCATCAAGCGGTCGATGAGTTTCTCCCAGCGATCTGGAGAGGTATCTGCAAGGTATGTATCGATGTCAGTCGGCGATGGAGGAAGACCTGTTAGATCGAGAAACAGGCGGCGAACTAAAGTTTCAGGATCGGCTGCGGGGCTGGGTTTGAGTTTTTCTTTGGCGAGGCGCTGGTTGACGAAATGATCCACGGGATTCGTGGCAGGGATCTTAGCTTTTTCAGGGGAGACGAAAGCCCAATGCGGTTCATACTCCGCGCCGGCTTCGATCCATTTCTTCAAAGTGGCGATCTGATCCGGCTTAAGTCCCGCCATGTGCGCATCCGGCGGAGGCATGACCATTTCGGGATCTTTCGAGAGGAGGCGGCGGATGATTTCGCTTTTCTCAGGATTTCCCGGAACGATGGCAATCACTCCATCACGATCGGCAACCGCCTGTTCACGGATATCGAGCCGTAATTCCCCACCCTTGTCTTTGGCGTCCTGGCCATGACAGAAGAAACAATTTTCCGAAAGGATGGGACGGATATCGCGGTTGAAGCCTGAGTTGGATTTGACTTTAGATTTTGTGACAAGAACCGGAGCTTTTGTGACAGCTTTGGCGGCGGGGATATGAGCCAAACTGACATCATCGAACGCCACCTGTTGATTCAACTCGCCAGTTTTCCAGACGATACCCACCTGCACCTCGACCTGCCCCCAGTTTCCCGCGATGGCCTTGTCAAGCAACTCACGGGTGACCACATAACTCCATTCTCTCCGTGTCCATGCTCCAGGCGCGGCATCGGTGACAGCTATGGGCGCTGACTTGAGGCCGGATGCGTCCGAGTCATTCAGCCAGAAATAGGTATCTGCGGCCCCGGAGATATCGTTGCGGTAAGTAGTCCATGCTGAGACGGTCAGGGTATCGCCCACCGAAAGAGAAGACCATGCGATCGCTTTAGACTCTTGCCGGATGGCGGAGTACCCGCTGCCCGGTGCGTGCGCCAGGTAATAACGTTGGTCTTTGTATGCGCTGGCAATGCCCCCAAGGGCGGCTCCCTCCACGACGTAATTGGTGCCATTACTAAAACTCGTCCATGAACCTGGGGTGATGGCCAAATATTTATTTACCCCAACCAAATCTGTTTCGAAACCGCCATTCACCAGCTCTGCCCGCGCCGTAGCAAAAAGAGCAAAAATCGACAGCGGCAAGATCGCGAGTAGGTGACTGTTTGTGCTCTTCATGTTTCGTTTTTAATCCGCAAGGTAGGGAGCGATATTGCTAGCGATTTTATACATCTGTCAGTTTGAACTCTCTTTCATCAGATGTATTTGTCGCGTGGTAATTCTCTAATTTAGTTGAGATAGGCAGAGAATTTCATTGGGCGCAGCTAATCACTCGTCCACCTGTGCCGGAGAGCTGCCTAATTCATAAATAATATTTTGTAATGGATTGTGATTGTTCGCTCATGCTTATGCGTCGCAAGCCCAGCTACTCAATTACTTTTCGTAATTTCCACTCTAGTCGCCTGTACGTTAAATGTTAAGGTTGCGCATCTATCTGGATCCTGAGCTTGCCGAAGGGCCGCTCCTTATTATTTGACTGAATCTTATGTGTGACAGATATCAAAGTCTGGGATTTTGGTGTGGTGTCACCGGATAGTAGCCTAGAATCCAACTAAACAAACGGGGGGAAAATCGAATATTTTGATCATTCCGCGAATCGAATTTCTTCCTTAGACCCACCACCGCCTCTGCCGAATTTATCCCCGATGTCTTTACTTGTGACGTAGAGCATCAAGGAAATCAGCGCCAACGCACAAGCCGTTTGGATGATTTCCATGGTTTTCATCTGCATCGGCTTACCGAAGATTTTCTCGAGAATCGCCATGGTGATATGTCCACCATCCAGCACCGGAAACGGTAACATGTTCAGCACTGCGAGATTCACATTGAACAACACCAAGAAGCCTAGAATCCGTCTCCAACCATCTTCCGTCTGTAACAACGCAAAAAGCATCTGACCAATACCCACCGGCCCACTCAGATGATCCACTCCAATGCTTGAGCCTGGGTCGGCCACCGATGTGATCGTAACCCACATCATTTTCAAACTGTCGGTGACTTGAGAAAGTGGATCTGGGTGAACGATGCGGACGTCAATATCTGCTGTTTGATCCCACAAGACACCCAACATAGGATCGCGCTTCGATGGAGGTAGCGGCTTGGCTGGCGTTACTTCAATAACTACCAAATCCCCACTCTTTTTCTTAACCCCTAATGCCACCGTCTTGAAATCCTTTTTCTTCAGATACTGAGCAAGTTGGATATCGCTGAAGAGCTGAGCACCATCGACCTGGAGAATCTGATCACCTATTTCCAACCCAGCTTTTGCTGCGGGGCTGTTTTTAGTAATCGCTGCAATGATCGCAGGTCCTGCAGGCGCCAAACCTACCTGACGCAATCCACTGCGCTGAAACCATCTCGATTTTTCTCGTTCGAATTCACACTCAAATCTCAATGCTTTTTCGACTCCCGGTCGCTGAACCATGAATATAATTTTCTCTCCACTGCTCAAAACAATGCGCTCGGTGATGCTTTCGAGTGATCCTGCGAAGCCATTCACTGGTTCACCATTGATCTCGATAATTTTGTCTCCGGGTCGTATTCCCACCTTCTCAGCCGGCATGCCCTCTTCTACATAACCCACCACTGAGCTTGGCACGAAGTCTTTCGGCTTACCCACCGCCCAAACAATCACACCCGCCAACAGCGCAAGCAAAATGGAAAACAGCGGCCCAGCGAACGCGACGATGATTTTATCGAGAGGCGTAATCGGAGGTAGTGGTTTCCGATCTTTATCGCCTCCTTCAATCGCTTCCATCGGCGCCATCTGCGGCAATGCCACAAATCCACCCGCAGGAATCCAGCCAAGGCCGTATTGCACGCCTTTGTATTCTTTTTTCCAAATCGGCTTCCCGAACCAAATTTGAAACCGATCGATCTGCAAACCTCGCCATTTTCCTGCCAAGAAATGCCCCAGTTCATGGACAAAAATGATAATATTGAAAAGCATCACCACCACGAAAACAAGCAGGGCGACATTGAGAACAGTTTGGAGAGTGGTCATATGAATTCAGCGAATACACAAAATCTACCCGCCTTCCCAAATCCCGCAAGTCTTTAGGATTTAACATAGCGGCGATCATGGGGCGCCAGCGAAGCGTTTCTTTTAAGTCAAATGTCGAAAGTCTTAAAGTCATAGCCCGAACCGCTGGTGGGGTTTGTACAAGTGGACCTTCAGACCCTCGACAAATTAGAAATTAGCTTCAAAAAACTCTTCCTTGATGTTTCCATCGTGAAATTTGATTTTCTCCTTCGTGACTACTGGGCAAACCAAACTCTCCTCCCTGCCCGCTTTCTCGGCGAAAGAAATTCAGGCACTTGCCGCCGCCGGAATCTCTACGGTCGCTGAGCTGTTAGAATATTTTCCTAAACGCTACGAAGATCGACGCCAGTTCGATCGCTTTCCCAACCAAGCCACCGCCAAAGCCGTCTGTCTCACCGGCGGAGTGATCGATGCGGGACACAAAGGATTTGGTAAAACGCGCTTTTACGAAGCCATCGTCATGGACGGCGCGGGTAGCGTTTTTGGATCGGGAAAAGTGACCTGCCGTTGGTTCAACATGCCGTTCATGTCGAAAGTGATCGCCGCGGGTCAGCAAGTCATCGCCTACGGAAAAGTCAAAGAACAAGGCGGACGCCTCATCATCGATCATCCAGAAATCGAAGTCATCGATGACCTTGCAGAAACCGAAACCATCCATCTAAATCGTATTGTTCCAATCTACAAAAACATCTCCGGTATCAACCAACGCCGACTGCGTGAGTCTATCTATCTCTTATCTGATTCCATCAGCGATGCTGATTATTTTCCTTATCGAGTTAGCGAGTCAGATCGAAAAGCCGATTTAAGAGAAACCCATTTTCCCACCTCCGCTGAATCTTCAAAAGCCGCACGTCGCCGCTTCGCGCTCGAGGCTTTCTTCACCCTTCAGCTCAACGTTGTTTGGCAACGCAACCGCTACCGTTCCCATCAAGGCCGCGTGCTTGGCAAAAAAACCACCCTCCTCAAAGCCTTTTACTCCAGCCTCCCCTTCGATCTCACTAACGCCCAAAAACGCTCGATCAAAGAAATCATCGCCGATATGCGTGAGCCTCGCCCGATGAACCGCCTGCTCCAAGGCGATGTCGGCGCAGGAAAAACGTTCGTCGCCATGGCGGCTATGCTCCTTGCGATCGATTCCGGCGCCGATGCCGCCCTGATGGCTCCCACACAGATTCTCGCTGAACAACATTTCCTAACCTTCCGGAAATGGCTCGAACCGCTCGGCGTGAAGCTCGTCCTCCGCACTGCGAACAAACACGAGTCCACCATCACCGAGTCCCATGCGCCGACCATTTTCATCGGTACTCACGCACTGCTTTACGATCCAGAATTATTCACTGATCTAGGCCTCGTCGTCATCGATGAACAACACAAATTCGGAGTCGTCCAACGCGCTGCTCTCATCCGCCACGGCACTCTTCCAGATGTCCTCGTTATGACCGCCACGCCCATTCCCCGGACGTTGACCATGACAATCTACGGCGATCTCGATGTGTCCTTGCTCGATGAAAAACCTGCAGGTCGCGGAAAAATCGTCACCGCTCTTCGCAACAAACCGAAACAAAAAGATATCACCGACTTCATCAAAGCCCAGCTTGCGGAGGGTCGCCAAGCTTACCTCGTTTATCCCCTCGTCGAAGAAAGCGATTCCATCAAAGCCGAGTCCGCCACCTCCGCCTTCGGCGCATGGCAGAAACGCCTGGGCGCTGGAAATGTAGGGCTCATCCACGGCAAACTCCGCCCTGAAGAAAAAGACGCAGTGATGGAAGATTTTCGCAGCGGAAAAACCCAAGCCCTAGTCTCCACCACCGTCATCGAAGTCGGCGTAGATGTCCCAAACGCAAATCTAATGATCCTTCACCACGCCGAACGGTTTGGCCTCGCACAGCTCCACCAACTACGCGGACGCATCGGCCGAGGCAGTCACAAATCTTACTGCATTCTCCTAACAGATTCAAAGCTTCCCGACGCACTTGAAAAACTTGCTGTGTTAGAAAGAACCAACGACGGTTTCGAAATCGCCGAGGCTGATCTAGAACTACGTGGCCCCGGCGATGTCCTCGGCACGGCGCAATCCGGACTCACCGACCTCCGCTTCGCCGATTTCATCACGGACACGCAACTCATCCGAGAAGCTCGTGCCCTCGCCGATCAAGTCTTACTAAGAGACCCTGACCTTTCCCAACAACACCAAAACCTCCACTCGCTCATTTCTGAAACCAATGCTCCGCAGAGCGCGTAATACGATTACTTCCCAACAATCCGATACACCGCGCCCGTGTGATCGACGAGATACAGTTCTCCACTGGAGTCTTCAGCAAAGGCGGAAATCAGATTGATGCGTCCATCTTTGGGTTGGAGCTCGCTGGTATGATCTTTGAAATCATCTGCATTGCCGTCTTTCATAACAAAGGACCAGATCCGGGGATTTTGATAATCCGCAAACAAGTAACGGCCTTCAAATCCAGGAATTTTAGATCCGCGGTAGACGTAACCACCTGTAACAGAAAGACCTTCTTTTGCACCGTTGCCATGTTTGTAAACATAGACTGGCTCCACATGAGCTTCTGGCACGTCGCCGCCAACTGACTTTTGCGGAGTAGCAACATCTCCTTCACGCAATCTCCAACCGAAGTTCTTTTTAGAAATTTCCTTCAAACTCACCACATTGATTTCTTCCCATGCGTTTTGTCCAACATCAGCGATCCAAAAATCACCAGTCTTACGATCAAACGAGCAACGCCACGGGTTACGTAACCCACTTGCTACAATCAATGGATGAACGTCTTTTTCTTTTAGATAGGGATTTTCTTCCGGAACTTTATAGCCTTTTGCGCCAGAGACATCGAGACGCAGCACTTTTCCAAGGGGTGAACTCATGTCCTGTGCAAAGTTTTTCGGATCATTTCCTGAACCACCGTCGCCGGTCGCGATGTAGAGATAACCATCGGGACCAAATTCTAACCAACCACCATTGTGGTTCGAGAATGGCTGATCATATTCCAAAATCGTCTCGCCAGTTTTCTCATCCGTTGTCTGGCCATCTTTTGAGACAAATCGCATAATCAACGAATCTCCGTCCTGCTCATTATAGCTCACATAATAACGTCCTGTTTTGTCGAAATCTGGCGAGAACGCCAAGCCAAGGAGACCTTGTTCGTTACCTTTACGCGTAACTTGATCATTGATTATTAAGAACGGCTTTGCCGAGCGTTTGCCTGTTTTCAGATCAACGATCCATATTGTCCCCGCTTGCTCCATGATCCAGAGTTTATCAGTAACCGAACGCGGTGCACCCGCCCATACCGGTCGTTCGAAGCCTTTCGCCAACAACTCAGTCTTTAACTGCCCGTGAGCGAGTGAGCCTAATAAAAAAGACCATGTGAGAAGTGTCTTGGATAAATTCATAATCGCAAAATTTATCTACAAATCTCGTTATGACAAGGGGACGATTTTAAATATTTGTGAGTATTTTGATCAGGACTACTGCCAAAATGGCTCATAAGTTACATTTCAACTGTGATCTCCCCTGTTTGAATTACGGTAAGCGATTAAAGACGGGGGGCATTTAAAAAATTTGTTAATTTGGGGATGATCGTTCCACCAACAACTGTTTTCTGAGCCATGCTTTGAAATGTTCGTCACGAGCTTCTTTTTCTAACTGCTTAAAATTATCTATACCCATCATTCTGAGATCTGCAATGGGGCGCTTTCCGAGAATTACAGGAACATCAATCAACTCAGCTTCTCCCACGCGTTTGACCTGAAATATAACTTTTCTTAGCGGCTTATGTGAGGAGATTGTCTGAATTAATTCATTCATCGCTCCTCGCTCGTACCATTTTTTCCCATCTAGCGAAGTAAGCACATCGCCAACTTTGATCCCAGCCAACTCCGCCTGACTACCGGGCATGATATACGTAACCCGCGCACAAACCCGCGGCTTATCATCTCCCGGCAATTCAAGTATCTCTTCCCATAACTGAACCCCGAGGTATCCCTGACCTTCATTTAAATACTCTTTGTCGCTCTGTGTCCGCAAAACACGGAGGCATCGACTTCTAACTTCGGGATCATCCGATTTTGTATAAACTTCATAAATCGCTGAAATTGCAGTGGGTCCTTTGTTAGTTACCCATTTTTCAAGTTCAACCTGATTTTCCTCACGCTGTTTATATTGTTCCGAGGACAGCCCGTCCAAAAGTTGCTTTGGGACTTCTTCGCCTGATGCAAATAACGCCAGAAATACTGAACATATGAGGCATCTGTTCTGAATATTCATGGCCGTATTGAAATACGATACGCCATCAGATTATTTACCCATCCAATTTTTCTGAGGAACATCAATGGTATCATCAGGTTGCAATTGAATCTTCATGAACTGCGGATCTGTCACATCGTAAGTTTTAGGCTTACCTTGTCGGAACAAGACAACTCTTTTCATACTTCCGAATTCAGTCGCACCACCTGCAGATTGAATGGCCTGATAAATGGTAAGGTTGTTATTATATTTAACCGCACCTGGACGACGCACCTGACCACCAACGTGAACCATTTCTTCTTTGACGCCAGCTCCTTCAAGAGTGGAAACTACTTGAATTGTCGGGCTACTGTAAATTTCTGCGGCCTTGTAGGCATTTTGAATCGAAACCGCCAATGTTTCCGGAGCTAGTCCTGCTGCTCTCATTACGCCGATGTACGGCAAATTCACTGTGCCACTATTAGAAACAGGATACATCGCATCTATTTTACCTTTTTCCTCAACTGGCACGCCCATGATAATGATTTGCACCGATGTACCAGCTTCAATTTGGGACATCAATGGAGTCGTTACAATGAACAAACTAAGAATAATCTGAAATATCGGTTTCATCATGAATAGGGGGTTAGATTTTAGAACACCACTTATAAAATAAGGCATAAATGATTTAATACAAATCAGAATCTTTTGCTTCACTTGGAAGAGTTACTGAATTTCCAGATGATTTACTGGCTGCAATGGCCGGCCCAACTTGAGACTCCGCTGGAGCGTAATAAGTGTAGTAGCTGGTGTAGTACTGGTACTGACTATCACTGCGAATATCAACATTGTTGAGTACAACGCCGATTACGTGACCTCCTACATTTTCCACAGCCTGTTTAACTCGTATCAACATGTTACGGGGAAGCTTACGATGTTGAACAACGATCATGGTTAGATCGACCTCACTCGCCAAAACTGATGCGTCACTCACACCAAGAATCGGCGGACTATCCACCAACACGAGATCAAAGCGCTGCTTCACGTCTTGAATCAATTCAGACATACGGCGTGAGTTAAGAATACCTGCTGCATCCGCAGGTAATATTCCAGAGGGCATGAAGTAGAGATTATCCACGGGGCTCTGAAGAATGACATCTTCTAGGGTAAGCTCTGTCGTGAGATAATTGGTCAGACCAACTGAATTATTGATATCAAAAAAGGTATGCAAGCGCGGGCGCCTAAGGTCGGCATCAATCATCAGCGTCGTGTATCCACCTTGCGCACAAATGTATGCGAGATTCACGAGAGTCGTTGATTTGCCTTCACCGGCTCCCCCAGAAACTACCGTGATAGCATTGTCTTCTGGATTCTTACGGTTGAACTCGATGTTCGTTCTAAGGATACGATAAGCTTCAGCATCCGGGCTCATTCCATGCTGTTTGAAAAGAACTCCAACATCTTTGGGAATCACTGCCAAAACTGGCACTTGTAAATAGCGTTCCACATCTTCCAGGCTCTTCACAGAAGTATCGATGTATTCTAAGAAAAATGCGATACCCACACCGAACACAAGTCCTACTACCAAACCCAAAGTTAAATTCAGTGGGACATTCGGACTGATAGGTGATTCCGCCAAGGTCGGAGAATCGTGAACAACAATGGTTTGTTCGGTGATGTCATTTTCAATTTCCGCGCTCATTAGTTTGAGCTTCAAATCATCAAGCACCCGTTGTTCCCGCTCAAACTCTGTTTTGGCTTCAACGTAATCCTGTGTGTCGATGCTCCGATCGAGAGCCTCTCGCTTGGTCTCATCTTTTTTAACTTCAACTCGAGCTAGACGCTCTTTGAGAATATCGAGTTGCCCTTGCAAACGGGTTCGTAAATTTACCACGCCCTCATTCAACTGAGTTTTCATAGAATCCAGCACTTGCAAATTCGCGACGATAACGGGGTGTTTATTCCCATAACCACTGGCTTTTAGCCCATCTATATTACGCTTCAGTTCAAGATACTGCGGGTATAAAACCTTAATCGTGTTGTCTGGAAGATCCAAACCAGATGTAAACAACAATAGCTCTTCTGAATCGTATTTATGAAGACTCTGAATCTGTGATTCCAGTTGCTCCATTTCACTTTCTAGCTTCGTGAATTGTTCCAGCGCAAATTTTGCAGTCTGATCTTCATCAAGCCCACCTTGATACTGCATGCTGCGGTCACCGTAATAAATTAGGTTTTGAGTGCGGCTGATTGTCGTCAGTTTTTGTTTAGCCTCTTCGGTTTTATCCTCTTGAACTCGAACTGCTTTACTTAACTCTTTAATTCCTTTTTCTAAAGATTCACTCTCTAGTTCAGTTCGATATTCTTTATAAGCTTTAGCAACCTCGGCTGCAATATCCCGTGCGTCATCTTTGTTAGTATGACGAACGGTAATAGAGATCAAATCAGTGCCCCGAATATCTTTTGTTTTTACAATATTTTTAAGTGTCTCGAGTGTTTTCTCGTTACTGGTCTCCCATTTATTTACCAGATCAAGCTTATCGACTACGCGAATCAAAGAATTGGTGCTCCTGATAATCTCGAACTCCGTTCCGAAAAACTGAGGAGTCATCATCTGTGTTCTCGATGCCCCGACACCATCAAGTGGTTCAATAGCTCTACCACGAGGTTTAACCTGAATGACGGCAGTACTCTCATATTTTTCAGGCATGACGTAAGTGATTACTGATGCCGTCATGAAAACCAAAGCAAGCGTTAGTAAGATGATTCCATAGCGATTTTTAACAACCTGCCAGTAGTCAACTGCATGCAATGAGACTTCGTTTTGCTGTTCTGAGAGATTCATGAATTCTTTGAAGAGGTAATCAGGATTATTGATGTAACATATCCGAATAAAAAGCTCTCGCAACTATTGACAGTGCGAGAGCTTGAAATTTCGAGGTGAGGTTACGACCTTACCATGTATTAGAATTCAGCTTTAAGACCCACACTCACGCGGTTACGGTCATAACTGCGGTTGGGGAGGTCAGAATCTGCATTCGTGAAGTTGTATGAAAGGGTTCCGTCAAGATATTCGGTGAGCTCCAAAGTAGCGCCGATGTATGCATTCAAGAGCGTTTCGTCTTGGTCAGCAACAGCAACACCGCCGGGAATCGTGCGGCCTTCTTCGAAAGAGGTGCTGATTACATCAACTCCGCTGAAGAGAGACAATTTCTGAGAAACCTGATAATTTGCTTGGGTTCCAATACGAAGTGTCAAACGACTATCATACTCCACCAGTGCGGGAATATTGACGACGGTGTCGTATACTTCAGCGCCGTAGCGAGCAAATGCGCTTACGGTGAATTGCTCATTCACTTGTGTACGCAAGGTAAGCTCCAAGTAAGGACTGGTACCGTCGTTACCATTTGCGCTATCCACTTCACGGATTTGCGCACCGACGTTTCCAATGAGGATGGTAGTCGGGCTTAAGCGATGTTCGGCACCAACGAGGAGGTAAGTGTCGGTTGAATCACTGGCTTGCCCGTCAGCTGTGGTTTGAGCATAACGAATGGATGCGGTTCCTACCGTTTGTGGTGAAAGCACATAGCGCAACTGATTGTAAGCTGTCCAAGTAAAGCGATCCACGTTAGCAACATCTGCATAATCCAACATGGTCAGTTTAAGACCTGTGTAAGTTGCAAGTCTGTCTGTCCAGCGGTAGCCGATCGAGTTATCAGTATCCCAATAAAGGAATTCACTGGACTGTCGGTTGGTTGCAAATCCATATGAATAGTCTGGCTCTAGCTCATATGAGACAAAGTTGCGGCTAACAAAACGAAGTCTTTCATCAAAACGGTGGGTCAAATTCACTCCAACGCGGGCTTGACCGTAAGCGTCATCGGAACCTGCTGCAACAGGCTCATCAAGGTAGTAAAGAACTCCCAGTTTAGCATACACATCCCAAACAGTTTGAGGAGAACCATTAACAAATGACATCTCCACGTAAGGGTTGACTGAGAAAGTTTCGTCGTCTGCTCCTCCAGCAGCAGGTGTCGTATTGTCGTCCCATATCATGGTCATACCAGCACCCCATTCAATTGGGAGTGTTTCTTCTGACTCGTTTGGGATATAATAGAGACCCTTACCCTGAGCGGTGAGAGCCGCAAAAATAGATAATAGGCTAATAGTTGAAGTTAATTTCATAGATTAAATATAGTGTGTGGGAACAGAGGAGGTAGCGTTTAAAAAACGATCTAAATACTGGAATTACGAGACTTGCGGTGGTACTTCTGGAGTATTAACCTTTTCGCCAGACTGCAGTGCTGCTTTACCATCACTTGCGCCTTGAGTCGCGACTGTGATCAAATTACTGAGGGAGCTACCTGCTAAATTAGGAGCGTCTTGGATGGCTGCAATGATTGAAGACAATTGAAATGGGGCAGTGAATGCGGCAGTGTTAACGACTGCTTCTAGCAATGCTGTGCTAATACCAGTCATTTCCAAGCAAGCGGAAACAATGTCTCCAGCAAGTTCTGGAAATTCAGCGACTTGTTTGCTGACCGCAGCTTTTACAGCTTTCGTATCACCACTTTTCAGTGCGTCAGTCACAGCTTTGATAGCAGCGGCTTGACCAGGGGTGTAATTTGATGAACCGGAATTACCTCCATTGCCACCACCACCACCACCGCCACCACCGCCAGGAGCACCACCATTGCCGGGACCCTGAGCACTAGCCGTGACGATGCCTAATGCAGCTACGGCGACAATAAGTTTTAAAAATGTTTTCATAATATTATTTGAATTTGTTGAACTGGCAGGAAACGAATTAATTACTTGGAGCGGGCAGCGGGAATCGAACCCGCATGTCTAACTTGGAAGGATAGCGCTTTACCACTAAGCTATGCCCGCATCAATGTGCATTTGGAATCTCTCATTTCAAGCGTATGACGCAAGTATTTTTTACGTTTTTCTTAACGATGTGACTAGCATGCAAAACCTGTCGGGCGAGCTGCATCAACAGGAAATGAGACTCACAACCCGCCGGATCGCTCTAAAAACGTTGATTTGATGGCAAATTTCTCAGCTATCAATTCCCCCAGAGCTTTTACCCCAAAGGTTTCCGTGGCGTAATGACCGGCGTAAAAAACATTCATTTTTCTCTCCTCCGCCTCGATAAAACTCCAATGCGGCCCCTCTCCGGTGACGAAACTGTCGATCCCAAGTTCGCCAATTTTGACGACTTCTGAACCCGCGCCGCCGGTCATGACCGCGACTTTACGTGGCATATCACTGCCGCAATTACAGATCTGTAGCGGCCGACCCACCGCGTGTTCGATGGCTTTTTGGAGATCGTATCGCGTCCCATACCATTCTCCGGCCACCGCCGAAGCGAAACCGTCTTTGGGTAAAATGGGTTGAATCGATTTCAGGCCAATCGCGCGGGCAAGCAGGATGTTGTTGCCGATTTCAGGATGAAAATCTAACGGCAGATGCGAAGAATAGATCGCGAGATTCCCATCGATCGCTGCTTTGAGTTTCTGAAAATAAGGCCCGGTGATTTTTTGTGCGCCCTGCCAAAACATGCCGTGATGCACTAACAGTAAACCGCCTTCTTTCGCTGCTTCTTCAATCACCGCGAGCGAGGCATCGACCGCAGAAATCACTCGGTTCACCGTGCCATCATTTTCTAACTGCAAGCCGTTCAGTGCACCCGGATAATCCCGAATTTCCGAGGTTTTAAGTTCACGATCTAGAAACGTCACAATCTCACGCAGGTCAGCCATGCATGAGGCTTAGCCTTTCCGGCTCCAGATGACAACGCCTGACATGAAATCCACTTCACGACCCTCGATAAAATTCACCAAGTCTTTCGCCAGCTCAGCTTCCCATGAAATTTCTGAGCCGTCCCACGGGATCGTAAGCTTCGCGGCGTGCAATGCCTGACGCGGAAGCAACAAACGTTTCGCCAAAGATTCGTTCCAATCCTGCGCCATCCATTCGAGATATTCACTGCCATCTCTAGAGTAAATTTTATCACCGACTATTGGAAACTCACAAAAAGCGAGATGCACACGGATCTGGTGCATCCGCCCAGTTTTCGGAAAACAACGCACCAGACTAAACGGCCGACCGTTGCGTTCGAAACGGTTCTCCACCGCAAATCCCGTGGTGCAATCTTTCCCCGAAGAATCGACCACTTGGCGCACCCAAATATCACTCGGGCCAAGTTCGCCGGCACGGCAGATCGGCGCATCGCATTCCCATCTATCCTGCTCCGGCCAGCCGGCAACAATCGCGAGATATTCTTTCTTTGCCTCGCGTCGCTCAAAAATCATCCCGAGTTCGCGAGCTGCAGCGGTGTGTTTCGCACACAATACGATGCCGCTGGTTTCGCGATCTAGCCGCGTGATGATTCCCAAACAAGCGCCGTTCTCCATTTCGTAGGCATAGAGGTTTTCCAAACCACCTAACAGAGTTGGCTCGGGCTTTTGATTCGCCGGATGCACAATGAGCGGCGCGGGTTTATCCACGACCACCCAATCGTCGCTTTCATCGATCACCCGGAAATCTGGAATCACTTGAAGTGCCATTGCTTAATCTGAAAATCCGCTGTTAGGGTTTATTTTTCACCGCAGAGACGCAGAGGTGAAAATTTTACTGTTCAACAAAAAACACGCCGGAAACCTACTCAATCGAATAGGTTTCCGGCGATGATCAAAAATGCGTGCGTTTCACACACCCCAGCGAACTAGGACTTATAGCGGAGACGCTTTTTATGGCGATTCTGCTTCATGCGCTTTTTGCGCTTGTGCTTGTTGATCTTTGTTTTACGGCGTTTCTTAATAGAGCCCATGGTATTATACGGGGTTGGTGTTCAATGAAAATTAGAGGACAAGTTTGTTGAGAGGATATTCGATAATCCCCTCTGCCCCAAGGTTCTTGAGGTCGGGGATCATGTCTCGAACGAGAATCTCGTCAATCACGGTTTCTACGGCGACCCAACCTTCTTCCGAAAGCGGCGAGATCGTTGGGCGGCGAAGCGATGGCAATTTAGCGAGCATTTCGTCGAGGCGATTTGCAGGGAGGTTCATTTTGAGGCCGACTTTGTCGCGAGCGCACAAAGCGGATTTGAGCAGCATGGTGATGCGCTCCATTTTCTCGCGTTTCCATGGATCTGCGGCTGCGGCTTGGCTGGAATAAAAATGCGGGAAAGAGGTAAGCAGGGTGTCAACAATGCGAAGGCGATTTGCTTTCAGCGACGATCCAGTCTCGGTGACATCGACAATAGCATCGACCAAATCAGGCACTTTCACTTCGGTAGCGCCCCAGGAAAATTCGACTTCGGCTTTGATTCCGAGTTTGTCGAGGTAGCGCTGGGTGATTCCCACACCTTCGGTAGCGATGCGTTTTCCTTCAAGATCCTGAGGTTTTTGGATCGGAGAATCTTCTGGCACTACCAATACCCAACGGGTCGGGTGAGTCGTGGCACGTGAGTAAGGCAACTCAGCGAAATCAACCAGATCCGCACCACCTTCGGAAGCCCAGTCCAGACCGGTGATTCCGCAATCGATGAAACCTTGTCCCAAATAACGTCCGATCTCTTGAGCGCGGATCAAATAAAGATCCAATTCCGAATCATTCGATGTCGGTCGATAACCACGCGACGAAACGTAAATTTCGTATCCGGCCTTGGCGAAGAGCTCGATTGTCGGCTCTTGCAGGCTACCTTTCGGAATCGCGATTTTAAGACTATTGGACATGCTGGGAAAAACTCACGGTAACGCGAGGGGCGGCGTTTTTAGTCATGAAATCTCAGTAATCAAGCCAAGTTTCACGAAAAATGCTCTCAAAGTAACTAGGACCCTCCGCTATGCCCCATTTATGAGGTAATTGGAATGAGATCAGGGGCTTTTCGTTTTTCACAGTATTTTAAGATACGACAGCCACAAAAGAACTACTCGGCACTTCAGTGCTTATCTGTCTCTTGGTCCATCGAATCAATTTGCTCGATCAGCTTTTCCGCAGACGTGGACTGCTCAAACACCTCAAACTCCTCACCGACCTCTTCCACCACCTCGAGTTTTTCGGCGATCAAGCGCAGCAGCGTCATTGCTTTGGTATTCTCCTGTTCGGCCAGCAGATTGATCTGCAAGTCCAAATGGCTGCGCCGTTCCGCCACGCGGGCCTGCCGATTGCCGGCGATGAGCAGGAAAATCGAAAGGAAGATAGCCTCTAACGAAACGACCAGGGTCAGAAAAGAAAAGGGAAACGGATCCCACGGTTTCTCCAGCATCACCGTATTGAGCGATATCCAAACGGTGAAACCAATCGCGTTGATCCAAAGAAAGGTCATCGAGCCGCAGACCCGGTTGATCTCCGTGGCAATCCGATCGCCTAAAGATTCATCCTGCTGCGCGGCCTTCTCTAGATGCCGGATCGTACGTACGTTTTCGGCGGTAACCTCTTCCACAGACTGCAGCGGAGGGGTCGTTTGGGGATTGGGGTTCGGGTTACTCATACAAACATTCTAATGTAGATGCGAATCGCGGAGAAAGAACGAGTTTTCATAAATTACTAGGAATTTGCTTTTTGACCCAGCACAGAGAATTCACAGCCACTTCATTTTCTTAAAAATAATCAACTGCACCACCGCGATGAGTCCCATGATAGACATAATGACGATATAACCGTGAGGCATATAAAGCTCCGGCATGTTGAGCGGAAGCTTTTCACCGGACGCAGTTTGCGGTGCGAAGTTCATGCCGTAAACCCCTACAATAAAGGTCAGGGGAATGAAAATGGATGTGATGACGGTCAGCACACGCATGACCTCGTTGGTGCGGAGTCCCACGCTTGAGTGATAGAGTTCCATTAGCCCCGAGGTGAGCTCCTTATAACTCTCCACCAGATCCATCAGTTGGACCGTGTGGTCGTAGCAATCGCGGAGGAATACCTTGGAGGTGTCTGTGATGTAGCCGGAGGAATCGTGGAGCAGCGAGTTGATGACATCACGCAGCGGCCAAACGAAGCGGCGCAACTGGGCGAGGTTACGCTTGTATTCATGGAGAGTGAGAACCATCTCGCGGGACGGGCTTTTCAATAGATCATCTTCAAGCTCCTCGATGGCGGTGCCAAGTCTCTCTAACACGGGGTAATAGTGGTCGATGATCGTATCCAGTAAGGCGTAGGCCAGATAGTCCACCTGGGATTTTCGTATCGATCCGTGGCCGGACCGGATACGCTCGCGGACAGGATTAAAAACATCATACTCGTCTTCCTCTTGGACCGTGATGAGAAAATTCCTACCGAGAAACATGCTGACCTGCTCGCCACAAATGTTGTTAGCAGAGTTCTGATAGACCATTTGCGTGACGATGAAAATGTAGTCAGGAAAGACCTCGGTCTTGGGGCGTTGGCCAGTGTTCCAAACGTCTTCGATCGCGAGCGGGTGAAGGTTGAACTGTTCTCCTAGAGTCTTGAGTGCGTTCATATCACCCAGGCCATCGATGTTGATCCAAGTGACTGTCTGTTTGTTTAGATGCTGGCTGAGCTCAGCCATATCAACCACTTCACGTTCCTCAAATTGATCTTTATCATACTCGATGAGATGAATCTTCGGAGCTATGGTTTTCCCGTCAGTATCGCGGGGAACCAGTGCTGCGGGGGACGTGCCGGGAACGGAGTGACGGGCCTTGAACATAATGGAATGAGTGGTGCGACCTACTCTCGGAAACAAATCGCGATGCGTCCAGCCTTTGCATTCCTAGGTATTCCTCGGCGCGGCAAAGCCTCAGTTCCGCCGCATCCAAAGATACACCCAACGCTCCGAAACTGCTTTGCCGTTGGCGTCTTGCAGCTCGCAGGTCATGTCGATCTGGTTGAGATCTTTGGTGGGATCAATGACAAAAAACGCGCGCAGCACCTGCGGCATGTGGAGCTTGTCGCTACGGCCCAGCCCGGCAGGCAAATCATCCACATTCGCCATGCTCATGTCATCCAGGCCGACGTGGAGAAGTTTGGCTTCCTTTTGATTGAGGGTGACGACGGGTTTGATACCGGAAATATCATCCCACTTGGGATCGCCGACCTTGGCTTGCGGCTCAAGGGGTTTGGCAAAATCGACCGCGATAAGGATCTGCTCCGGTTTTTGCACCGGAGTGCCGGAGCGGGTGGCGCGCACCGCGAACAAGCCAGACGGCGAGGGATCCCGCATCCACCGCAGGCGGTAGTGAAAGCGGAATGGCACGCCGACTTTAAGGGTCGGCTGGGGTTCCCAAACGAGCACCACGTTGTCGCCCGTCTCATCAATCGTCGGCATCTCGATGAGATGGAGTTTCCCTTGATCGAATCCTTTCACTGGCTCGACGCGCACGCTCGGGCGATCGTGGTAACGCGCCTCCTTGTCCTCGTAAGAGGAAAACTTGCGGTCGCGTTGAAGCAACGACCATGACCGCGGTTTTTCCATCGTGAAAACACAATGGCGGAATTGGTGGTCGGTGTGTTCCAGCGGGCGATAATGCAGGTTTCCGCTACCCAACTCCATCAGCAAGCCGTCATTGTCATGCACTTCCGGCCGGAAATCCAAGGGTTTTGGATGAGTGGCTTCGCCAAACCAATACATCGAGGAAAACGGCGCGAGTCCGAGTTGTTGGACGGGCCGCCGGAGGGTGATTTCCGCTTCGATGTCCATCACCGTTTCCACGCCGGGAGTGATAGTGAATTGATAGGCACCTGCCACGCTTTCGCCTTCTAACAGGGCCCATGCGGTCAGCGATTTCGCATTCTTATCCGGACGCTTCAAGTGGAACTCGGTGAAGTGCGGGAACTCTTCGGCCACGCCCGGAATCCCGCTGTTGATAGACAACCCACGCGCGGAAAGCCCGTAAGGAGCGTTGGCCGGGATGGCTCGCAAATAGCTGGCTCCGAGAAACACCAGGAACTCGTCCATGTAGTCCGGCGTGTTCAAGTGACAGCGTGCGCGCCAGCCAGCGTAGCCCTGCGGAGGAGGCGTCCCAGCGGGAATCTTTTGTTTCCCGTAATCAAACAAGCTGAGATCAAACTTAAGCGGCGTGGACTTACCGCCCGCGACCTCATGGATCGTTACCATCTCCTTGGCTGTCCAACCGGGGTGGAAGAAATCGATAGAAAACGGCAGTTTTTCCTTCGCCCACAGCCCGGAATCCATCTTGAAACGGATGTCGCGGTGTTGGTCGTAGTTCAGGTTTTTCCAAAAATCGTCGAGCACCAACTTGGATGGAACATGAGGAGCAGCAGCCACGGCACGCGCCTTTTCACACAGTTGATCAAACGAAAAATCCTGGGCATGCGTGATTCCCGCATGGCTGCCAAACAGGATGACTAATGGGAGAAACAAACGGCTGTGACTTGTCATGCTGGAGTTCATAGAACACCCAGCCGCGATTAGCAACGGCAGGATGTAGGCAACGGCAACATGGAGAGTGAGCACTCCTCTCAAAGTCGCGGGTCTGAAGGTCTAAAGTCGAAGGTCGCCAGAAAGTGCTTCTAAATCATTGTATGCTTGGCAGTTTATTTTCTGCGCCGAACGTTAAATGTGATGGCACGGCGGTGCAGGGTTCATAGAGCGAAGCGAACGAGGGAGCTTATCCGCCGTTGCCACCAACGACTGGTTTCATTCGATGGGTGCTGGAGCAGTTAGCGTGCGGCTAAATCCCTTGAAAGTCGCAACAACCTTTGAATCACTCAGCTCAAAGTCATCCTTCACATGGCGATACGTCAGATCACCCTTGATCTCGAAAAGTGCGAAGAATCCGCTGTGGAACTCCATCCCACGGCGCATACCCTCGTCAAAGCGAAAATATAACGCGATCGTCTTGCCGAACTGGCTAGAACCTCCAGTGTCACGGAAATCGACATCCTCCGATTCGGCAAGGGTTAGCGCCTGGATCATCGGGCCGCCGCTATACCTCCCTTGGGCGTTCTCTGGGGGCGGCGATTCAAACTTCTTAAACTCCGCCGCGAGCTTCGTATCCGAAACCAAAAGCTTCGTGAAGCCCGCTTCAACTTGGGCTGCGTAATCTGCGGCCTTCCCTTCCTTGAAGGTAAGTTCCAGAGTCTTGGGTTCACTTCCCAGAGCAAGGCAGGGTGCAAGTAATAGTATTAGTGTTCTCATGTGTCAGTTTTCTGTCGAATAGTTATTCTACGACTGGTCGCGACGCAAAGCGACTGGTCGTTTTTGATGGGGTGGAAAGTTGCGTAATAAGGATTAATACGTATTGAGTTTGCGGCTCATCAAGGTTGAAATTTGATGAACGAATGAGTGTTTTGACCGGAAGGCGGTGACACGAGCAAACCAAGCTCCAGAAAAATCCTATTCCCTATCCAAGTGCACCTTTAGCTCGAACAAATCCCTGCGCCTATCCATCAGCGGTGTCACTGAACCGGCCTCGCGCGAACGGTAAAGATCTCGGATATCCAAATCCGTCACCAACATGGTTTCGACGTTTGGATCGGCTTCTGCTTGGATGCCATCGCGGGCGAATTCGAAGTCTGAGGGCGTGAACACCGCGGCGCGGCCGTAATGAATATCCATCGCCGGCACATCCGGAAGGTTTCCGACCACGCCGGTGGTGACGACGTAGATCTGGTTTTCAATCGCTCGCGCTGCTGCGCATTTGGTGACTCGCAAATATCCCTGACGATTGTCGGTGCAATACGGCACGAAAAGAATTTCGACTCCTTGTTCTGCTAGATAACGCGCGGCTTCGGGAAACTCGACATCGTAACAAATCAAAATCCCGATCTTCGCTTTCGGCGTTTGGATGACATGCAGTTGATTGCCACCTGTGATTCCCCACCACGTTGTTTCCGATGGGGTGATGTGAAGTTTCGGTTGAGAAACGAACGTGCCATCGGGACGGAAAATCATGGATTCATTTTGCAAACTCCCATCCTCTTTCAACACAGGATGTGAACCGGCGATGAGATGCAGACCTTGCTCACGCGCGAGAGTGGACATGAGCTCACGGAATTTCGGCGTCAGCTCCGCGAGTTTTCGTATCCCGTCGCGTGACGAATACGGCTCCATCGCGGAAAGCAACTGCACCGAGAAAAACTCCGGAAACAACACATAATCTACGCCGTAATCCTCGCCCGCCGTTTCCACGAAATAACGAACCTGCGCCGCGAATTCATCGAAATCCGCAATTTTCCGCATCTGATACTGCACGCAAGCAACGCGAACTTTTCGATCCTCACCCTCGGTCTGTTGATATTCGGGATTCAACCACTCGATCAAGGTCGCGTAGTTCATGCTGCGCGGATCGCGGATGTAATTCGACATCACATCGCGCACCACAAAACCTTCTTTGAGCTGAAATCCCATGACCGGATCTCTAACCAAACCATCCTGCACCGCGTGCACGTATTCCTCTGGCGTGTATTTTTCTTTGTAGTTTTCGTAGTTCCACAAACGTCCACCCGCCAGAATCCGACGCAGATTCAAACGCCTGCAAAGCTCACGCCGCAGTTCGTACAAAAAAGCCCCTATCCCCTGCCCGCGCTCCGCCGTATCCACATAAATTTCCGCGCCATACAAGGTGTCGCCTTCGGGGTCGTGGTTGAAAAAATAACCGTCATCGGTGATCCCGTAGTAAGAATGGTGACGCAGCGGATCTCTTCCCAAACTAACTACCAAGCTCGATGAAACGCCGACGATTTTCTCGCCTTTCGTCACCAACACCTGCCCGTCCTCGAACATCTGCAAGTGACTCTCTAACTGATCTTCCCGCCACGCACCGTCTTCTTCCAAGGTCGCAGGAAAACAGCTTTTGTGGAGCTCGATCATCGCCACGAAATCTTCCTCACGCGGTGTCCGCGCTACGTATTTCTCGCCTTTGATCTCAAATTCTCTGGGTTCCATGCGCGGGAGCTTCGTTGATTACGCCTTATCAGGCAACACCAAGTCTCACTTCATCACAGAAAAGCACACCGCCGCAGCCAATCGACTGCGGCGGTGGAAACGCCATGCTCAGGAAGACTTTTTCGCGGCTAGCATCGCTTGGTATTTCGCAGGGTTTTTGCGGAACTTCGTCAGGCAAGGTTTGCAGCAAAACTCAAACACTTGTCCCTCGTGAACCGTGGAAACCCGCTCATCCATCGAATCCAAATCTTCGCCACTCACCAAACACTTGGTCAGCGGATACGGACGTGGCTTTGCAGGTTTTGTCTGCACTTCAACGACGCTGGATTTTTTCCCAACGGGATTAACCTCAACGGTTTGTTGCGCGGGAGAACAACCAGCGAGTATGGCTGCAATTAGATAAATGGCGGATGTTTTCATTGGATTTTACTCAAGTAACGTTGCGGTTCTTTTTCAAACTTTGCGATGCAAGGTTTGCAGCAGAATTTCACTTCTTGGTTGCCGTAAACTTTGGTGATGGGAGTTCCCATCGAGCCGAGTTTATTGCCAGTCACGATGCAGGTGTCTGCAGTGTAGGCTTTCACGCTCGCGCTGCTGCTGCTTGGTGCAGCGCACGATGCGAGAACGACAGCGGATAATAGGATTAGTATCTTTTTCATATGTTTGTTTTTGTATTTTGTTAGAAGCGGAAGCCGATGCCTCCGCCAAAGCCGTAGTCCGAGTGATACTCGGTGATGAGAGAAAATTGTTTAGTCAAAGTAGCCTCTAGCCCGATACGCCAATCCCATTTCGAGCCCGTGTCATATTCGACTTCGGTGAAACCAGAAAACCTCTCGGTGAGCTGCAAACTCTTGCTGAGCGCGGCGCGCAGATCGCCTTCGGAATCGACCTGCAATGAACTGTGGATCAAATACGGCAGGCGATAATCCACCCCCGCGAACGCGCGATTTTCTGCATCTTCATGATCGGTGAAACGCCAGCCCATCACCGTGGAGAAGTTCGGATTGAAATAGCGCTCCCAGGCGAGATCGATCTCGTATTCGCTTTCATCGGAGTATCCCGCGCGCCATTCCGCAACCCAATCATTTTTTGAATTACGGAGACTCAATCGACCTTCACTGAGATGACTTTGTACATTTCCTTCTAACAAAAGGTACATCATATCGTGATCATGACCGCCTGCGTGGGGAACATGGCCGAGCTGGCGTGGATCAACCGAGCCGGTTCTCGCATTCGGATTTCCAGGAAGACAGCAAAGCTTATTGCAAACGATGTTGGTGCCCTCCTTCAATTTTCCTGGAGGCTGCCAGCTATCATCTTGGTAAGAGAAGATACGCGCCATTCCTGCGTGCATGTGATAGAGCAAGTGGCAGTGAAACAACCAATCGCCTCTATCATTCGCTTCAAATTCAACGGTGCGCGACGTCATCGGCGGCAAATCGATCGTGTGTTTCAACGGTGAATATTTTCCCTGCCCCATCAGCACGCGGAAAAAGTGCCCATGCAAATGCAGTGGATGATGCATCATCGTATCGTTGAAGAACTCGATCCGAATCACCTCACCTCTCTTGATCGGGATGACGCCTTCTTCAGCATACGTTTTGCCATTGAACGACCAAACGTAGCGTTCCATATCGCCGGTCGCGCGCAGAGTGATGGTGCGGCGAGGCAAGTTCGCGGGCAACTCCGTGGATTTCAAAGCACGCAAGCGCGTATAAGGAGAGAGCGGACGTTCCGGCTCCATCGCAAGAGCTTCCGCATCGCTCATGTTCGCGGCTTTATTGTCAGCAGTCATGCTCATCTGATCGATCGCCGCCATCATGTGATCATCCATGTTGTAGGGATTTGGCTTCGGCACATCGGGCGCTGCGTTTTCATTTCCCTCACCCAACCAAATCGATGCATGACCCGATCCATCCTGCGAGGTGGCACGAATTTCCCATTTTCCTGTTAGAGGAATTTTTACGGTCACGTCATAAGTTTCCGCCATCCCGATCAGCAGGCGTTTCACATGAATCGGCTGCACCGCAGGGCCGTCTGCTGCGATGATGCGCAATGGCCCAGTCGCCGATTGTAAGTAAAAATAAGTCGATGCCCCGGCGTTGATGAAACGCAACCGCACGGTTTCACCCGGCTTTCCGGGCAGATGAATCGAGCGCTTACCATTCGCAAGAAACGCATCATAGGCGACATCAGACATATCCATCGCCGGCATCCGCGAGCGCTCGCGTGCCCAGAAATCTTTGAGCGCGCCCGCCTTCGCCGCACCTAATAGACTCTGCGTGCTACCTTTTTTAAGCGAATACCAATCCGTCCCCCGCGCGAGTGAGCGCATGACTTCTTCACCGCTCTCCAAGGTCCAGTCCGATAACACGACGACGTGATCCCGATCCGTCCGTATCGCTTCGCCACCTTTCGGCTCGATCACAATCGACCCATAAACGCCGACCTGTTCCTGCAAGCCCGTGTGACTGTGATACCAATACGTGCCAGAATGCGTGATCGGAAATTCAAAGGTATGCGTCGTCCCAGGCAGGATAGGCGGAGTGGTCACGTAGGGAACGCCGTCCTGCTCGTTGGGCAACAACAAGCCGTGCCAATGCATCGATGTGTCCTCGTTTTTCATCTGGTTGTGAACACGGATCCGCGCGGTGTCGCCGACCCGAAACCGAATCGTCGGACCCGGAATTCCGCCGTTGACGGTGATCGCACGCACCGGCCTGAGATCGCCGGGCGTCCATTTTTGCTCGGCGATAGTTAAATCATACTCCACCAGCCGAGCATGCAGCGAAGGGGCAATGAGGAGGAAAAAGAGAAGAAACGTTTTCATAATGGGAAATAGTCAATGTGTAAAATAGGGGGTTGTGGCCAAGAAGCCGAGAAAGATTGATCCAAGCAAAGGCTTGGCCATGGGTCGCAGAATGCGACTTCCCTATTTCCTCAAATCAAAAAACACTGCAGCCACGCTCGTCTTCGGGCAGGCGGGTCAGTATCGATCCACGAGACGTGGCCGCTATCCACTTCGGTGAAGTCAGGCAATGTTTTGAGAGAAATCATTTCATAAGGAGCAAACGAAGGAAGCTCCAAGAGGTTACTGGAAATCGCCTCTTTCGCTTTCCACTCCGTGGCCGCGGTCATTTTGACACAGCCACAATCACGCTCCTGATCAGGGGTTTGCTCGCCACCGCAGCACGATGAAACCTCGGAGATGCCCATTTCATGAGCAAAAGCGCAACAGCACGCAGGGCTCACGACGCAAATCGCGAAGAGCATAGCAAAGCAGCGCTGAAACATTTCCTTCATCCAATACCAAGATGAGCCGACACACCGCTAGGTCAAGGGGGATTTCCCCTACCGATCCCCTGCTTGTGAAAAATTTCACAATCCACTTGAGACATCGGCCACAAGCCACCATCGTTCCGGCGAAGCCACGTCGCACCATGGAAAGCACCGCCACTGTCCCAACTTACGCCGCCTATGATTCTAAGATCGAAGGCAACATCATCTTCACTCGGGTCGATGCCGCGATCAACTGGATGAGAAAGAACTCTCTCTGGCCAATGCCGATGGGTCTTGCCTGCTGCGCAATCGAGCTCATGGCGACCGCTTCTTCCCGTTTCGATATCTCTCGCTTCGGCATGGAAGTGATGCGTTTCTCTCCTCGCCAAGCCGACGTCATGATCGTCGCTGGCACCGTGACTTACAAAATGGCGCTCGCGGTGAAACGCGTTTGGGATCAAATGCCCGAGCCAAAATGGTGCATCGCGATGGGTGCCTGTGCATCGTCCGGCGGCATGTATCGCTCCTACGCCGTGCTGCAAGGCATCGACCAACTCATCCCCGTGGACGTTTACATTTCCGGCTGCCCTCCGCGTCCTGAAGCACTCATCGAAGGCTTGATGAAACTCCAAGAAAAAATCGATGCGGAGCATTCCACCGAAGATCAGAAAAGAACCTTCTTCGAAGACAAAATCTGATTTCCGTATTTTTCTAACCACCGAATTTTTTCTCCCATGTCAGCCATCACCGACTCAACTGCTGCCGCCAAAGACCTTCCCGCCCTGCGCGACGCGCTCGGAAAAGGCATCATCTCCGAGCTCGAATTCCGCGGCGAGCACACGCTCAACCTCACGCTAGAGGCTCTTCCAAAAGCCCTAGCGATTTGCAAAGAAAAGCTGGGTTACGAAATGTTGTTAGATATTTCCTCGCTCGATCATTTCGGCGAAGACCCACGTTTCGAAGTCGTTTACGAACTCGCTTCGCTCGACGACTCCCGTCACCTGCGCTTGAAAGCAAAAGTTTCCGAAGACGAAGCCGTACCCACCGCTGTTCATCTTTGGGCCGCAGCCGATTGGCATGAACGCGAAGTCTGGGACATGATGGGCATTCCTTTCAGCGGCCACCCAAATCTCAAACGCATCCTCATGTGGGAGGGCTATCCGTTCTTCCCACTGCGCAAAGATTTCCCGCTCGCAGGTCGCCCCACCGAAATGCCAGACGTCGCATTCACCGGCGTCGCCCCACTCGAAGGCGGCCCATTCGTCACCGCTCCCGGTGCAGACACCGTCGCCAGACGCGAGCCTCGCGCGAGACATCAAGAGTGAGGCTTTATCATGAAACACAGGTTGCAACGGAGCTTTCTGCTACTGCGAAATGCATCCTCAACTTGGAAACTCATAGCGATATTCGCCGCGTTTCAGTGTTACTTCACTTTTCTCGATGAGTTGCCCGAGAAGCAATTATTATTCGGGTTAAGCTGGCTTGGGTTATCCGAGGGGAAATTTTTTGAGTTGTTTACCTACATCATGATCCACGGTAGTTGGACTCATCTGGGTTTAAACATCGCTGCGATATTAATCCTCGGCAGCAAACTGGAATACATCATTCCCAAACTGACTTTAGAACTACTGGCCGTTCATGCAGCCCTCGCTGGCGGGCTCATGTTTCTCCTGCTCTCACCGACCAATCAAACCCTCGTCGGCTCGTCTCCTATCTGCTTCGCCTTCTTGTTGATGCTGCTGACTCTCTCGCCGGAATCTAAATTTCTGCCCTTTTTTCTCAGCGGGAAAACTCTCGGGATTGCCATCATCCTCGCGAACTTCTTGCTCGCTGCGCTCAATCCAGATTTACCCACCGGACCCATCGCAAAGCTCGGCCAAGAATTAGAGAACCAAGTCCCGAATCTTTTCGAGGCCTCTCACGCCTGCCACCTGGGTGGATCGCTCGTGGGCTGGTTCTACGGGATCTACATGCTCCGTCCCCGCATCTCGCTGAAAACCCTGCAACAACGGCGAAATCGGTAATTTCCTTTGCAGGCACGGCATGGGCGGGTAGGAAGTTCAGTTTTCAAGAGTCAGTAATATATGAGTCATTCCCAGCGTGGTATATTTTTTGTGATGGTTTTCTTCTCCGGTTTTGCCGGGTTGCTCTACCAGATTCTTTGGATGAGGCAGTTGGGTTTACTGTTAGGAAACACCTCGTATGCCGCGGCCATCACCCTGGGAATGTTTTTCTTCGGGCTCGCCATGGGCAGTTGGTTCTGGGGAAACCGCTGCGCACGCTTGCCTAATCTGCTGCGCACCTACGCATGGCTGGAGGTTGGAATCGCGGCTAGCGGACTCCTGTTCTTAGTCGTCCTTAATTATTTCCACAGCATCTACCCCCTCATCTATCAATCGGTCGGGCCGGGCACGAGTCTTCTGATGATGAAAGGTCTGCTGACTTTATTTATGGTTTTTCCTCCGTCATTTTTCATGGGCGGGACCATCCCAGTCCTAGGACAATTCCTCATCCGGACTCAAGGAGCCTTCGGAACTACTGCTGCTAAAATCTACGGCATCAACACCATCGGAGCTGCGGTGGGCGCATTCGCTACCGGCTTTTTTCTCATCATTCTGTTAGGTTTTAAAATGACCTGCTTTCTAGGAATCTTCCTTTCCTTAGCCATCGCCTTGGTTTCATTTCTTCTAGCTCGTAAACCACAACCCGCAGAGTCAGAGGCTGTGATCCCAGATCAAAAGCCGATCATCTCCAAAAAATCGTCAGCGAAGAAAAGGGAAGTTATCGAACCCGTTGTCGAAAAACCCAAGGCTGCATCGCGATCCGTCATCTATGCTTTTGCCTTCATTTCAGGTTTCAACGTGCTTGCGCTCGAAGTCCTTTGGACTCGGATGTTCGCTCAGGTTCATGAAAACTCAGTATACAGTTTTTCAACGGTTCTAATCGTCGTTCTAATTTGTTTATCAGTCGGTGCCCTGTTCGCATCGTGGCTGGCAAAGCAGAACGCCCAACCTGTCAAGACGCTGTTTTTCCTGATGATCTTCAGCGGCATCGGCGTCGCCATCTCGCCGTTCATCTTTTTTGCCCAAACCGATAAGCTGCAAATGATTCCCACGAATGTGGAGTTCGCAAGCTACGTCTGGGGTCTATTCAAAACCGGTTTTGCGACCATCGGCATACCCGCTCTCGTGCTCGGCACAGTGTTTCCATTTTTGATGAAAAGCGAAGAGCGCTTTGCAGACCAACCCGGAAAAAGCATCGGTGTCCTCTCCGCTATCAACACCGTGGGAGCCATTCTCGGCTCACTGCTTTGCGGATTCTTGTTGCTCCAATTTTTGGGAATGTGGCGCTCCGTTCAAATCATCGCCGCAAGTTATTTCATCGTCGCCTTGATCATGCCGGTGGCAAAAAATGCCTTCTACGGCGTAACTAAAGCCCTTACCGCTCTCATACTTCTCATTTCCCTAACCATCCTCAGCCCCGCAGATCTTCCTGTTACTGGTACCATCCCCGGCGCGGAGCCAGAGACGGTCATAGAAGTCTGGGAGGCTAGTGATGGCACCGTTTCGGTCGTCAGAAACAGTAGGGGTGGACACTCCATCAAAGTCAATTCAACCTATGGCTTAGGAGCGACAACCTCAAGGATGTCGCAAATTTCGCAAACCAGAATCCCGCTCCTGTTCTATCCAAAAACGGAAAGCATTTTTTATCTCGGCATGGGCACCGGTGCCACAGCGGGTGAGGCTTTGAACAAAAATGATTTCAAAAACATCAACGAGGTCGTCGTCTGTGAATTAATACCCGAGGTCGTCGTCGCTGCCAAAAAATACATGACCGGAAAAGTCGATGATAGCGACTTCACTAACGGCTTGTTCACGGATCCACGTGCAAAAGTGCTAGTCGAAGACGGACGCAATTACCTCATGGCCACGGATAAAAAATTCGACATGATCAATGCCGACCTGTTTCTCACCTACCAGCGCGGAGCAGGAAGCCTCTACAGCCTTGAGCATTTTCAATCTGCTAAAAAACGCCTGAATCCGGGCGGTGTTTTCGTGCAGTGGCTGCCGCTCTATCAAGTATCGGAATACGAATTCGGCGTCATCACCCACACCATGCTAAACGCCTTCGATCAAGTCACTTTGTGGCGCCACAACTTCCAGCCAGGTGGGGAAATCGTCGCTCTTGTCGGTCATCAAAATTCATCACCCATACCGACCAGTGAACTCGATGTTAAAAATATCAAACGAAAAAACATCCCCACTTACGATCACGACACCATTCAAAATTTACACATACCTAATCAGCAAGATATCCTCTTATTTTACGGCGGCAACGTAAGTGCATCACGCAGCCTTTTTGAAAGCTACCCCATCAACACCGACGACAAACCCATCATCGAATACAAAACCCCCATGTCCCTGCATCGCAAACAAAGCGATGGAAACCCTCAATTCGTCGCCGATAAATTCGCGGGCTTAGTAGATAAGCTGTTAGAAATTACACCGCCCACTACTGACCCCATGCTAGCTGGACAACATCCACAAAACCGAAATCTCCCTCTTGCCGGTGTCGCAGTCCACAAATCTTACATCGCCATAGCATTAAACGACCAAGCCTCTTGGAAAATAAACTGGCAAGAGTTCCTAAACAACTGGGTCGAACAAGATCCCGCAATCAAAGAGTAACTCATCTCTTTATCTTGAAGGGATAACGGACGTCAGCTTTCTGCTCCCTCAAAATTCCCCAGCGGCTTGATCAGATTCGTTGTTAACGGAAACACGCGATCGTAAATCCCTGGGGCGACTTCTGCGCTTTGGGCGTAGGCGTCACGCAGCATTTCCATTTTGGCGTCGAGGTTATCGATATAGTGCAAGGCGTGTGCCTCAGGAGTTTTGGGTAGCACGGGCGAACCAAACTCCATCTGTCCGTGGTGACTGCCTATGAGATGCAGAAGATGAATCCGAACTTCTTCAGTCGTAGGTTTGGATTCTGAAAATGCATCGAACTCGGATGCATCTAACAGATCGTGCCAGAGCTTGTTGACTAGCTCTATCCCCAACGGGATATGTCCCAGCATTTCGCCATACTTTGAGTGGATCTGCGCGAAACCTTCTTCGGGATAAGAATTTTCCCAGAGCTTGCCGCAGTCATGAAACAACACACCGGAGATCATCAGATCCCGATTGAGCTCAGGATAAATGCCATAGATTGCATTGGCGGAACGCATCATCTGCGCCACGTGTTCCACCAACCCACCCCGCCGAGCGTGATGATTTTTTCGCGCGGCGGCGGTGCGGCGAAATCGATCCCCCATCTTTTCGAAAAAATACTCCGCCAAGCGTTTCAATCTCGGATCGGTCATGCTCTGGCAAAATCCGAGAATCTCCGCGTAGTCGCGCAGTTGTTTGTCTCGCGTCTGCGGATCGCCCGCGAGGAAAATGGCTATCTCGTCCGCTTGCAATGAAGACCAACTAATGCCGCTGCCGTTGATGCCGTATTGATTCTGCGTCCATTCGCCATCGAGTCTGACGATGGCATTCAGATCCATTTTTTCCGTCTCGGTGTAGAGCGGTGTGTTTGACCAAACTTTGAGGCTGATCGATCCGGTGGAATCCACGAAAACGAGATCGAAAAATGGTTTACCGTCTTTAGTGGTTTTCACCGCGCGCGATTGCAGTTGCGCGGTGATGGAGGCGATTAATGGCACGTCGCCCGCCTGTTCTTTCAGACTTGAAATAGAAATATCACTCATGCGCCCAGGCTGGCATATTCCGTTAGACTGTCACGCGACTTTTACTCAGTAGCTCGCGAATTCTCGCTAAATCCACTGCAGAGGTTTTCGCCACAAAACCGCGACTGTGTGCAAAATGCACATCAGCTTCCGTCTCGACCTGTGTGAAATCCAAGCCCAAGTTATCGTTGAAACGTGAAAGCGCAAAACCTGCACCACGTCTGTCCGGATACACCATCCCGACCACTTGCTGATTTTCCGGCAAGGTGGAAGCATAACGCGCTAAACCTGCTGAAGCATCTTCGGAAATATTTGCCGAACGCGGTAAAAACAGAATTCGGAAAGAAGTTTCGCCTTCGCCGATTTCCCAGATCTCACTGATACGCGCGATCTCATTGAGCTTTTCGCGCAGCGATTTCAGGTAACCAATCAAGTCCGTACCGATCCAACGCATGACTTCCCACATCGGTTCACCCGCGCGAACTTCTGACATTCCGGCAAATCTTCGCAGCAAAGTCAGATCGACGGTTGAATTGAGTTTCGCCAGCAATTCGCGCTCAACTCCCAACCAAGCCGCTGTCTCTTGCGGGCCACGGGTATCGAACCACTCAGCGACTTCCAACCAATCGCAATACTGCCGCGCATCCTCATACAAACCCATGTCCATCAGCACCAAACTCAACGAGCAGGTCGGCGGATGTTCTCGGGGAAATTGATGATGATCAAAATTTCCCATTTCTGGCTGATGCAGCCCGCCAACATCAACCACCGCCATGCGCGGATTCGTGAGATCGTGCTCCGTCGGCTCCCGACGTAAGATCGGGGCCTCATGCACAGCAACGAGTAGACAGCACGCAAGAAACTCGTCTTTGTGCGAACTACCCGGATGGGTAAGTATTTCTGAGAATTTGTTCATTTCCATTCAAGGACAAGGCAGCTGATTCAGCCGCGATGCAAGGTCTATTCTAGATCGTTATGAAACGATTGCGGATGACGCGCTTAAAAACTCAATCGAACTCTGGAGTTTTGTGGCGTGAGAAATATCCATCACCCAGATACATATCACCCGAGTAATCTTTCAAAGGACCCGCATCCGGTGGCAGCGGAATGTTTGCATGCTCTGCATCTTCCGGCTGTGAATAAGAAATCGAAACGGGCGTGCCGACCGATACGAGTCGGAAAAATTTAGGCGAAAGATTTTCATGCATGCGAATGCAGCCGTGCGTGCAAGGCGTGTGTTTCACCCAACCCGTGTGGAAACCATAAGCTGTCTTGAACTCGCACCAATATGGCATAGGCGTTCCTTTGAATTTCCAACCCGATGGCGCACCGCCAACTTTAACTTGGCGAACCGTTTTACCATCGGTCGCATAGCCGTGGCCGTTAGCCCGACGTTTGGCTTCTTTGCTGGTGATACGGAAATTTCCTGTCGGAGTCGGCGAGCTTGGCGTACCCACCGATACCGGCATGACCATGAGCATTTTGCTTCCTTCCATGACGTAAACGCGCTGCTTAGAAAGCGATACTTTCACTTTCACCGCAGATGGATTAGTCGGCAGTTTTGTAGGTCGGTCATAAGATTGATAAGAGGAAAGCCCACCTAAACGCGTTTTCATCGCGCAGGATGAAAAACTCATCATCAGCGCCAATCCGCCCAACACCGTCAAAATCATTCTTTGTTTCATAAATTTCATTCTCTTAGAACTAAGCCAACATGGACATCCTTTTTTACAGCTAAGTTCGTTTAGCGTTGGCGCTCCCATTCATTGACTCGCCCACTGACAAACCAAACCGAGGCTTGGAGATAAGGAACATAGGTCACTTCAGGACCGAAACCGGCGCGGTAACCCGAGTATCCATAAGGTCCATACCTTCCTGACGAGTACCCACCGAAGAAATGATTCCTCGTCACCGCCTCACGACCGATATAGTCCCAACGCTCGGAGAATTTCCCATTCCGCAACCCCTCAATCCGCGTAGAAGGGCTTCCCCAGGCTAGCGCAACCGCATCTTTACTCATTCCTTTCGCAATTTCACCCCTAGAAACCAATTCTTGGTGCTTTTCACTGAGCCTCGCGAAATCTTGGGGGCGCTGCTGAATCCGTGTCTGGGGCGTAGATGGAGCGCAAGACGTGATGATTCCCATCAATAATCCAAGACATAAAATGCTGACTATTCTTTTCATGCTGCAAAACTGTCACGGCTGTAGGCACATTGCAACTCGGTTTCAACGCAGAAATTACTTCGATTAATCGAAATATAAAAATTCAAGAAACTTCAAACACGGGCTTGCCAATTCCGAAAGCATCCGTCCAATCTTTCCAGAGACACATTCAACGAACTCCCACATCTCATGTCCGAACTGTTAGAAAAAGACGAATTAAAAGACTCACTCAAAAAATGCCCTGAATGGGAAATTGAGAAAAATTCCATCACGCGCTCATTTGAGTTCGAGGAATTCATGGATGGAATTGATTTCGTGAACAACGTCGGTGAGATTGCTGAGGAAGCTCAACACTACCCAGACATCACCATCAAATACACCAAGGTGACGCTGAAACTCACCACACACGATGTCGGTGGAGTTACCGATCTCGACATCGAACTCGCCCAACGCGTCGACAACCTCGTCGACTGATTTCAGTTAGGCTCGATTTTCGCTGAATGAATCAAGCCGTGTAGATCGCAACCGGGCCGATTCCGCCGCCCTGCACGGTGCGGAGTTTTTGAACAGATTTAATGACGATTTGAGCAGCTTCGGAGGCTTCTTGTACGGTATTGAAGCGGGAGAAGCTGAAGCGCAAACTGGTTTTTGCCATAGCCTCAGGAATACCCATAGCAAGTTGGACATGTGAGGGTTTACGTTTTCCGGTCATACATGCCGATCCTGCAGAGCAGGCTAAACCTGCTTCATCTAACAAAATCAACATCCCCGCCGCATCACAATCTTGGAAGGAAAGATGGGTTGTGTTTGGTAAACGCTTATCTGTAGCACCATTGATTGTGCAACCACTGACGCCTTCCACGACCAGCGTTTGAAAAAGATCACGCATCGATAATAAATCATCTCCCAAGCCTGATTTCAGTGCTTGTTTCGCTAACTCCGCAGCCTTACCCATCGCCACAATCGCGGCGGTGTTTTCTGTGCCGCTTCTGCGACCCGCCTCCTGACCGCCGCCGACGATTAGTGGTGAAAAATCAAATCCACTCCTCACATACAGCGCGCCGATGCCTTTGGGTCCGTGAAATTTATGCGCAGAGAGCGACAACATATCGACTGGGATGTCTTTCACCGAAACTGAGATTTTTCCGACGGCTTGGACTGCATCCGTGTGAAACGGTAAACCTTTCGCGCGTGCCGTTTCTAATAATTTAGCAATTGGCTGAATGACGCCGATCTCGTTGTTCGCCAGCATCACCGAAACAAACGCCGCGCTATCACACGCTTCAGTGAAATCTCCCTCATCGATCAATCCAGCCGCATCAAATTTCACGAGCCTGACCTCGCGCTTGGAGCGTTCCACTTGCCGTAACACCGCACTGTGCTCTATCGCTGAAACCACGGCCGTGCCTTTTCCTGTTAGAACGTCCAGTGAATGCAGCGCAGTGTTTACGCTCTCCGTTCCGCAGCCGGTGAAAATAATTTCCTCAGGCGCAGCCGAAATCAATTCGGCGACCTGCTCGCGAGCTTGCTCAATGGCATTCCGAGCCAGCTTCGCGCCACGATAACTTCCCGATGGATTGGAATGATGATCGCGCAGCCACGGCAGCATCGCGTCTACCACCTCCGGTAGCATTCGTGTTGTCGCATTCGCATCGAGATCGATCACACGGTGAGTTTCGGTTTTCTGATTTAAAAAACAACCAGGAATCCCGCCTCACAAATAACTCGGGACCTGTGAGAGAAATTTCTCGATCCATCGGAAGGCGATATCGCCCCAAGTCATGACGTCTCCGAACCATTTGTAGCCGAATTCCCGTAAGCTCTCAAAAGGGTTTGGCGTGGCGAAACAAAGCAATCCGACCAACACCACCAAATTCCCAAAGTAGATCAAAACCAGAGAAAGATATGTGCCGTTGTCTTTGAGATCGGGTTGATCCCGCGGAATCATCCAAATCGTCCACGCCATGTGAAAAGACCACGAAGCGCCCATCGCTGCATAAAACACCAGATCCGCCTCACCGGGAATTTCCCAAAAGAAACTCGGGACCGCATAAAGAATCACCGCGATCACGCTCCAGATCGGCACGAAGTAAGGCGACAACGAAATCACCCAGTTGCTTTTATCCGTGGTGACATAGCCGCCCGAAGAACCCCACTCCATGTCATACACTTTGCCGCCGAAACATTTCACAAACAAAGCATGCGTTAGTTCATGCCCGAACACATACAGGTAGAGGAAAAACGATTGCGCCAGCTTCGACCAGAACCAACCCAACATGATGAGCGCGCCGACGATGAAATACCAAAATTGCGGGCTTTGCCAAAATCCTTGCTCCAGTGTTGCGTGGGAAAAGGTTTTCAATAAGGTCCAGCTCGTCACCCAACAAAACGGCAGCAACAGGGTGGCCAAGATCCAGCGTGCAAGTATTTTCAGGAAACCTGCTGAGTGTTCTTGCTCGATTTCGACATCCTCCAAAGCAATCGATGCCCAGACGGATTTCCCTGCTCTTTGGTTGAGCTTGCGGTTTTTGCCGAGTTGCGTATCCGCCCGCTCATGCGCCCGCCAATTCACCGATACCAGACCGTCGTACGGGAACTTCTGTCCCCGCTTACGGTTGGGCACATTTTTCGCCAGTGATATCTTCTTTTTGAAACTCATCGCGATTGAGGCGCGAACTTTAGTTAAGAAAAGTTAAAGAATCAAGCCCTCAAACCGCAGCCACTTCCGCAGGCTTTAGCCAGTAAGGTATGCTCCCTGGAGGATGGGGCTGAACGGTAAGAGCCGCCGGAGACCGTGATAAAAGCATTGAGCAGTGGAAGACTTTGGTTGCTGATCACATTGCGTGTGCAAATTCCGCTTTTTTCGGGGAGTTGAAATCGCCCTGAACGATGGTGGGACGCAAGAGGCTCACGAGAACGTCCGGTATGTGCCACTCATCCTCGGGGTCCCATATGGCGAGTTTGGATTCGGGATAGGCTGTCCGGAGTAAGTCGGCGATCCTAGGGTCGGCGACGGAGACAACGGTATCGAGTTCCGCGAAGCTTGGGAGTCTGTCGAGCCTGTGGTTGAGGAAACGGAGTCCGGCCGGAGAATCATCGCGGAACTCCGAGCCGGTGCGGACTAGATAGACGTAGTGGGTATCACAAAAATACTCGCAGAATTTTTCTATCTGGGGATTGATGTCGAAGTCGGCACTTTGGACAAAGAGTAGGTTCGGTTTCATGCTTTTCGGTGCTGTTTTGTTTTGGTTTATTTAACGATCACAAGTGCTTACATATATTTGAGCATAGTTTACCTAAGCTGTTTCGGAGCCAAGCCTGCAATCCAATGTTCTATAAGGGATTAGCCGCTCATTTGCGCACAGGGAAACGGCAGATTACAGCTCCGTTCCCGCAAATTGCACGATTCTCAAATGCAGGGCTGGTTGAATACGATGTCAATAAATCCCACGCTTAACCTTTACGCATGGCTACCAAACCTGCTAATCGCATCACTCATGCGCATCAGCACCCTCATTTTGGCGATCAGCCTGCCACTTCACGCCCAAGAAACGGCTCCAGTAGAAACCGCGGCACCCGCGCCTGCAGAAAATGCGGTCCCAGTCGAACCCACCGAAGCCGCGTACCCTGCGCTGGAGCGTTTTATCAAAGTCATGGAAATGACCAAAGCGCGTCATCCCGATTTGGATAAACTCAGCTATGATCGACTCATAAACCAAGCCCTAGACGGCATGCTTTCGAGCCTCGATCCCCATTCATCTTTCATCCATCCCGAGATGCAGGAAATGATGAGTGAAGACGGAAAACTCAATAACGAGGTCGCCAGTCTCGGCCTTAGCCTTGGGAAAAACTCTGATTACCTTTACCTCAGCGCCGTGGAACCCGGTGGACCCGCCAGCGTCGGCGCACTCAAGCCAGAAATGAAAGTCCTGCAAATAAACAAACAGGACACAGCAAAGATTCCCCTGAAAACCGCCCTCGATTTCCTCTTCGGAAACGCCGGTCAAACGACCCAGCTCCTCGTTCAAGATCCAACCAAGCCCGATAAAATCGAAGTCAAACTGACTCACCGTTTCATCGAAGAACGTTCACTCATCATAGCTAAATCGTTAGAGAAGAATCCTCAAATCGGATACCTCCGGCTTGCTCTGTTTGGCGCAAACTGCGCTCGGGAAATCGAAGCCGCACTCGACGAACTCGAAGACAAGGGCATGAAATCACTCATCCTCGATCTTCGAGAAAACGGCGGCGGCGATCTTCATGAAACCGTCCAAATTCTCGGTTTGTTCGTTCCACCCAACACTTCTGTCGTTTCTGTTAGAGAACGTGCTAAACCCGAGGAGTTTCTCAAAACTCCCACCCGCCAACGGCGCAATCGTCCTTACCCGATGGTGGTGGTGATTGATCGCCATTCGGCCTCCGCTTCGGAACTCACCGCGGGTTCTCTAAAAGATCTCAAACGCGCGACCATCATTGGCGAACGCAGCTATGGAAAAGGCAGCGTCCAAAACATTATTCCGATGGGAAATTCCACGGCTCTGCGACTAACGATAGCTACTTACCACACCCCTTCGGGCGAAACCCCTCACCTCAAAGGCATCAACCCCGATACGATCATCCCCTTCACTGAAGCCGATCGCGAAAATTTCATCAAAGCCGCCCGCGTTTCTTCACTCAGCCCAACTGAAAAGGAAGCGTTCGATAAATGGACCGACCCAGCGATTGCGGAGGCGGTGAAAGTGCTGAAGTAATTCCAAGAGTGGTTCAATATAGGTGGAATACTTCTCTCCCGTAGGAACTCTGGATTAATCCACCATAAAAAAGCCGGTCGGAGACCGGCTCTCCGGTTATTCCTCTTTCGCCTTCTTCTTCGCGGCTTTTTTCGCGGGTCTGGGTGGGAAGTCGAAGCCGATTTTTGCGGTGGCTAGGTCGAAGGTCAGGAAAGCATCGAACTTGCGTTTGGTGCGATTCGAGACGAAGCCTGTTAGAAGATCGGTTTTGCCTTCGGAAATGAGTTTCAATGCCTGGTCTTCTGCGATTTCTCTTTGGAGAATCGAGCGACCGATACGGATTCCGTGGGGGTCTTTTTTGGTGACGATGTCCGGCACGTAGTAAGCCTTGTCTGTCGCAAAAACTTTGTGTTCTTTGCCATCGGGTGTTTTAGCGGAACCGATGAGCATGTCATCGGTTAGATCTGGTGCTTTGTCGTCGTCGCCTTCGAAAAGGAACGATGTTTTAAATTTTGCATCGAGCTGCAAGGAGGCATCGAAGGGTTTGTTGAACTTGGATTTGAAGCCTTGCAGCGGTCCGACGACGCCTTTTGAAATCAGTGTGCGGAGTTCATCTTCGGTGAGCAAACGACCTGCGATGTGTTTTTTGATTTTCAGCGGAATCTCGGGATCTCGGGATTCGTAGGTTGCCTCGGTTTGTTTTAAAATGAGTTTACCATGGATCGGGTGCTCGACCTCTACGTCTGAGAATGTGTGGCTCTTCGCTTCTTCGGCGAGGCCATGTGCTTTCGCGACGATGTCTTCGGTATAAGCGATGATCTCTTTCATGAACTCCGGTCTTTTCAAATGACCTTGTTCCATCTGGCGCAGTTTGTATTCCCAATCACCCGTCATGCGCGGTGAGTAGAGACCTTCGATGTCCATTTGGATCACCAAATCGATCAATCTCAAACCCGAGTTCGTGACATGCAGTTCGCGGCCATCACGGACCAGATATTTTTGTGCGATCAAACCTTCAATCGTCGCCGCACGTGTCGCGGGAGTTCCGAGTCCGCGTTCGGCCATGGCTTCTCTGAGTTCCTCGTCATTGACGAGCAACTTGCCCGCACCTTCCATCGCGGAAAGCAAAGTGGATTCTGTGAAACGTGCTGGCGGACGGGTTTGTTCATTCACTAATTCCACGGGATCGGCTTTCGCGGTTTCGCCTGCTTTCACTGAAACCAATTCGTCTTTTCCAGCAGCAACTCCGATCTTACGTCCGTAAACTTCCAACCAACCTGGAACGGTTAGAACGCGTCCTTCGGTTTTGAAAACATCCGTTTCGCTACCGTGAGAAACGGTGGAGAGTCGCGTGGTTTGCTCAAATTCCGCATGCGGATAAAAGACGGCGATGAAACGTTTCACCACCATATCGTAAACTTTTTGTTCCGTATCGGAGAGCTTCGCGATGACGCCGGTTGGGATGATGGCAAAGTGATCTGAAACTTTCTTGGTGTTGAAAATCCGTTTCGACTGATGGAGATGCGGACCGTCGGTGCCTTTACCAGAGAGCACGGCTTTCGCGTATTTTGCGACATCGAGGTCGCTGTTCGCGATCTGCTTCATCGTGTCTTTCACGTTCTGGACGTAGTCTTCCGGAAGGTAACGCGAGTCGGTCCGCGGATAGGTTAGGACTTTGTGTTTCTCGTAAAGTGCTTGAGCGATTTGCAAGGTTCCCTTCGCGGAAAACGGTGCTTCACGCTGGAGAGTTGTTAGATCGTAAAGCTGTGGCGCGATCTGTGTGCTGGATTTTTTCTCTTCGGAAATTTCCGCCTGCTTGCCTTGGCAACGCTCCACGATCGCTTGCGCTGTTGCCTCTTCCCAAATCCGCTCCGGCTTGCCGTGCGGTTTGTCTTCCGACTTCTTGAATTTTGTATCGATCCATTTTCCTAAATACTCACCCGCTGAAACATGCAGCGTAGCGTGGACTTCGAAATACGGCTCCGACTGGAAAGCTTGGATTTCTTTTTCGCGAGCGGCGAGGATGGCCAAGGTCGGCGTCTGCACCCGACCGGCAGCCGTGATGTTGAATCCGCCGTGACGGGAATTGAAACAAGTGAACGCGCGGGTCGCATTCAAGCCGACCAGCCAGTCCGACTCGGAACGGCATTTTGCGGCATCTGCGAGAGGTCGCATTTCTTCATCGCTGCGGAGATTTTCCCATGCGGAAACGATGGCGCCGGTGGTCATCGATTGCATCCAGAGGCGCTGGACAGGCTTCTGGATCTCGCCGATTTCCATGATGTAGCGGAAAATTAATTCGCCTTCGCGGCCAGCATCGCAGGCATTGACGATGTTATCGACGTCCTTGCGCTTGGCGAGTTTGAGGACTTTTTTCAGTTTCGCCTCGGATTGCTCAATCGGATCCAGGGTGAATGTTTCGGGAATGGCCGGTAAAACGTCAAATTTCCATGGGAGCTTTTTCCCGTTTGGACCCATGGGCATGCGCAGCTCGACGAGGTGTCCGACCGCCGAAGTGATAACAGCATTATCGTTTTCGTAATGGATATCACGACCCGCGCCGACTTTTTTAAACTTCCCCAATTTCTGGCTGAGAGCCTTGGAGAGGTCGTTCATAACGGAGGGTTTTTCGGCAATAATGAGTGTTTTTCCCATGGAGGTAAGTTCTAGAAAATCGTTGTGTCTGAAGTGGGACTAGGCAGGGAATTTCCCTAGATGCAAGGAGGAAAAGCTTTTCGGGGGAAATCCGCTTGGCTGTGAAGTAGGCATTTTGACTAGCGGCGAATGAAGCGAAAACCCGGTAACGGCCTGACCAAGCGGCGCAATTCCAGTTTAAAAAGTCCCGCCGTCACCGCGGATGAGGGCAAGCCAGTGTGCTGGATCAACTGGTCAATCGCGAGTTCTTCGCCCGCCGGCATCGCGGCCAGAATCTTCGCTTCTTCCTCGGGCAGCTCGGGCAAATCGGCCAGCTTCTGCTGCGGTTCTTCGTTTTGATAGGAAAAGGGTAGCTCGCCCATGTCATCGATGATTTGTGATGCATCGGTGATCAAGGTCGCGCCATCACGGATCAACTGATGGCAACCCGCCGACGAAGGTTTATCGATGGGCCCCGGAACGGCGAAAATAGATTTCCCATATTCCGAAGCCAGATTCGCGGTGATCAACGAACCCGACCACACAGGACATTCCGTAACCAAAACTGCCTGACACCACGCCGCGACGATACGATTCCGCATCGGGAATGTTTGTTTGTCCGGGGGTCGGTGCAGAGGAAATTCTGAAATCACCGCCCCGTTTCCGTTCGCGATCCTTTCCGCCAAGGTCAAATTTTCCGGCGGATACAAGCGCGCCAACCCAGAACCCACGACCGCGATGGTGCGGCCTTTCGCCGCGAGCGCCGCTTCGTGCGCCGTGGTGTCGATCCCGCGAGCGAGCCCGGAAACGATCGTGAATCCCGCATGCGCCAACTGATAGGTCAGCTTCTTCGTCGCCGATGTCCCGTAAGCGGTACTGCGGCGCGAACCGACCACGCTGATCGCATGTCGATCTCGCGGTAAAATTTCTCCCCAGACATAGAGCAAGATCGGCGCGTCGTAGGCTTGGAGTAAATATTTGGGATAGGAATCGTCTTCTCGCGTGATGATGGAAATCCCCCGCTCTTCGGCTTCCGCGAGTTCTTTCGATGGATCGACTAAATTTTCCCAATCAGCGATCAGCTTGGCGGTTTCGTTGCCGATACCATCGACGCGAAGCAATTGATTGCTCGAAGCTGTTAGAATTTTTTCTGCATCGCCGAACGCTTCCAACAAACGTGAAATACGAACAGGGCCGATGCTTGGCAAAAGATTGAGCGCTAGAATAGCTTCACGAGACGTCATGGAGTCCTTTCAAAAAATCTGCGGGGGGGCACTTCGATATCCTACTTGGAATCCTAATACACCATCAGATCTCACTTAATTTCCATTCCGCTTTTTGGCGAGATCCAACGCACCACTTTTCCATCCTTAATCAAGGCTTTAGCTGGAAGGTTTTTCGTGCCGAAAGGTGTTTCTGACTGATACATCACATTTCCGATCTGATAAGATTCGCCATCGATCGTTTCGGAAGCTGCGCCTGCTTCCCATTCTAAAACCTGACTGGCTGTAAACTTAGAAATTTGTTTCGCTGCGAGGCTTGCTTTCATCAGTCCAACAATCGCTGACGCTTGGCCAGGAGTTGCTTTAACCACTGGAGCTTCCGGCTCCGCTGCTTTCGCTTCTACTACTGGAGCAGGTGCTTCAACTTGTGGAGCAGCAGGCGTTTCCACTGCGGGCGCTACGGGTGTTTCAACTGGAGGCGTAACCGGTGTTTCCGCTGGAGGCGCTGCAGGCGTTTCAACTGGCGCCACTTGAGGAGTCACTTCCACGACTGGTGGTGTTTCGGGAACTACTGCAGCTGGTGTTTGGGGATTGGCTGTCGATGGCTCAGACGGAGTCTCAAGCTCGACTGCTTGTTTTGGCTTAACTGTTTTTTTTGAAAAACTTGCGGGCTTACCCGTTAGCGACAAACGCATGCTGGGTTCTGCCATGTAGCCTACTGCCATTGCTACGAATACGACGATGATTAAGTAGATGAATTTCATGTCTTAAGATGCACAGAATGAGATACTTTTAGATGATAGTTGTCACCAACTCTTTGGGTGACTGCTTTGGAGATTGATGCCAACGCCTATCATTGGGTAGTTTTTTTTTGTGAAGCGGATTTATGTAATTGCGGGCGAGATGAGTGGGGACGCGCATGCCGCTGGCTTGCTGAAAGAATTACTAGCCATCCATCCAGATGTCGAAATTTCCGGCACCGGGGGACCTGAAATGAATGCCCTCAGCGGAGGCAAGGTTAATAACTGGGTCGAAGACGCAGCCGTCATGGGCGTGATCGAAGTCCTCAAACGCTACAGTTGGTTTAAAGAACGTTTCCATGAAATGCTTCAAGAAGCCATCTCTCTGAAACCAGACGTGCTATTATTAGTCGATTATCCCGGCTTCAACCTCCGCTTCGCAAAAGCCCTTCGCGAGGCTTTGCCGAATACTCGTCAAGTTTACTACATCAGCCCCCAAGTCTGGGCATGGAACAAAAAGCGCATCCCAAAAATGGTCGAGCTACTCGACGAAATGCTCTGCCTTTTCCCTTTCGAAAAGCCGATTTTCGAAAACGCCGGCCTCAAAACCACTCACGTCGGTCATCCGCTTGTCGATGAACTCGCTCTCGAAAAATCCGCAGCACCCCGCCAAGAAAACCTCGTCGGACTTTTCCCCGGCAGCCGGGAACGCGAAATCGCCAAGCTTTTCCCGATGATGATAGCGTCCGCTAAACTCCTCCGCTCATGGCGCAGTGATCTAACTTTCGCCGTCCCCGCCGCAACCCCGAAACTCGCCACCACCATGCGCGCCATGATCGATGAAGCTGGCGCGACCGATTGGATCGAGCTCCGCAACGGCGGCAGCCATCACCTCATGCAAACCGCCGCCTGCGGCGTCATCGCCAGCGGCACCGCCACCCTCGAGGCCGCGACGTTCGGACTCCCCTACTGCCTCGTTTATAAAATGGCGTGGACCACTTATTTCCTCGGAAGACTTCTGGTGAAAATCCAATACATCGGACTCGTGAACATCCTGGCCGGGAAAAAAGTTGTCGAAGAATTCATCCAAGCCGATGCCTCGCCCACCGAGGTCAGCCAATGGATCCAAAACATCTTGAGCGACGATGAAAAACGCGCGGATCTTGTGACCCGTCTCCAACAGGTCAGCTCCCAACTCGGCGACCCCGGCACGCACCGCCGCGCCGCGGAACGCGTTGGCGAATGGTTGGTGAAATAAAAAAATCGAGTTGTTTCAACAAGCTCGCTGCAATCAGTATCCCGCCATGCAAGACAACATCCTCGCCAAAATCGAATCCCTCGGCCTCAAACTTCCAGAAGTCCCAACACCCGTCGCCGCTTACGTGAACTGCGTGCACAGCGGAAATTTGTTGTTCCTTTCCGGCGGACTCCCCATCGATGGCGAACGCAAAATTCTCGGTAAAGTCCCTTCCGTTTGCTCGGTCGAACAAGCTGTCGAAGGCGCACGCATCATCGTTCTCAACCGTCTCGCCGTCATCAAAGACGCCATCGGCTCGCTAGATAAGGTAAAACAAATCGTTTCACTCAACGGCTTCGTCAACTCCGAGCCAGATTTCTACGGCCACCCACAAGTCATCAACGGCGCCTCCGAACTCCTCGTCGAAATTTTCGGCGAAAAAGGCAAACACTCCCGCACCGCCCTCGGCGCCGCCGCTCTCCCGCTTAATGTTTCGGTAGAAATCAACCTGACGGTGGAGGTTGAGTGATTTTTAAATAAATCCTTTACCTATAGCCATTTCTCAGTGAGTTTTGTTCTCAAGAACACTGTTCAAAAAAGTCATGGCAACTAAACTCACCTCAAGACAAAAGGAAATCCTCGAGTATCTGCACAAATCCAGCCGCACTACCGGATTGATGCCGAGCACCCGGGAACTCCAGCACTACTTCGGTTTCGCCAGCCAAACCGCTGCCATGAGCCACCTCCGGGCGCTTGAGAAAAAAGGTGTGATCCAACGCGTCCCTGGCAAAGCCCGCGCCGTGATTTTCCCTGAGGAGCTCGACCGCGAAGAAATCCGCGACATTCCTATCTACGGCCGCATCGCCGCAGGCTTCGGCGAAAGCACCGCCCCAGAACCCGAAGGCTGCATCTCCATCGACATCGCCTCACTCGGCTGCCGCGGCAAAAACGAAACATTCGCCCTCCGCGTCCGTGGCGAATCCATGATCGACGCCCACATCTGCGATGGCGATACCGTCATCCTCGAAAAACGCGAACCGCGTAACGGCGAAATCGTCGCCGCTCTCATCGATGGCGATACCACCCTCAAACGTTTCATCTCCGAAAAAGGTAAAACCTACCTCCACGCAGAGAATGAAAACTTTCCCGATCTCATCCCCACCGATGAACTCATCATCCAAGGTGTCATGATCGCTCTGCTACGGAAAGCTGCGTGAGCTATTTGCAAAAAGTCCGTAATTGGAAGGTAGGGCGCCCTACCAATTTCTTTAATCTCTTTGGGATCAGTAAGTTTTCATCCACTCCACGATGTCTGCGACATCCTGAGCCGTTAAACCTAACTGATCGGCGCTGAGCATCAACGATTGGCCCATTGCCTTGCGGTCCTTGATCATATCCTTCGGAACTTCCTGAGTCACGCCGCCGGTCGAACGGATGGTAACGGTTCCTCCATCGGAAAGGATCATGCCATCAATCTTGTCCCCGTTTTTCAACTGGATTGCATGCCCCTCGAATCCATGGGAGATATCGAATGAGGGATCAACCATAGAACGCGCAACCACATCAACTGGCTGCCGAGCTCCGAAACCTTTCAGGTCAGGACCGTATTCAACACCTTTCCCATCAATCTTGTGACACATAATGCAACGGGCTGCTGTTAGTTTACCCTTAGTTGCATCGCCTTTCAGTTTGAGTACTTCATCAGCGGTGAAATTCATCTTCGTGGGTTTTTCGGGAAAGGTGATTGAGACCAGTTTAACCGGAGCTTTGATGATCCCCTTTTCATTCAAAATAGGAAGCAACTCCATAGAACCCCACTCTCCCTCAGCACGATTACGTAACCACCAACTTGCCTGCTCACGTACTGGAGAATCTATCAAAGCAATCGAAATCAGAGCATCTGCCGCGGCTTTTACATTAATGAAAGCAAGCGAATCAACTGCGAGTTTCTTCGCATCATCCGCAACAGAGGAACTTGTTGCTCGTTCTGTTAAATCGGCAATCGCCGCTTCTGGCATCAAGCGCCATGTCAGGCGGGCGAAGCTATCTGACCAATCTTTAGGTGCACCGGTTTTCATCTCTTGCTTGAGCACCGCCCATAGTTCCTCGGTGTTGTGTCCAGCACCCAATCCAAACGATTCTAAATAAGAGCGATCCTTGCCATCGTATCCCTTCGCAACCGCGACGAGCACATCTTTCGCTTCGTCAAATTTCCTGTAGCGCATTTCCATCGCTGCTTCCACACGCACAACTGGAGATGGATCGGACGCGAGCTTTTTCGCGTATGGTAGAGCATCTATTTTACCGCCACATCTGCGGATTGCGCGAAACGCAATCAAGCGCTGCTTTGCATCATCGCCGGCGATGATTTCATTGAGCTTCGCCACACCCTTTTCACCGAGGTATGGAAGCAACCAAATGGCACGCGCCGCGACGTAAGGGTTTTTATCCGAGAGAACTTTTACGACTGCATCATAGCTTGCCGCGCCATCTTTGCTGAGTTTATGAAAACCTGACCAACGAACATTGTTAGATGGTGATTGAAGAGCCACGACCGCACCTGCTGTCGTTGAATAATCAATGGCTGGGATTTCTGGTTTGAAACCTTTTGGAGCGATTCGGTAAATCACACCGGAAGCAGCTTCATCGAGTGTGCTGTGGCCGCCAACACGAGAATCCGTCCAGTCGGCGATATACAAAGCGCCATCAGCACCCACGGTCACATCGGATGCGCGGAATTGATAAATATCTTCCTTACCTGAATTTGGATCATGCTTCTTCTTGGTGCCTCCGACGAAATCAGAACCGTCGAAAACTTTTTCGGGATTGGTGGTCACGAAGTCTTTGCGATCGAGTTTGAATCCCGCTCCATCTAACTCCGGTTGGTAACCATAAATCACATTGCGACCCGGCTCACAGGAAAGCAGCGTTCCATCGAACTTTTCGCCGAGTGAACCATTTTCATAGAAGGCAATACCAGTGGGCGATCCCCCACCATAGACATCACCTGAAGGCATTGTGCCAGGATCTTCCTGCCGCCATTCTGCGGTCGGCGTGTCTTGCCCGGGACGTAGATCCAATTTCCAAATACGCTTACCATCACGCGAAAAGTAACCGGCGTTGCCGTGCTCAATCATATGTGTGACTCGGCAGGCAGGTGGATCGTCGTTGTCATTCTGAAAGACAAATCCAAATGAGTTCGTGATTTGCTCATATGAGTTACGGAAACCTCCGCCTATGACTTCCGTGCCAGTTCCGTCGGGATTGATACGAAACGCTGCTCCAGCATTGTAAGAAAATCCATCATCAGATTTTTCACCCGCGATTTTCAATACATCCGAAACGTATTTTGAGTACGGCTCATGCACATAAGCACCGCCAAGCTTGAAGGTCTTGCCTTCTTTATCCGTGAACATCGCTCCGGTGTTGCCTTGGTTGAAAACCCATTTCCCATCCGGGCTGCCCGTCACGGAATGCAGGGAGTGATCGTGATTCCTGCCATTGAAGCCGGTTAGAAAAACTTCTTTGGTATCGCCATCTGCCTCACTGAATTTTCCGTCGCGATTTTTATCCGTTAATTTAAGGAGATTCGGCGGCTGAGAAACCATCACGACGTTATCAAATACCCCGATACCCAACGGAGCGACCAACTCAGGATCCTGCCAAAAAACCGAACTCTTATCTGCTTTCCCATCCTTGTCGGTATCTTCCAAGATCACAATTCTATCTCCCTCTGGGCGACGATCTTTCTTGGACCGATAGTTTACGCCCTCCGTAACCCATATACGCCCGAACTGATCCACATCCATGTTCGTGGGATTGTATAACAACGGTGAAGCCGCCCAGGCTGTGACCTCGAGTCCCTCTGGAACGACAAAAGATTTTAGCGGCATGTCCGGTGCTTTCTGAACTGGATCCCATCCAAATGCGGCAGATGTCAAAAGCAACAGCGATACAGATCCCAATGATTTCATATCTGAAATTGGGGGCAATTAGACTCTATTGGCTATCTTTTTTTCCGCCCTCGGCGAATCCACCACTCCTCGAAAAGCAAGTTCGGCACGAAACCCAACCAAGCAACCAAACGATAGACATCCATCGGTGCGGAATACTACGACTCATTCGGACGCTAGAGGTAGGGCACACGACGGTCATTTTATCAAAATGACCCCTACCGGTCTGATTGATTTAGTCTGGAAACTTTACTTTCCGCCCCCCATCCTTCCTTCATGGATGATTTCGAAAAGAAGATCGATGACGCATTAGCGAACCCACAGAACCAAGGCGAGATGGCGGATGCGGATTCGGTCGGCACGGTCGGCTCACCTGATTGCGGCGACATGATGCGGATGTGGCTCAAGTTTTCTGAAAAGGACGGCAAGAAAGTGATCGACCGCGCATCCTTTCAAGCGTTCGGCTGCCAGACAGCCATCGCCGTGGCATCTATTGCCACCCAACTTCTCAGAGGAAAAACCCCAGAAGAAGCTCGCCACCTCAGCGCACAAGATCTCGCTGGTGATCTCGGCACCCTGCCACCCATGAAAATTCACTGCGGCCAACTCGTCGAAGGCGCCCTGCGCAACGCACTTGATTCCGACTCCACTCCCTCTCCATCTAACACACCGAAAAACTCCCTCATCGGCGACATCCACTCCGCCAAGCCCAAGATCATTAAAATTGTCCCGCTCGAAAACTCTGTCGATCAGGCTTGAGTATCCCGCACGTTTTCCCTAATCGATAGAACGATTGCTAAATCTCCATTACTAAAAGCTAACCCAATTCACTGTGCTAGAACTTCAAGACGTTTGTTTCACCATCCGCAAAGACGGCGAAGATGTAAATCTCGTCGATCATGTATCGATCAAAATTCCCAAAGGTCACTTCATGGCCATCGTGGGGCCTTCTGGCTGTGGTAAAACGACTTTGATGAAAACCATCGCCGGCCTGAATCCGGAATCTGATGGCTCGCTGATCTGGGAAGGCCGAAACCTTTCCGAAGATGGCGATTTCTCACCTTCAGAAATTGGATACGTGCCGCAGTTCTCTATCGCCTACGATCCACTCACCGTTGACGAATCTGTCGAGGCCGCTACCCGCCTCCGAGTGAAATCTAGAAACACCGAAGAACTCGATCACCGGATCGATCGCGTGCTCGATGAAACTGGCCTCGGCCCGATCAGCGATCGTTTAGTCAAAGTTCTTTCCGGCGGACAAAAGCGCCGGCTCGGCCTCGCCATGGAACTCGTTTCCGATCCAAAAATTCTTCTCTGCGACGAAGTTACCTCCGGACTAGATCCCCGATCGGAACGAGAAATTGTTAGACTTCTGCACGATCTCTCACGCAAAGACGGCCGCATCGTGATGTCCGTCACTCACTCGCTCGCTCACCTTGAGCTTTACGATTCCATCCTCGTTCTTCACGAAGGAAAAGTGGCATTCCACGGCCCACCGGAGCAGTTGAATCATTATTTCTCAGTAACCGATACTGAGGAAGTCTATCCTAAGCTCGCCAAACAACCTTCCGAACGCTGGCAGAATTCATGGAACAAACACCGTGATTCTTACTACAAAATGTTGGAAAAAAACCGCCAGCGTCTCATCGATAAAGGTGAACTACGTGCATCGGTCGTCGCATCTCCACAAACCGATGACGAAGCGGAAATAGCTCAATCCAAGGAAACTCAACTTCCCGGATTTTTCTGCCAGTTTACAACCCTCCTCTCACGACGCTGGCGCATTTTTTTCCGGGATCGCGGTCAAGTTTTTCTACAACTCGCTATCCTCATCTGCTTTCCCGTCCTCGTAACCTTGTTCAGTGAAAAAGCATCCGGAAATATCCGCCGCTTCTCCGATATGAGACAAAACAACGTCGTTCTGGAATTCAAAGAACAGCAATCGGTTAGATCCGACCAAGCAAAAGTCGGATCTGCTATTTCTGGAATCATCATGTTCCAAGTTGTTCTACTCGCACTCATGGGATCTAACAACTCCGCCCGTGAAATCGCTGGTGAGCGGCCTATCTACGAAAAAGAAAAATTCGGAGGCCTGCGACCTATGGCTTATCTTAGTTCTAAGATTGCATTCCTCTCTTGTCTCGTGATCGCGCAATCACTTTGGATGGCATTTTTCGTAAACATATTTGGAACCTTTCGAGGGGATTTCATTGAACACGCTATTTTCCTACTCTTGATCAATGCATCCATGACTTTTATCTGCCTTGCTATCTCCGCGTTGATGCGCACCGCAGAACAAGCCTCACTGCTTTCGATCTATCTCGTAGGATTTCAACTCCCTCTCTCCGGCGCGGTTCTCGCTCTTCCCGAGCATATCGAAGCATTCACCCGCCCCTTCATCTCTGCTTACTGGTCATGGTCAGGCTCAGTAGGGGCACTCCAAGCACAAGTTAATGGGGCAGTGAAATCCGTTGTCGATACGTCCCTTTCCTCTCAAAACGCCTGCCTCTATACCCTCACTATCCATATCCTAGCCGCCCTAGGCCTAGCTTGGATCGGCGCTCGGCGCCCTCAATGGGATTAAGCTTCTCAGAAGGGGCAAAAATACTTTAATTATCACATTACTAAGACATCTTGATTTAAACTCCTCACAAAAATGGCTCGCCGCGCAAGTTCCAGTACTAATCCTCTCTTCCTCGTCGGCATCGGCGTCGCCGTCATAGCAATCGCATTTGGTGGTAAATTTCTCCTCACAAAAAAGTCTGAATCGTTTTCAGATGCCTATCCTCTCGACGTGAAAGCGTTTCTTGAAGATGGCAATGCCTTCCGTGGAGACGAATTTTTTATCGAAGGTAAAATTGATGAAAAACTTCGTTGGACTCCATCCGACGGACAAGTGGTCAGCATCCGAGTAAAGACCCCAGGCGGCGAAGAAATTATCCCCATTCAAATTCCGGATAAATTTAGTAAACTCAACATTGATCGCGAACAAAGCTACGCCTTCAAAATCGACATCAAAAACGGTGGGATACCGGTAGCCACAGCAATCAAACGCCTCTAATTTAGAAAGCAACCAACGGAATCGAAAACCATGAGAACTCTCACTACGCTCCTATCTCTCGCCGCTTCCCTGCCGCTTTTCTCTCAGGTCTACACCCCGCCAGCCGCTCCCACCCAGCCGGCAGTTCAACAACCTCCCACAGATTCCGGACCTACTCAGAAGCCCAAAGATCCAGCTTCTCCCTTAGGTCAGGAAATCCCCATGCTCGATCCCTCAGCAGAAACGATCACTGTCGGCGGAGTAACCATACCACTGGGCGATAACCGCTTGCTCAAAGCGCGTTTCGAAAAATATCTCAATCAGCCACCCGAAAGCGATACCGAGGCCAAAGCCTACCGTGCCACTGTCGCAGAAATTCTGAAAACTATCTCACCGTTAAGAGGTACTCCTCCTAATCTCAAAGAGGCGTTTTTGCTTCTGCCTAGTGCCTCTTCCTACCCCGGCGATGCCAATCTCTGCTCTTCCCTAGCGGAAGCTGTCTACATGGCTTTACTCGCTAAGAAAGACAACAAGCAGCTTACAGACCTCAACCACTCCATCGAAAACGAGAAAAAAGCCATCATCCGGGAAGCCGATTGGGCGGCACGAAACGAAAGGGATCCGACCCTCGGCGCTACTAAACCTGCGGGCAATGCTGGTGGCGGCACGCAAGGCGGCACGGGTAATAACGCTCCTGCTCGGAATCAAGGCGCCGGAGCAAACTCACTTAAGTACAAAGACACCTTGCGCCGCATTACTGAAATCGAGGCGCTCAAAAAACAAAACATTGTTCTAACAGAAGCTCAAACTATTCGCACAAAAACTCAATACCAGGTCAACATGATCCAGTGGTTCGCACAACGCCGCTATGAGCATGTTCTGATGGCAGCTCGTTTTTATAACCAAATCTGGAAAGATGGAGACACCACGTTGCGAATCGATAAAAATTCCGATGTTTCGAAACTATTCTCTGATTCACTTGGCATCTCGCCTACCGTTTCCTCCCTCGATTCACTTTCAAACGAAGCAATTCGCGAAGTGGATAAATACATCGAAGCTTTCAACCATCTTCTCTCTCAAAACGAACTCCATTCCGCTTCCCAACGCCTGATGGAAGCCTATGCCCTTGGAGAATATCTATCGCCAGTCGCTACGCTGTCACTCGATAAAAAGCGCCGTATTGCTTTGTATGTTCGGGATCTTCACGAACTCTACGGAGCCCTCCAAGCCCGTGACTACGTCCGCGGAAAAGTTCTCTCCGACCAACTCAAATTAGCCGCAAAGGATTACCCTTCCTCAAAAGTAGACTCTCTCATCTCTGGCTACACCTTTGCTTCGGACCTCGCTATCGAAGACGCAAAAGCTCATCTTCTCGCCCGCAATTCTGAAAAGGCCGAAGAAAAAATCACCAAAGCCGCTCAGATTTGGCCAACCAATCCCAAGCTCCAAGAATTCCGTACGCTGGTAAATAACTCCGGTGCCATCGTAACTGCACGTAACGATTTCGACAGACTCCTCTCTTCTGGTAACTACCGTGAAATCGCACGCCGCCAATATGAATTTGCTCCTGCCATCCAAGGAGACGTCACTCGCGAAGACGCTTTTAAACAAATCATGCAGAATCTGTTAGCCATCGAAGCAGCTCTCGGGAAAGCTGGTGAGTTCTCACGCGTTGGCCAAAACTACAGTGCATGGGAACAACTGGCTGATATCCGCGAGCAATTTCCCGATGATCAAAAACTCGGTCGTGAGCTGGAACTCCTCGCACCAAAAGTTGCCGACTTCACCCTAGCTCTCGATAAAGCCCGCCAATTTGAAGGCCGTAATCCAAAACAAACGGGATCCGCGCTGACATGGTTCCTCAAAGCTCGTTCCATCTACCCTCAATCAACGCAGGCCGAGAAAGGCATCAAGCGACTACTAGATGACATTCTTCCTGAGAGTTAAAAAGGGACTATTAGAGAAATGAGTCCTAATAGAAAAATACATTCGCATCATCCGATACTCTCGAGCCCAAAATTTCACCTTATTCGGCAACGAAATTTTGCCTCTTTTGCCCGAAGAAAGACGACTAGAAAATTAATCTTGTGACAGGGATATGAGTCATCTATGCCAAATGACAGTTCATGCTATTCAGCGTTTATACATTTCTTTTTTTACTTCTCCCAATTGTTCTCGTCGGCTTACTCCTTCTCGGTCACATCAACTATTGTTGGAGCACCGCTTCCTTGACCATCAGCAGTATTGTTTTCTATGCTTGGGGTAGACAAGATCCCAGCCACCCATGGTATTCTTGGTTCATTTTACTAATCATCTTTTCTTTTGGAGTAAACTTTTATTTGCGGAAACGACATGTATAGGTCTACTAGCTAAAAAACGCAAAACTATAGTCGTTCCTCGATATACCGCTAACATCTAATTAAACATGAGTTCATCATCCCAAACTGATAAATCACCGTCTCTCTTGCACAAAGTCGGTGTTATCAAACAACAACTTAAAAATTTCGAGCGGCGCCTGCGCTTTTATTGGAAATCTATCAAACCTGCGCCAACTACTCCTTTCGGATTCAAACTTTACGGCAGTAAGGCCATGCAGGATGGCCGCTTCGAACCTCTCGAAACCGAATTAGTACAGCGAATCCTGCCTCACGTAACTGCTTTTGTGAACGTTGGTGCGAATGTCGGTTACTACTGTTGTCACGCGATTCAAAAAAATGTGCCGGTCTACGCATTCGAACCCATCGATCTCAATGTTCGCTATCTTCTCGAAAACATCCGCATAAATGATTGGGCCCATAAGATTGAAGTTTACCCGGTGGCGCTCGGTTCCCAAACTGGCATTTTAGAAATTTTTGGTGCAGGTACTGGCGCGTCATTGATCAAGGGTTGGGCAAACACTCCGGAAACCGATGTTTTACTAGCACCTGTACTCACTCTTGACCTGGTTCTAGGCAACAGATTGGCTGGCAAATCATGTTTCATTATGATCGATATCGAAGGAGCTGAACGATTCATGCTCGAAGGAGCTTCACAATTTCTCAGCGCCTCACCCAAACCTGTCTGGATGATCGAAGTCTGTGTTTATGAGCACCAACCTTCTGGAACTTCTATCAATCCACATCTCGTACAAACCTTCGATTTCTTTTTTGATCATGGTTATCTTGCTTGGACTGCTGATGCTAATCCTCGCCAAATCACTCGCGAAGAAGTCGCTGCGGTCGCAGAAAACAAGATGAGTAACTTTGGCACTCACAATTTCATCTTCGCGGATTCAGAAACTTCGGATCGCCTCTCACTTTAACTAACTTTTACATGGCCAATGATCAACCACCCATCCGTATCAAATTGATCGGTAAATTCAGACCCGGTCAGGATGGAGCTGGTTGGCATCGCCGTTTTCCCGGTGGAACTACCGGCAATACAAAATTCGATAACTGTGAATTTGTTTTCGATCGGCACGAGCGTAATTACGACTGGTTAGTCGTATGGGATGATTTGCCATCTGTTAAAGGTGAGCGCAACACACTTTGGGAAGAACAGCTCGCTTGCCCACGCGCAAATACGCTACTAGTGACCACTGAGCCTTCCACTATTAAGGTTTATGGTTCTAAATTCTTGCGTCAATTCGGTCATATACTCACCACTCAAGAGCCATGGGCCATAGGCCACCATCCAAATGGAATATGGGAACAAACCAGTTACGTTTGGTTTTACGCAGACAGCGAACCTCGTGGAAATTACGATACGATTCGCGATCAATTGATCCCATTAAAAACTGGAGAAATCTCTGCGGTATGTTCAGTCAAGCAACAACGCCACACCTTACATAAGAGACGTTATAATTTTGTCATGGGCCTCAAAGCACGCATTCCGGAAATGGAACTATTCGGACGCGGCATACGATTCGTAGAAGATAAAGCGGATGCTTTAGATCCATACAAGTATCACATCGCCATCGAAAATTTTTACGGCATACACCATTGGACGGAAAAACTAGCCGATCCTTTTCTCGGTGCCTGTATGCCAATTTATTACGGATGTCCTAATGCCGAGGAGTATTTTCCAAGTGAAAGCTTCATAAGGATCGATATTGCTGATGTTGATTCAGCATCTGAAATCATCAAAAAATCAATCGCTGATCGACTATACGAAAAAAACCTTAATGCGATTCTCGAGAGCCGCAGACGCATTATTGAAGAGTATGCTCCAGTTGTGAGGATTTCCAATTTAGTAAACAGGCTTAACAATCCGGACGCAACCCCATCAGGTGACAATGATATCATCAGTAGTCGTCATTCCTTACGGCTAAAATCCATTTCAAATGCACTCAGCTACGCAATTGAGAAAGCGACCATATCGATGCGTCATCGATTATGTAAATCCAAAGAAGCGCTCTAATCTATCATGATGACTTGCACGGAGCATGACTCGATTTGGAATCAAATAGCATTCGTTCCCGTTGTGAATTTAGACAACAGACCGGAACGCTGGAATCGACTTTTGGTCTCATCTAAAGAATGCGTTCCTGCAGAAAAGCTAAGAAGAATTTCGGCAGTGGTTGGGCGGGATTTACCTAGTTTCAAAGATCCTAAATGGTTCAAAGGAAAACCAACTGATGCTCGTTGGGCGGCACGTGCGGGTTGCACCCTCTCACACCGAAAAATCATGGAAATGGCCGAATCGGAAGATCAGCCTTTTACCTTAGTGATCGAAGACGATGCTGATTTTTCCAAAATATATTCTAGCGAATTCAGCTACCTTCTCGAGCAACTCATTGAAGATCATACATCCTGGGATGTATGTTATTTGGGTTATAGTAAAGCAACGGGGCCAGCCTTACTCAAAACCCAAGTTGGCACTCATTCAATCTTTGAAGTTTCAGGCTGCGCAACCACTCACGCCTATCTTGTCAATGCTAGGGCTCGCAATTGGATATTAAAAAACCTACCGACAGAGGCGGCTATATGGACATGGATTGCAAAACACCGTGCGATTGACCGCTGGTATGCGAGGCACCTTTCCCGTAATCTGCGTGTGATTGCGATATCGCCAGCCTTGATTCCTCAATCTGAAGGATACTCAGACATCCTTCAGCAAGAAGTGGACTATGAAATCGAGTTTCCTGGCAAAGTGACCAAAATTTCAAATAGTGACCTGACATATCAATATGCTCGATTTTGGTGGCGAATCACATGCTTGGTTGCGTCGTCATACGATTCACTGCGTTACTTAATCAAAAGATCTAACGGTTTCTGAAATCACTTTCTCATGCCAAAACGAACGATTCAAATCGCCATAACCGACGATAAATACGAGCCTCTTTTCAGAACGATTTCAGAGTTTGTTAGTGATCGTTATCACTTTGTTTTGAGTAAGCGAAAAGATGCTCCATATGTATTTCATTCTGCTAGCGGTCATGATGTTTTGAAATATTCAGGCATACGTATTTTTGCGACAGGTGAAATGGTCAGTCCTGATTTCAACACTACCGATTACGCGATGGGTTTCGACAAAATGACATATGGTGACCGCTATCTTTGGCTCCCACTAATCAGGCTTTACCGCGATTCTTACCAATCGTTGATCACGCCTCGTATGGATGCTACCAACATCCTAAATGGCAAATCTAACTTTTGTGCTTATGTCATGTCGAATACTGCGAACTCAGCGCCAGAGCGAACCCAAATTTATGATCTCATCAGTCGTTATAAAACGATCAGTTCAGGTGGATCGTGGCGAAATAATATTGGTGGTAGAGTCGATGATAAGATTACTTTTCAATCTAAACACAAGTTTGTCATTGCTTTTGAAAACATGTCTTTTCAAGGCTACTTGACCGAAAAGTTTTCTGAAGCCGCAGCTTCACAATCCATCCCCATCTACTGGGGTGATCCAAGTATTGGGGAAATATTTAATCCCAAATCCTTTGTTAACTGCCATGACTATCCGACGCTTGAGGAGGCAGTGGAAAAAATCATTGAGCTGGATCAAAACGATCAAGCTTATCTTCAAATGCTTTCCCAACCATGGTTTCTTAATGAAACGGAGCCAGAATGCTTTTCTCAGCAGCACTCCGCAGCATTTCTCAATAATATTTTTGAGCAACCGTTAGAAAAAGCATATCGAAGACCTCTTGGCCGCTGGGCGATCAAATACGAACGCGCTTTGTATCGCGCAGTATTTCGTCCTCATGAACAACTACTTAAAAATATTTGGAAAACGAAACGTTGAACTAAGAATATTTTTGGAAGAATAATTTTTTATACAAACTCCAATAAACTTTAAATATCAAAAGTTTTCGGCCTACACGCTCTAGTATATATATGCGCTTTTTTTTCTTAATAGCACTGAGTAATATCTCAATTTTTCGACTATCTAGGTCTAGATTGTTTATTACTATTTTAAGAAAATTAATATAATTTAAAAAATGGGGGTCGAACCATTTTCTTTTCTTCATTTTGATTCCACCAACTGAATCTCTAGCCCCACTTGAATATTTTCGCAAGCAGAGGTCGCTTGTCACTATGTTTCCGTGTGTAAGAATAATTGCATTCAGTAAGAAATCAATACGCTGGAACTCAGCCAGAGAAGTAGAAGCACTAACTATATTCTTCGCTTGGACAATTGAACTACACAGCAATTTACGCGGTATTAATCCATAAATAATATGAGCTTTACCAAGTGCTTCTCTTTGGTTTATGTAATTTAAAAGGCGTTTAAACGTATCCTCATTTTTTATCTTACAAATCATTTCATATGCTTTTGGCAAATAAAAAGGAGTTCTTGTTTCCACTATAATTGGCTCGAAGCGAGTAACTGCTACGCTCGCAGTTGGATGAGATTGGAGTAATTCTAGGGATTCCATCACAAAATTATCATCCCACCAATCATCATCCGCAGCCCACATGAAATATTCACCTTGGGCTAATTCGGCTAATGCAAAGAAATTAGCAACGGCTCCAATATTTGTTATTTGGCGATGATATTTGATACGAGGATCTGCGTTTGCGTATCGCAGCGCAGTCTCCATTACAGCAGAATTTGGAGAACAGTTATCGGAAACTAGAATTTCTAGATTTCGATAAGTTTGAGATGTAATTGATCGAAGTGTTCTATCAAGTCCTTCAGCTCGATTATACGTAGGTATACCAACCGTAACTAGAGGATACTCTTGAGTGATGGCCATTTAGACAAAATTGCTGAGATAATATCGACTTATCGTATTCTTTTAAGAAAGCCATGGGGAGCGACGCTAATTTGAAGCTTATGATCCATTGTATGATCGATTTCAAATTCAGGATGAAGCTTTAAAAACTCCCATACTGCAGTCTTTGGATTATTCCCGGGATCCCATGGTCGATCATTGAAAAATCCTTTTGGCATATCTTCTACAAAAGTATCAAAAACAACACAGTAACCACCTGGAGTAACCATAGTAGCATAGGCTTCGAGCTCAGCTAATACGTGATCATGGGTATGCATTGAATCTAGGCAAACCATGATGTTTTTAAATCCTTTAGCTTCTTCTCTAACTTGAGTCACTGTTTCGTGCGCAATTGATGAGCCTTGAACCATCGATATCCTATTCGCGAAAGGATGCTCCTCAATCGCTTTGCGATTATGATCCCGAATATCGATATCTACTCCGATGACACGACGGGTCGGTTTAGTTGTGTCAATCGTGGCTTTATCAACTGTGGCATCAGCCAAATCTAATAGGGCAAGGAGTGAGGCGCTGAGAATTAGCGATCCGCCATGTGCTATGCCGGTTTCTATTATCAAATCAGGTTTTACTGCCCAGACGAGTTCTTGCATAGCTACCATATCCTGTGGATACTGGATAATTGGACGACCAAGCCATTCAAAATTGTAGACATACTGGCGACTCATCGACTGTTTCAACCACTCTTGCGACAGTTGATTGAACTCTGTGTCCGCAGCTAAATCAGCGATACGTTTTTTTCGCTCTTCTTGAAACTGTTCGATAAAATTCATAATTAGGAAGTAGTGTGTTGTTTGATTAATGCGGGTAAAATATCTAATGCGCAACCTGGATTAAAACTAAATTCGTCAACTAAATTTTCAATGTTAATTGGCGGAAAAATTTGTGAAGGAGCGTTTAATGCGTAATCAATCCGACAACCAAGGATCGCTGCGATTTGATCTGTCCACTCTAAGTGCGTTATGTTTTTTCCAGCCGCCAAATTATAAATTTTTTGGTGACCATGAATTGCTATCTGCGGCAAAATACTAATTACATCATCAATTTTAATGTAATCTTTAGAAGAATCAGGTGCCGATTTTAGGGATAATTTTCCCGTTAGCGCTTCGTGTATGATTGAATCGATAAAATTTTGAGAATTGGACGAACCAACACCGATGACATTAGATAGACGAACAACACGAGTATTTAACTTACCAGAGTTTAGGCAAATAGATTCACCTGTCAGCTTTGTTAAATTGTAGAGATCAGAAGGATCTGTTGGATCAACCAGAAGCAGGCTACCTGGTGTAGAGTTTTCAGATCGTTGATAAACTCTTGTTGATGAAAGATATGTGAATGATTCGAAATTACCTTTATCAAGGATATCTGTTAGCACAGAGACGTGAGCACGCACGGTATCAAAAGGACGAGATCGAAAATTTGCGGTGAGGCCGATTGCATAAATGACATGCCCAAGATCACGGCTTAATATTTCATTATCCGCACGTTCAGGCGTAAAGATATCCACACCATTCTTTTGCAGAGATGAGGCTAATCTACTTCCGATAAAGCCTCGTGCGCCTAATATTGTGAACATTAGATTCTGGATTTGATTTTAATCAAAGGATTACCTGCATACACACCATATGCATCAAGATTTCCTTTTACTAAACTGCCAGCACCTATCACGCAGCCTTTGCCTATCGCTGTTCCATCTAGAATCACGCAATTGGCACCGATCCACACATCCTCTTCAATACATATACCACCGCGACTCGGTAAAAATCCTTGTTCAATGATTAGACGATTAGGATCCGAAAAATTATGGTTTACGGGAGCGAAAGTGCAATTCGCGGCAATTGCAACATGATCTTTAATCTTGATTCCATTACCGGTATAAAAAACACAACCTGAATTCACAGTCACGTTATTACCAATTATCAAGTCACCACTGCCACCTGCTGGCTTAATCTTCACGAAGCTATCGATCACGCTTTTACTGCCAATACGGATTAAGGTTCCTCGCTGAGAGTCCTCGATATCAGCAAGCGAAGACACTCTAGCATCTGGATGAATTTCGATCATTTTATAGTTCGATATAAAGTTGCGGCACCGCAGTGACGAATTTTCCACCCCACTGACGAATGATTTCTAATTGTTGGATAATTTCCTCACGAAGGTTCCAAGGTAGAATAACGATATAATCGGGCTTAGATTTCTCTATGTGGCTTTCGTCCACAATAGGTATTCTGCTTCCCGGCATGAACTTACCTTGTTTGGCGGGGTTCAGATCGACGACGAATGATATAAGATCGGGCCGAATACCGGCATAATTCATTAGAGTATTACCCTTAGCGGCCGCACCGTATGCAGCCACAGTTTTACCTGTACGTTTTGCCTCGATAAGAAACGAAACGAAATCGTCCTTCACTTTGTCGGCGTGCGATTGGAATGAGGTGTAAGTTTCTGTACTGGTTAATCCAGCATCCTTCTCACGTAAGAGAATACTCTGAACAACATCTTTAACGGGGTGATGCTGATATTTTGCTACCCCTGCTAAAACTCTTAGGCTACCGCCATGAGTTGGTATCTCTTCTACATCAAAAACGTAAAGTCCGTTGGCAGAAAAAATATGATTCACTGCGGTCAGTGAAAGATAAGAAAAATGTTCATGATAGACCGTATCAAACTGATTTTTCTGGATGAGATTTAAAAGATGCGGGAACTCAAAAGTTGCAACACCGTTTGGCTTAAGAAGACGGGTGAAGCCAGAGACGAAATCATTGATGTCGGGCACGTGAGCGAGTACGTTATTGGCAGCTGTTAGATCCGCTTGTTTGCCATGCTGAACCATTTTTTCTGCAAGCTGAACTCCGAAAAATTCCTGAATAATCTCAATGCTTTTTGCTCGAGCGGCGGTGGCCGTACTGGCGGTTGGTTCCACTCCAGTACATGGGATGCCTCGCTCTTTTACGAACTGAAGTAAATAACCATCATTTGCCGCAACTTCCACCACATGGGATGCGGTTCCAATGTCGAAGCGTCTCGTCATTTCTTCGACGTACGCTTCTGCGTGTTTCACCCAGCTTGTAGAGAAACTGCTGAAATAGGCGTAGTCCTCGTCAAACAGTTCATCTGCATCCGCCGTATCTTCGGTTTGAACAAGCCAGCACTGATCGCAAACCATCACTTTTAGTGGATAGTGAATTTCGCGCTTCGCAAGAGCATCGCAAGTCAGATACGCGTTTGAAGGAGGAGCTGATCCTAGATCAAGGAAAGGCAGAATCAGCGGAGTTTGGCAGTGGCGACAGTTCATGGTTTGCTGATAAATGGATGAGATGCATCTCTTTCAGAAATTTCGCTAATCGCTAATGGCCAATCAATCGCTAGTGCGGGATCACGTGCATTGAGCCCGCTTTCAGCGGACGGTTGATAGGCGGCTGTGTGAAAATATAGCATCTCGCAATTATCAGATAGTGCCTGAAAACCGTGGGCGAATCCCTCAGGTATCACAAGGATTTTATGATTTTGTTCACTCAATATCTCAGCGTGCCATTTCAAATAAGTAGACGAATGCGTCCTCAAATCCACTGCTACATCGAAAACCTCACCTTTTAGACAGGTGACAAATTTCATTTCAGCATGAGGTGCTAACTGAAAATGCATTCCACGCACAGTTCCTTTTTTTTCAGTGTAAGTACGGTTAATTTGAGCAACTGAGCGGCTTCCTAACACCTCCTCAAGATCCGCAGTGCAAAACATACGCTCAAGATAACCACGATGATCACCAAGCCTCTTCGGTTGAAGGATATTTAAACCCTGCAACTGCGTTTCAAGGATGTGAAACCGAGAACTCATGATGCATTTTGATAAGCTCCGATTTGTTCCAAACAAATTCCACTCATATCCGAACCAGCCAGCCATGCTTTATGCCAATCCACCGTTTTGATTAAGGATTCTTCAAGACTCCATCGAGGATGCCAGTTAAGAAATTGCCGAGCGCGAGAACTATCTAAACTGAGAAGGTTTGCTTCGTGCGGGTGGGAACCTGATAAATCGTGAGTAACTGCTGCATGCTCCCCCCACAACAAAGCCATTTTACTCGCAATCTCACCGACAGTGGCATCTCCACATGGATCCGGCCCAAAATTCCACGCGTTCGCAAACTGCTTAGCATCCTGCTGACATAGTGCTTTTGCTAGTTCTAAGTAACCAGCAAGTGGTTCAAGTACATGTTGCCATGGACGCACGGCATTTGGAGATCTTAGATGCACTGGATTACCTTCTGCGAATAGACGCAGGCAGTCGGGAACCAATCGATCAACGGCCCAATCGCCACCACCAATTACATTTCCCGCACGTGCGGTGGCGATCATCGCAGAATGACCTGTAACTTTATTGAAGAAACTGGATCGATACGAAGCTACGACGATCTCACATGCCGCTTTACTCGCACTGTAGGGATCGTATCCCCCCAAATGATCACATTCTCGGTAAGGATGAACCCACTCTCGGTTCTCATAGACCTTGTCTGTGGTGATACAAACTATTGCTTTGGTGTTCTCAGAAGAACGAGCTGCCTCAAGTAAATGTGCGGTTCCAAGGACATTAGTTTCAAAAGTACCTATGGGATCTTTGTAACTTTCTCTAACCAAAGGTTGCGCCGCGAGATGAAAAATAATCTCTGGTTGAGCGGAGAGAATTGCAGAACGCAATCTTTCCAGCTCAGAAAGATCAGCTCGTGTGTCCGATGCCAATATCGAAGAAACGCCAGCTGAGTCAAAGAGACACGGCGATGTGGGAGGATCTAGAGCGTATCCATGAATTTCCGCACCCAAACTATGTAACCAGAGCGCAAGCCAGCCACCTTTAAAACCCGTGTGACCCGTCAAAAAAACGGAACGTCCTTTCCAAAAATTATCGACCATTTTTACCAAGTTTTCCACGGAGCTTTTCCGGATTCCCACAATTCTTCTAAAAACTTTTTTTCGCGCAACGTATCCATCGGCTGCCAGAAGCCTTGGTGTTCAAATGCCATTAACTCCCCTTTTGATGCGAGCGTATTAAGCGGACTACCTTCCCACGCTGTGGAATCACACTCAATCAAGTCAATGCACTTTGGTGAGAGCACAAAGAAACCTCCGTTGATGAGGCCGCCATCTCCACGGGGCTTTTCAGCGAATCCCGAGACGCAAGTGTCTTCCAGTTGCAGTGCCCCGTATCTTCCCGGAGGCTGAACAGCTGTCACGGTTGCCAATTTTCCGTGACTCTTGTGAAATGATAAAAGTTTCGTGATATCCACATCCGAAACCCCGTCTCCGTAGGTGAAGCAAAATAATTCTTCATCCTGTAAATACGATGCGACCCTTTTGAGGCGACCACCTGTCATGGTTTCATCCCCGGTATCCACCAAAGTGACTTTCCATGGCTCGGCATTTTGTTGATGCACCTGCATTCGATTATTCTGCATATCAAATGTCACATCGGACATATGCAAAAAGTAATTCGCGAAATACTCTTTGATAATATATCCCCGATATCCACAGCAAATGATGAAATCATTAACGCCATGCATCGAATAGAGCTTCATGATATGCCAAAGAATTGGCTTACCGCCAATTTCGATCATCGGCTTTGGCTTGAGATGAGTTTCCTCGGAAATTCTAGTTCCAAGTCCGCCGGCAAGTAAAACTGCTTTCATTTTAATATTTAAAAAGGGCTACAACTTGTTCCCATCTACGCTACAGAGAGGCTAGATTTTGAACGATACGGTTCAAGACTAAATTTCTGTATTAGTCTCTGATTTCGTATGGGATGGAAGACCAACCGGTTGCGGAACGCATATTCCAATGGGGATTTTCTGGTGCAACGATCATACGCCCTTCTGAAGCGTCGCCACCCAACCAAGCTCCCCACCAACTGAAGGAACTATTTGCAATGATCGCGTGACGACAGCGGCTCATTAACCATAGATCTAAGAGTTCATTTTCGGAATTCCAGTCTACCATTGTTACTGGTGATCCATGAAAATCCAGGGATTTCATCGCCCACTCAAGATCGTCTCCAAAAATGTAAAAATGTAAATTAGGCGCCTTAGACTGATGAAATTCGATAGCGCTTTGGTAGTATGAACTTGGCAATAATTCTGGGTAGTTCTTGCGGCGAACGTGCAGGAACACTGAACCTTCTTCACGAAGTGCAGTAACTAGATCTAAATTCCGTGTGTCGATTGGTGTTGGAGGTGATAATTCCTCTCGGATATTATCCGCAAAATCGCGAAAATAAGCCTCATCCTGCCAATAACCTAACATCGTCACCCTCTCCTTACTTGAACTCAATCGAGTGAGCTGTTCCACTCCAAGGTCACGCCTTTCAGCAAGATAACTGCGGGAAGCTCTGGGTAGTATTTTATTCCAGGCTCTCAAAGCCTTATGGCGTATATGCTTAAGGCTGGGTGCTACCCGCCACTCTTCAGGCATTGACTTTGCTTTGATGGGGAAAAGATGAAGACGATAGCACCTTCCGTATCCATCATTTTTGAAACCTCGAGTTGTATCGAGAAATAACTCGCGCCCGTTACGCAACGCAAATGCTCTTGCAGCAGCGTAGATAAACAGCTGATTTCCCAGACCTCCCTTGATGATAGAAATGACTGCTTTCGGCATTGATGCATATACCTAATCGGCACTATCAACTAACGACAAGCCCAATTCTTCATACTAGCTCAGCATTGTCCCGGACACTTGACAACAAATAGAGTGAGCGACAGCATCAATCCGATGATGAGCTTTGATAACTTGCGATTTCTAATAACTGGTGGCCGAAAAGAACATATTTTTGAACTTTACGACCTTGTTCGTCCGAAAACATACCCAGGTCTGAAGAAAATAAGGATCGGCAACCGTAAATCCGACGGTGGTTATGTCATGGTCGATGATTTCGAAGGAATTAACGCAGCGCTTTCGCTGGGGATTGGAACTGATGTTACTTGGGATTCGGAAATGAGTCAGTATGGGATGGATATTTACCAGTTTGACCACACCGTAGAAGCTCCGGATGCAGTCAAAGATAACCCGCGGTTGCATTTCCATCAGTGCGGCATTTCCGGCATAAAAGGACACCATCCCAAGATGAAAACGATTGGTGAAATCCTAGGTGAGGAAATGTCTGACTACGCTGGCGACTTGATTCTGAAAATCGATATCGACGGCTATGAATGGGAGGTATTCGAAAACATGTCTACGGAAATTCTTCATAGATTCCGCCAGATCTGCATCGAGATCCACACTCCTCTAGGACGTCCGAGCCAATCACGCCGGCGTCTCAGAAACCTTAATGTACTTCGTAAGCTGAACTCGGTTTTTGCGCCCGTCCATCTACATGCCAATAATGCAAGCCCCCCACGGGTATTCTGTGGTTATGTTGTTCCGAAGCTTCTCGAAATCACTTACATTCGTAGAGACGGACAATCGTTCACCAATTCGCAAGAGTCTTTTCCCGGCGAGTATGATGTCCCCAACATCGCTTCTCATCCTGAAATAAAAATCGGCGATATTATAGCTCGCAATAGACACGCTGAGTAGAACTAGCCGTCATTGCCCATGATGATTTAAGTGCCTTGAGAATCGGTTTACGCTTGGACTGCTTTCGAATTTTCTCAGGCTCTATAATACTTTACAGGACGCTTTTCAGTAGCCACCGCGTTTCGCGTATCCACCAGAGGAATGTTATATTCTGAGAAATCATGCTGCTTGTATGCATCGTGCCCTGTTGAAAGCACGATGAGATCGTAGTTTTCAGTAATCTCCTGTTCTGACTTACGCCCCGCGTATTCGGCATGCTCGCGGGTCATCGGAATAACTGGTACAAAGGGATCGTGATAAAATACCTGCGCTCCCAAGGCTTCAAATTTTTCGATCAGCTTATAACTCGGTGACTCGCGGTCGTCGTCAACATTCGCCTTGTAAGCGAGACCAAGTATCAAAACGCGCGATTTTTTTACGGATTTACCATCTTGATTGAGTGCCTCAAAACAAACTTTTACCACATGGTCGGGCATCGCTGTATTGATCTCACCAGCCAGCTCGATGAAACGCGTGTGCTGCCCAAATTCACGCGCTTTCCAGGTGAGATAGAAAGGATCTATGGGGATACAATGACCACCAAGGCCCGGACCGGGATAAAATGGCATGAAGCCAAAGGGTTTGGTTTTCGCGGCCTCGATGACTTCCCATATATCGATGTCCATGGCGCCATAAACAACCTTGAGTTCATTCACTAAGGCGATGTTTACTGAACGGAAAATATTTTCTAACAGCTTAGTTGCTTCCGCGACTCGGCACGAACTCACTGGAACGAGCTTATCGATAGCCAAGCTGTATAAATGCATGGCCTTCTCCAAACACACAGGTGTCAAACCACCAATAACTTTGGGAATCTTCTCAACCTTACTATCGGGATTACCTGGGTCTTCTCGTTCTGGGGAAAATGCCAGATGGAAATTCACACCGGCTTTTTTTCCTGACCCTTGTTCCAGAATTTTCAGAAGTTCGCCATCCGTAGTTCCCGGATAAGTCGTCGATTCCAGCACAATTACGGCACCTTCTTTAATATAAGGTGCAATCGCACGCCCAGTATCCAGCACATAGCTTAGATCGGGTTCTCTAAAATGATTGAGCGGCGTTGGCACACAAAGAATCACTGCGTCCACTTCAGCTACCCGCGAAAAATCCGTTGATGCATCAAGTTTACCCTCTTGCACCTGCGCTGCGATGCGATCCGACGCAACATGTTTGATGTAGCTCTTTCCAGCGAGAAGTGCGTCGACTTTCTTGGTATCGATATCCAATCCAAGCACTCTGACCCCACGTCGCGCAAACTGGAGCGCAAGGGGAAGTCCTACATATCCTAAACCTACAATTGCGATTTGATTCATGAAGCGCGCAATTCATCTCATGCCATCACCGCTATTGGTAGAAGTTTTTTCATTTTTCAGGTCACTAGCGCAAGAGACTCTTATAAAGCCTCAAAGTAGAGGCGCACATCGCCTCTAAAGTGAACGCCGAATCGGGAATCTTTGGGGTTGTTTGATGAGCAAGAATACGGAGTGCAGCTTGTAATAAACCCTCGGAATCCATGAGTTTCACCCGCCCTTCAGGGAAAATCGTCGATAACAACTCCCCCACTCCTCCGCAGTCGTAACCTATTACCGGTTTACCAATTGCCAGCGCTTCTAGCACTGTTCGCCCGAATGATTCTGGCTGCTGAGAAAGTGCGCAAACCACATGACTAACTGACATGATTTCACGAACATCAGAACGATGACCTGTAAAAGCAACAGAATCACCCAATCCCTGCTCGATAACTAAAGCTCGTAATTCGTCCAGATATGCACGCTTTTTTGGATGAGTATCACCTACCACCAAGCCATACACATCGTGGCCATTTTTTTTCAATCCGAGTAGCAGTTTAAAAAAGTCTGAATGGCCCTTGAGTCTGGTGATTCGGCCAGGAAGCAGGAAAACGATTTTCTCATTGAGCTGAGGGTTCTCTGACTTCCAGCGTTGCAGCCACTCATCAGATGGTTTGTATCCCGAAGGGTAATCCGCTGGATCAATACCGCGGTATATCACTTCTATCTTTTCACCCTCAACTTTCGGATAATTCTCCAAAATATATTTCTGAATACTCTCCGAAACCGCGATGACTTTTTCACCTTTGGTCATCACTGCAGAATAAAAACTCACGGAGTAAAAGCCATGCACCGTACTGACGAGGCGGGGACGGGTTGCTGGATTCATTTTCCGCCATGCAAGCCATGCAATCCAACCAGGCACTCGCGAGCGGATATGCAAAATATCTGGTTTTTCTTTTTCCAGTAATAATCTGAAAGCTTTGACCTGAAACAAGGTGCTTAAACTTTTACGATGCACTGGCATAGCGATATGCCTCCCGCCCATTTTTTCCAACGCTTCAACTTGTCTACCGCCGTTTGAAACCACCAGTGCTTCATGGCCATTTTTGATCAAGTAATCTGCGACTTCCAGCGTCCCGCGCTCGACTCCACCGGAATTCAACTCAGGTAATATTTGCAAAACTTTCATCACTCAAATCCGTCTGCCCGATAGCTAACATCCAATATAGAACCCCACCATGCTCGATTTTCAAAATACCATCTGACTGTGGATTCCAGACCGTCAAAAAAGGTCACCCCGGGCTCCCAACCAAGCTCTGAACGTAATTTCCCACTGTCCACCGCATAACGGAAATCGTGACCCGGTCTGTCAGCCACAAATTTCACCAACTGATTCGTCTCGGATATTTGTGAGCCGTAATCACTCGAAACTTTTTCGACGATACCCAGCAAATCGTTGACCAAATCTATATTCCGAATCGTGGAATTCCCTCCAATCACATATTCCGAGCCCACTTGCCCCCTTTCAGAAATCTGCACTAATGCCTTGCAATGATCCTGCACATGCAACCAGTCGCGAACATTCTCGCCTGTCCCATATACAGGAATCGGCTTTCCTAAAATTCCCGCCAATATCACTCTGGGAATGAGCTTTTCTGGATACTGATACGGTCCGTAGTTATTGGAGCAATTCACAACAACCGTCGGCAAACCATAGGTTTTGTGCCATGCTCGAACCATATGATCGCTACCTGCTTTACTCGCAGAATAAGGCGAATTCGGCTGATACCGACTTTTTTCATCGAAAGTATAGCCCTCAGATGATGATCCGAAAACTTCATCAGTTGAGAGATGGATGAACCGGAAATCATGATTCTTCTGCTTCCAGAATTCCAGTGCCGCATCTAACAAACATGCGGTTCCAAGGACGTTGGTCTTCACGAAATCCAATGGCTCTGCAATAGACCGATCCACGTGACTCTCAGCAGCAAGATGAAAAATCCGATTCGGATTAAACTCGGAAATCACATTCCCAAGTCGTTCACGATCCGCCACGTCTCCGCGCGCAAAATGATATCGCGGATGATTTTCCACATCGCGGAGTGATCCCAGATTCCCCGCATACGTCAGTTTATCAAAATTCAAAACTTCGTGACCTTCATCTAACAATCGCCGCACCAGATTGACTCCAATAAACCCCGCGCCACCTGTCACCATCGCGCGTCTGACCGGAATTGCTGCTTTCATATCCCCATCTCTCTTTCCAAAGCTTCTTCCATCGCACGCTCGACCAGACGAGCCGCTGCTGCCTCGGTTGCTTCGTCCAATATTTTGACCGCTGCCTTCAAAGCGTTCGCATTACCCAATGCCATCGAAGCCTTCACGTTAGATACGGCTTTTTCAATCTCCTCACGTTCCTCCTCCTCGACAAAACCTTGTTCTAAAATCATCTCCACCGCGGGCAATAATTCATCGGCTTTCATCTTTGCCTCAGTGAAAATCCGCTCGGACATATCTTCAAAGGCAAACTCGACCGACTCCCCCACCATCTGCTCCACTGCCGCATCGTCCACATTCACCGCGGAATTTTCAATCTTCACAACCACATCTTTACCGGTCGAAGTATCTCGGGCAAGAACCTCTAAAATCCCATCCGCATCGATCTTGAACTGCACCCCGACACGCGCCTGACCTTTTGGAGCGCTTTCCATTTCCACATCGAAATTTCCTAGCTCCCAGTTATCACGCGCCATCTCGCGCTCGCCCTGCAAAACCCTGACCCGCATGTTTCGCTGACCATCTGCCGCATTAGTGAACATCTCACCAGCTTTGCAGGGGATCGTCGTATTTCGCGGGATCAACACATTCATCAACCCCCCGAAGGTTTCGATTCCTAGACTCAGCGGCGTAACGTCTAACAAAACCATCTTGCTCATCGCCCCACTTAAAACCCCTGCCTGTATCGTCGCGCCAAGCGCAATCGCTTCATCGGGATGCTGGGTGACATCGACATTCTTTTCGAAAAATGCTGCGACAGCTATCCTCACCGCAGGCATCCGCGTGCTGCCACCCACTAAAACAACGGCATCGAGATCCGAGTTTTTTAATCCACTGTCTAGCATCGCTTGCTGAGAACATTTAAGCGTTTTTGCAATCCAGTCCCGAGTCATCGCGTTGAGCTCGGTTCTAGTAATCGTTTTCTCAAAACTACTAGATCCATCGTAAAACGGAATTCTCACCGTGTAGCTTTCTTCCTCGGAGAGCACCCGCTTCGCCTTTTCTGCATCTTCCAGAAAACGCATTTTCATTTCAGGTGATAGATCACCCAAGCCATCGAGTAAGAGTCGGGATATCATTTGATCCACATCATCTCCGCCCAAATGTGTGTCGCCGTGTGTTGCCAATACCTGAAAAACGCCTTCCTGCATCTCAAGAATGGAGAGATCAAAGGTTCCACCTCCCAAATCATAAACAGCCACACGAGATCGATCCTTCAGCTTATCCAGCCCATAAGCCAAGGCTGCTGCAGTAGGTTCATTCAAAATTCTCACCACCTCCAAACCCGCGAGCTCTGCAGCCCGCTTCGTCGCTGCGCGCTGAGAATCGTTGAAATAAGCCGGAACTGTCACCACTGCTTGTCTGACCTCAGTTTCCAAACGCCATTCCGCGATGCGCTTGAGTTCTCTCAAAATATCCGCGCTGACTTCTTCGGGTGTTTTCCCCACCGCATTTAGCACAGGATCATCCATGCGTCCTGCTCCCATCCAGCGTTTCACGCTGGTCACGACCCGCAGCGGATCGGTCACGCGTCTTCTCAACGCTTTGCGCCCGACCTCGATCTCGCCGCTTTCACCATACCAAACGGCGCTTGGAATGATGCGTTTACCTTCCTCATCAGCGAGTAAAATAGGGAAACCTGAATCCACCACACCCACCGCCGAGTGAGTCGTGCCGAGATCAATTCCAAGTATCATCATTTCACGGGCAAGATGCCGTAACTAAGTCTTTACGGAATCCGGAAAACCTTCTGATTCGATGGATCTTTGGCAAGTTGTCCCGAACGGAACCCTTCCACATTGATCACATTGTAAGGAGAATAAGGACTAATCACATGATTCGGATTCGCGGTCCGTTCAGCGACTGGATATTGATCTCTTGTCGTTGGTCTGACGTCATCTTGTTCATCGTTATAGGGACGATCTGTCTGCTGCGGACGATCTCCTGGATAAGGACGTTGATGTTGGTGATCGTAAACTGGGATCGGTTCGCAAGAAACCAGTAAAAGTGCCGACCCTGCGGCCATCGTGAGTATGAGTTTGGTCATGGTTTTTCGGACTGTGTTAGTGGGTAAGCTATTCACTTCTAATCGCGCCTGCTATCAGAAATTTCAGAAGAATGAGCAGTTTTTTGGCTTTTGAGACCGAAAAACGCCTATCGAACACTTTAAACCCCTCTTCCTTCATCTTTTCAAGCAGGCATTGGTAGATTTCCGCCATCGCGCGCGCGGGCAGGAGGGCATGACGATCCATGGGATGGATCAGCGCCTCAGCCTCCCGGAAAAGATACTCTGCACGCTCTGCATGATAATGCATCATTGCGATGAACCGGCCATCATAGACCCTGCCGATTAAATCACGCTCCGAGTATTGAAAACGGATCATATCATTTTCCGGTAAATAAATCCGCCCGCCGTTGGCAAGATCCTCTCCAACATCGCGCAAAATATTCGTCAGTTGCAGCGCATTTCCCAGAGTTTCCGCATAACGATCTGAACTCTCGTGTATGCATCCAAAAATCCTTGTCGAAACCAACCCGACCACCCCCGCTACTTTCCAGTTGTATTTGGCAAGTGCTTCCCAGCTTCCAAATTTCTGCGGCTCCAGATCCATCCGACAGCCGTCGATAATTTCTAACAACCATTCTTGAGAGATGCCGCGGCGCGCAATCATTTCCATCAACTCATTACCGAGTTCGTGCTCAGAAGGAAAACCATGGCGAATGCCATCCTCCCAACCTTTCAAACCCTCTCTACGCTGAGACACCGAGACTCCCAGTTCATCCGCGATGTCATCCACCGTCCGGCAAAATGCATAGAAAATCACCATATCCTTGCGTCTGTCCTTTGGCAGGATTTTCAACGCGAAGGCCAGGTTGGATTCCGCCTTCCGGGTGATCTCAGATGCGGCAGACACGAATAAAACCTATTTTATGAAACCCCAATGACCCGATGTGAAAGGCCAGAGCGAGAACAAGGCGGGGCCGACGAGGTTGAATTCCTTCACAGAACCCCAGTAACGCGAGTCTAGGGAATTACCCGTGTTATCACCCATCGCTGCGTATTCACGCATGCCCGGTTTGGCCTTCTCGCCTTTAAGCGGTAAAATATCCTCTTTAGCCACCAAATACCGCTTCTGCTCACGGCTTGGCTGCGCCAAAACGTAACCTTCATGTTTCTCGCCAAACGGAGGCTTACCATCCGCGACAGCGCGTATGCCCGGCTCATTCGCCACTTTTCCATTTACGATCAAATCAGGAGTCATGATCGCAAGCTCATCACCCGGCACACCGACCAAGCGTTTGATGTAATGAGATCCGCCACCCTGGGGTCCGCTGTGCTCTTGGATGCCTTTGATGGCGAGCGTATCAAAAACAAATACCTCCCCACGTTTGGGTTTCCTAAAATGATACGAAAATTTATCCACCAATACGAGGTCGCCTGAATCGATATATCCCTCCATTAGAACCTGACCTTTCTTCAAAGTATCACGGTTATTAAGAGCCTCGCGGTAAGCGGCTTGAAGACCAATGTCATATGCCTGATTTGCTGGCGCAGGTAACCTCAACGGTTCTTGGTCATAGCTAATTAATTGAGAACGACTGAAAAAATGCATCCACTGATAGTCTACAACTTCTCCTCCTACCTCGATACCATCTGAAGTCGGTCTCATCAGAGGCTTTACCCGACGGTCTTTATCATTCACCACTTTTTCATAGCTTCTACCGCGCAAAACAGCCTCCATCACTCTCTGTGGAAACGATGGCCATTCCTCTTGTTTCATGGGCGTTCCCACAATCCCGTTCAAAGTCGGCTGCATCGATCCCGTTGGAATCCGAAATGGTTGCAGATAATACGCACGTAAACCAAGAGCGATCACGATCGCAACAAACATGACTTCGACGTTCTCCTGAAACCAACCTTGCGGCTTCTCACGAGGTAAAGAGTTTTCACACGTCGCCCGCAATTGCTTCGATGCCTCTTCTACCTTTTCCTTATCTTTACCCTTGATCGCTTGGATCAAATCTTTGTGCCGCGACTCGATCTCCGCTATTCGATCCGCAGTCAGCAAATCTCTTTTGTAATTGATAAATTTGATCGCTCCCTTGCCGAGGTGAATCGCATCTTTTTTCCAAGTAGGCGTGAACATACCCGCAAACCCTGCACCCCGAACCTCCTCCCTGCAAGCCCTACCTCTCTACTTTCGGCTTAGCCAAAAAGGCTTCAATCTCTTTTACAGAGCGCGTGTTGAGCACATCCTCTTTTCGCATCCAACCCTTACGCGCGATCTTAACCCCTTGCCCAAGATAATGAAGGGCTGCGCGCGAATGCGCATCGGGATTGATCGAGCACAGCACCCCTTTATCGCGCGCACGCTTCCACCAGCGCCAGTCCATATCCATCCGCATGGGACTGCAATTCAGCTCGATCACGGTTCGCGTCGCAGCCGCGCAATCGATAATTCTCGCGTGATCCACTGCGTAAGCATCGCGTTTAAGCAGGAGCCGACCCGTCACATGCCCTAGCATCGTCACATGTTCGTTCTCCATCGCGCGGCAAATCCGAGCTGTCATCGTTTGCTCATCCATGTTCATCAAGTTATGAACCGATGCGACGCAGAAATCGAGTTGAGCAAGAATGTCATCGGAAAAATCCAGGCTACCATCTTTGAGAATATCCACCTCGTTGCCCGCGAAAATGCGGAAACCGTTCAGCGTTTTTTCCAAATTTCTGATCTCCTTAATTTGTTCGAGTAAACGCTCTTCATTTAGGCCATTCGCCCAAAACGAAGATTTTGAGTGATCGGAAATCCCAAGATATTGCAGACCGAGATCCATTGCTTCTTCCACCATTCCCTCAAGAGTATCTTTTCCATCCGATGCCGTGGTGTGATTGTGAAACGTCCCACGAAGATTCATCAGCTCCACCAATCGCGGCAACTGCTTCTCCGCCGCCGCTTCGATCTCGCCACGGTTTTCGCGCAACTCCGGCTCGATAAACTGCAAACCTAACAATCGATAAATATCCTTCTCATCCTCCACCACGAGACGCTCAACATCTTCACTCACAGGATTCAACCCGTATTCATTTAACGACCAACCCTTCTTCAACGCCAGTGATCGCAGCGCGACATTGTGCTCCTTGGAACCCGTGAAATACTGCAACGCAAACGGAAACTCCGAATTCTTCACGGCTCTTAAATCGCAATGCATCCCGTTTTTTAAACGCACCGAAGCTTTTGTATCCCCACAAGCGATCACCGACTCCACCTCGGGCAGAGTTGTGAAATCCTCACATACCAACGCGCCTTCTTTTGTAGCCACTAGAAAATCTAAATCGCCCACGGTCTCTTTGGCCCGTCGATAAGATCCCGCTACCGCCACTCTCGAAATCTCCGGATGCATCCGCAACATTTCCAAAATCCCCTCAACCACAATCCCGATTTTTCCTAACAGAAATTGATCCGCAAACTTTTCGTTCGCTGCGATTCCCTCAATAATCTTGCTTTGGGTTTTCTCACCAAACCCCGCCAGCGTCGCCACTCGCCCTTCTAAACATGCCGCTTTGAGCTTCTCCAAAGAAACCACCCCCAGCTCTTCATACAACGCCTTGATCTTCTTCGGTCCAAGCCCTTGCACTTCGAACAAATCAAAAATGGTCGGCGGAAACTCTTCTTTTAAAGTTTCGTAAAACTCTAGTTTTCCCGTTTTCGCAAGCTCTCCCAACTTATCCCGCAACGCTTCACCGATGCCTTTCACGCCCTTCAATTCATCGTTCTTCGCCAGTTCAACGACATCCTCTTCCATCGCCAACACAACCTCTGCGCCTTGCCGGTACGCCCGCACTTTAAACGGATTCTCCCCCTTCAACTCCAACAACAGAGCGATCTTCTCCAAAACCCCAGCCATCTCTTCGCGATTCATCTGAAAACAATCTGCCCGCCTATCCCGCATCGCGCAAGAGCTGAGGTTTATCTATCCGTCACTCGAACCTGACCTGATCCCGAAAAATACTCGTCGTTTTTATTTTTCGCTGAGGACTGACCAGAGCCATATGTCCCCGGTGGAAGCTTAGCTCCACCATTGTAGGTCAATGCGCTAATATCTTGAATTCCACTGAAGTCTAAATTGACTTTCGCGCCCGTCGATATGTCCAGAGAACTCTCTCCAAGTGCCGATACGCTTGAGCATGTGAGAGTTCCTAGAGCGATTTTATTAGTGCCTGTGAAACTGTTTTTACCGGAAAGCACGAGCTCAGAATCACCCGTTTTAGTGATGCCGCCTGCTCCTGAAACTTCTCCGCTAATGGTTAATTTATAAACGATATTTAGCGTTGTGTTGGAATTCAGTGTGACGGCTCCAGTCAGGTTATTTCCGAAGCCGTTATCAGACAAAATCGTACCGCCATTGAGTGTTACCGGATTATCAAGAGTAACGCGGTTGAGATAGAGCGTGCCGCCATCCATGGTGATAGACCCTGAACCGAGTGCATCTTTGATGTCATCATTCAAACGCAACATTCCTTTTTTGATGATAGTTCCACCTTTGAAGCTGTTAGAGGCACTACGGATTTCTAGAATTCCAGGGTTATTTTTTATCAAGCCCCCATCGCCAGTGAGTGCACAAGAAGTATCAAGGATCATTATTCCTGAGCCATCGCCTCCCACTTCCGTCATCGCTGTCAGCAGTGACGGAATTTGCAAGGTTACCTGTTCGCTGCTGTTCTGAATGATCTGCGGAAGCAACCCACCATTTGCAAGGAACGCGATACCCAAACTTCCGCCTAAAGTCACACCTCCTCCAAAATGGAGCTGATTGAGTTTGAATCCATTACTCAAATCATGAATCACGTTGTAGCTCCCGGGCGCATCAAATCGGATCACAAAATTTGATGCACCAGCCGGAGCAGGTGCATTCGGACTCCACGAACTTGTATCGCTCCAATTTCCCGCACTGGCATTATTCCATGTGTAAGAAACTGGATCTCCAGCTCTCACATCAATCATAACCTTAGCTGGCTCTGATTTTATTTTGCCATTGATAACCGAAAACTCAAAGTGATCCATCCCACTGAAATTCGGGTTCGGCGTATAAATGATATGTGGCACAGCTCCACTCAATTTCCCATTTGCCGGTGGTCTCGTAAGTGAATACTTCAAATTCCCTCCACTACCAGAAATCGTAATCGGCACTGGCTTGTTTAGCACCGTGCTAACGTTTTGCGAATTTGCATAGGCAGGTCGATTCTCTATCCCCTTACCATCATGCAACCACTCTTTGCTGATGATAGATCCATTTGGTCCCGTGAAACTTGGGCCAGACCACTTGAGTTTCGCAACTCCTGACCCAGTTTTTTTATAATAATCTATCTGGATATCGGCAACCTGCCTCGCCTTGAGATGAATCGGATTACTATCTGTCCAGACCGGTGCTTGATCCATGAAACGATCTAACACAAGAGTGCCATTCACATACACTCGCATCCCATCACTATTCAGAGCGGAAAAGGTGTAGTCTCCTGTCTCTGGAACGAGCAATAAGCCACTCCAACGCACACTAAATTGTTCCGACTCAATGGACCGGTCCGGCGTGTCCTTTCCCCACTCAAAATTCACTTCAGGATCGGTGCGAGAGAGAACAAGGCTAGCGAAACTGGAATCTTTAAAATAATCAGCCTTAAGGCCGTTGCCACCCGCTCCGACGATGATCGTGACGAAGGCAGGCTCAGATATCGTCAAAGCATCTTTTGTCTGAAAGGTGAAAGTAGTTACCCCTTTGAAACCGGGAGCTGGAGTAAATGTTAGATTTGGAGCGGTTCCACTTAGCTTACCAGACGAAGGCTGAGTGATATTTACAAACGCAACCTCGCCACGCGGAGATTCACCGCTCAGTTTGATGGCTTTTGCATCCGTGGTCACAATTACCTGCGCATTAGCCACAGGTAGCCCAAGATTTTTCTTAGGCGAAACGCTAGCATTTTCAATTGATTCGATCGTTTTGAGCAAGGTGGCGTAAATCGAACTGGATGGATCCCATTTATCCCGCAAATCTCGCAGTTTTGGAAGAGTATAGCGTGCAGCATCGCCGTAGGTCGCAAGTGCTTGTAGCGCAGCATCTTGATACTCATCAGCTCCCCACGCAAATTCTCCCGGATCTTTTAACATTGCATAGGCTAGTGATACCCCTTCTTCGATTTGGAAATTTGTGAGCATTTGGATTCCCAACGCACGAGGAGTGGCGCTCCACATGCGGTCGGCCTGACAGTCCGTGGAAACCACTTCATACATATCTGGAATCAACGCCTGCACGTCTTCGAGTGAGAGATTCATCTTACAAAATCTCGCAACGCCCGTGCGTGGATAGGAATCCGGTTGTTTCAGGCCCACTTGAATCGCGCGATACAGTTGCTCTTTAGGCGCTTTCTTCAAATATTCACCAACATCATTTCCTGGAGAACCATCCGGAACACCGTTTCCAAAGAGAGCTAATGATAGATTGCGATTGCTGATCTGAATTGGATCGGTCCAATTGATCACATTCGGATCGGTTGCGTTTTTAATAAATGCATTGAGCATATCTGTGAGAAACGCGCTAGCCGCGGCGGGCTCATAACTCCGAATCGCACTTGCTGCTTTGGCCCGCACCCAGAGATCTGGGTCATTTAGTCTCTGCACAATAATCGGCAGCGCCTTCGAATCTTGAAGAAGACCCAAGGCTTGGCAGGCACCTTGACGCTCGTTAGAATTTTTACTCGTTAATAGATTCCGCAATGTCGTGAGCTCTGAATCTGTTAACTGACGACTCGATAATTCCACCGCAGCGTAATGACGCACCACGGGGTCGTATTCATTTAAAGCCGCGGTAAGTTCAGCAATGCTTAGTTTCGTTCGATCCAACTTAAACGTTGCGGCCGTTATCGCGTTAGCAACTTTGGATGGATCGAGCACGTATCCGGGATTCGCATTCTTACCGGTGATGAAAAGCTGTTTGAGAGGCAGACTAAATGTTAGAAGCTGATACGCAGTTGCAGTCAGTCCGCTGTAATCTGATTTCCCAAGATAGCTGCCATCTGCCGTGGTTCCCGGTCCGTATTGTTCCTGCCCGTCGTAGGCGAAGGATCCATCTGTCCGACGCGATAAATCCAAATGCCAGCGTATGGGTTTCAAGTGTTCTGCTGCTGCGATTGGGCCACCCATTGCCGCTCCCAGAGGATTCCATAAGAAACTCAATCCCTGCCCGGTATGACCATATTCACGCCCGATGAAAGTGGAGATAGAAACCCGAGTGAAATATTCTGTTTCCGCCTTACGGTTTTCTTGCAGACCAAAGAAAACTGCAGCCGTTGCATCTTTTCCGTTAGAAGCGTGATTCGTGGCACTTGGTTCATGCTCGCCATAGGGAATCGAACCTTTATTCGTAAACCAACCGAAGAATTTCGACCCACGCTCTATTGCTAGATCGATCTCAGGATCGACATTTTGTTTTGCCGCCACCAATGCTTTTTTACCCATCACAAGTGCTAGGTTTGCTGTAAGACCGACTGCATTGACGGGTCCGTATCCTATACTGATACGAGATTTCGAGCCATCCGGCTTAAAGGCCGATGGACTATGCCCATAGGTTCCATAAATGCTCTGTGACTGGGCAAGCTTCAGCGTGAAATTTTTGATTCCGGGAATGACCTGTGCATCGCCTGTGATGAGATAATACTCTGATAGAAAAAGGCCAATGTAAGACCAATCCCAAATCGGAATCGATACTTGTTGCGGTCCTTGGTTTGAGACTTGTCGTGCGTATAACTGAAGTCGCTCTTGAACCTCTTTGTAATTTGGGTCTTTTGGTTTCACGCTAGCAAGCAGCGCAAGACCACTCACCGCGCTCGCATAATCGCTCACAAAAAAAGAAGGTTCGGCCATTAAATCCGCGACCATCTTATTTCTTATCGCTGTTAGAATCGCTGCGGATTTTGGGCAGTTGTAGGGAGCGGTATCAGAATAGTTTCCTAAAATGGGGAGACTGATGTTTACATCCGTCGTTTGTCCCGCACGCCAACGCTTGATCCGCAATGTCCCCGCCCCAGTTTTTTCCGCTTCACCAATCGCTGCCCCAAATGCTTTTCGGCAATCACTACTGAAAAGTGGCACGTTTCCACTGCTGCCCGCCATCGCGCCAAGAATCACATCGTTTACTTCTAAAACCGCATTAGCTGGCGAGCTCACGACAGTGACGAGAATCTGCCGACTTTCATCGGTCATCAAACCCATATCTCCCACACCGTCTCGATTCACATAAATCCAACCACGGAGTCCGGTGGGGCCAAGGTTGTAGGTCTCTTTGGTATCAATACCAGCAATCACTCCTGACGCAGTCAGATCTGGCGGAGCAGAAAAAACGAGTGATGACAAAACGAAAAGAAACGTAGCGATCAGCAATGAGGAAAGGTTTTGCATCTAAAATTTAGGGATTTTTGTAAATGAATATGAGTCCTGACTCTCGGATGATAAGCGTATTTGTGAAGCCAATAGTTCACCGCGATATGGCTCCATCATTTATTTCCTTCTATACAGCCCTCATTTTTCCCGAGAAATTCTGAAATTTAAGGTTTGCCGTTGGCACGAAAGCCGCAATCCTCCCGCCGTTATGAGCAATCGTCTTGAAGGAAAAGTTCTCGTCGCCCAAGGCGGCGGCCCCACCCCAGTGATCAACCAGAGCGTCGTCGGCGTCGCTCTTGAAGCTCGCAAGTTCTCGCAGGTCACTTCGATCTACGGTGCCGTCCACGGCGTTTCCGGAATCATCAACGAAAACTTCGTCGATCTCACTCGCGAGACCACACACAACCTCGAACAAGTCGCCGGCACACCGTCTTCCGGCCTGCTCTCCACACGCGACAAGCCCAACGAAGAATATTGCGCTCGCATGTTTGAGGTCATGAAAGCGCACGACATCCGCTACTTTTTCTATGTCGGTGGAAACGATTCGTCCGACACCGTCCGCATCGTCAACGAGCAAGCTCAAGCCGCGAACTACGAACTGCGCGCCATCCATATTCCCAAAACGATCGATAACGATCTCATGGAAAACGATCACTGCCCGGGCTTCGGCTCTGCGGCACGTTTCGTGGCCCAAGCATTCATGGGCGTGAACCTCGACAACCGCGCCCTTCAAGGTGTTTACATCGGTTGCGTGATGGGTCGCCACGCCGGCTTCCTCACTGCCGCTTCTGCTCTCGCTCAAAAATATTACAACGACGGCCCACACCTCGTTTACGTACCTGAGCGCCACTTCAGAACCGAGCAGTTGCTCGCTGATGTCGACCGCGTTTATTCCAAATACGGTCTGTGCACCATCGCCGTATCCGAAGGCATCTCCGATCCCGATGGCACACCGATGATCGTGAAACTTCTCGGAAAAGAAGAGCGCGACTCACATGGCAACGTCCAGCTTTCCGGAACCGGTGCACTCGGCGATCTTTTGGCCGATACGATCCGCGATGGCCTGAAAATCAAACGCGTCCGTTCCGATACTTTTGGTTATCTTCAACGCTCTTTCATGGGCATCCAATCGGATCGCGATGCACGTGAAGCACGTGAGGTTGGCGAAAAAGCCGTGCAATTCGCGATGTGGGATAATGTCGATGGCTCAGTCGCGATCAAGCGCCCGGTTCTGGATTACTCGGTCGATTATGAATTGGTGGATATCACGAAAGTCGCCGGAAAAACCCGTCACATGCCGGACAATTTCATCAACGAAGCAGGCAATGGAGTGACTCAAGATTTCATGAACTACTGCCGTCCGTTGCTTGGCTCTAACATGCCAGAGCCACATCGCCTGCGCGCACCTGCGGTTCCGAAAATTCTGAAGCGCTAAGTTTTTAATCGTTAATAAAGATCCGTCGGATCTGTCAGATTGGACTGATCAGTCGGATCATTATTTTTGTTCCTGCTTAGCTTTTTCTTGAGCTCTGCGCTGTTTCTCCGCCATCAGATCTTCCATCGACGTCCCCCGCTCTTCCATCTTGCCTCGGGTTTCTGTCAGCTTGGTATGAGCTGACTTCTCAGTCGACTGCGTTGCTTTTTTTGAAATTGGCTTAATCGTATCTTCCTTGGGCGTCTTTTTCGCCGTTGGTGCTTTTTTGTCCTTTGAAGCTTTTTCTGATGTGGCGGTTTTCGGTTCGTAATTTTTCAACACCCCGCGAGCGGTATCGTAAAGACTCACCATGATCATCAGCACTACCACGTGGAAGATTAGCGAAAGGAAACGCTTCCCACCTTTACTCATTTTTTTAGCCATAACTTCCTAAACCTAATCAGCATTTTAGAATCTTGAAACCTGTTTTTTATGGTCAATAAAAAGCCCTCGACTGAAAACAGCCGAGGGCTTTAGAAATCAATCACTCAGCAATTACTGACCGCCCGGGATTTGTAATCCTTCTGGGAATGAAGGTTGTGGTGGAGCGTCCTTAATTTCGACTAATTCGAGTTCAAAAACCAAGGTGCTGTTTGGGCCGATGTCGACACTTGCGCGGCGTTCGCCGTATGCCATGCCGCTTGGGATATAAAGTTTCCATTTTGCGCCGACTGGCATTGAGGTCAAAGCCTCACGAAATCCTTCTACGACCTGCAATGTCATTTCGACGGGTTTACCTTCTGGCGAAGCATCGAACTGGGTGCCGTCGATCTTGGTGCCTTTGTAGTTCACCATGAACACTTTGTCGCTTGGTGCTTTCTCTGTTGGGGCAATGTATTTCTTATCTCCACCCTTGGTGATAACCTCGTATTGGAGACCGCTCTTATTGGTGGTCACGCCTTCGCGTTTGCCGTTTTTAGCAAGAAACTCTGCACCGATTTTTAAATTTTCATCCGCAAGCGTTTTTTCGCGTGCTTGGACGAACTCGCTCAAACCCATCATCGCTGCCTGAAGCTTCTCGGTTTCCAACTCTGGCTTCTTGCCTTGAGCTGCTGCGGAGAAGCCTTTCATGAAAATTTCCATGTCGAAGTCGCTGAGGGTCACACCGTGTGTGCCGAAGTTTTCAGCGAACGCGCTACCCGCGCTGTAGCCTACTGCGTAGGATGAATCCGGCTTGATATCCGCTGCTGCTGCTTTTGGGGCTTCTTTTGCAGCCTCTTTCGGGGCCTCTTTTGCAGCCTCTTTCGGAGCCTCTTTTGCGGCCTCTTGCGCCATCATGAAGCCACTAGCCGAGAGAGCGATCAAAGCTGTCCGCGTGGCACGATTGAATAAGGAATGTCTCATAGTTTATATTTAAGTCCGCGAAACCTAAAGCTCTCTCCCACCCATGTCCAGAACGGCTTTTTGGTAGTGGCTGTCGGAAACGTCAGAATTCCCTAATCCATTCTAACCTCATTCTCAGCTTTCTTTCTTCTCAATTCTGGTTTTTTGTATCCCTGATCTGTCGAATATGAAATTCATCCTCCTCGCGCTACTTCTGCTCCCTTCTCTCGCTTTTGCTCAAGAAGCTGAAAAAACTCAGGCTCAGGAAAAACCGAAATCTCAAAAAGTCGTGATCATCCCGATCCGAGATCAGATCGCGCCACCTGAACTTTATATCTTACGCCGCGGACTCAAAACCGCGATCGAACAGGGTGCGGACACACTCATCATCGATATGAATACTCCGGGTGGCCGACTCGATACCACTTTCGAAATTCTGGAAGCACTCGATAAATTTCCAGGAAAAGTCATCACTTACATCAATACAGAAGCCATTTCCGCAGGCGCACTCATCTCCGCGGGAACGGATGAAATCTGGTTCGCGCCATCCGCTGTCATCGGCGCTGCCGCTCCCGTCACGGGCGAAGGCGAAGACATCGATGAAACAATGAAACAAAAAGTCGTTTCCTATCTGAAAGGTCGTGTTCGCGCGATGTCAGGTGGCGATGAAAACCGCGCCAAGGCAATCTCGGCGATGATCGATGAAAATTTCGAACTCAAATTCGGTGAAGAGATCATCAAGCCAAAGGGCGAACTGCTTGTGCTTACCGATGTAGAAGCCATGAAAACATACGGTGACCCACCGAAACCTCTCTTAGCCACAGGCATCTCACCTTCCCTCCGAAATCTAACAGACACTCTCTTCGGTGCGGGAAATTACACGACCATCAAACTCGAAGTCACCTGGTCGGAAAAACTTGCTCAATACATCACCGGTATCGCACCTATCCTACTTGCGATTGGATTGTTGCTTATTTTTATCGAATTCAAAACACCCGGCTTCGGCATGTTTGGGATCGGCAGCGGCATTTTCCTCGCCATCGTTTTCTTCGGGCATTACGCCGCCGGGTTATCTGGCCACGAGCCTGCATTGTTATTCTTCATCGGCTTTGCCTTAGTCGTCATCGATCTATTTTTCCTCCCAGGTTTCTTCATGCTCGCGATCCCTGGAGCCATATTAATGTTGGGTTCATTGATCTGGGGCATGTCAGACGTCTGGCCAGATCAACCCATCGAATGGGAATCCAATTTCTTAACCCGCCCCCTGATGAATCTGACTTTAGGCATTGGTGGTGCGATCTTACTCTTTGTCCTGCTCCTGCGTTTCATGCCCAAAGGTGGGCTATGGGGCGCTATGGTTCTTGATTCAGCCATCGGTGGAGCAACCACCACCTCGTCCGAGGCTCGCAGCGAGCCTTCCCTCATCGGGGCCATCGGCCACTCCGTCACCGCCCTCTTCCCCTCCGGTGAAATCGAGATCAACGGCACCCGCTACGATGCCCGCATCAACCTCGGCACCATCCCTCCCGGAACCCCAGTCAAAGTCATCTCCGTCGGAGAATTCGAACTCAAAGTGGAAGCTATCTAAACTCTCGCATATTTTCACAAATCCTTTATCTTCGAACGATGAGTATCGCAGAAATTAAAAAACTCCCGATCCGCGAAAAGTTTCAAATTATGGAAGCTTTGTGGGATGAAATGCGCCCCGAAATCGATGCAGCTGAAATTCCTGAAACCCACAAAGCCATTCTTGATCATTGCCATGCACGAGTCGCCTCTGGTCAGGAAGCACTTGTCGATTGGGATATTGTGAAAAACCGTTTCGGAAACGGATGATCACTATCAAACTTTCAGAAACCGCCATCGCGGGTCTAGAACAAGGATACTGCTTCTACGAACGTCAGGAACAGCGTCTTGGCGATTACTTCAAAACAAGCCTGCAAGGTGAAATCGAAGGACTAAAGATCACTGCTGGCATCCATCGTCTGGTCTACGGACATCATCGGTTGATCTGTAGAATTTTCCCATTCGCCATCTACTACACTTTCGCCGAAGAAGTGGTGACTATTTGGGCTGTCATCGATTGCAGAAAAGATCCAGATTGGATACGCAAACAATTCGAATGATTACCTCTTCCTTGAGATTTGAATGACCTGCGAGCGTAAGCGAACTCACCATATCAACACAGTCTATCCTCATAGCCGTAAGGCAAAATTGAAACTTGAATATTTATGACTCTCATCATCCTTTTTATCTCTCTTGGCCTCATTCTTCTGGCCCTCGAAGTCATCGTTCCCGGCGGCATTCTCGGTGGGATCGCTGGCATCTTACTGTTAACAGGTTGCATCCTTTCCTTCGTCACCCTTGGCACAACCGAAGGCCTCATCGCCATTTCTATCACCTTTGTTGCCGCGATCTTGGTCTTCTACATTCAGTTCAAAATCCTTCCCCAGACTCGCCTCGGAAAACGTTTTTTTCTCAACCAAGAAATTTCCGGCTCATCAAACTCACTGAAAGAAAATACGCAGGATTTGATTGGCAAAACCGCAACTTCCGTCACTGTTCTTTCGCCTAGTGGATATGTGCAGGTAGACGGAAATTCTTACGAAGCCGTCTCCCAGTCAGGCCAGATTCCTATCAACACCCCACTCCTCATCACCGCAGCTAACTCTTTTCAACTCACCGTAAAAACCAAATCATAACACCCCATGGACTTCACAAATATCCTAATCATCATCCTCGTCATTGTTGGCCTCGTCTGCGCCTTCATTATTCTCTCCTTCTTCTCCGTCTGGCTGCGCGCATGGCTCGCAGGTGCCTACGTCGGCTTCTCCGATCTTATCGCGATGCGCCTTCGCCAAGTCCCCTACGGCCCTATCGTTGACAGCCGCATCACCGCGAAAAAGGCCGGCATCGAAATCGACATCAACGAAATCGAAGCTCACTACCTCGCCGGCGGTAACGTCCTTCCCACAATCCAAGCCCTCATCGCCGCTCAAAAAGCCGGCATCAACCTGAACTGGAACCGCGCCTGCGCGATCGACCTCGCAACCAAAGGCTCGGAAAAATCCGTTGTCGAAGCCGTTCGCACATCGGTCGATCCTAAAGTCATCGACTGCCCAAACCCCGCCTCCGGCCGCACCACCATCGACGGTGTTTCCAAAGACGGAATCCAAGTGAAAGTCCGCGCCCGTGTCACCGTCCGCACCAACCTCGATCGCTTCGTCGGCGGTGCGAAAGAAGAAACCATCATCGCCCGTGTCGGCGAAGGTATCGTCACCACCATCGGTTCCGCAGAGACGTATAAAGTCGTTCTCGAAAGCCCGGACTCCATTTCCAAAGTCGTGCTCGCTCGCGGACTCGATGTCGGAACCGCGTTCGAAATTCTCTCCATCGATATCGCCGATGTCGATGTCGGCGAAAACGTTGGCGCCCAACTCCAAGAAGCCCAAGCCGAAGCCAACAAAAACATGGCTCAAGCCGAAGCCGAAATCCGCCGCGCCGCCGCTGTCGCTCTCGAACAAGAGATGATCGCCCGCGTCGCAGAGATGAAAGCCAAAGTCGTCGAGGCCGAAGCCCAAGTCCCGCTCGCCCTCGCCGAAGCCTTCCGCTCCGGCAACCTCGGCGTCATGGACTACTACCGCATGGAAAACGTCAAAGCCGACACCACCATGCGAGACTCCATCTCCAAATCTTAAATCAGGATCACCTCTAACAAAAAACCAGGGCACCCGCCCTGGTTTTTTTGTTTGGACGAGAACGTCTAGCTGTAGCACCGGCGAAATGGGAGCTCGAATTCAATTCGTTCCGCGCACTTCCGGTTTGAATCCAAGATGTGATATTGGATCAACCCGAAGTATCGCTTGAATTCTTCCCCAATAGCTTCCCTGTAATGTCTTGATTGCACGTCGTTGTCGGGTCCGGAATCATTCAAACCCTGCGGAAAATGGGGATCAGGTAGCCAAAGAAGACACCAATCAATCCTGACACGGGCAAACCGAGGACAACTGGAGTCATGATGTTGGTAACGCCGCTCAATTGAAGAATCTTCATCGCTAGCGGATTCCAATACCATGCGATGTGACTGTCGGGCGAGAAAAGGGCTGTCGCGACGGAAAGGTAGAGCGTTCCTGCCGCGTGAAGAATTGCGAACAGAGTGCACCAACCCATAGAGAATTTGAGACGGGATGACATCTTGATTTTCTTGCCGAACGTTGAAGGAATGGTGCGCCGGGGTGAAGCTCAAAATTGATCAGAGGACTTCCTCGGCGTCGCCATATCCGCCTTGTTCTGCTTCTTCATATCTTCCCCAGATCTCTAGCACCGTGAACGTGAAGAGGAATTCTACCTTGCCATCGCCGACATATCGAATCTGGCATATTCCGCATCGTGCAGTGGATGGAACATAGCTGTGGAATGAGAGAGCGACTCCGTTCCAGTTGATGTCAGAAATCTCGAACTCTTCACCGTCGCTCCGGTCGATCGCCGACACTTGGAACGCACCGTCTTGAACAGTAATCGTGTATTCGGATCGGTAATAATCATCCGAGTCTTCCTCGAAGTAGCGCCAAATGCCGCAAAGTGGATTATTCGCATCTATCGGTGGAGTAATCGTATTCATTTCTTTGCAGAACGTTAGAGTGGATGAACCGGCGGTGGCGAGCTTGAATTCAACTAGAGATGTTGTCGCCGGTTGCATCCCATGGCTTGTTCTGCTTTGTCGATCTCGGAAGCGACGCGGGCACCTTCTTCGGCTAGGTGCGGAGAATTCTCCAGCGTCCAAGTGTCATCGCACCAGTCACAACAATTGTAGAGATTACCCAAGAAAGCCACCTCATCCGGCGTGAACTCAGAGTCAGAGATGAGATGGACTTCCATCGAGTTGAAGAACTTGCAGAAGTTGGACGGGGTTATCTGCCTATCCAGTAACAGGCCAATCTGTCTCTTGAGTTCGGCCTTACACGGTTCGAGGTCTTCTTCAGTTCCGATCTGAAAGTCAGGAAAAGAAACAGCCATAAATTCGAGCATCTTCGTCCGCGCAACTCTGACTTCATTCGCGTATGCCTCAAAGATTCGGCTATCGTATTCCTTCCCGCTCTCGACTACAGATTGAATGAACGCCTCGATATCTTCCTTCGATGCTGATCCAAAGTGGCACGCCACAGCTAGCTGTCGGTAGTCGAGCATTTCTTAGCAGAACGTTAAATGTGGTGGCACGGCCGCGCAGGACTCATAGAGCGAAGCGAACGAGGGAGCTTATCCGCCGTTGCCACCCACGACGTGTTCTGCATCTTGAATGCTTTCGCAGTTCGTGGCAACCGAAGCAATCGCGATCTCTTCTACTGCCTCTAGGAATAGGGAAAGGTCTGGGTTGCCCTGAATGATTGTGGATAAGAGGTATCCTACAACGTAGCGGGAATCCGTGGTGATTGAGATATCCTGATTGCTAGTCAGATCACCCAGCGCTTTCTGAATTGGCTGCCACAGCGGGTGCCCTTCAAGGTTTTGGTAGGGATGATTCATTTCTTGCAGAACAGTATTTGTGTAAAAGTTTGTGGTATAATTTGCGAGGAAAGCAGGCAGGGCGACCGGGAACAGTATAGAATCGCTACTAACGATTCGTTAATAAGCTGGGTCACTTGCCTGCCTTCCCCGCTCTTTTCGGATAGTTGCATGAGCA
>JANPJY010000062.1:0-12028 GCA_031425735.1 Akkermansiaceae bacterium | reverse complement strand
GGGACGGCTGCATGTCCGCCTTATCATTTGGGTTTTGTGATCGGTGGAACCTCGGCGGAAAATAATCTCAAAACCCTCAAGATGGCGACGACCCGTTATTACGACAGCCTCCCGACAACTGGCAATGAGCACGGACGTGCGTTCCGGGATGTTGAGTTGGAGAAAGAACTTTTGGCAGCGGCTCGTGAAATTGGAATCGGCGCGCAGTTCGGCGGAAAATATTTCGCGTTGGATGTTCGAGTTGTTAGATTGCCGCGACACGGCGCATCGTGCCCGGTGGGAATCGGGGTTTCGTGTTCGGCGGATCGCCAAGCGAAGGCGAAGATCACCAGCAAGGGCATTTTCCTTGAGAAACTCGAAACGAATCCGGGTCGGTTCATTCCCGAAAAATATCGTGATTGGAAATTCAAGGGCGTGGAGATCGATCTCGATCAAGGCATGGAGAAGACATTGGAAACCCTTTCCAAATATCCTGTCACCACCGCGCTCGCGTTGAGCGGAACCATCATCGTTGCGCGGGACTCCGCACACGCGAAGATGAAAGAGATTTTGGATGAAACCGGAGATCTGCCGGAATACTTCAAAAAATATCCGATCTATTACGCCGGTCCAGCAAAGACACCCGCTGGAATGCCATCGGGAAGTTTCGGTCCAACCACGGCCGGGCGGATGGATGGTTATGTCGATCTATTCCAATCCAAAGGCGGATCCATGGTTATGCTTGCGAAGGGCAATCGTTCCCAACAAGTCACCGATGCCTGCAAGAAACACGGAGGATTTTATCTTGGCTCTGCCGGCGGACCCGCCGCGTTATTAGCCAGCGATCACATCCGTTCTCAAGAGGTGGTCGATTTCCCAGAACTCGGAATGGAAGCCGTTTGGAAAATCACCGTGGAGAATTTTCCCGCGTTTATCTTGGTCGATAACAAAGGGAATGATTTCTTCCAGACGATCAATCAGTGTCCGATTTGTTAATGGGAGCGTGGCGGCGGATTTTATCCGCCCAGCCAATCATAGTGGTAATTTGGCATGACGGATGCAATCCGCCGCCACGTTACCACTCTACCGGCAGTTCGATCATTCTTCCGCCGTCTTCGTATTTGATGTAGCCGTTTTTCATGCCGTATTCGTGGACGAAGCGGGTGACTTTGACGTCGTAGGCGCAGTATTCGGCGATCTTTCTTAGAGGCTCGAACTCGCCGGTTCTTTTGTGTTCCTGCCACCAGCGGATGGCGTCCAGTCCGTCGGCGGATTTTCCGGTGCCGAGGCATGAGGAGGCGACGTTGTCGAGTTTGAGGAAACGTCCCATGCGCTCTTTAACGTCGAGCATCATATCGAGATTGAGGGTTTGTTCTTCGAGGTTGGGAAGGACGTAAGCTTGCAGGACAGGGTAGTCGAAACCGATGTGATTCCAGCCCACGACGAGATCGGCTTTGAGGAGTTGATCGGTGAGGGCGTCTAGTTCGTTTTCATCGTAGATCACGTATTCACCGGTTGGGGTGGAATACGTTACGGCAACGGAAATGCAGAGCTTGGCTTTGTTCGAGAAGCCGCCGACATCGCTGATGCTGCGTTGGGTTTCTAAATCAAAATAGACGATGTTTTTATTAGCCACGGGAAAAAATGTTAGGGGAAAGAATTAACCTCGGGTTTGGCCAGTGCCACGGACGCGATATTGGTAACTGGTCAGTTCGCGCAAACCCATCGGGCCGCGGGCATGGAGCTTGTCGGTGGAGATGCCGATCTCTGCACCGAAGCCAAATTCTCCACCATCGGCGAAGCGGGTGGACGCGTTGTGCATGACGCACGCGGAATCGATAGCGCGCAAGAATTTCTCAGCTTCCGCGACATCAGCCGTGACGATGCTGTCGGTGTGGTGAGAACCGTAGGTGTTGATGTGGGTGATCGCTTCATCGAGTGAATCGACGATTTTGATCGAGAGAATTTTTTCCAAATACTCGGTCGACCAATCCTCTTCGGCGGCTGGGATGAGATCGGTTAGAATTTCCAAACAGTTTGCGCAGCCGCGGAGCTCGACGCCTTTTTCGCGGAGTGCGCTGGCGACTTTTGGGAGGAAATCGTTGGCGATGGATTTCTGGATGAGGAGGGTTTCCAGCGCGTTGCAGACACCGGGCTTTTGAACCTTGGAATTGATGGTTAGATCGATCGCCATTTCCTGGTCTGCGTTTTCGGAAACGAAGGTGTGGCAGATGCCGTCGTAATGTTTGATGACTGGCATGCGAGCGAGCGAGACGACCGTTTCGATCAAACCTTTACCTCCACGTGGGATGATGAGGTCGAGCCATTGGTCCATGCCTGCCATGGCCGCTACGCTTTGGCGATCGGTGAAAGGGATGAGTTGGATCGCGTGTTCGGGCAGGCCGGCTTTCGCGCCGCTGGCGCATAAGGCGGTAGCGATGGCGCGGTTCGAATGGATGGCCTCGCTGCCGCCGCGCAAGATGGTGGCGTTTCCGGTTTTGAAACAGAGAGCTGCGGCGTCGGCGGTGACGTTGGGTCGGCTCTCATAAATGATGCCGATGGTGCCGATGGGGACGCGGATTTGTTCGATTTTCAGGCCGTTGGGTTGAGTCCAATCTTCAAGAACTTGGCCAACGGGATCGGGTAGGGTGGCGACGTGTTCGAGGGCGCTGGCGACGGCTTCAAGTCTGCTATAATCGAGTTTCAAACGATCGATCATGGCGCTGGTGAGTCCTTTTTCCTGACCGGCTGTGAGATCCTTTTGGTTTTCGGAAAGGATTTCAGCAGTGTTGTCGCGAAGGCCTTGCGCCATCGCGCGGAGGATGTCGTTTTTTTGATCGGTGGAAAGAGCCGCGAGTTGGTAAGCAGCAGCGCGTGCTTGCTTGCCCATGGTGTGGATTTGCTCGGTGATGGGATCGGACATGGAAACTTACTTTTTAGCGATGAAGCGGGTGGAGATACCTTTGCCAGCGACGATGTCGGACAAGCGCTCAGAGCAGCGGCCGTTGGCGATGTGGACTTCGATCCCAGCGTTGGTAGCGAATTTCACGGCTTCAAGTTTCGAGCTCATGCCGCCCATTGAAAATTTTCCTTTGTCATCACGGACGTGACCGAAGGCGGTATCGATATCGCTGACTTCGGGGATGAGTTGGTTGTTTGATGGATCGAGCAGGCCGTCGACGCTGGTGAGCAGGATCACGCGTTTTGCGCCGACGAGTTTCGCGACGTGGACGGAGAGCATGTCGTTGTCACCGAAGCTGAGTTCGCGGATCGCGACGGAGTCATTTTCGTTGATGATGGGGAGGATGCGTGGCTCTTGAAGGAGGCGGTTGAAGGTGTTGAGGAGATTGGTGGCGCGGGTCTCGGATTGGATATCCTCGGTGGTGAGGAGGATTTGGGAAACGAGGATGTCGAAGTTAGAGAACAGCGAGCTGTAGGTGCTCATGAGGCGAGCTTGTCCGACAGCGGCGCAGGCTTGGCGGGTGGCGATATCGTTAGGATATTCGGTTAGACCCATGGCGGAAACTCCAGAGCCGACAGCACCTGAGGAAACGAACAAGCAGCGATGCCCTTCGTTGATGAGTTTGGAAATCGAAGCAACCAAATGCACCAGAGCTGCGCGGTCGATGGTGCCGTCGGCAGTTTTGGTTAGGACGCCGGTTCCGGCTTTGATGATGGTGAGATCGCTGGTCATGGATGCTAGAATTGCGGGAAAAGAGGCATAAACCGTAGCGCCAATCTTGCCAATCCAAACCTTGGGAAACCTTCGAGCGCCATTTTCGGTTCCTCTTGCGAATGGCTATTTGGAGTTCTATAAACCACCCGCTAAGCGCCGAAAACGATGAAAGCTGTAACTCTCCTTATCCTGTCCGTTTTGATTTTTAGTTTTTCACCGGCGTTAGCCAGCGGAGATCATGGTGTGGAGCCGGCTTATGCGGAGCTTGCGGATGGTAGTGCTCAGTATGCGGCGTTTCCCAAGCCTACGGAAACCTACAAGGAAGTAAAAGGTGGTGCCATGGATATCATCAAAGCCAGGGCGAAAGAAGATCCATTCAACGTAGCTGCCACGATCATTTTCTTATTAGCAATTTGTCACACCTTTGTTGCTATTCCATTGGGTAAATTGGCTCATCACTACGAACATATTCATCAGGAAAATCTCATGAAACGCGGACATCGTGACCATGACCATCCCGATGGTGAGCCCGAGGTTTCCTTTAAAGCTACTGTTTTTCATTTTCTCAGTGAGGTAGAGGCGATCTTTGGAATATGGGTGCTCGTTCTAGCAGGTGCAGCGACCTATTATTACAGCTGGGGAGATTTCAAAATGTATCTCTCAGAGGATAAAAACTTTACGGAGCCTTTGTTTGTCGTGGTGATCATGGCGATTGCGGCGAGCCGACCTGTATTGCGTATTGCGGAAAAGCTGATGTCCGTTGCTGCCGCTCTGGGTAAAGGTTCACCATCGGCATGGTGGTTGAGCGTGTTGATCATCGCGCCGATTCTTGGTTCATTTATCACTGAGCCAGCGGCAATGACAATTGCCGCAATGCTACTGGCTAAAAAGTTCTATCAGTTCAAGCCCTCACCTACTTTAGCTTACGGGACAATTGGGCTCTTGTTTGTGAATATCTCGGTAGGTGGGACGCTTACTCATTTCGCAGCGCCACCCGTCTTGATGGTGGCTGGGACATGGGGATGGGATACGCTTTTTATGTTAGAACATTTTGGATGGAAGGCGGTAACAGGTGTGGTTCTTTCAAGTCTATTGTATTTCGTGATTTTCAAAAAATCATTGCACCGTGTGACCGATCTTTCGGATGGAGTTCTTGATAATCGGCTTAATCCACAAGCTTGGAATGAACGTGAGACACCCATTCCTGCTTGGGTAACTTTTGCGCACTTATTGTTCCTCGGGTGGACGGTTTACACCGCTCATTATCCGGTATTATTTGTCGGAGGATTCCTGTTTTTCTTAGCATTTTTGATGGCCACGCGTCATCACCAGAACGCAGTTTCTATGAGAAGTCCCATGATGGTTGGTTTCTTCCTCGCAGGATTGGTAGTGCATGGTGGCTGTCAAGGATGGTGGATCGGTCCGATTATTCAAACGCTCTCAGATAGCGCATTGATGTTTGGTGCAACGGTTTTAACCGCATTCAATGATAACGCCGCGATTACTTATCTCGCCTCTCAAGTTGAGGGGATTTCATTCAGTGCCAAGCACGCGGTCGTTGCTGGTGCTGTCACAGGGGGCGGTCTTACAGTGATTGCCAACGCGCCCAATCCAGCTGGTCAGAGCATTTTATCAAAATACTTCGATGGTGGAGTTTCCCCATTTAAATTATTCCTAGCTGCACTTACCCCAACGATTATTGTCTACGCTTGCTTTGTATTCCTACCGAACGGTCCAGCTAAGGAGCACAAGTCTAACAATGTGCATCCCAGCGCGGTGATCGAAACCGTGACTCCAGCTGAAGCTAATCCCTGATCTGAAAAAGCTCTTCGGGATGATCGAAGAGGAAGGTGGGTTTTGCTTCTGAGAGGGATTCGCGGGAATTAAATCCCCAACTCACGGCGGCGTTTGGGATACTGGCTTTTTGAGCGGCTTTAACATCGCGTAATTCATCGCCGATATAAATCATTTCGGAATGCTCTAAGGAAAAGGTTTTCCGAATCGCCCGGAGGTGACGGGCTTTGCCGGTGAGTTTTGATGTGGAGGAAACAAAATCGAAAAGATCGCGGATTCCGTGATTACGCAAAAACACATCGACGTTCGCGGTGGCGTTGGAAGTTAGAATGCCGAAATTTTCGGTGTGGTTCCGAAGTTCTTTCAGAGTTTCTTTCATGCCATCGATGAGTTGCAGGCGATCGATGTTTTTCCGCATCATTCCCGTCCCACGAGCGATGATGTAGGGAACGCGATGTTTTGGAATTTTCAGTTTGCTGATAATTTCTTTCAGCGAGAGATGTCTGAGTTCTGAAACTTCGTGCTCCTCCACTTCACGAATACCGTATTCAGGGGCGAGTTCATTGAAAATTCTCCGAGTCTCTCCAAGTGTATCGGCAATCGTGCCATCAAAGTCAAAAACGAGAGCTCGGTATTTCATTCGAAACAAATTGAATGAGCGAGAGGGCGGAGGCGAGCTTGAAATGAATAGAAAATCAGAGCTTGAGATTCGGGTCGATATCGCCTTCCAGGGGGTCGGTTTTCCCTGATAGAAAGCGCAGTAGACCGGCGAAGGCGATCATAGCGGCGTTGTCGGTGCAGAGCTCGGCGTTGGCGATTTCGAGTTGGATACCTTCTTTTTTACAGCGTTCGGTGAACGCTTCGCGGACTTTTAGGTTGAGACTGACACCGCCGGAGAGGCTGATGAGATTTGTATTCGTGGCTTTCGCCGCGCGGATGGATTTTTCCACCAAGACATCGACCACTGCGGCTTGGAACGAAGCAGCGATGTCTTCGAGCTTAGCACTTGGGTCTTTTTGCAAAGTGTAGAGCACGGCGGTTTTCAAACCAGAGAAGGAGAAATCAAGCTCTCCGCCCTGCATCATGGAGCGGGGAAAATCGTAGGCGAGGGGATTTCCAAGACGTGCGGCTTTTTCAATTTCGGGTCCGCCGGGGTAGGGGAGACCGAGCATTTTCCCAACTTTGTCGAACGCTTCCCCAGCGGCATCATCGCGGGTGCTGCCGAGTTTCTGGTAATTTCCCGGGGAGAAAACTTCCATGAGCTGGGTGTGACCGCCAGAAACGATCAATCCAATGTGATGCGGCACCGCGGTGCGCTCGATAAACGGGGAAAGCAGGTGTCCTTCAAGGTGGTTGACCGCGATAAATGGTTTTCCGGAAACGCATGACATCGCCTTCGCGGCCGTGCTTCCGACGAGTAAAGAAGACGCCAGGCCGGGACCCATGGTTGCACCGAAAACATCGATATCCGCCATGCCGATGCCGGCGATTTCCAGCGATTTCTCCACCAAACCATTGAGATTCAGAGAATGGCTGCGTGAGGCTATTTCAGGAACGACCCCACCGTGAACCCGATGTTCCTCGATCTGCGAAGCCACCACGCTCGAAAGCAGCTCGGCAGGTTGGTTTGGCTCCCCGCGAAGGATCGCCACCGCCGTTTCATCACAAGAGCTCTCGATCGCTAAAATAATCGCCACGCCGGGATGATTCATCGGCGCAGAGGTTTGGGCAATAGCGAAGAAGAAAAGAGAACCGCGAATGGACGCGAATAAACGCTAATAAGAACATGGATTGGACCTCTTTTGTCGAAATTTAGCGGATGAGTTCACCGAAGAATTCCATCCGAAATGATTTCATTCGCGTCCATTGGCGTTCATTCGCGGTTTTCTTAATCTGAGTATTTCCCAGATTTCTTTGAAAGTTCGGCGATAGAGGTTGGACGTAGGGCTTTTCCTATTTCAGGTTGGGTCATGCTGTTTTCCGCTGTGTATCCTGAACTGCTTGCGAGCCCGACGCCTCTGATGCGTCGGTTCATGAGTTTGTTGGAGGAAAATGTCTCATTGGAAAAGCTCGCGGGGAAAAGTCAGCAAGTGACGCGTCAGCATTTCGGTAAGACCATGAGGTTGTTTGCACCGCTTTATGTTTCCAACGAATGCGTGAACAACTGCTCGTATTGTGGGTTCTCGCGTGACGCGGCAATTTTGCGAACGACCCTCACCGTCGATCAAGTGGTGACAGAAGGAAAATATCTGCACGCGCAGGGATTTCGGAATTTGTTGTTAGTGGCGGGGGAACATCCGAAATTTGTTTCCGAAGGATATTTGCAGAAATGCTTGGACGCGTTGATTCCGTTGTTCCCGACCTTGGCGTTAGAAGTTGGGCCGATGGAGGACGATCAATACCGGGAGCTGGTCGATCACGGCGCGGAAGGTTTGATCGTCTATCAGGAAACCTATCATCGTGAAACCTATCAGACACTCCACACCGCAGGGCCGAAGAAGAATTTCGATTGGCGGTTAGATTGTCCGGAGCGCGCCTATGCGGGTGGATTTCGTCGGATCGGGATTGGCGCGTTGTTTGGATTGGCCGATTGGAAACATGAAGCCCTCTCGCTCGCCGCGCATTTGGAATATCTCTACAAGCATTGCTGGAAAGCACAGTTCTCGGTGGCGTTTCCGCGGATGCGCCCCTACGCAGGAAACTATCAATACCAAGCCGATCCCGATCGCTTTCTTCCGGACGAATCCTTGCTGCGCTTGATCACGGCTTTTCGCATCGTCTTTCCGCAAGTTGCCATCGTGCTTTCCACTCGTGAACCCGCACCTTTGCGCGATGCGATGGCGCCTTTGGGAGTCACGCACATGTCTGCCGGTGCGCGCACCGAGCCAGGCGGCTACACCGGAGCTGGATCGGACGATTTGCATCTCACGGTCAAAGGCCGCCGCGTCGAACTCACCGAGCGCAGCGGTAACGAAAAAGCCACCGAACAATTTCAAATCCACGACACCCGCAGCCCGGCAGATATCGCTGAGATGCTGAGAAATCAAAACATCGACCCGGTGTGGAAAGATTTCGATCAGGTGTTGGTGCGGTTATAGGAAAGAATGACTGATGGGTGATTTTACACGAATTGATACCTTGTCGCTTTCCTAAATTCAGCGTAGTTACAATCTGTTCAATCACAAATCTAGAACCGATGAAGCATCTCCTATTCACCGCCTTCGTTACCCTGATCTTAGGTAGTCTTTCACTTTCTGCGGATGATAAAGTTCCACGCGGTTATCAACCGCTTTCGGAGTATAAAGAAGGGATCACTAAATCCGGCGGTAAAAAGCTAATCATGTTGGTCGTTAAAGGCCTGGACGACTCTTGCCCGAATTGTAAGGAGGCTATGGAAAATGGTGAGCGCGCTGTCGGTTCGGGAGTGATCGAACTTTTCGCTCGCGCTGAAAATCTAAACAAGGCCGACCTGAGCACCTATCCGCAGGCGCTGCAAGATCGTGCTAAGAAAGGCTTCACTACTAACGCGTTTGTGACATTTCTGGTCTTTGACCCTAAAATGGAGAAAATCATCGCAGAAGCGTCCCGTACCGAGCTCCAGAGTAACAAAAAACTCACTGCGGAATTTAAAAAGGTCGTCCAAGAAGCGAAGCAAGAGCTCAAGTGAGGTTTTGAGGCTTCTTGAGTGCAGCGCTCCAAGGCTTTGTCCTGATTTGTATGGCTTCTTCCAAGGAATTTCTGGTCAATTGGTGAGATTGGATTAGATTTTCTCGGAAGAAACTATCCCCTAAACATGGCACAGCAGATTGATCAATACGCCCGTGAGATTTCCGATGAAAAGCAGCATTCGGTGATCGATGGATCATCGAAAGGAACTGATAAGCGGTATTCCGTTTTGTTTCACGATTACGAGGATCCGAATTCGTTGAGGAAACTCGCGGGATCGATCAAAGATCACACGCTGCATCATTTGGATGAGTATTTGGAAAAGGCCGAACGCGCGCTGACCGAGCGGGGAGTGAATGTCCATTTCGCATCGACGGATGAGGATGCGCGCCAGGCGATTCTCGGAATTCTCCAGCAGCACGGCGTCAAGCAGTTGACGAAATCTAAATCGATGGCTGCAGAGGAAATTCATTTGAATCCATTTTTGATCGAGAACGGGATCGAGTGTTTGGAATCGGATCTCGGGGAATTCATCATCCAGCTCGATGGCGATGAACCGTCCCACATCGTGAAGCCTATCATTCACAAGAATCGTCGAGGAATCGCGAATACGTTTTTGCGTGAAGGAATCGCGCCGGATTACAACGACGATCCGGAGACGATCACGCGTCGCGCACGCGTGCATTTGCGGGAAAAATACATGGTGGCGGAAGCCGGAATCACTGGCGCGAATTTTGTCTGCGCGGACACAGGACGTCTGGTTTTGGTAACCAACGAAGGCAACTCACGTTTCGGCATGGCTCCGGTGAATTTACACATCGCATTGGTCGGGATTGAAAAAGTCATTCCACAAGAACGCGATCTATCGGTGTTCCTCAATCTGTTAGGCCGATCCGCCACGGGTCAGCAACTTACCGTTTACACCGAGTTCATCAACGGACCGAAATCTGAGAATCAGCCCGACGGACCCGAGTACATGCATGTCGTGTTCATGGATAACGGCCGGACGGATGTATTGGCATCGAACTGCCGAGAAATTCTGCGCTGTATCCGTTGTTCCGCGTGTCAGAACGTTTGTCCGGTTTATCGCCAGGCATCGGGTCACGCGTATCGCTCCGTGTATGGCGGCCCGATCGGTGCGGTGCTTTCGCCCATCCTTTTTGGAAAACTTTTCCCAGAGCTCGCTGACTTACCGAAAGCATCGTCTCTGTGCGGAGCGTGCAACGAAGTATGCCCCGTGGACATCCCGATTCCCGATCTTTTGCTGCGCTTGCGCGACAAAGCAAAACGCGAGGAAATCCCATCCGAAGGAGCAATCCCCATGTCGCCCTTCGCAACGCTTGCGACTTCACCATCCCTCTGGCGCACCGCGATGACCATGTCCAAAGCGATGAATCATTTGCCCATCCAAGTCGCTCCCATCAAACCCCTGCAAGATTGGCTGGGCCAGCGGACTTTGCCGGAGTCTCATGGTGGGGATTTCCGTAAATGGTTAAAGGCGCGTAGGAAGTAGTCGGGCTTTGAAGAATTAAAACGAAGGAACGGAGAAACTGAGGTAACGGAGAAAGAGTATGGAATTAATTCATGAGGAACTATCGGGGCAAATTATTGCTGCTGCCATCACTGTACAACAAGGACTCAGGCCGGGTTTGAATGAGAAGATTTATGAAAAGGCGCTCTGCATTGAGCTAACGGAGAGGGGGATCAGTTTTGAGCAACAAGCTAGATATGATGTATTCTACAAGGGTCAAAACTTGGGTTATTTAATTCCGGATCTAGTGGTGGAAAATAAGATCATCGTAGATCCCAAGTGCGTTGAATTATTTACTCCGACTCATGATGCCCAGATGCTAGGTTACCTCAACATTACGGGTTTAGATTTGGCTCTTCTCCTAAATTTTAAAGTTTGGCCTCTCGGTAAAAACGCATCCTCAGACCACAATTCCATCTTCCACAACCCAGCCAATTCAATCTTTCACAACCCTAGCTCCGTTTTCTCTCCCTCCGCTTCTCCGTTTTAAATTTTTCTAAAACCATGTCCCGCACACAAATCTTCTCCAAAATCCGCGAAACCACCGACCACATCTCCGATAAGGCCGCTTACCCAACTTACGAAACTTCAGTGATGCATTCTAACGTGAAGCTGAAACAAGCGGATTTATGGGATGCGTTTTCTGAAAATTTCAAAGCGGTTAATGGCCGACCCATGAATTCTGTGCAGCAGTTGGCAGAGTTTCTTGATGGAAACAATCAACGGGTCGGTTACTGCGATCCGGCATTGTTTGAAAGTATCGGCAAGGTGTTAGTAGAGGCGGGTTTGAAAGTGGAAACGACTTACGACAGAGAACGCTACGATGATTATCAATTCGGTATCACGCGTGCCACGGGAGCGATCGCTGAGTCCGGTTCTCTGATTATCGATGATTTCAAAACCACCTATCGACTCGCCGCACTATCGCCATGGGTACATGTCGGTGTTTTGAAAAAGGAAGAAATCCATCGCACGATTCCAGATGCGATCGCAGCTTTTGGAGATGCACCGAATATCATTTGGTGCACAGGTCCTTCAAAGACCGCAGATGTTGAAGGAATTCTGATCGAAGGCGTGCACGGGCCCGGAGAGCAGATCGCGTTGTTAGTTTAAAATTTTAAACGGAGATCACGGAGGCAACGGATAGAACGGAGAATACTGTTACTCTGATCTTAATTTAGATAATTACTCTTAGTCTTCTCCGTTTTCTCAGTTCCTCCGACCCTCTGTTTAAAAATAAGTGAGAAGCTTATTTAGACCCATTGCCAAAAATAATTTCCGAAACTCGCATAAAAAGACTGGTACGACTGTTTGAATTCGTACAAACTAGCGAATCTCACGTCCGCACCAACTTCCCAATGCTGAGAATTGCTCGATTGAAG
>JANPJY010000061.1:0-35752 GCA_031425735.1 Akkermansiaceae bacterium | reverse complement strand
GGCGGATGCAATCCGCCGCCACGTTCAAATCGCCTCCACTAACACGTCAACTTCCATCTGGCAGTGGGCGGAGCCGCGGTAGGTGCCGCGGATGGGAGCCACGTCTTCGTAGTCGCGACCGACGGCGATTTTGACGTAGCGAGCATCGGCTAGGGTGTTGTTGGTGGGATCGAAGCCGATCCAACCGACGACCGGGAGAAATACTTCGGCCCATGCGTGGGAGGCTTGGGCGCCGATAAGGTGATCGCGCGGGCCGTTGTAGAGATAGCCGGAAGCGTAGCGCGCGGGAATATCAGCGGCGCGGCATAGTCCTAACATGACGTGGGTGAAATCTTGGCAAACCCCGCGTCTCTCGGCGAAACATTGATCGAGGTTAGTCGTGACATCGGTGCTGCCGGGCTCGTAACGGAACTCGGAGTGGATCCAATTCATGATCTCAGTCGCTTTATCGAAATAAGCGCTGTGAGCAAAAGTGAGATCGAGAGCTTGGCGCCAAATTTCTGGGCGGAAAATTACGCGCGCGCTCTCGTTGAGGTAAGGCCAACTGCGATCTCGCACAGCAGGTGTGCGGTAAATTTCTTTGGTTGCGTTGCGGGCCTCGTCTGGAATTTCCAGCGGTAAGTTGTGGACGCGAATCCGGCTTTCGATTTCGAGATGTTGATGGTTTCTCTGAATTTCGAAATGATGCGTGGTGTTTTGAAAGAGGTCTTGGAATTTACTCAAGCGCGTGGCCGGTAACACACGGATCAGTGACGAGAGCGTTTTTTGAAACGGAAATGTACGTGGTTCGAGATGCAGCTCGTTCACGCTGTCAGTGACAGGTCCTCCGTAACGGAAGATGGTGCGATGGACGACGGAGAGCTTCATGCGATGGCAAAGATGATGATCAATCTGGCAGACTGATTTCAGATAACTTATAACTAATAACCAATAACAACATCATTGTTGTTGCTGTTGTTGTTCCTGCCATGCGGTGACAGCATCGTGCCCCCGCTGTTGCATGCTGCGTTGCGATTCGAACATTTCTGGCATGAGGACAAATGTCTCGAAAACTAGTTCACCGATGCGGTTGAAGCGCTCCTGCAATCCATCGAGGTAAGCATGCAAGCCGAGCGCCATCGCTTCTTCGGCAGTACCGTAGCTGAGATCGGCGAGAAGCATGCCGCTTTCGCGTTCCGCTTCATTGAGGAAACCGCCGCGCGGGCTACCGGAAATGATGTGGATGCATTCGTCGACTCGATCCATGCAGTAACGAACCGAGCGCGGAAAGTTTCTGGAAAAAACCAGGAAACCAAGTGCGCCTTCAGCATCGAAGCGATGGTGACCGGAGCGGAAAGCACCGAGCGCACCGCAGGAGCCGAGGATCGCATTCCAATGCATCATGCCCGGCGCACCGCCTCCTCCTTGGCCGACTTCTGGTAGATAAGAAGTCGTATCGAGGAAACGCGTGGTTTTATCCGCTCGTTCTAGGTGACGCCCGAGTTGCATAAACTCCCAGCCTTCATCGCGAGGATGTGTGGTGGCGGAAATTCCGAGGAAAGTGGCGACCGAGCGGCGAATGCGTTCATAGTAGCGCGGCGGTGCCTCTTGTAGGAGATTGGCGGCTTCGTCTGAGCGGACGAAAAGATGTAGTGCGTTGATTTCCTCCCACATTTCATCGGAAAGCTGATCGCGAACCGTGCGTGCACTTTCGCGTGCTTGGGCGATGCAAGAAGCGATGCTACTCACGTTTCGCGGATCGTCTGTTAGAAAGCGGATCACGTCTTCGCCGTAAGTTTCCGGGTAAAGCGAGTGGTATTTTTCCTCGTCTCCGGTGCAGAGAATGATGGGTCGCCAGAAATCGGCGATGCGATCGCTGCCGAGTGTTTCGTTATCTAACAGAAGGTGGCGATTCACATCGATGAGGCGCGCGAGGTTGTCCGCACGTTCGACATAGCGGGCCATCCAGTAGAGAGTGTTGGCGACACGGGAGAGCATGGTTCTTTAAAAAGGTGATAGGTTTTCTTAGTGGCGGAGGACCCAGGTGTCTTTGCTGCCGCCGCCTTGGGACGAGTTCACGACCAGTGAGCCTTTCTTCAATGCAACACGGGTGAGTCCACCGGGAACGATGCGTGGGGTTTCTCCATAAATGATGTAGGGTCTGAGATCGACGTGGCGGCCTTCCATGGTTTCGTCGCACCAAGTCGGGCAGCGGGAAAGTGAAACCACGGGTTGGGCGATGTAGTTCGTGGGATCTGCGATGATCAGCTTACGGAAATCAGCGATTTCCGTTTTGCTTGCAGCAGGCCCCATGAGCATGCCGTAACCGCCGGATTCATTCGTGGCTTTCACGACGAGCTCCGGCAAGTGATCGAGGATGTAACGCAGATCGTCATCTTTCGCAGCAAGATAGGTGGGGACATTTTGTAAAATTGGCTCCTGCGCGAGATAGTAGCGGATGATGTCAGGAACGAAAGCGTAGATGGCTTTGTCATCCGCCACGCCGGTGCCGACCGCATTCGCGAGCGCGACGTTTCCCTCGCGGTAGGCATTCATGATGCCCGGGACGCCGAGCACGGAATCTTTCCGGAAAACCACAGGATCGATGAAATCGTCATCGATGCGGCGGTAAATGACATCGACACGTTCCAAGCCGCGAGTCGTGCGCATGTAGACCACGTTGTCGCGCACCACCAGATCCCGACCCTCGACAATCTCGATACCCATTTCGCGCGCTAGGTAACAATGCTCGAAATAAGCGCTGTTATGGCAGCCGGGGGTGAGCAACACGCAGACTGGATTGCCAGATTTTCGTGGCGCGATATGGCGCAGCATTTCCAACACTTCGAGTGGATAGGAATCGACCGAGCGAACCGCCGAAGTATCGAACAAATCCGGAAAAACCCGTTTCAGCGCCTTGCGGTTTTCTAACAAGTAAGACGCCCCAGACGGGCAGCGTCCATTATCCTCGAGCACCAGCCATTCGCCTTTGTCGTCGCGGATCAGATCGCTGCCGCAAATGTGGATGTAGATATCGCCGGGGACGTCGATGCCGCGGAACTCGGGTCGGTAATGCCGAGCTCCCTCGATGAACGAGCGCGGAATGATCCCGTCTTTGAGGATTTGTTGATCGTGATAAATATCGTGGAGGAAAAGATTGAGCGCGGTGATCCGCTGGATCAGGCCGGATTCGAGATGTTCCCATTCATTCGCCGGAATGACGCGCGGGACGGGATCGAACGGGAAAATGCGTTCGCTGCCGCGCGAGTCGTGGTAAACATTGAAGGTGACGCCTTGGGTCAGGAAATACAGCTCACAGGTCGCCTTGCGCGCCTCGAAATCGTTCTGATCCAATGCCGCGATGCGTTCGAGGAGCGGTGCGCAATGCGGCCGGACGCTGCCGTCTGGCTGAAACATTTCATCAAAAAAAGCTTCTGGCTGGTATCCGTTTAGCATGGGTTTTATGTAATCGGCTAACTTTAGCAGTTTGCGAGCCAAGCATTGAGAAACCAGATTCCAGAAGCCAGACCAAAATGATAACGGAGGCCGAGATTTCAGCCCTTTTCACCTCGATGATTTGCGCATCACAGATGTTGACGTGAGCGGGTGGTGCGGGCAATCTCGCCGCTTATGAGTGTTGGCATCATCATGGGAAGCACGTCGGATTGGCCGACGATGGAGCATGCGGCTCGAGTTCTGAAAGATTTTGGCGTGGAGTTTCACGCGGAGGTCGTGAGTGCGCATCGCACCCCGGATAAACTGGTGGAGTATGCGAAGCAGGCGAAAGGCAAAGGTTTGAAATGCATCATCGCGGGTGCAGGCGGCGCAGCGCATTTGCCCGGCATGGTTGCGGCGATGACCGAACTCCCCGTGCTTGGCGTCCCGGTGGAATCGAAAGCTCTCAAAGGCATGGATTCTTTGCTCTCCATCGTGCAGATGCCGGCGGGAATCCCGACCGCGACCTTTGCCATCGGTCACGCAGGTGCGACCAATGCCGGGCTGTTCGCCGTGGCGATGTTAGCATTGGAGAATGCGGAGTTGGCCGCGAAACTCACCGAGTTCCGCAGCAAACAAACCGCGAAAGTGGCCGAGGCGGTGTTGCCTGAGTTGGATTGATTTTTTGTTACCATGTCAGCGTCGGTTTTTTTCCCTTTGGACAAGCAACAAGTCGTCGGCGTGATCGGCGGAGGTCAGCTCGGGCGTATGCTTGCACTCGCGGCGCGGCGGATGGGTGTGCGTTCCGTCGTCTGGACTGGTGGGCTTGAGGCTCCGGCGGTTGAGGTCGCGGATGAAATCATCGATCTACCCTTCGATTCCGCAGAGGCGCTGGATCAGTTTTGCAAACGAGCGACCGTGGCGACCGTGGAGTTTGAAAACATCCCTCTAGCTACGCTCGAAGGTGTTAGAAAACGCATCGCTATTTTCCCTTCGCCCGAAGCGGTGGGTATTTGCCAGAACCGCGAGCGAGAAAAAAATTTCCTTAAACAAAACGGGATTCCTTGCACGTGGTTCCGAATCATCGAAACGCTAACAGATTTAGAATCCGCCATGGCCGAACTGAACGGCCCCGGCGTTTTGAAAACCGCAGCCTTTGGATACGATGGCAAAGGCCAGTTGAAAATCCAAGGCAATGAAGATCCAGCAACCGTCTGGAAAAATTTCGGCGAAGAACGTGCCATCCTTGAAGCCTGGGTTCCCTTTGAGAAAGAGATTTCCGTGATGGTCGTGCGCTCCGCAGCTGGCGAGGTCCGAACTTACGATCCTGCGGAAAACCGCCACCGCAATCACGTGCTCGATGTTTCCATCGTCCCCGCACGGATTTCCGAAGCGACATCCAAACAGGCCCGCGAGCTCGCAGAAAAAGTCGCGGTCGCGCTCGATTATCAAGGCATCATCGGCGTGGAGTTTTTCGTGAATCACGATGGCTCGTTAGTCGTCAACGAAATGGCCCCGCGTCCCCACAACTCCGGTCACCACACGCTTGATGCCTGCGCGACTTCGCAGTTCGAGCAACAACTCCGCGTCGCCCTCCAGCTTCCGCTTGGTTCGACAAAACTCATCTCGCCCTGTGTCATGTTAAACCTGTTAGCCGATTTCTGGCAGGATGAAACCACCCCGCCAGATTGGACTCCACTGTTAGAAACTGACGGCGCTGTCCTCCACCTCTACGGAAAACGTCGCGCCCCTGGAATGCGCAAAATGGGTCATGCAACTCTCTTGGGAGAAAATGCAGATGAAATTTTGAAGCGAGTTGAAAAGCTTGCGTCTGGCTGGTTGGGGTGATGAGCCAGCAGGAGGGATGCTGTGGAGTGCGAGCGATTTTACGGTAGGGACGATGAGTATTGTCAGAGTTAGCAAGGATTTACTCGAAAGGACTGATTTTTCTCTTTGCAATGCAGCTGGGCTGGGCTAAGCGTGTCGCCCGCCTATAACGGTGGTCGTAGCTCAGTTGGTAGAGCCCCGGATTGTGATTCCGGTTGTCGCGGGTTCGAGTCCCGTCGATCACCCCACTTTTTTCTTCGCTTCCGGAGCTGTTTCCGGGTTCGAGGTAAGTAGTGATTTAACCGTCATTTTCTGAATGCAACCGCTGGAAAGCCGCATCCAATACAAGTTTCGCAACTCGCTACTTTTAGCCGAGGCGTTGACGCACCCAAGCTTGGCTTACGAGTCACAGCGCCCTCATTTCGATAACCAACGCCTGGAGTTTCTCGGCGATGCGGTGCTTCAGCTCGCGGTCACCGAGGCGCTATTCAAACTGTTTCCCGATGCTACTGAAGGTCACTTAACCAAATTGCGTTCGCGGGTGGTGTCTCGCAGGGCGCTCGCACGTTTCGCGATGGCGATCGGTCTCGGCGAATACGTGTTGCTCGGAAAAGGCGAGGAATCCACCGGTGGCAGGCGTCGACTTTCGACATTGGCTGATGCGTTCGAGTCTTTGGTCGGTGCGGTGTATATGGACACGGGTTTGGAATCAGCCAAAGAACTCATTCTACGGCTGTTTGCGGATGAGATCAAAGGCATGGTGGACAGCCCAGATGAACGGAACCCGAAAGGTGAGCTCCAAGAATCTCTGCAAGCTATCCATCCCGTTGCGCCCGTTTATCGGATCGTCAGCGAGAGTGGACCGGATCATCGCCGGGTGTTCCAAGCCGAGGTCACTTGGCAGGACAAGCTGCTCGCGAGTGGAAAAGGCAAAAGTAAAAAAGAAGCCGAGGCTCGTGCAGCGGCCGAAGCTCTGAGGCTTCGTAGTTGGGAAAATTTAGTTTAGGGTTGCGAGTTTGCCGCGAGTGCGTTTGTTTGCTCTCGCTGTCAGGGGCTGTAGAGGTTTGGCAAGCGAACCCCGCCAGGCCTTAATCGGAGCAACGGTAGTTTGTCCATACTTGCCGCAGTTCCCTGGCGGCACTTTTTTTATCAACTCACGTTGTTTTGACAGAGAATCTCGACGGGTTAGTTTCCCAGCATGAATCGGAGATCTTTTGTCACCACATCCACCCTAGCCGGAATGGGAATCATGGCAGGCAGCAAGGCCATGGCCGCCGAGACAACATCGACGCGCGAGATCGCGGTGTTCACCAAGTTTCTGGAAAAGTTATCATTCGATGAACTCGCAGAAGCCATCGCGCCACTGGGTGTCGCGGGCTTGGAAGCCCCGTTGAGGAAAGACGGACACATCGAGCCAGAGAAGATGGTTGAGCAATTACCCGCCTTCGTCGGAGCGCTTGCCAAAAAAGATCTCAGCGTCGTGATCATGGCATCGAGCATCAACGGCGTAGGCAAAGATGGCTTGGCAGAAAAACAACTCCGCGCCGCCGCGGCTGCTGGAATCAAAAAATATCGCCTCCAACATCTCAAATACGATCTCTCTAAGCCACTGAAACCTCAGATAGCGAATTTCAAAGCCCAGCTCAAAGACCTCGCGCAGCTCAACAAAGCAATCGGCATTCAAGGACTCTATCAAAACCACAGAGGTAGCGACTACGTCGGCGGACCGATCTGGGATATGGTCGGAATGTTAGAAGAAATAGATGTCAATCATCTCGGTATGGCATTCGATTTTGCCCACGCGACCGTGGAAGGCGCTAATGCATGGGAAATGAATTTTCACCTAGCGCAGCCACACATCGGCGCAGTCTTTTTCAAAGACTACAAACTCAATGGCAGACAATGGGAAGCCTGCCCAATCGGCGAAGGCGCGGTCAACCCGCTCGCGGGAAAGCTCGTCTCCCAGAAACTTTCTAACAATATCCCCATCTCGATTCACATCGAATACGTCAGCGGACAAGATGTCGTCGCCAAAACCATCGCAGCCATGAAAAACGACCTCGCGACGTTGAAGAAGTGGATTAGCTGATTCAGCAAGCAACCTTCATCTTCTTCCTACGATAGATATAGTAGAAGGCTGCTCCGAACAGGAAGAGCACAGCCAACGCGATCGCGACTATTATTAACCACGGGATGGGAAGTGGCATGGTGAAGGTTTGGTTGATCGGCTCGCGAAAAGCGCGTTCGATGGGCGTGATCCAGGTCAGGGTTTTACCGGAGTCGGCGACGGTGTGCGCGTTCTGTGAAGACGCGGCTTTCGGGAGGTGGATGATGGTGGTGAGGTTCTGACCTTTGAGCTGCTCTTTCGGAATAAGGACGGAACCCAAGATGGTGCGAGTGAGATCCAATTTCCGATGGAAGGTGAGATCCGCGCCTTGGAGGCCGACTTGTGTATGCCCAAGCAAATCCTTCGCCGGCTCCGGGAGTTCGTCAAATGCGGCTGTGTGCGTGGTATGAGTGAGATCCAGCGCATTCTCAAAGGTCACGGAAAGTTCGATCTTGAGTTGGTCTTTTGTGGTGGAAGTCACAACTGAATAGGTGGTGAAAGCGGGAGACGTTTCCAAGTATTCCGTGACCATCGATTTCACACCATCCTCTCCACCGTGAATATATGCGGCCTGGATCGGAAGCGAGATATTGACCCTCGCCTTGCCTGAGGCATCTGCGTTTAGCCAGACTTCCTCATGAGAATCCAAGCAAGAGGAAAAGAACAAAGCAGCGAGGCAGGCGATGAGTAGTCGGATCATAACAAAGCACTGTTAAGCTCTAACCCGCAGTGTTTGCTAAATCGGCTTTCGCTGCAAACAAAGCTTGTAGATTAGGCAAATCCGCGGCGCTTAGTGCTGGCTGGGACGCGATAACCTTGCCGTGGTGAAATATAAATGCGCCCGGCATTTGCAGGCCATCACCGGCAAGATGGCCTATCCCGCAGCCTTTGAAAACGGCGATCGAACCACGCCACCAAACTTGTGGGCCGAATAGTTCGATGAAACCGCCTTTGCCCAAACCGAACGCACGGTAGAGCTCGCAGCGAGGATCGGCGATCCTGACGACGTCCGAATTCTGTCCCAGGTAATCGCTTTCCTGACCTGATTGCAGCATGTGCACCAACACCAACGTCGCATCATGCTGTTTCGCTTGAAGCTCCAAATCCTGCAGGCCGCGCAAAATCTGTCGCGTAAAGGTGCAGCCAAAATGCCGCAGAAAAACTAACACCAATGGCTTTTCCATGGATGCGTCCGCAAGTTTTCTGCCGTCGGAAAGTTGATAGACCGCAGCCGCCTCTGAGATGGAATAAGGCTGATTCCGCGACGGAGGAATGCCGGTATGCGCACGCAGCGCAGCCCATAGAATTAGTCCAAATAAGGGCAACCAAATGATGTCATTCACCCCGAGCATGATCAAAGTCGTGGCGGGAAGCTCGCCATGGAAAACAGCACTGCCAATCATCACGATAGCGACGATGGATTCGATGAAACCCAGCAATACAATCGGCCAATGCTGAATGGGATTTTTCGCAGCGATGATCAGGCCAAGGCCAAGGATCGCCGAGATCACGCCGAACATCTGCCAAAGCAAGGGTTGGCCGGGAGCTGTGCAATCAAACCAACCCAACGCATGCGTCGGACATAAAATCGCCCACACAGCAAACAGTAGATGATAGAGTCCGCCAGACACGAGGACGATGCGCATCCACCTCATGATGCTGCATTTTTCTCCATGGCACTGAAAATTCATGGCGTAGAATAGGAGTGATATAAAATCTCGCAACGGAAGATTTCAGGCAGCTCTGCTCACTCCCTCTTGAAACTCCCCCTGCACTTCTCCGAACAAAACCTCACCTCTTCCCAAACCTTCTCCCACTTTTTGCGCCAAGTGAAAGGCCTGCCACAGGCTACGCAGGGTTTACTGGGAAGATCGGCTTTTTTTACGTGTTTCGGCATGGCTTTACGCGAGTTCAGTTTGAAACTCACGGTCGTTTTGTCAAAGCGACCCTACTTGCTTTCAGCATCCCGCAGCCAGCTGCGACATCGATGCCTCGGCGTTGGCGGAAGGTGCAGGGGATGCCGGATTTGAGGATGATTTTTTGGAACTCAGATCCGGTTTCGCTGGCGGCTCCAGCAAAGCCGTTGGTTGGGTTGAGTGGGATGATGTTTACGTGGCTGTCGATGCCTTGCAAAAGCGCGACCAATCTTTCTGCAGTTTCTGGGGAATCGTTTTTCCCGGCGATCAAGGTCCACTCAAAAAAGATCCGTTTGCCGGTCGTTTCACAATAGCTTCTGCAAGCTGCGATTAGGCTTTCGAGATTCCATTTCTTACTCGTAGGCACCAAGGCGGAGCGCTCTGCTTCGGTTGATCCGTGGAGGCTTACCGCTAAGCGATAAGGTCGGGTTTCTTCCGCCATGCGTAAAATGTTAGGAACGAGCCCAACTGTGCTGATCGCGATTTTTAACGGACTTATCGATGAGCCGCGGGAATCGGAAACGATATCCATCGCTTTCATCACGGAGTCATAATTATGCAGCGGCTCGCCCATGCCCATGAGCACGATGTTACGTAAGCGCCGATGCGGGTGACTCTGCGCCAGCATCCGCCTGACGTGGCGGACTTGAGCAACGATTTCACCAACTGTTAGATGCCGAACGAAACCCATTTGTCCGGTTGCACAAAAAACGCAACCCATGGCGCAACCCGCTTGAGAACTCAGGCAGGCAGTAAAGCGTCCGTCGTATCCCATCAAGACCGTCTCGATCACTTGACCGTCGTTTAGTCGCAATAAATATTTCCGAGTCAGTCCATCGCTGCTGTGGATTTCTTCATCTTGTTCGGGGGAATCGATGAAATACGCCTTCCCTTCTCCGACATGTGCTTCAACCCATTTTTTCAGAGGAGGAGAAAGATTCAGCGCAGCGAAATCGATTGCGTGATCACGATGCACGGCGCGCCAAAGTGCTTTGGCATGATGTTTCAAAACTCCAGCATCGGAGAGCGCGGTTTCGATCTCGGAAAATGTTAGGCCGAGTAAAGATTGCGGGACGGGATTCACGGCTCAATTGGTAAAGCTCTTGGCGGAGCAACGGGTAATTCTTCTTCGATGGGCTCGGCACGAGGGGGGACGATTTCCGCTCTCGGTGGGACAGGTTCCGCACGCTGTGGGACAGGTTCCGCACGTGGGGGCACGGGTTCTACTGATGGGATAATATTGGGTTTCACCAAAACGGCTCTCGGTGGTTCGGGGGTTGGCTCCGGTTTCGCGATGACGGGTTGGGCTTTAGGTGTCTTGATTGCACCTTTTGGCGGGGGAGTTTTGCGCATGCGGATCTCGACGCGGCGGTTAGGGGCTTGGGTTTTCGAATCTCCCTCGATGACGAGTGGCTGAGTTTTTCCAAAGCCACGTGTGAAAATCCGCTCAGGATCCATGCGCATGGATTTCACTAAGTAGTTTTTCACCGTTTCCGCACGAAGCTCAGACAACTTGATATTGGCTTCGTCCGATCCGATCAAATCCGTATGTCCTTCGATCCAGCAATAAAGGCTGGGGTTTTTATCAATCAGCAAAGCGAGTTTCATTAACCCGACTTTGGCGCTTTCACGAAGCTCGGCGCGATTAAACTCGAAGAGTAGATCGCTGGGGAGAAGGGTTTTCTTGGAAAGCAAAAGATTTGCGGGAAGGTTTAACAGTTCATCGAGTGATTGAATGCCGTCCAGCTTGCCTTGATCGACCAAACCTTGATTGCCTTTTTTGATTAGGTCATCAGTGAAATTGGCCATCTCGCCATCATCCACTTTGACCGAACCTGGATCGACGATGATTTGTCCGACAGCCGCTGGCTGGAGTTCGGTTGTCATTCTGCCGAAATCTGGGAGATTGGCTTCAAGATCAAATTTCGAAGAAATCTCATTTACCTTTTTATCAAGTTCTCCGCTGGCGAGAGGGTTGGACATTTTGAGCGCGTATTCGGGATCGACAACACTTGGCGCGATATCGATTTCTGCGTCTTTCGGGAGGATTTCCAGCAAATCGATTTCATCCAACAAGGCGGCTGAATCGTTGGGCGGGGTGATGACTTCTTCGATTGGGGTCTGGGATTCTTCAGTATAGGGCTTCACCTCGACCCTGCTGATATCGATGGGCTGCGTGACGAGATCATCGGATTTCATGATTCCGAAAGCGATTTTCACTTTATCTAGTGAGAAAAACAGCACCACATGGAGCAAAAGGGACACGACCATGGCGACCGCCGCCCAGCGCCCGAGATGATCGGGACCGGGGAGTCGATAACCATCGGCATCACGCGCCGCGCTCCAACGAAACTCTTGTTCCATAATTGTCATCATAAACCATGCGAACGAGCTGGCAATCCCGGAAAAATCGACATAAGCCATTCACGGCATCAATCGTGCTTATTCTAGTTCAACTGCCTTTAAAATTATGCCTGCAAAGAAAACGACCCCCAAAGTAACCGCGCCAAAAGCTGCGGCTCCCGCCCCTGCGAAAAAAGCTCCTGCCAAGAAGGCGACCAAAAAAGTTGCCAAGAAAGCTGTGAAGTCTGCGACTAAGAAGCCCGCAACCAAGAAATCATCAGCAAGTTACGAGGCCATCGCGCATTCGGCTTATTTAAACTATCGCCGTCGGATGGATCTCGGCCTGCCCGGTGATCATGATACGGATTGGCTTGAGGCTGAGCGCTCAGCCGGTGCCTGATTCTTCTTTACCATTTAACCATCAGGCTCGGATTGAAAAATTCGGGCCTGATTCATTTAACGATTGTCATATCGACGAGTTTAACGATAGTTAAGTTATCTTGATTAAAAGTGTAGTCAGTGGGCCGCCATTTGATGGCGCAGCCGGGATCGTTTCAGATTCCATCGGTTCTTCCTCGTTTGAGTCGAAAACCGCACGCACTGACTCCGGAAATTTTTCCGCCGTTAACTCCACCCATCATCTGAAACCCCATGAACCCTATTACCAAGGCCATGCAACCCGCCCTGTTTGATCAAACCAACGCCGTAGCCCCCACGACAACCACTCGCAAACCCCGCCGCACGACCAGTAGCAAAGCGGTGGAAGAATTCGGACTCAAAGCTCCATCGCAAATGGGGAAAAACTATGTGCTCGATACGAATGTCCTTCTTCATGATCCGGGCTGCTTGGAGCGGTTTAAAGAAAACCATATCTGTATCCTCGTCGATGTGCTCGCAGAGCTCGATAAGTTCAAAAGCGAACAAACCGAGCGCGGTGCAAACGCCCGCCGTGTTCACCGTCGTTTGACCGATATCTTTTCCACGGCAGCATCCGTGACAGGCGGAGTAGCAACTTTAGGCGGCGGCACGATTCGCTTAGTGATTTACGATCCAACCAGCTGTCCTGACAACTCCGAACAACTCAAGCAGTTCTATCGGATTTTTCCAGATCGTGAGCGAGTTGATCACCGTATTCTCGCCGCATGTTTTCTGCTCAGACAATACAACCCAGACGGACAAGTTGCGCTAGTCACAAAGGACATCAACCTTCAGCTCAAAGCGCGCGCTGTTAGCATTGAGTGTCAGGATTATTTGAATGACAAAGTTGATGCACGTGAGGTGTCTAACTATGATGTGCGCCGTGTGGAGGTGGATACCGCTGAGCTACATCGTTTCGCCAGCAGTGGTGAGATTGCATTAGAGCAGGAGAGATACGAAGACGTCGCAATCAATGAGTATGTGCTGCTTTGCAGTGGCGAGAAACAAACGATTCCCGCTCGGCTACAGTTCGATGGCAAGTTTGTGCGCTTAAACATTCCGGAAGTTTTAAAAATCCCAGATGGCCAAACGTTGAAGCCATTGAACCTCGGTCAGCGTTGTTTGATCGATGCTTTGCTCAATCCAGATATTTCTCTGGTGACTTGTTACGGTCATGCAGGAACAGGAAAAACCTTGGTCGCAGTTGCTGCGGGTCTGCATGAAATGTTCAACCGCAAATACAACGGAATCACAGTCAGCCGTCCGGTGGTTTCGATGGGTGATCAACTTGGCTTCTTGCCCGGCTCGCTCGATGAAAAAATGCGCCCATGGTTGCAACCCATTCACGATGCGTTGGATCTGTTGATGCGTCCTAACGTTCCACTCGGTCCGAAACGGAAACAGCAAAAACCTGCTGCAAACGGTCTAGCTGCGAAGAAGCCTTACGAGATTTTGATGGAACAAGGCATTCTGGAAATTGAAGCTCTCTGCTACATACGCGGTCGCTCGATTCCGAATCGTTTCTTCATCTTGGACGAGGCTCAGCAACTCACTCCTCAGGAAGCAAAAACCATCGTCACGCGGATGTCGCGGGATTCGAAGTTGGTGTTGGTGGGAGATCCGGCGCAGATCGATAATCCATACGTCGATAGCCGCAGCAACGGCCTCGTTTACACCCGCAACCGCTTGAAAGGTCAGCCGTTCACGGCACACGTCGCACTCAACCGCGGCGAGCGCTCCGAACTCGCCGAGGCTGGTGCGCAACTGATGTAATCAATGCGCATTTCAACGTTCATCACTGCGTCCCTTGCGCAGTGGCTGTTGTTTACGACTGCTTTAGGAGCCGAGGAGATTTCTTTGCCTGCGAAAAATCTGATTCTAGATTTGGATGCAGCCAAGGGGATCGAGTTGGCGGATGGTGATCGGGTGGTGGCGTGGCGTAATCAAGCACCTATCAAAACTGAACTGGTTTTTGTGCCGCAAGATCAAGGACGTAAAGAAGCGGGCAGCGGCAAGCCAACTGTTAGAAAAGCTGCCGCCGAGATCAAAGGTTTGCCTGCAGTTGATTTTCGCCAACAAGAACTGGTCTGCAAAGATGAGGATTTCTTTGATGGGCTAACGACTGGAAAAGGACACACATGGATCGCCGTCATCGCGGTGCATCCACAACGCGTGGGACTGAAGAATGTGAATTCGTTTTTCGGAAACCTACGCAACGGTGGAAAATACGAAGGTGTCTGGGGATGTTTGAACGATGACAATACCATTTGGTGGGGAACGCGAAACGGGCTCAGCTTCGGGCGCTTTGATAAGAATAATCCGCAAGTCATCGGCCCTGTTTTGGATCAAGAAAAGTTTCACATCATCGCGGGACGAATGACCTCTGGAAATGAAACTGCGACGCTAAGTTTGCATATCGGTTCAGATAAAGTCGTCTCCCAAGCAGAGTTCCCGGTGGATGCAAAAGCAAATCCATCGCGGATGGCGGTCGGCCAAGAACGAGATGCGATCGAACATCCCGGCTTCGAATCGTTTGATGGAGAAATCGCGCGTTTCCTGATTTGGGAGCGTCCGTTAGATGATAAGGAACTTGCGACTGCGATGCAGGTTTTACAAAAAACCTATCTCAGCGCAGCCGCAGATTGAACGCAGAAAGGAACCGCGATTTCCAAATCGCGAACTCGCAAGCGAATCATCTAGCCCTAACGCGGCTCCTTTCAACGCAGCCGCGGATTGAGTGCGATTTGTGCGAGGTCTGCTAGGAGGTTCGCACCAACAATGAGGAAACCGTAGAAAAGCACGAGTCCTTGAATGAGGAAGAATTCGCGGTCGGTAGCAGCGTTGACAAAGTGCTGACCCATGCCCGGAACTTGGAAAATTGTTTCGATCACAAATGAGCCGGAAATCATTCCTGCGAATGCTGGACCGATAAATGCGACGGCCGGAATCAATCCTCCACGCAAGGCATGACGGATGATAATTTTATGTCCTGGGACGCCTTTTGCTTTTGCGGTGCGGATGTAATCCTGATTGAGCACATCTAACATCCCGCCGCGAGAAAGCCTGGCAAGATACGCGGCGTTAATCATACCAAGGGTTACGGCTGGAAGAATCCAATCGGTAGGCGAACTCCAGCCAGCGACATTGATTGCTTGAATCTGCAAGCCTGCGAAAACAGCTAACAACGGGCCGATCACGAAACTCGGAAGGCAAATGCCAACCATGGCAAATGAAAGGCAGGCAAAATCGATGGGCGTATTTTTTTTCACAGCCGCAATTACTCCAGCAGGAATGCCAACCATTAACGCGATGGCCATTGATGCCAATCCGAGGGCCAGCGATACAGGGAAGGAATCACGAATGATTTCGGAAACTTTCACTCCGTCTTTTTTGATCATGATGCCGAGATCCTGATGAATGATAAGATTTTTCAGATACCGCCCATATTGCACGTGCAAGGGTTTATCGAGTCCCGTGTAAGCATTCATTTGCTCTAACACATGTTTGGGAACTGCTTTCTCTGAGGTGTAGGGACTTCCCGGCATCGCTCGCACGAGAAAAAAGGTTAAAGTGACGAGGACAAATAACGTCAATAAGCCTTGTAAAAATCGAGATATGAGAAGTTTGAACATGGCCTTGTTAGTCTTTCTTTTTTGGAACGAGGCTGACGTTGGTGTAGGGATGACAATCTAGTAGAACTGGATCCCATCCTTTTACGGAGGGATCAATTAAATAGTTTTTTGAGCGCCATGCTACCGGAGCCATGGACGCGTCAGCTAACAGAATTTCCTCAGCCTCTTTCAAAATACTGTAGCGTTCAATGGGATCACTCGTTTGCAGTGAGAGATTTATTTTATCAAGATATGGCTGGCTCACCCATCCCGTGTTGTTGTTGCCATTTCCTGGTGTAAAAATTTCAAGAAAGGTCAAAGGATCTATGAAATCACCACTCCATCCTCCCAAGACCAGATCGAAATCTAACGATTGCATGGCGACCTGATAGGCGGTCCATTCTTTATATTCGATTTCAATTTCTACGCCGAGGTGTTCGCGCAACATTGCCTGAAGCGCCGCGCCAGTCGTGCCTGCGGCTTCTCGTGAGGAAACCAGTAATTTGAGTCTCGGAAAGCCTTTCCCACCCGGATATCCGGCCGCGGCCATGAGTTTTTTCGCCTCATCTGGATCAAACTTCACGCCCCGCGGCGGTTGGTATCCATCGGTCGGTGGGGTGAGGCCATATGCAGCCTTATATCCACGGTATATATTATTACAGAGAGAGTCGCGATCTACAGTCATGCTAAGTGCGCGGCGCACTCTAACATCATCCATAGGTTTTCTTTTGTTATTAAACCGAAGAATATCCGTCGCAAAATAGGGTTCCTGCCGTAGCGCTACAGGATTGTTTTTTTTCATATAATCGACCATTTCTGGCGGGGCAGAGTAAGTCACGTGGATCTGTCCGTCGCGGAACATACGCGCTTCTGTAAACGGATTGGAAACTGGCAAAAACCGGATCCCATTAAGCGAGACATTTTTTGCGTCCCAATAATAAGGATTTCTTTCGACTTCGATATGGTCATTGCGTCGATAGGATTTCAGTCGGAACGGGCCGTTGCTGACATGATTTTCTACTTTGGACCACGGATTGCCGATCATTCCAATTTTACCGTGTTTTAATACAGCGTGTTTAGGTACTGGGTTCCATGTATAGTGCTTGAGAACTTCTTTAAAAAAAGGTGTCGGTCCGCGTAGTTTGATTTTGAACTGATAGGAATCGATGATTTCAATCCCGACTTGCGAAAAATCTTTGGTTTCGCCCCTGTTAAAAGCCTCGGCTCCTTTTACGAAGTAGAGCATTTCTGCATATTTCGCCGCTAGCTCAGGCGTAAGGATGCGCTCGTAAGCGAAGGCATAGTCTTCGGAAGTCACGGGTTTTCCATCGGACCACTTGGCATCTGGGCGGAGTTTGACGGTCCATGTGGTGTAGGTTTCATCAGGAGTTACTTCAAGAGCCGAACCGACTGGAGTGGCGAGATCAGTTGAGGGGTGGAATTGGATCAAGCCCTCAAACAGCGCACGCATCACGTTGCTATCCAAGACGCCGGTGACCACCTGAGGATCGAGACTTTTTGGGTCACTTGAGTTGCCCATGATCAAGATGCCCTCTCGGGTCGCCTGATCGACTTGGCTTTCCTTTTCACAGGAAACCAGGCAAAGACAAAGGGCTAAAAAAGTGAGTTGGCGTAACATCTCTGTGGAGAGCATGCAATAAATGCGCCGAGATGGCAGAATAAATTTCATTAACTGAGAATCTATGCTAGCCCGCCTTCAATCATGAGCGATCCGAGCTCACACCAAAAAGTTAGAGATCTGGAAATGTCGCATGTGGCAGTAAATAATATTGCTGAAACGAAAATTGGCGCGAGATTGCTTCTTGACACAAATTTCCGCGTTAATAACTTCAGAACTCTTTCATTAAGTATGTGGCTCAAGCAGATTAATTGTTTATTCGTGATTACAGGCGCCCTTTGCATGGGTACGACGTTTTCGCAGACTACTCCGGTGGCACCCGTGCTCCCAGTCATTGCCTCGCCACAGAATTTGGAGCGTATTTTTGGCGAAGCCGAGGCGGCTTTCACCGCAAAACAGTACGACAAGGCAGTTGCCAAACTCGACGAACTTCTGAAGCTACTTGGAGAGGGTAAAGACGCTCCATACGAGATGATCTATTTCAAAATCGGTTTAGCCCACTTGCTTGGCAACAAGCTACCTCAAGCTGAAGCAGCCTTTCAAGATTGCATCACCCGTTTTCCAAAAGGCGAATATACTTCCCGTAACTATCTAGGTCTTGGCCGAGTTCTCATGCTCCAAGAACCACGGGAGAAAAAGGAAAAGGCCATCGCTGCCCTCAGGTCTGCGGCCACAGACTCTACCTACCGCGCTGAAGCCGGTCTCTGGCTCGGGCAGCTTTATACCGATCTCGGTATGCGCGACGATGCCCTAAAAGTCTTCAATAGTTTAATTGGCTCAGATGTCCGCACCCCGCAGCAAACCACCGCAGCCGTAGAAGTAATCAGATTACTCGCGGACATGGGAAAATTAGATAACCTCACTGCCTATCTGGACAGTTTGGCGGATCAAGAGGGCATCCGCAACGCCATCGCCTGGTATACAAACCAGATTGTAGTCCGAGGTGACGAGCTTGTCGCTGCCGGTTCTTATCAAACGGCACTCACCATTTACCGTTCGGTGCCACCGCGCAGCCAAATCCTGAAAACGCAAAATCTCTCTCTGGGCGAGATGCGTAAGGATAAAAAAATCCTAGAGGCAAGTGTGGAGGCTGACAAAAACAAACAAATGAACCAGCGCTCTAAGGCTTCAGAGCTGCTCAACGCCCTCAATCCTGCCATTCAACTCGCAGAAGAAGCCTCAGCTGCCATTGAAAAAAACGCTAATTTTGATGCAGCTATTCTGATGCGCCGCGGTCGTTGTTTGTTCTACTTAAACCGCTACGAAGAGGCTCTTCTCTGCTTCCGCACCATACGCACCAAATATGAGTCATCCTCCGACGCTGACGCAGCTGGATATGCCGAAATCGTCATTTTCCGCAAAATGGGCAACGTGCCGGAAATGAAAGAAAAGTCCGAACTTTTCATGCGCAAATTTCCAGATTCCAAAAATCTTGAGCACGTCGCTGGTCTCGCCGGTGAGCTGCTTCTTGAAACCGGAAACTGGAAAGAAGTTCGTAATTTCTATCGTGGACTCGAGACCAAGTTTCCTCAGTCCGAAAATCTTGAAACTTATGTCTTTTCTCAAGCGGTCGCGTATTTCCAGGAAGGAAACTTCGTCGAGGCTCTGAAATTACTGGAAGCATTCGTTAAACGGTTTCCAAACAGCCCAGCTACAGAAAATGCCATTTATTATATGGCGATGTCTTATTTTCTTAGCAACAACGCTGATAAAACTCTATCAGCCAGCCGTGAATATCTCACGAAATTCCCCGATGGTCGGTTTGCGGGAGATATGCAGTACCGCCTCTCGTTTATCGACTTCGCCAATAAAGTGGATCAATCCGAGAAAATCATACGGGATTTAACCGGCTTCATTAGAATGCACCCGGATGATAGCTCCAATGGCTCCATGTATTGCCTCTTGGCGGACACTTACAAACGAACCAAGAAAATAGACGAAGCATTGGACAGCTACATGAAGGCGGTGATGACAGACAGTTCAAACGACGTCATCCAATACGCAATCGACTCCGCCACCGCTATCTTACAAGAACGCAAAGATTGGGCCGGAACCGCCAAGCTTCACACGGAATTCATGCAACGTAAGCCGGATAGCCCTCTCGCGCTGGCATCTGCGGCAACGATAGCTAAAATGTTAGCTCGTTTGGGAAGATCAGCTGAAGCCGCCACCATCCTCGCAGATTCACTCAAAGCCCGCATCGCGGATCCTGCTAGCGAGCAGGTTGAATTCCTCATCGATGAACTGGTCAAATCCCTTGTTCCTCGTAAAAAACCTGCAGACATTGATGCGGACGCTCTCGACAAAGAGCTCAATGCCATTCTTGAAAAAATTATTGTAGGTCGGGAAAATATGACAACCAGCGCCCGCACGAATTATGCCCGCGCCCGCCTTTCTCAGATGCTGCGTCGCAATGACCGTTCAGACCTTTACCTGAAAGAGATTGCAACCAGAAATGCCGAAAATCCTGCTCCCCTGAGTCCGGCATTACTTGTTACTTCCGGTGAGATTCTACTTAAGAACGGAGATCTCGATGGTGCACAGGCGATGTTCAAGAGGCTCAACGATCGCTTTCCCGAATCAGTATTCTTCGATGCTGGAGCAGTCGGCATGGGATACGTCGCACTCGCTCGCAAGCAGCCCGAGGAAGCGCTTCGCATCTTCGAGGGTGTATTGGTAAACAATCCAGGCACTTCTCGTTACAAAGAGACTAGCCTTGGGAAGCTTGAGGCGCTCAATGCACTCGATAAATTTGAAGAAGTTGAAAAACTTGCCCTTTTAATCGTAGGTGACAAACTTTTTCGCGGCGAATCTGCGGCTAAAGCCTACATGATTTTAGCCCAAATGTACCGCACCAAGTCGGCCAAAGCCGCCGGCGCCGAGGCAACTGAATTACTCGCAAAAGCTCATGGTACTTACCAACGGGTTTATGTAGCTTACCAAGCATTCCCAGAAGTATGCGCTGAGGCATACTGGCAAGCTCATGAAACCGCCAAACAGCTGGGCGATGATAAGCTCGCCCAGGAAACCCTCACGACTCTCGCGACTCATCCGAAACTTCAAAACACTGCCCGCGCCAAAGAAGCTGCCGCTTTGATCAAATGATCCACTCCGATGACCTATTCTCGTAACATCCTCCTGATTCTGCTGATCGCACTGCCGTTCCACGTGACCCTTGCGGAACCTTCACAAGTGGTTTTTAAGAACGGTAGATCATTGCCCGTATCTTACCTCTCCCTAGAAGGTGATAAATTCGTCATGAAAGTCGCTGTCGAGGGTTATACGATTGGGCAAGCTTTTCCCCTGGCCACCGTTGACCATATCTTCGGCGAAAAACCTGCTGAAATCCACCAAGCCATCGCACTGATGCTTAGAGGAAAAGCTAAAGAAGCAAGGGCATTAGTGGAGCCTATTGTCGAACAACAACGTATCTCTGCGAAAATTCCGGGAAGTTTTTGGCCTCATGCAGCCCGAGTGCTTCTTTTAACCCACGCCCTTAGCGGTAATAACGCTGAAGTCACCACCATCAGCAGAGAAATTTCCAGTGTCACTGGCACTCAAGGCGTCGATCCATTTCAGCTACTCGGCAATGCTCTACTGTTGCCTCCAACTACCAAAGTGGAGGAAAGATTGCTAGCCTTGCGTGACCTCACCGCCGAGAACTTACCCTCCGATGTCCGCGCCTACGCAGCGTTCTTCCTTGGGAATATCCTGAAAAAAGAAAAGAAAATCCCTGAGGCACTCGAAGCATACCTTTCCGTTCCTTGCTTATACCCTTCCGGTGGCCTCATTCTCAATGCGGCAGCTGAACTAGACGCAGCAGATATACTGACAACACTCAAACGCCGCGATGAAGCTCTTGCACTCACTGAATCCGCACTTCGTGCATCAAACGGCACTTTGCTTGCTGATGAGGCAAATGCTCGTCTCAAAAGCCTCCGATAATATTCTCTAACTAATATCTAATCCAATATCATATCCGCTATGAAAAACACCATCCAAAAGGCCGCTATAGCCATACTCTTATTGTATCCCTCAATTGCCATGGCTTCGGCAGAAGCTGCTGCTAAGGGTGGCTCAGTCACTGAAAAAACCTTCCTCGATGTTTATAAGGAGGGTGGTTGGTGTATGCACTTCATTCTCGCTTTCTCCGTTGCCACTGTCTGGTTGGTCATCGATATTTGGATTCGTACCAATGCCAAGAAAATGACCCCTGAGGCAGATGTACATAGCGCCCAGCAACTCTTCCTCGTCGGTGACTACGTTGGTGCTTACGCCGCGATGAAACTCGCCGTCAGTCCCTTCGCTCAAGTCGTTCGTGCTGCTCTTGGCTCTGTAGGCTATGGCAAGGATGCGACCGAAGAGGCATTGCACGACGAGATCGATAAAATCAACACCACGATTCAAACCCGAATCAACTATCTGTCAGTTATCGGTGTTTGTACCCCCATGGTAGGACTACTCGGAACGGTATCAGGTATGAAGGGAGCCTTCGGCAGTCTGGGCACCTCTGGTATCGGCGACCCTGCTGCGCTAGCCGGACACATTGGTGAGGTTCTTGTCGCTACCGCATCTGGTTTGTTCGTCGCTATTCCGGCATTCATGGGTTTCTACTTCCTGCGCAACAAGCTTCAATCGGCGGTTCATGAACTCCAAAACAAAGCGGAACATCTCTTCCGCCATGCACCTTACGAATACCTTAAAGATGTAGATGTCGGCCAAGAAGTTACTTTCGCAGCGATCCCTAACTGGGTTTCATCGGAAGAAGCTTTGTAGGAAGCCCACAGATATTAAATTCATTCTTAAAAATCCCTAAAATAACACGACTATGGCTGGAGGCGGAGGCGGAGGCGGAGATAGCGGCGAACCAGAATTTCAAATCGCCCCAATGATTGATGTGCTGCTGGTGCTGCTCATCTTCTTCATGAGTATTACCTCGGCAGAAGTGTTGAAGGTGGACCAGAATATTGTCTTGCCCATCTCCCCGAATGCTAAAAAACGAGATCCTGAGTATTCTAAGCACGAGATGGCAATCAACATTCGTTGGAACGTGCAAGATAGCACTGCTACAATAAACGTGGATGATCGAGCATTCCCCAACCTCTCAGATGCGATCCCTTACTTCCAAGAAAAGAAACTCAAAGATCCTAAAATCCGTGCCGTCATTCGTGGTGATAAATCGCTACCCGCGGTTGAAATTCAACGAGTCATGAATCTGGTTGGTGAAGGCGGTATTGCCGATATTTCATTCGCGGCCTCGAACAAATAATCTCCTATGAAACGACATAAAAGAAAGGCTTCTGCCGAGGTTAACTTGGGCTTCCAGATCGCACCCATGATCGACGTCGTCTTCGTTATCCTGCTATATTTCATGGTGATGGCGGGTGCTGTACAAGTTGAAAACGCTCACAATACGAAGCTCCCAGGCACCGTCTCTACAACTACGGACACGCCCACGCCAGATGAGATCGCAATCTCCATCGATGACGACGGCTTAGTCTCCTTGAATCAAGATCCGCTTGATAGTCCAGATGTGAAGCAATTAACCGAGCTCGCCTCCAACCTTAATCAATTACGAATAAGTAGCGAAGCATCTAAATCTGAGGTATTAGTTACTATCTATGCGAATGAACAGGCGAAATATGAACGTGTGATCGACGTGCTTGATGCATTGAGCGTCGCGAAGATTACCAACGTGTCTTTCCAAGCCGCAGCTCCAGAATAACAAAATCCCAACTGAAAAACCAAAACCATGGAACCTACTTACGAGCAGCCCGTCGAAGAGACGATCATCCCACAAAAGGTCGGCTTTTGGACAAAATTCGGAGGAGGTGCATTATCCATAGCCATCATCTTCCACGTTATTTTGGCAATTATTGGTGGCGTGTTTATCGCTCAACGTATTTTCCAACCGCCACCGGAGATTGACTTCTTGCCTGCTGGTGGCTCATCGAGCGCTGGCGATAGTAGATCGGTATCAGTTACTCAGCAGAAACTTACTCAGATCACACCAACAACCAACGTTAAGAGAGTTGTTGCAGAGGGTGCTGCCTCAAGCTTTTCAATTCCTGACCCTGGCGATAGCTTCGGTGAAATGTCCCCACTTAGCTCTACGCTCGCTGGCGGTGCATCTGGCGGCGGACTCACTGGCTCAGGTGGCGGTGGCGGTGCTGGCGGTTCTGGTGCTGGCTCTGTCTTCGGCGGAGCAGGCGGCGGCACAGGTAAACTTTTCAACATGATCCCAGACGGGATGCGTAAGCGTTGCTCGAAAGAAGACCGTCTTGCGCGCCTTAAAGAAAACGGTGGCACTCCGGAATGTGAAGAAGCCGTTTTGAAAGGCCTACGTTGGCTAAAATCGAAACAGAATCCTGACGGCTCTTGGGGAACAGGTCCCAAAAACGCCATGACCGGTCTAGTGCTTCTCGCTTATTTTGGTCATTGCGAAACCCCAATTTCCGAAGAATTCGGTCAATCCTGCCTCGCAGGTATCGTCTATCTCGTCAATTTTGGTGCTAAAAAAGAAGGGGCATTGTCACCAACCCTTAACGGCCAGTCCTCACCCTATGAGCACGGTATTTGTACTTATGCGTTAGGTGAGGCTGCTACTTTCTGTCATGAACTTAAACTCGATATCCCCTCGCTCATGGAAGTGACCGAAAAAGCGGGTCAGATCATTATCGACAATCAGAACATAAACGGCGGTTGGGCTTACGGTTACTCGAAGATTGCAGGTGGCCACACAGACTCTTCGGTTGTTGGCTGGCAACTCCAAGCCCTCAAGGCATGTAGTCACGCCACCCACATCAAATACAAGGGAATGGATAAAGCCGTGAAAGATGGTCTCAATTATCTTGCCGGTCTTCAGAATGAAAACGGCGGGTTTGGATACAACAGTAAAGCGCCTAGAATAGGCACCACAGCAATCAGTGTCCTTTGTTTCCAAATGTGGGATAAAGGGAAATCCAAAGAAGTGCGCAAGGGAATCGATTATATGAAAGAGAACCTCAAGCTGGATTGGAACACTGCTGATTCTGACCTTTACGCTCATTATTATGGATCTCAAGCCATGATGCAGGCGGGTGGTGGTGATTGGAAGCACTACAACAATCTATTCCGTGATCAACTTCTCAAAAACCAGAATCCGGACGGTTCATGGAAGCCAGCCACATACGTTGGGCACGGTCAAACCGTCGCTAATGATGTCTATCGTGGCGCGCTCTGTGTGTTGATGCTTGAAGTCTATTATCGCTTCCTCAGCACAGGCGGCGGTAGCAGCAGAGGCAGCTCTCGGCCATCTATCTAATTCGGAGAACATGCTTACCACTTCTCAAAGCTCCCATCAAAGTTTGGGTTTTGAGTAAACGGATAGGCATTAGTATTCTTCAGGAAAGAATCGATTTCTTTTCCCAGCCGTTCAACCAACTCTGGTTGTGCGGCGGATAGATTCTTTGATTCTCCGGGATCGGAATCTAGATCGAAGAGCTCCGTGCGTGCGGGCCAGGACCAACGGATGAGTTTCCATTTCCCATCGCGCACAACAGTGCCGGGCGAGCCACCTTGATTTCCCCAATGGGGATAATGCCAAAACAACTTCCGACCCGATGGCTTAGTCGTTGGGTTTTCTAAATATGTTAGAAATGAGTTCCCGTCTTTATGGTTAACGACAAGGAGTTCGTGGCCTGTCGCCGCGAGGATGGTCGGAAAATAGTCCGTGGTGTAGACGGGTTCTGCGCAAGTGCTACCGCCGTTGCCCGTATCTGGATTGCGGACAAGTACGGGGACACGGATGCCGCCTTCATATAACCAACCTTTTCCGGCTCGATATGGCAGATTCGAGGTAGGAGAACCTTCGGAAGTAGAAAGCCCGCCGTTGTCTGAAGTGAAAATGACTAGAGTGTTATCGGCGATGCCTTGCGTTTCTAGCGCATCTAGCACTTGGCCGATCGCGGAGTCCATGGACTCGATCATTGCTGCGTAGACCGCATGTGCTTGGGTGGTGCGGTTTTCGCGTGGAGGCTCTGGCGCGAACTCGTCTTTAAGCCCTAACTTCTCACGTTTCGCTTCGTATTTTTTCACCAAATCTTTGGGAGCCATCAGCGGCGTGTGGACGGCGTAGAAAGAAAGATAAGCAAGAAATGGCTTATCTCTATTGGCTTTGATGAAATTTGCCGTTTCCCGACCGAGGCGCTCGGTGAGATATTCACCATCTGAGCCGTCTGTGATTTTTGGATTTCCGTAGGGCGAAAAATATTTTTTCCCAGTGTAAGGTCCACCACCTTGGTTGCCGCCGATATTGATATCAAAGCCATGGTCTTCAGGAAAATTTCCTTCGGGGCCAAGGTGCCACTTGCCTGCGAAAAATGTGGTATAGCCGTGTTTTTTCAAAGCTTCAGGTAATGTGACTGTGCCTTTTGGAAAATGACCCAAGTAAGGCGCGGGTAAGAGTGGATATTTGTCGCGGCCTTTTTTGTTCTTCTTAGCGTTCAAGAAATCGCGGACGGGGTTGTAGTCGGCAGGGATTTCTCCGAAGAACTCGTTAGGCGCGCCGAAGTAATCCGTGTTGCGAGTGCGGGCGGGAGTTTGACCGGTCAGCATAGCGGAGCGGGTCGGCGAACAAACCGGGCAACTCGCGTACCCGTTCGTAAAATTCACTGCAGTCTTTGCGAACTTCGCGAGATTTGGTGTCTCGTAAAATGGATTGGCTCCATCGATATTGATGTCTTTCACTCCGAGATCATCGGCGATGATCACCACCACGTTTTGAGATTTCACAGCAGAGTGTGCGAGCGTGGCCAATGCCATAGACAAAACTAAAATTCTCATTTTTGTGAGAATGACGGGTGAGGCTGCCTTGTCAAACCGGCAGCGTCAGAGCAAATACCGCACCCGAGTGACCATCATTTCGGTTTCCACAACTGAGTTTTCCACCCATCGAGCGCGCGAGTCGATTTGATAACGCGAGACCAAGGCCGACGCCCGGTTGGGTTTCGGCGGCTTGTTTGGCGGACTTGTGAAACGGGCGGAAAATCTTTTTACACTCCGCATGCGAAATGCCCGGGCCGTAATCGGAAACTTTGATTTCCAAACGATTCGATTGGGTCGTCATCTCGATGGTGACGATAGGAGGTTCCGAGCCTGCTGCGTATTTTGCGGCATTATCGATGAGGTTGAACAGGATGTGCTCCAGTGCGTTCGAATCGAGAGAGCAGCGAAACGGACTCTCAATTTCCATTTCCAAATTCAGGCGCGCGGCCGCGAGTCGTGACTCGAAACGCTCACGCATCGATTCTAACAATTCGCCTATATTGTGCTCGGAAACAGAACTGCGCGCGCTACCACGTTCGATTTGTGAAAATGCGAGAACGTTCTCCACTAGGTGCGAAAGCCGATCTGCCTCGCGCGACAAAGTATTTAAGTAAGCGGGGCGTTTCTCTGGGCTGACGGCGTCGTTTTGTAAAATGTCAGAGTAGAGCCGGAAAGTGGTTAGAGGCGTGCGGAGCTCGTGGGTCACTGCGGAAACAAACGAAGCACGACGCTCACTGAGTTTCATGACATTGGTGATCAGGAAAAAAGCTGTGATCACTGCAATAGCCGCTGCCACCCATCCCGCGAGCAGAGAATTTCGGATACTTTTAGGAATCGATTCCGGTGTTAGATTGATCGAACCCGGAACCAGTTTTAAGGGAAACGAGGCGAGCACGAATGAATCGTCCGCGCCTTCAACTGGTCGGCACAACTTTGCGTTCGGCAAGTATACCATGGCTTCCTTAAGCAGAATTTTTTCAAGCGCGGTGTGATTGACCAAAATGCCTTGGGCAAAAGTTGTTAGCGTCATGCCCCTGCGTATCAGAAACATGGAATCTTTGAACCAAAGCGGCTTGAACTCAGATAGTGGGTTGTTTACTTCGATGAAGGATGGAATCGCCTCTGAGCCTTTGGCACGTGTCGGCTTGGGAGCGACCTCAGAGTAGCCATTTGAGATATTCTTACTCATCAATTCATCCCGACTCGCTTTCTCAGTTCGGTTCGACCAGGCCTGATCCGCATCGTCTTTGTTGCCGCGATATTTCAGCTGAGATTGCTGAACCATCTGCTGGATATCTTCGGGTTTCGGGATGAGTTTTTCTTCGTTGCTCGCGGTGCTCTTGTCGGTCACCAACGTCGATAACCAGCTGCTACATTGTTCGAGTTTTCGCTGATCTCCCCAACCCTTGATTGCGGCGCCATCTGGAGTTTCGAAGCGAACGGTTGCTGGTAGGGTTCGTTCCAGTTTGGTGAGAAAAAGATCAGGCGGAATGGTGTTTTCCTCCAGTAAAATTGAAGTTCCCATCGTGTCCATACGCCAAAGGACAAGCCTTACGCGTTCTTGGATTTCTGCACGGATTTCTGCGCGAGCTCGGTTTTGCTCAGTTTGGATTACGCTCCTCGTCAGCCACAGCATGGCACCGATCACCAAGCATGCGCAGAAGGTGAAGGCAGACCATACGAGGGTCGTGGGTTGTAGGCGGGTCCAGTTCATTTAGGCATCCGTGGGTTTAGTAAAACGGTAGCCCTTGCCTCGCTCGGTGACAAGTCGATGGGCGAGATCATTTCCGAGTTTCGCACGCAGATTCGCCATGTGCATGTCGATGGTGCGGGTTTCGATTTTATCTGGATCCAAGTTCCAAACATGCCGGAGAATTTCATGACGGGTGACAATCCGTCCGTTGGCCTCGATGAGGTAACGTAGCAGACAACTCTCCCTATCACTTAACTCGGTGATGGTTCCGTTCGAAAATTTGATTTTATGTTCTGTTAGATTAATTTCGGCGCCATCAATCAGATGGTTTGCCGTTGGGGCGGTTCGCTCGTGTGTGCGGCGCAACACTGCATCGACACGGGCGAGTAGCTCTTTCATACTGAACGGTTTGACGACGTAGTCATCGGCACCGCCTACGAGGCCTTTGACGCGGTCTTGTTCTTCGCCGCGAGCGGAAAGCATGATCACCGCTTGCCCGGGGCGGGCTTTTTTCAGAGCGGCGAGGATTTCAAAACCCGAAGGGCCAGGCATGACGATGTCGAGCAAGAGCAGACGGTAATTAGCTTTGAGCGCCATTTCCATGCCGGTGTGGCCATCGGGAGCCTGCAAGGTTTGATATCCTCCATACTCTAAAGTATCCACGATTCCCGTGCGGACTGCGGAATCATCTTCGATGACAAGAATGGTGGGTGAGTCGATCATGAGATTTGGAAAAGATAGAAGCTTTGGCGTTTGAAGCCAGAGAAATAAAAGAATTGAACCACTGATGGACACTGATAAAAAATAGAAACTATATCTAACAATCATTGGAAGTTATTATGGTTCTACATTTAAATCTGATCAGTGTTCATCAGTGGTTTTCTTCATGATTTAATTAAGATTATTTTTTGAAGTTATATCCAACTTTCGAGGCTTGTTGGCGGGTTGCTTCGATCATGGCTTGATCGAGGGATTTATCGCCAGTGGCAGCTTGCTTTTTCAGCTCATCGGCAATGTGACTTTCACGTTGGCTGTTGAGAGTTTTGATTTCTTCTTGGATCTCCGCGCGTTTGGTGGCGGCTTCTGCGATGGCTTTTTTGAGTTCCTCAGGCGTTTTGCCCCGCAAGTTTTCTGGAAGCTCCTCGTCTTTCAGTTTAGTGATGTCGACTTTCTTATCCCTCACCGCATCGCAGAGATCCCAGCTGGCGTTTGAGTAGTTAGAACTGGACTTGGTAATGGCGCGTTGAACATGCGCACCTTTTTCCGCATTGGCCGTAGCATCGCTGTCTGCTTTCTTTTGCATTTGAGCCGCCTCTTCGCGGCGTGCTCCCCATCCCAGATAGGTTTCGTTAAGTTTTAAACTAAGCTCAGCAATTTTCTTGTCTTGCGGGGCATCGACGTGAGCGACGACTTTGTCTTGGTCGATGACGAGGAATTCGCCCCCACCGAGTGCTGCGCCATCGTGCCATGCGCCGTTGATGCCTTGATCACGATTTCCGCAATGGATGGTATTGATGATGATTCCTTTCGCGAGGGCTTCTTTGGAAGCGGAGCGGGCATCGACGCGGCCTTGGGTGAAAGGTTCGTTGCCAGCGATAAAGATCGCTTTGTATGTGCTTTTGTTACTGTCCCATGCGAGATCGCCGATGGCCCGTTGGATGACGGCACCGCAATATTCCTCGCCGCCGTTCGTTGTGAGGGCGAAAAGTTTTGAGCTTAAAGCATCAAGATCGCGGGTCAGCGGAGTGACTAAGCGGATCCAATCATTTCCTGCGGCGTTGCTGTTGTTGCCGTATTCGTATAGTGCAACTTCGACAAACGGTTTCTCACCACCGCGTTCGGCGTCGATGAAGGTGTTAACCACTTTCCAGAGTTGGGTTTTAGCTTGATCAATCAAGCCGTCCATACTGCCAGAAGTATCTAACAGAAGTGCGATTTGGATTCGGTTTTTTCCGTCTACTGCAGGTTTAGCTGGAGCATCGACTGCGGGCTTGCTTTCTGGACGCATGATGGTTTTTGCATGCGCAGGTATCTGACTGGAGATGATGGCGACAAATGTCGCTGCAAGCGCTAGGGCATGTGTGTTGGTTGTTTTCATAACAACCCCTTTTTAGCTCTAGTCTGGATGCCTGTCCGTAAAGGCTATGTAAAATGATTTACCTCAGCAAATTCCATGCGGTGACCAAAGCTTTGAGTCCGGCCATTTCAATGGATGGATCGACGCCTGCACCCCAGAGGATGCGGCCGTCGTCGTGTTGGAGCTGGACGTAGGCGGCGGCGCTGGCATCGGATCCGCCGCGTACGGCGTGGGAGCGGTAGTCGCTGACTTTGAAATCTTTCAGGCCAACGGTTTCCAAAGCGTGCACGAAGGCGTTGATCGGGCCGTTGCCGTCGCCTTCGATTTGCTGGGTTTTCCCATCGATGAAAATCGTCGCGTTGCAATGCACGTTGCCGCCACCGGGTTGGTGGATCAGCTCGTATTCTTTCACGCTGAGATGATTTTCTTGGTTTACGAAATGATCGAAAAACGCATCGCGGATTTCATCGACCGTCAGTTCGCGGCCATGTTGATCGGCGAGATCGTAAATGTATTTTCCAACGATCGGATGCATCGACTTCGGTAAATCAAATCCGTGTTCGCGATCTAACACATACGCGACTCCGCCTTTTCCGGATTGGGAATTGATTCGGATGATCGCCTCGTAGGATCGGCCGATGTCCTGTGGATCGATAGTCAAATACGGAACGCCCCAGATCAGATCGGCATTGTCTTTGGATTCTTTCTCGCGGCGGTCGAGGCCTTTTTTGATCGCGTCTTGGTGTGAACCGGAGAACGCGGTGAAAACCAATTCGCCGACATAAGGATGGCGCTCTGGGATCGCGAGGCGGGTGAATTTTTCGTATTTCAAACGAATATCCGTCAGCTCAGAAAAATCGAGGCCAGTGGGAATTCCGTGGCTGTTCATGTTCAGCGCGACCGTGACGATATCGAGATTTCCGGTGCGTTCGCCGTTTCCGAAAAGCGTGCCTTCCACCCGATCCGCGCCGGCCATCAAGCCAAGCTCAGTCGCTGCAACTCCCGTGCCTCTATCGTTGTGAGTGTGGAGGGAAATGGTCAGCGCATCGCGTTGATGAAGATTTCTGCCCATCCACTCGATCATGTCCGCATGCACGTTCGGCGTCGTCCACTGCACGGTGTCCGGCAGATTGATGATCATTTTTTTCTGTGGGGTCGGCTGCCAGACATCGATGACCGCATTGCAAACTTCCGCTGCGTAATCGAGTTCCGTATCGGAAAATGATTCCGGAGAATACTGCAACACCACTTCGGTTTGCGGAATGGTTGGGACGAGTTCTTTCACCAACTTCGCGCCTTCGATAGCGATCTGCTTGATCGATTCACGCGAGGCATCGCCGAAAGTCACGCGACGCTGCAGCGGCGAGGTGGAATTGTAGATGTGCACGATCACGCGCTTCGCACCGGCGATCGCTTCAAAGCTGCGGCGGATGAGTGGCTCGCGCGTCTGCACCAAAATCTGAATCGTCACATCTTCCGGGATGCGGTTTTCCTCAATCAAGCGACGACAGAAATTGAATTCCGTATCGGCCGCCGAGGGGAAACCGATCTCGATTTCTTTGAATCCGATCCGCACCAAGAGCTCGAAAAATTCCAGTTTTTCCTCAATCGACATCGGCTGTGGCAACGCCTGATTTCCGTCCCGGAGATCGACCGAGCACCAGATCGGAGCACGGGTGATCACTTGCTCCGGCCAGGTGCGGTCGGGCAAAGAGATCGCCGGAAATGGGCGGTATTTGGAAAGGCTATTCGGCTTCATGACTTGAACCGCCACAAGCGGCGGGGCGGCAGATTAGTCAAAACATGGGCGATGTAGCAACAGAAAGGAACCGCGATTTGAAATCGCGACTGCAACTGCTGCGTTAGCCTCAGATATTTCGTTTGCGAGGTCGCGATTCGGAAATCGCGGTTCCTTTCTTTCCACAGTAAAACAACTTGCACTCTAAAAAGACCCATATATGGTGCTGAAATGAATACGGTTTTAAGTCCATATGCAGCGAGCGTCTCAGAGCTGAAGAAAAATCCGAGTCATCTCCTGGTGCTATCCGGCGGTGAACCGGTGGCGATTCTCAACCACAACCGTCCTACGGCATATTTAATTCCCGCAGGTTTATACGAGGAAATGCTTGGGAGGCTTGAAGATCTTGAACTGATGGAGATTGTTGAGGCTCGAAAGAAAGAGAAATCCCAAGCGAAGAAGGTATCTATTGATGAGCTATGAGCTGAAATTTTTACCCACGGCGCTTAAAGAATGGAAGAAGCTGGGGGCGACAATTCGAGAGCAGTTCAAAAAGAAGCTCGAAGAAAGATTGTTGGAACCGGTCGTCCCTGCGGATCGATTGAGAGGTCAACAGAACTATTACAAGATCAAGCTTCGCAGCGCGGGATATCGATTAGTTTATGAGGTCGATAAAGGGGAAATCACCATTTATGTGATTGTCGTAGGCAAGAGAGAGAATGACGAAGTTTACAAAGAAGCCGTTAAGCGAAAACGAACCTGAAAATGAACCGAACACGCAACTTATCTCCCATCTCATGCTTGCTTTTCTGTGTCAGCTTGGTGCCTTTCTCATCGATGACAGTTCATGCTCAAACCAAGGAAGCGAAGCCCGCGCAGGATGCGTTTCGGACGGCGTTGATCTATGATGATATTTTTCTCGAACACGATACCGGCCCGGGTTTTCCGGAAAGTCCGGATCGGTTGCGGATGATGACGAAGCATCTCAAAGAACATCCGATCTCGAAGCGACTGCTGTGGTCGGCCCCGAGTGATAAGATCGATCCCATGCCATGGATACTCGAGCTGCACGATGCGGATTATGTCGCTGCGTTAAAGCAGGCTTGTGAAGCTGGGGAAAAACGCATGCACAACAGCGGGGACACGCCGATTTCGAAACGCACTTACGACGTAGCGGTGAAAGCCGTGGCCGGAACTTTAACGGCGGTCGATTTGGTGATGGATGGAAAAGTGACCAATGCCTTCGCCGCCGTGCGGCCGCCGGGCCATCACTCGATGCCGAAAAACGCCAAAGGGTTTTGTTTCTTCTCCAATGCTGCCATTGCCGCGCGCTACGCGCAAAAACATCACAAACTGGAACGCGTGATGATCGTCGATTGGGATGTCCATCATGGTGATGGCACTCAGGAAATGTTTCTCAAAGATCCAACGGTGTTTGTTTTCAACACGCATCAATACCCGTTTTATCCGGGCGCGAGCGGCTCGCCGGATATTATCGGTGAAGGCGCGGGAAAAGGTTTCAATCTCAACGTTCCACTCAAAGCCGGAAGCGGAGACGAAGCGGTGATCAAAGCCTATCAAACCCAGCTGACCGATGCGTTCCGGAAATTCAAACCACAATTTTTGATCATCTCAGCAGGCTTCGATGCCCACGAAGCTGATCCTTTGGGCGCACTCGGATGGTCGAGCGATGTGTATGCTGAACTCACAGAAATCCTCCGCACACTCTGCCGCGAACAAGGTCACGAGCGCATCGTTTCCGTGTTAGAAGGCGGCTACAGTGAAAAGGGTATCACCGAAGGAGTCCGCCGCCATATTGAGGCGCTTGAGGTGAATGTTGAGAAGCCATAAGAGTTTTCAACGCAAAGCCGCTGAGGTCGCGAAGGGCCGCAAAGCTTGGGTTATGAAATGTGGTTTTTGAGATGAAAATTTTCTGTTCCGTAGAATCATTCATTTCCTGCGCCGGATTATAACTTTCACGTTCGAGTCTTGCTGCAGAAGAGTTACATGAATGCCCGGATGGCCAGATAAGCCGCTGCTTGGCGAAGGTGAAAAATTGTATCTCCTGAAATCTGGAGAGTCGTCATTGTAGCTGGATGAGCTTGGCACAAAATCCTCGAGTTTGTAGCCCGCGTGCTGCATGGCTGTCTGAGCAAGAGACAATGCCTTCGAATCTTGACGGATGGAAAAAGGTTCAGCCGATAGCGTGATTTGCTTGGCACGTAATCCCAAGAGAGTGACCACAATGAAAGCGATCAAAGCAAATATAGCTATGACCGCCGCGCTTACAACAAGGCGAGTCTTTTTTGACGTAATCATGGTAATGGATTGATAATTCAAATAATCTAACCCTTTGAATTAGGAGTAGAGAATTTAGCATATCTGCTCAGTAGTAGAAAAAATGCGGAGGATAAGAGGATGATCGTTTCAACAGAAACAAAAGCCATCACTCGAATTTCTTCTCCAAATCTGCCGAGTGCTCCTGCTGGGTCAAAGCCAGCACATCCGGGACGTGTAGCGGCTATCACTCCTATAGTTGCACCGCACAGACCAATCATGAGTGGAAGAAAAGAAAATGGAATGAGCGCTGCACGATATTGAAAACCAAGTCTTTTTATGTGTACCCACGCTGCGAACGCCATGCCCACAATAAACACTCCCAAAGAGATTTGCCCGGCAATATCGATCTCAAGAAAATAATCTATGATCGTCGGTTTTGTTGGGGTGGAAATTTGTGCCATGGTTCATAGTTAGGGAAGAGCGCATCATTTCTCAAGATAGAAGATGGATGTGCCTCGGGGTGTTAGGCTGAGTCCAATTTTCTGTCACTTAGAATCAAGGCCACACAGTCATATGTGTCCTTTGAAGGTGGTAATAAGGAGTATTGTAAAGAATCCTGCGATGGGGAGAAGCCACAAAACGAGGAACCAAGTCCCTCCTCGCCGATGGCCAAAGTTGATCTTGGTGCCGCTAAACGATATTGCTGGATAGGACTTGGGATATGCATTGGCTATCCACGGTCGGTTGGGAACGAAGACACGGTTGTCTCTCTTGCTGAAATAAGTGCGTATGAGTCCATCGCTCCAGTTTTCAGGATTCGCCCACTCGTGAAAATTGATGTCGTCCTGCGTCATGAGCCATAAATAGAGAAGAGCGCATCATTTCTCAAGATGGAAGATGGATGAGCCTCGGGGCGTTTGGTCATTCAGAGGCCAATATATCCTCCAACGCGTCTTCTAGTTTTGAGAAACGAAACTGAAAACCTGCATTTAGCAATTGATTCGGTATCGCGCGCTGGCCTTGTAGCAGCGCGCTGCCAAAGCCGCCGAAAGCGAGTTTCAAAACGAAACCTGGGACTGGGAAAAATACCCAACGCCTAACAGCTCTCGCAAATTTTTTTGTTAAATCGGCATTCGTTTCTGGATGTGGTGCGGTGCCGTTCAGTGCGCCGTGGAGTTCTGGATGATCCAGGGAAAACACGATGGCGCGGCGCAAATCATCCACGTGGATCCATGGTGTCCATTGCTTTCCATTTCCCAAGCGCCCGCCTATTCCCGCTTTAAATACGGTCTCCAGTTTTTCAAAAGCCTTGCCGCCTCTGCCTAGCACCACGCCTATCCTTAAGCGGATGACCCTCCCGCCAAACGCCTCCGCCTTGATCGCTGCGTCCTCCCACTCCGCGCAAAGATCTGCTAGATAGCCTTCACCGCGTGATGAGGCTTCATCTAAAATCTCATCGCCGCGTCCGCCGTAATATCCGACCGCTGATGCGTTTACTAAAACTTTCGGTCTGCGCTCTTCGTTGAGCGCGGAGATTTTTTTCGCGATCTCATTCGTCACGCCGATGCGGCTGTCGTGAAAGGCGCGCTTGTTTGCATCGGTCCAGCGTTGGTCGATCGGTTCACCGGACAAGTTCACCACCGCTTCGCAACCTGCAAGATCGGCTTTGGCAGGCGTGGTCCACTTCGAGACACTCGCAACATCGCCTGTGCCTTTGCGGCTGACGCCGATGACTTCCCAGCCCTCGGAACTCAGCATGCTGGCGAGACCTTTTCCTACGAAACCGCTCGCACCATAGATCACCACTCGTTTGCTCATGAAACAGTCATAGCGTGGAAATGTGGAATCCGCAACCGACGGTAGGGTGGTGGGGTTTTTTAAAAAA
>JANPJY010000060.1:0-10345 GCA_031425735.1 Akkermansiaceae bacterium | reverse complement strand
TTTGGCTTGGCGGATGCAATCCGCCGCCACGACTTCACCCAAACACCTGCTTCTTAGAAGGTGTGATGTGTGGCGGCGCGAGATAGATGGGTTGCGGGGGTTTCGCGGTCCACAAAGCGCGGGCTTGCGGTGAGGCATTTTCCCAAACCTGCCAAATTCCACGAGCGCTTGGTTTTTCAAGCGGGACAGGGAACGAACGGATCGACTCCATGGAAAAGCATGCGGGATTCTTATCCAGAGCGGCTTGAAAACCGAACTCATCCGTCAGATTCGGGCCATCGATGAGATCGCCGTCTTTGATTTTTGCGATCCAGTAAGAGCCTCGGCGCGCATCGCCAACAGCGATACAAGATTTTCCGGATAGCGCCGTTTCGGTGCCGAGAATGGATGGGATGGCGATGGCTCGGCAGTCGGAAATCAAAGCTGCTCCCTGCGCGGCGGCGATTCCCACACGGGTGCCGCTGTAACTTCCCGGGCCGCTGCCGACGAGAACCGCATCGAAATGCCGAGAGCCGTATTCCTCGACTATTTCCGCAAGCGGCCCAAACAACAAAGCATTGTGGCGTCTATCGCTGGTGAAACTTTTTTCGATCACGATTTGTCCGTCGACCGCCAGCGCGAGCGACGCGGTATCGGTGGAGGTCTCGAAAATCAGGATGGCAGGCACGGCCGCAGGCTAACGCGAAATCGGATTTAGGGTAGTTGAAATTCTTTTCTGCCTTCACGGTTTACTTTTCCTCGATAACCCTTTCCATTCCCGCCCACCCAAAAAGCCGCCTCTTTTTGAGGTTTAGAATTTAAAATTTAAAGTTTCAACCTGTGTCCACTCTTCTCTCAGCGAACGAAATCCGCCTAGCCTACTCTTATCAGAATCTTCTCGATGGGGTGACGTTGGCGGTCGCGTCTGGCGAAAAGGTCGGCTTGGTCGGGCGAAATGGTTGTGGAAAAACCTCACTGCTCAAAATTTTGACCGGCGAGCAACAAGCGGATTCCGGAGATCTCTCGCTGCGCCGGGGGATACGCACGGGATATTTGCCACAGGAGTTCGAGCTCGATCCTGAACTCTCGGTTCACGAAAACATCGCAGCGGGCGCAGCCGACATCGTCGAAGCAATGCGGCGTTACGAAAACGGCGATGGCACGGAAACGGAACTCCAGGGATTTCTCGAACTGCTCGATCACACCGATGGTTGGAACTTGGATTCACGGATTGTTTCTCTTTCCAACGCACTAGGCACGCCTGCGCTCGATGCGCCGACCGGTCCGCTTTCAGGTGGAGAAAAACGCCGGGTCGCGCTCTGTCGCGCGCTTGCTTGTCAGCCAGATCTTCTTCTGTTAGACGAACCGACTAACCATCTCGACGCGGAATCAATCCGTTGGTTAGAAGATATTTTGAAAAGCTTCGCCGGTGCGGTGATCTTCGTGACGCACGATCGGTATTTCCTCGATGTCATCGCCACCCGCATCATCGAGATCGATAACGGCCGCGCGTATTCTCATCCGGGAAACTACACCGCGTATCTCGAAAGCAAAGCGATCCGCCAATCGATCGCCGAACAATCCGAGCGCAGGCGTCAGAGATTTTTGCGCACCGAACTCGAATGGGTGCGAGCTGGTGTGAAAGCCCGTGGCACGAAACAACGCACCCGACTTGATGCATTTTACGAAGTCGAGGGCATGGAGGCGCCGCCGGAAGAGCGCGAGATGGATTTGCTTTTGCCGCCAGCTGCGGATTTGGGAAATGTCGTGATCGAGCTTGAACAAGCGGGCGTGAACGTCGGCACAGAGAAGCATCCGCGTTGGTTGTTCCGTCATCTCGATCTCTCGATTCGTCCGGGAACCTGCACGGGGATTGTCGGGAAAAACGGGGTCGGCAAAACGACTTTACTCAAGCTCTGCCTCAATCACCTCGATCCAACCGAAGGCACCGCGGTTCTCGGGAAGCGCGTGAAAATCAATTACATCGACCAATCACGGATGCAGCTCGATGGCACGGGCTCGCTGTTAGATGAAATTTCCGATGGTAATGAAAAAGTCCAGTTCGGCAACGAAACCCTCGGCGCACGTGCGTATCTCAGGCGTTTCCTGTTCAACAACGAACGCATCAACGAACGCGTCGATCTCCTCTCCGGTGGCGAACGCGCCCGCTTGATGCTCGCCAAAGTTTTAAAAACCGGCGGCAATCTGATCATTCTCGATGAGCCGACCAACGACCTCGACCTGCCATCGCTGCGGATGTTAGAAGAAGCGCTCTCCAGTTTTGGCGGCAGCATTCTCTGCGTCTCTCATGATCGATATTTCCTAGATAGAATTTGTGATCAGATCATCGCGTTCGAAGACGATGGAATCCAGGTCACTCCCGGAAACTATTCGTATTACTTGGAAAAACGCCAACAGCGCGAGGCAGCGCAAAAAGCTCAAGCCCAGGCATTCAAAGCCCTGCAGCCGCAAAAACCGTCGGGTCGCGCAGATAAACCTAGAAAACTTTCCCAAAATGAACGCGGCGAGTTGGAAACCATCGAGGACAGAATTTTCGCTGCAGAGGATGAAGTTTCATCCATCGAATCGCGCATTCACGATCCTGAGTTTCAGGTGGATCATTACGAAAAAATCCCCGCCGAGATGGAGAAACTCGAAATCGCCCGCGCGGCGACACTTGCTCTATACGCTCGTTGGGAAGAGTTGCAGAAGATAGCGGATGCGGAGCAGGGATAAGGAATGATTGCTCGCGCAAAGCCGCCAAGGAAGAGAAGTGGTTTTCGTGGTTACCCAGCTGGTTTAATATTTGCTGGAGATTCTCGGTGATTCATAGATTTTGGAAACATCACCATGAAAACCCATTTCATTCTTCTCTCACTTCTTCTCGTTGGTTTTGCACACGCGCAGGATTTATCGCCGTTGTCAGAGTTGATGAAAACGGCTTGGCCAAAAAACCGCACGATCAATGTGGTGTTTCATGGTCATAGTGTGCCAGCGGGATTTCACAAAACACCTGAGGTGAGAACCTTTGAGTCTTACCCACATTTGGTGCATCTGAAACTCAAAGAGCAATATCCCAAAGCGGTGATCAATGTGATCACCACAGCGATCGGTGGCGAAAATTCCATTCCGGGCGCGGCTCGTTTTGAGCGTGATGTGATGTCGTTGAAGCCGGATTTGATTTTCATCGATTACGCACTGAACGATAGGCGCCAGCCCGCAGATAAAGTTGAGGCAGCGTGGTTAGAAATGATCGCTATCGCGAAAAAAGTCAACGTTCCAGTGGTGTTGCTCACGCCAACAGGTGACTCATCTGCAAAGCTTGATAATCCGGATGACCCTCTGAACCAACGCGCTGAAATGATCCGTAAAATCGCTGCCGAACAAAAAGTTTTGTTAGGCGATGTGTTCGCAGCATGGGTTGCCGAAATAAAGAAAGGCACCCCCCAAGCCGAACTTCTCAGTCAGGTGAACCATCCGAATCTAAAAGGTCATACGCTCGCCGCAGAGACGATTTTCAAAGCGCTTGAAGCAGCGGAATTGAAGAAGTGATGACTTATACGTCAATAGAAACCTGATTACTTAATACGATACACTTCTAGAGTTTGAGGTGATCTTTATCTCAATGTAGGAGATTGGGCTGTTCGCTTAATGTACAGCCTAGAAAACTAAATAAATTTGAGATGCGTGGAGTAGCTCCTTATGTGCTCAGGAACTGTTTGTTATAAAGCCTGCCTTCTCTCCGCTACCCGCTTCTCCTTTCCCGCTCGCCTTTGTTATCGCCGAACTGCTCGGCCCTATCCATCTCCAATCTATGAAAAGCCTCAGTCATTTAGTTTTAATTTCAACGATCGCATTGGCGATCCATGCGCCAATGATGGCGCAAGAGAAACTCGAGCGCGGGAAAGACCGCATCGACACCCCTGCGATCGGCGCCGGATTGTGTGTCCACAATTTGTTCCAGTCTAACATGGTGATCCAGCGCGATCGTCCAATTGGCATCTGGGGTTGGGCGGCGCCGAGCGAGAAAGTCACGGTTACTTTTGGCGACAATACCCAGTCGGTCACTGCCGGTGCGGATCGGTCGTGGAAAGTTGAACTGCCGGCGATGCCAGTGAGCAGCGAGCCTCAGACAATAAGCATTCAGGGCAAAGACACCAAGATCGAGCTTACCAATATTCTATTGGGCGATGTCTGGTTGCTCAGCGGCCAGAGCAACATGGAGTTTCCCATTTCTAAGGTGGACGAAGGGGATCTTGAAATCATCTCCGCAAATTTGAAAAATATCCGGCTCATGACCATTCCCCAACAAAATGGGCCTGCGGTTCTGCGCTCATTCCCGCGCCTCTACCAGTGGAATGATTTTTTTGGCTCCCATTATCGGCAGGGTTTCTGGGACGTTTGTACCCCGGAAACGGTGAATGAGATGTCGGCGATCGGCTTAGTCTTTGCGCGCCGCATCCATCTGGCCACTCAGATCCCGATTGGGATCGTGGACATTTCACGCGGCGGCACCTGTTTGGCTACGTGGACTCCCACGGAGGTTTTGAAAACCATCGATACCCCAGAAGTGAAGGGGATATTGGCTGAATGGGACAAAAACGTTGCCGATTTCAATCCGCAGAAGGATCTGCAAAACCGGATCAAACAACACGAAGATCGCGTCGCTAAAATGAAGGCGGAGGGTAAACCCATTCCGGCTGACAGCAAACCGCCCGCAAATTTGCTACCAGGCCCAGCGGTGGACATGAATCGCCCGGGCAATCTTTACGCGAGCACGGTAAGCGCGATCGCGGGCTTTCCAGTAAAGGGTGCCATTTGGCATCAGGGTTATAACGATGCATTCGCACCCACCGGCTATAAACTCTACGGTCAAGTTTTCCCCGAGATGATTAAGACCTGGCGCAGCGCCTTCAACGATCCTGCAATGCCGTTTGGTATCATTACCCAAGAAACCGAAGGCGAACCGCAGAGCCTTGAGCAGTTTCTGCCTGCCATGGTCAATCTGGGCATTTACATCCGCGAGGTCCATTATCAGACGTTCCTTAACCTTCGCAAAGCGGGTGATAAAACAATCGGCTACGCCAGCTGTTTTGATCAACACCGTTCGTGGTATCATCCGCAGATCAAAGTCCCGGTCGGCGAACGGATCGCCCGATGGGCACTCGCCACTCAGTATGGGAAGACCATTCGCTGGCTTCCGCCACAGCTCAAAGAAGTTAAACCCGAAGCAGACAAACTCATTCTGTCGCTCGATACTCCGGTGGTAGCCTACAACGATGGCCCTATCCTCGGATTCGCGATCGCCGGTAAAGACGGACGTTTCCAGCCCGCCAAAGCGCAGTATTTCAATAAAAACTTGGGCCCAGGTGCTCCAAGTTGGGATCAAACGAAAATCGTGCTCACCAGTCCGATGATTCCTGAGCCGATCTATTTTCGCTATGCTTGGGCGCGGAATCCTTTGGAAAACCTCAAGTCCGGGGGACTTCCCTTCGACACCCAGCGCAACGACACTTTCTCGCTGGGAGAGATGTATGAAAATTACTCGGGCAAAAAATCCGCCACCCCCGGAATTTTGCAAGGCGGTGAATTTGGCGTGCTGATGGGCGCTCTGCGTGAGGGTGATCTCAGCCGTCGCAAGGAAGAGGCGAAGGCCTTGCTCGAAGCAAAATAATCCAGACAGATCCATTTCACGACGCGGTGGCTCTTTCTGCCCTGAGCAATGCTCCGCCTTTCAAAAACCTCTTCATGAACTTTACTTCGATCTCTTGTATGAAATACGCTACGCTTCTTTGGATGATGCTCTTGGGTTCCGGCTCCGTGCTTCATGCTGCTCCTACCCCGCCGCCAGATCTCACTGCTACGGGGATCATCCCTACGATCAAACGCGACTCGACCTATAACCTCGGACCCACGGGGATGCGTGGCTGGTTTCATATAGGCGGCGGCGGTGGCACCACCCACGGCGAGGATGGCACCATGACTGAGGAAGCCCGGCAGATCCTGGTCACCGTGGTGGGCGAGGGCACTCCGGCGACCGGCGTGCTGGCCGTTGATGACGTGATCCTCGGCGTGGGGTGGGGCAAGGGCCGCGGGCCGTTGTCATCATTCACCAGCGATGCTCGCAAAAGCTTCGGCGCGGCCATTTCCGAGGCCGAAAAGACCGCCAACTCTGGCATTCTTCGGCTCAAACGCTGGCGCGCCGGGGTTACCACCGACGTGGCGATCACTCTGGCTGTCCTGGGCTCTTACAGCGACACTGCCCCGTATCAGTGCCCGAAGTCGGCGCTGATCCTCGCCAATGTTCGCAAGCGGCTGGTCAGTGAACTTCTCGCCCAGCCGAACTTCCTCAGCGCTGACTTCGCAGGGGCGGTCAATGGATTGGCATTGCTCGCCAGTGCAAGCCCGGACGATCCCGATTACGCGGCGGTGCAGGCCCGCCTGCAAACCTTCGCTCGCGGGGCTGTCACCAAAAGCGCCCAAATACAGGAAAACACCTGGCATCTCGCCTACGTGGGCCTCTTTCTCACCGAGTATTATTTGAGCACGGGGGATGACGCCATTTTGCCCGGCCTGAGTGCTTATCTCAAGACGCTGGTCGAGGCGGGCAGTATGTATGGCACCTTTGGCCACCATCCGGCGCTGGTGAGACCCGATGGCTCCGGCCGACGCTCGGTCAGAGGATATGGACCGATCAACTCGGTTGGACTTACCGCCAACATCGCAATCCTCCTTGGGAAAAAGGCTCTGGTTGCAGGAAACCAGACGATCGATCCGGAAATCGATCGCGCGATCCAGCGCGGGTCGGACTTCTTTGCCGCGTATGTCAACCGTGGATCGATTCCCTACGGCGAACACCTCCCCGGTGCGGATAGCCATGCTTCCAACGGCAAGGATGCGATGTGTGCCGTGCTCTTTGGCCTGCAGGACGAGCGCGTGGCTGAAACCGAATACTTCACCCGCCTGACCATCGCGAGTTACGTGGCTCGCGAAACAGGGCATGCCAACGGCCCAGGTTTCAGTTTTCTGTGGAATGCCATGGGCGCCTGCATGGGCGGAGATCTGGCCGCCGTCGAGCATCTCAGAAGGGTGCGCTGGCACCTCGATCTGGAACGCCGCACCGACGGCTCGTTCGTCTTTGACGGCAAAGAACAATATGGCGGAGGCGCGACTAAAGACGGCACGTATCTGGGCTGGAGCAGCTATGGAGGGATGAACTCCACGGCCTGTTTTCTTCTGACCTATTCCCTGCCCCTGAAGCGACTCTATATCACCGGGAAAGACCTCAAGTCGGCGCACACCCTCAGTGCCGCTAAAATGGCCAACGCAGTCGCCGCCGCGACTTTCAAGAAGGGCTGCACCGCCCTCACGACGAGCCAATTGATCGCCGCCCTCAAGGAGTATGATCCCGTCGTGCGCAAATTCGCCGCCGTTGAACTCTCCAAGCGACCGCTCACTCCCGCGGAAATAGACACCCTGATCGCCCTGCTCAGCGGTGCCGATGCGAACGGCCGAATGAGCGCTTGCGAAACGCTCGGGCGGCTCAAGAATCCGACCGCGATGCCTCTGCTTACCCAGCGGCTGGACAAAAACGTGGAGCCGGACCCCTGGGTACGCTCTGCGGCGGCCGTCGCCCTGCGCAAGTACGGGAACGCCGCCGTCACGCATCGGGACCCCATGCTCGCTGCGTTCGCGGCCAATGCCAGCGACCCGGATGTGATCGTCTGGAAGGATCCCTTGCAAGCGAGCAACACACAGCTCTCCTACCAACTCTTCGGTGGTGCCGATGGAGGTATTCCCGCCAATGAGATCATTAAAGCTCCCAAAGATCTGCTTTACCCGGCTGCCAGAGCTGGGTTGAGACAGCCCGATTCTCACCCGCGGGCCGGGGTGGTCGCATTTACGCGTGACAAACTGTCTTTGGCCGACGTGCAGGCCATGCCGGCGGAGTTTATCAACCTCGTCCAGAACGACGTCCAAGCTGATCGAATGTGGAGCGGCCAGTGCCGCGTCGTCGGGCTTGAAACGCTCAAAAAATACAAGTTCGCCGAAGGCATTCCCATTGCGGCGTCCCTGTTGAAGGTGGCTCCTGGCTGGGAATCCTGGTCAGAACTCTACACCATCCCGGCCATGAATCTCCTTGCGTCCAACGGCGATGCCGCCCGCTGGACCCTGCCCATCCTCCGAGGCAATCTCCCAGAATGGGGTAAGCAAAATAAGAAGGCGCAATATGAGACACTCCTCGCCACGATCGCTAGTCTCGAAGCCGCCACCACCTCCCCGGAGGGCCTCACCGCTTTGAATGCCGTGGCCCATCCCCAATTGTTGGTCACCACGGCTCCCAAAGCGATCACTCTCACCGGTTCATCCTGCCGCGAATCCTCCGTCAGCTTCACCAAGGTGTCCGCTCCCGCCCACGGCAAGCTCACCGGCACCGCACCGAACCTCGTCTACACCCCAACCCCAGGCTACGAGGGGCCTGACTTTTTCACCTTTCAGGCCAAGGACGCCCTTACCACCTCAGAGCCCGCCACCATTAGCTTGATCGTCGGCACCGCAGGCAATGGCTTGAAGGGTGAGTATTATGACGGTGCGGATATCTCCAAGCTGAAACTCACCCGTACGGATGCCCAAATTGCCTTCGACTGGGGAACAGGCTCTCCGGATCCCTTGATCGGAGCGGATGCTTTCGGCGTGCGCTGGAGCGGCCAGTTGCTGGTTCCGGAAACGGGCAATTATACGTTTTCCACCCTCACCAGCGATGGTGCCAGGCTGTTCATCAACGGCGTGGCGGTGATTGATGCCTTCGAGAATCATGACACAAGATGGACCGACGGTTCTCCCATCCAGCTTACCGCCGGGCAACGGGTGGAATTGCAAATGGAGTATTATGGGAACCGGGGTTCAGCAGTGGCGAAACTCAAGTGGACCGGCCCCTCCTTTGCGGGAGCGAATGGTGTCCTCATTGCCCAGGAGTGGCTGCATGATGGCACCGGTGCCAAACGCACGCCTTATGCCCATGCCCAGAATGTGGCATTGGTGAAAAACAATCCGCAGCCCATCACCCTAACAGGAAGCGGCGGCGCGCAGCGATACGCCATCCTTGCGCCGCCCGCCCATGGCACCCTCACGGGAACTCCACCCTACCTGACTTACACCCCGGCTCCCAACTACAGCGGGGAGGACAGCTTTACATTCGCCGTCAAAAATAGCACTGCCACCTCGGCCCCAGCCACAGTGACCATTTCCCCGGAGAAACCCTAATGTGCGTGGAGTTCTTATGGGCACGAAATGAAAAATCGTTTAGCCAAACCAAGGTGGAAACTAATCAAAATCAAGGAACCATCAATCACCATGAATAATAGCTTGATAGTTTTTGTTAGGCGATGTGTTCGCAGAGTGGGTTGCCGAAATTAATAAAGGCACCCCAAGCCGAACTGCTGAGTCAAGTGAACCATCGGACCTAAAAGGTCGATTCGAATGCTGGGATTAAGGGTGATCCTAATCTCAAGACAGGAGACAAAGCTATTCACTCGACGTATAACTTCGAAAACTAAATAAATTTGAGATTTATGGCAGGAGCCCGTAATGGTTCCGCCGTTGGTCGTTTTTTCTGCGTGAAAAAACACCCATCACTTATTCCCAAATCCCCAACGATTATGAAGTCCCACTTCCTCTCTTTCCCGCTCGTCTCCGCCATCGTAGCGCTTCTTGCCAACCCGCTTGCAACTGCAGCGACCTTATATTGGGATGGTAATAGCACAACCGCCAATGCGGATGGTGGTGCGGGCACATGGAATACATCCAGCACCAACTGGGACAATGCGTTGATAGCGGGCAGTGACACGACATGGTTCAATGTCAATAACGACATTGCTCTCTTTGGCGGCACGGCAGGCACGGTCACCTTGGGCGAGAACATCACCGTCGGCGGCCTCACGTTTAACGCTACTGGCTACACGATTAGCAATGGTGCGAACACGCTGACGTTCGGGGCAGCCGATAACTCCATTCTCTTCAATAACATCGCCGCCGCCACCATCACCGGGGCAGTTGGCGGAACGGGCAATGTCACTCTGACGGCTTCGAGTATTGCTACTGCCGGAACCCTCACCCTTAACGGCACCTCTACAGGCGGATGGACCGGCTCTACAACGGTCAATACGGGCGCAATTTTGTCGCTTGCGGGTTTAAATCAAGGCCTGCTCAATACCTCCGGAATTACCATCAATGGCGGCAGCATTACCCTAACCAGTGCCGACTCTCTTGCGGAAGATGACCTTGATCGCGTCAGCGACACGGCGGCCATCACTTCCAATGGCGGCACCATCACCTACACGACCACCACGGCTGGCAGCACGAAGAC
>JANPJY010000059.1:0-8902 GCA_031425735.1 Akkermansiaceae bacterium | reverse complement strand
CTGCGGTGGATGTAGTCAATGTGTTGATCGGAGTTATCGATGTTTTCCGCAACAAAATCGCGATCCACCTTCTTGCTGGAAAGTACTTCGGAAATGGGGATGTTCCAAATCACTGTGCCTTTACCGTAGTTGTGAGATTTCACTTTATCACCATCGCACTCACCCCAGATTTTTGCGGCGAGTGATTGCACTTCCTTGTCGCATTCAGGAAAGCCATGTAGGCTGTTAGAACGTTCGGGTTTGGAACCGATGATGGTTGCGCCCGCATCTACGAGCTCGCCGATTTTTTTCAGTGCCTCAAGAGAAATGGTTTTCCGATCCGGTAAAATCATCACGCGATAGCTCATGCCATCCGGGAGGACGAGCTTGCCGTCTTTCACCTGCATACGAGTCAGGATGACTTCTTCGTTGATGTAATCGTAATCATAACCTTGGCCTAACGTATCGAGATCGACTGGTTTATCGCGTCCGCAGTGAGCGCATTTTTCATCGGGCCACTGGGATTTGATCGTTGGTGAAATGCGTCTGGCGGGAACTAGGTTGGGCGCGTCATCGCCGTAGTAAGCGCAGACATCGGCAACAAAACTTCCCTGCTGCAACAAATGAGAGGTGCGCGACATGTCTTCTAACATGGGTCCCGCTTGATCCCACCAGGTTGAGTTAACATTGAAATGCTCGCCTGCATGGTAGGCAAAGCCGGGTAGCCCCGCTTCGGGTGGATTGTGCGCGAAGGTGTGAAATGTGATTTGATTCAAGCCTGCGCAGAAAGCGATGTCAGTTGAGCGTTTGTAGTTGGCGGGGCCGTCTTGCCAATTTTGCCAGCCAGTGAGCGACTCAGCATTCACCAGCCGCTTGCCATATATGTGTGCAGCGCTGGCGGCTTCTTTGGTCACCCAGTTTTTGCGATGATTCCAAAATTCTCCCATCGGTATGTCTGATGTGCCGAGCGCTTTGAGAGGATCGACGCGAGGGTGCCCACCGTGTCCCGCTTCAGCTAGGAATTGTAATCCGCGTTGATTGGCGAGTTCACGAACGCGGGCGTAATGAGTTTTTACCATCAGGTCGCCGACAAATTTATGGTAGTCGTGTAGGAAGCGTTTACTCAGTTCTTCATTTTGCACGGTCCAGCCTGCAAGAGTTGGCAACCACGGAGTGGGATCGTAGTTATGATGTGCGGCGAAAAGTTTGATGAACTCCGGCGTCCAGTCGTGCGCAGGGCGGACTTCGAAGCTATCGAGCATCAACACTTTTAATGAGCCGAAACCTTTGCTGCCTCTCGATAAAGTATCCAGCATGTAGTTGATGTGTGCGTCTGTTGCTTGTTGGCTCATGTGATCAATGACCAAGCCTTTGGAGTTTGGGCTTGGGCAGTTGAGAAACTCGCCGGTGTTGTTGCAGATGAAACGTAAGATCCTCCACTTACCTGCGGGAACGGACCAAGTGAGTTTACCTTCGGATGAAAGTTTTGTATCGAGCCGGATGGTCGCTTCGATCACAGCGATATTTTTGTTAGATACATCTGGAACCGCCATGACGGCGATGTCTTGAAAATGTTTGGTGGCTTTTTCAGGAAGCGGAAGTGTCGCAGAAAAATCGGATGGTCCCTCGACGGTTTGTTCGCTCCAGATCAGGGCTTTACTGGCATTTTCTGGAGTAATCCATGTGCCGCCTGCGTTCCAACTGCTAGAAGCGACGAAGCCGAGTTCGAGGCCGAGTCGTTCGGCCTCATCCATGGCGTGATGGATGGTCTTGATCGATTCCGAACCAAAAAATGCTTGGCCCTCGGGAATGATTTTTTGTGGATCGGCAATGCTGCCAAGATCCCAGATGATCGCACCGCGCATGCCTTTCGCTTTCATCTCCTCAAGCTCGCGAGTGATTTGCTTGAGATCGACGTGGCCGTTCAACCACGTCCAAAGCGCGGACGGGCGAGCCTCGATGGGTGGATTGCGAAAGCTTTCTTCTGAAAACTGCGCCTGCAATGGCGATGCCGCTAAGACAAGCGTGGCGGCTACGATGAGGCGTCGCCATGCCGGAGATGATTGGCTGATCATGTTACTTTTTGATTTTAATCAGCACTGGAGTTTCCGTCGATGCTTCGATGGCGGTGATGGCGTCTCTAACATCTTTTTCTTTCTGTAAGCTCAATGCTTTCGGGAAATCTTTTTCACCTTTTGAAAACGTATCCGCCAGCTCGGTAAGTGCGGGAATGGTTGCTTTTGCATGAGTGCCGTATGAAACGAGAATTTTCAGTATTTCACCCGTTCGGATCTGGCTGCTCCATGGGTTCTGGTTGGCTAGATAGTCCACACAAGCTTGGATGCCTTCTTCGACATGATGGGTTGCTAAAACTTGCAGGCCTGCGATGCGCACTTGATCCGCGAACATCTCACCACTGGGCGAGGGTTTGGCTGCAGCGTCATAGATTGCAGGGAGGAGTGGTTGGATTTCTTCAGTGGAAAGCTTTTTGTAAACCGAAGCAATGCTACCGCGTGCCCGACCGTCTTCATTTTGCAGGCCTGCTCTGACAGCTATGAATAGCTTTTCGCGATCCACTCCATCAAGAGAGTTTCTGAGCATCTGACCGAAGACGGCAGATGAGATGAAACGTTGTTCCATAGCACGTGGATCTTCTTTGGTTGGGCCTTTGGCGATGATTTCGAGAAGTTCCGGTAAGGCTGCCATGGCGGGTTGCCCGATGCTTGCGAGAGCTTCAGCGGACTTCACTCGCATCCAGAGATCTTTATCTTTCAGTGCATTCTGGAGTGCTGGAACTGCTGGGGCAGCTTTGGCCTTCAAGTAACCAAGGCTGATGCAAGCGCCGAGACGGGTGTAAATATCGTCCGATTCTAACATTTTCATCAAGGTTGGAATTGGCGTGTCCTTTTTTCTGGCAAGCGCCATTGCGGCACGATCTCTAACAACTGGAGACCAGCTAGATAACTTTTCGATAAGTTCATCACCATCCATTTGATCATAAGCACTGTTGCGGTCTTTGTTATTCCAGCCACGGCCGTCGAGGACGATTTGTTGAGCTTCCGCTGCTTTTAATTGAGATATTTTGTTGGCTTTCTTGCCAGTGAGATACGTGTGTTTCAAGGGTATTGCGTAGGCGAGGAGATAGGCACCCGTAGAATCCCAGCTTCTGGTGTGGTCTCCTTTAGGTTCAGGTGGTCCTTGGTGAGGGAAGGCGAAGTTCGAATTGCGTGCGAGGTCGAAATACCATGCGCCAAATTCTTTCATCCAAGCGCCTGCCGCGTGTGGACCAGATTGCACTACACCCGGGAGGGCCCATGTCATGTTCCAGAAATTTCCGGTGTGGCCGGTGTCGCGTTCTCCGCCGTGACAAGCGAGGCTCATGCGGGAAAAATATTCTGCGGTTTCGGTCTCATCTAACAAACTGAACAAGACTGCGGCCATGCCGTTTTTCCCGTTGTCGTCGTGATTTTGATACCAAGGCTCATGGTCGCCGTAGGGGATGGAGCCTTTTCCTTCATAGAAGCGTAGTAATTTTGTGCTGCGATCAATGGCGAGATCGAGCACAGGATCTTTGAGGCCAGCTTCACGTGCTAAGACCAGTGAAGTGGTGAGCGGAACGCCGGGTGCGTTCATCATGCCGTAGCCGTAGAGACCTCCATCGGGTCTCGCAAATTTGTGGCCCCACGAGCCAACGATGCTCTGACCTTTCGCTGCTTCCATGGCGATACGGGTCAGGCCAGGCATGATGGATTCATCGCCTGTCGCGATTTTATAATCTGCTAGAAATGACAGAACGTAGCCATAATACCAGGTTTGCATGCCCTCGTTTGTGAATGCGGCGGCCCACTCGGCTTCTTTTTTAACGATGGGTAAATATTTCGGATTTCCGCTGGCCAGTAAAGCATGAGCGTTTAGCGCTCGGGTCACAGGGCTTTGCGTTTTATCGTAGCCCGCTGTTTCCACACGTTTCGCTAAAGCCTCGCAGCCTAGTTCGAGAATGCGTTTCGATTTTGGGCAGTTAAACGGAGCCGTTGCGCTGTAATCGCCCAGCACGGGGAGGTTGACGGTGACCTCCTGGGCAGTTCCCTCACGCCAACGGGTGAGTTTCAGATTGCCATTTCCGGCATTCGATTCCGCGATGGTCAAAGCTTTGCCAAACTCGGTGCGTGGATCGTAGGAAAACGGTTTGCCGCCCACGCCAAGTATCGCATCGCCTTTTTGCAACACTCCATCAGCTGGGGAGTCGGAAGCGACATCGACGATGGCAATCTGCCGCGCATCAAGCGTGGTGAGTTTGTTGCAATACATCCAACCCCGCGCACCCGTCGCGCCCAAGGTCCATGAATGAGTTGCTTCGGCTGGGATTGGCTCACCTTTGGTGAAATCTGGATTCGGCATTTCCACTTTTGGAGCTGCCGCGGAGGCAAAACTGGTGAAAAGAAGGGTAGTGAGCGGGATGATGAATTTCATGGGTTGAGAGCGCTAATAAAGTAATTTGTTAAAGGATTTCGGGAAAGATTTTATCTGATGTTCGCAAAGATAGAGACGATACTGGATGAACGTCGATGCCATTTCATGGGATTTCTCGACTGACCTATACTATCTCTGGAGAGGATGTGAGATGGTTGTGTCCCGCGCCGAACGCTCACAACAAATTTTTTGCAATCTCCAAGCAAGGTGCTATCTCGTATCGCCTTTAGCAAAAGACTTCACATAACATCATCTACACATGGAAAACGACACACCTCCTAATCCGAATTCTGACTCGGTCGCCCAATGCCCATTTTCTGGCGGAAAAACCCCGATGGCCAGCGCGGGACGCGGGACCAGAAACAAGGATTGGTGGCCGAACCAGCTTCAGCTGAACATCCTTCGTCAGCATTCCTCGTTGTCCGATCCGATGGGTGAGGGATTCGATTACGCGGCGGAATTCAAATCGTTGGATCTCGCGGCGGTGAAAAAAGACATTTTTGATCTGATGACCACGTCCCAGGATTGGTGGCCAGCCGATTACGGGCACTACGGTCCGTTGTTTATTCGGATGGCATGGCACAGTGCGGGGACCTATCGCACGGCCGATGGTCGCGGCGGCGCCGGTGGTGGCGGCCAGCGCTTTGCTCCACTCAACAGTTGGCCGGACAACGCGAACCTCGATAAAGCCCGCATGTTGCTCTGGCCGATCAAACAGAAATACGGTCGTAAAATTTCATGGGCGGATCTCATGGTGCTCGCGGGTAACTGCGCGCTTGAGTCGATGGGTTTCAAAACCTTTGGATTCGGCGGCGGTCGTACGGATGTCTGGGAACCGGAAGAAGATATTTACTGGGGCTCGGAAGGAAAATGGTTGGAAGACAAACGTTACACCGGAGATCGCCATCTCGAGCATCCACTTGCCGCAGTGCAGATGGGCCTCATCTACGTGAATCCAGAAGGCCCTAACGGAAATCCAGATCCTATCGCCTCCGCACGCGATATCCGCGATACGTTTGGCCGCATGGCCATGAACGATGAGGAAACCGTCGCACTCATCGCCGGTGGACATACCTTTGGAAAAGCACACGGCGCAGCGGAACCCGAGCAATACGTAGGTAAAGAACCAGCCGGAGCACCCATCGAAGAGCAAGGCCTCGGTTGGAAAAACAGTTTCGGCAAAGGCAACGGAGCCGCCACGATCACCAGCGGACTTGAAGGCGCATGGACCACCTCGCCGACCAAATGGAGCAACAACTATTTCGATAACCTCTTCGGTTTCGATTGGGAACTCACCAAGGGCTCGGGCGGCGCGCAGCAATGGAAACCGAAAGGTTCCGCTGGTGCAGGCACCGTTCCAGATGCGCATGATCCGGCGAAACGTCATTCACCGATGATGTTCACCACCGACATCGCGTTGAAAATGGATCCGATCTACGCGCCGATTTCGAAACGTTTCCACGAAAATCCAGATCAGTTCGCCGATGCGTTTGCGCGCGCTTGGTTCAAGCTCACCCACCGCGATATGGGACCGAAATGTTTGTATCTCGGGCCGGAAGTTCCAGCTGAAGATCTGCTCTGGCAGGATCCGATCCCGACGGTGACGCATCCAATAATCGATGCCGCCGACATCGCTGCGCTGAAAGAAAAAATCCTCGCATCCGGACTTTCGGTTTCTGAGTTGGTTTCCACCGCATGGGCTTCTGCTTCCACTTTCCGTGGTTCGGATAAACGCGGTGGCGCTAACGGAGCTCGCTTACGCCTCGCACCACAACGTTTCTGGCAGGTGAATCAACCCACCCAGCTCAACAAAGTGCTGGATGTGTTAGAATGGATTCAAAAAGAGTTTAACGTCATCGCATCGGACGGAAAACAAGTTTCCATCGCAGATCTCATCGTTCTCGGTGGTTGCGCGGGGATCGAGCAAGCCGCGAAAAACGCAGGCCAAAACGTCACCGTGCCGTTTACTCCGGGTCGGGCTGATGCTTCGCAAGAGCAAACCGATGTCGCGTCGTTCGCGATGTTAGAACCGCATGCCGATGGTTTCCGCAACTACACCAAAACCTTCTACACCACCTCTGCTGAAGAAATGTTAGTGGATAAAGCGCAGTTGCTGACGCTCACGCCACCTGAAGTCACCGTCCTCGTCGGAGGCCTGCGGGTTCTGAAAACCAACGCAGATGGCTCGAATACCGGCGTGTTTACGAATCGTCCCGAAGCACTCACCAACGATTTTTTCGTCAACCTTCTCGATATGGGAACCACATGGAAAGCGACCACTCCCCACGAAGATCTCTTCGCAGGCAGCGACCGCCATTCAGGCGAACTCAAGTGGACCGGCTCACGTGTCGATCTCATCTTCGGCTCCAACTCCGAACTCCGCGCCCTCGCCGAAGTTTACGGCTGCAGCGATTCCCAAGAAAAATTCCTCAAAGATTTCATCAACGCATGGACCAAAGTCATGATGTTGGATCGGTTTTGAAGAGTGAAAACCTGCGGTAGGGTCGTTTTGACAAAACGACCGCTATCCCACGCGCCTAACAAACGGTCTTTCCCCGCAGGCTCTGAACTGCTGGCGCTTCTATTCACGCAGCCACCCGCACCACCTCCCAGTCCAGTGATATTTTAAACAGGAGGAAACGGAGAGAACGGAGGAGCATTCGCGCATGGCTCTTCACTCTCCATACATTAAGATTATTTTTGAATAAGGAAGGCAGGAAATCAGGAAGGGTTCACTCCCATCATTTTTCGCTTTACTGCTTTTCTTGTTCTAACAATTCAGTGCGGTTGGTCGATTTGACAAAAAATCCACCTCCTCATCCAACGGACTACTCACTCCCAGTCCATGGCTCATCGAAACATGGAGATAAATCTCTGTCGTAGTGATATCTTCGTGACCTAGTAGATCTTGGATGGTTCTGAGATCTGTACCGTTTTCTAACAAATGCGTCGCGAAGGAATGCCGCAGCGCATGACTCGTCACTCGCTTCTCAATTCCCGCCGCTTCCGCCGCACGCTTGATCGCTTCATTATACACTTTGTCATGCAAGTGGTGGCGCATCCTCCGGCCGCTTTCCGGATCCACGGAAAGTTGCTTGGCTGGGAACAACCAGAACCACTCAAAGGTTTCTGACGCGTTGCGGAATTTCCGCGCTAACGCCCCCGGAATATAAACCCCAGCTTTTCCTTCTCTACAATCTTGTTCCCAAAGTGCCCGTCCTCGTTCGATGTGTGTTGCTATTTCTTTGAGCAAACTTTTCGGCAGAACCGTCATTCGGTCTTTGTCTCCCTTGCCTTTCCGCACCGTCAGCGTCCCTCGGACTAAATCCACATCCTTGATCCTCAAGCGAACCAGCTCTGATAAACGCAACCCCGCACCGTATTGAATCCGCGCCGCCAACGCGTAGCGCCCGTCCTGCGATTCCAGCTTTTCAAACAAGCGCCTTGTCTCCGACTTCGCCAGAACCACCGGAATCCGCGTCCCGGTTTTCTTCAGCTTCACTCCAAACACCGGGTCTTCGATATCCAACACATACTTGAAAAAGAACGCCAATGCGTTGAGTGCCTGCTTCTGCGTGGAATACGCACAGTCTTCATCCTCAACCACTGATGTTAGAAACCTTGTCGCCGTTGCCACTTTCATAATCTCGCGCTCGTCTTTTGCGAATAGCGCGTACCGCGCCGCCCACGCACCGTAACTCTGCTTGGTTCTCAATGATAAGCCTCGCCGCGAACAAGCCGACCGCACCGCTGCCCGAACGCGCTCCGCCAAGCTCCGGTGATCCGCCCCAGCCTCTGCACATGCATCCAACCATTTCAAATACCATTGAATCGCGTCTCCCCATTGTTCCAATTGCCACTGCTCGCGTGGTCTGTCTTCACGTAAAACCTCGCTGCGCCAGAACGCTTTGGCCGCCGCACGATTTGCCTCGAGCTCATTTCTTAAACGGAAATTCTCAAACCATTCCAGCACGAGCAGGAAACCGCCCCGCTCCCGATCGGTTAAATTTCTGAATTCAGAGAGATCTTTACGCCAACAGCAACGGGTCTTGGGGGTGGACATGAAACGTTGAAACTAAATTTAGAGAGATCCGTCAAACTAAAAGTGTTCACGAGAACACTTTATGAAAAATAAACCCCGACTTCGTCCGATGATATCCCGCCAACAAACTACCCAAAAGGTATGTATATCAGGAAGGCAACCGGCACAGCAAAAGAGGAAAAATAGTTTACTGATATACACACGACAGGTGAAAAAATCCTTTTCTAATCAAGGATATTTCTATCAGATTCATAAAAGACGCTCGCTGGATATCCGATCCCGAGGTCCTACGAATAAGCAACTATGTTTGCGAAGAAACTTTTAGGGATGTATTCAGCATGATTGCTAGCTTTCTGGCTATTGCGACTAGAGCTACCTTCGCAGGTTTTCCATTTTCGCGGATTTTTTTGT
>JANPJY010000058.1:0-14558 GCA_031425735.1 Akkermansiaceae bacterium | reverse complement strand
ATCAAAAAATGAAATCCTTCCTCTACTTGTTGCTTTTCCTTTTCACAGCTAAATTGATAGCTGCCGATGAAGATCCTCAGAAAACGTTTTACGATAGTGGCATCGTCAAGGAATCGTTTGAAATGATTGTGAGGCCAGATGGGAAGAAAGGTGGTATGAAGAAGGATTTCTATCCTGATGGCACGTTGAAGTTGGAAATGCCGATTGTCGAAGCGGGTGGAGAATTGGGGTATGCGCCTGAGGGAGTCATGAAGGCCTATTACCCGAATGGAAAGTTGGAGTCCTCAGTGGAATGGAAGGGTGGCAAGCGCAATGGTCCCTATGGATTATTCTACCAAGATGGAACGCTTCGCGAGCAAGGCGAATTCACCGATGATTTATCCAAAGCAGCCGAACGATTCTCGCGGTCGCACAAGAAGCTTGGCCATGAGCCATGTTTGGTAGTCGATATAGATAAGTCGAGAGTGATTCTAGCGGAAGAGATCGTGCTTCACGCTGACAATTACCACGACACAGGAGCTCACCTTGGGTGGGTTTTCGGTTACCGTCTCGTCGAGAAGGAATGGAAGAAAGACTTCCAGCAATCAAGGGGAGATACGATTGCATCTCGTGAATCAAAGGCGATCTCGATTGCTACCAATGGGCTAGCTCCGGGCGAATGGCAATTCGCAGTTACCTCTTCTGTTCGTGGCCCGGAATTCTTTACGGAGGCAAAGTCAGCAACGATCACTATCGAACAAGCCACGCCATCCGACGGCGAGAAGCCGTTAAAATGAATCCGGGCTTCCATCCCGTCGCAGATGCGCCCAACGTTCGGTCAAGAAATTAGACCACAAGCCAGCTTCTATCCAGTTTCTTGACATCGATCCCTTTACACACATGAATAAATACCAGAAAGCGGCAGCTCTTACCATTCGATTGGCCTCGCTTGGTCTCATCCTATACACAGTCATCGGCTCCATATCTGCGGCCTTGATGATGCCACAAGCGCTCTGGATTATGGTGCCGCCTTTGGTCTCTGGCGTAATTCTATTCATTCTCGCTATTCCCCTTGGTTGTCTCGCGGCGTCGGGAATCGAAGAATAATCCATCAGTAGGGCCAGCTGTCTCATTTCAACATCTTAAGCTGTTAGGTGGAAATTCCTACCTGCATTACAACATGTTTCCAGACAAACACTTTCGCAGAAAACATTCCGACACGCTCGGATTTATTTTCTGATATTTATGGCTTCTGCTTTTTTGAAGAAGGTTTCGAAGTCGCCGCCGGATTCAGTTAGAAGTTTTTGGAAGGTTGGCATTTCTTGGTTATATGTGGATAAGGCCAGTATGTGGGCGTTGGTGAGATCAAGCTTGAGCCATTCAGTGAGTTGTTTTCCTCCCCAGCGTTTCTGGAGTTCGCGAGCGCGCGATTTGAGTTGATTGAGGATTTGTTGTTTTTGGGTTTTCATGGATTCTGCAGAAACATCGGATGCATAGAGTCTGGATAGTTCGGTGCGTGTGATTGCGATTTGTTTGTAGAAATCGCGGCGACGTTTGAGAAGTTCCTCGTAGCTCGCAAGGTTTGCGTATCGTTTTTTGGAAGTCAGCCAGCGGCGCATACCTTCTTCCGCGACGACATTGGCGAGGGATTCGTTGAATGTTGTGTCGCCTTTGACGAAGTAGCGAATGTGCGTGAGTTCGTGGAAAATGGTTTCTGAGAAGTGGAGTTCTGGGTAGTCGATGAAGGTGTTTAGTAGTGGGTCGTGAAAGATTCCGAGTGTGGAGTAGGCATCCGTTCCACCGAGATAGACTTCGTAGCCTTCTTCGCGGAGTGATGAGGCATAGGTTTCGGCATCGTGCTCGCTAAAATAGCCGCGGTATGCTTGATTGCCGACGAAGGGGTAGAACCATGTTTTTGGCTCCATGGAGAATTCGGGAGCTGCGTGAAGGACGAAGACGACGTGGTTACGTTTGAGGTCGGCGTACTTGTGGTAGGCGGAATTTCCCGGAAGTGCGAGTTCACGGGTTGCGAAGGAACAAAGTTCTTCGGCTAAAAGCAGACGTTCTTTGAGGAAAGAAGAGGTATCAGAAGAAGCGATCAGCTTTGCGTTGGGTTGGGCTTTTGCGAGGATCTCGATTTGGCCACGAATGCCTTGAGTGTAAAAGTGCACGCTTTGACAGCTTGTCAGCAGGAAAGCTGTGAATAGGAAGAACGTCCGCATGGTGGGTTACCATGCGCGATGTAGGGGAAGAATCAAGTTGGAGTCCTTTCATTCGCGAATGAACGCGAATGAACGCTAATTTGGGTAAATATTAGTCGGTTTTATAATCAGAAATCGTAGGGATGAAATTTCGTAACGGTTTACGCAATTAAAAGATTTTCATTTACTAAGTATAGATTCGCCAAAGTTCATCTTTCATTCGCGTTTATTCGCGTCCATTCGCGGTTTATCTTTCTAGCTTAATTGCATGGGCAGCAGGATGCAGCCCCTCCTTGTTACTCGTGTCGTAGCGCTTCGATGGGATCAAGCTTGGCTGCGCGGCGGGCGGGCATGAAACCGAAGACAATACCGATGGCAGCGGAAAACACGAAGGCGATGACATTGATTTTTACATCGAAGATGAACGGTGCTCCGACTTCTTTTACGAGAAGGGTACAGACGCCATAAGCGAGGATGATGCCCGAAAGACCACCGATGCAGGAGAGAGTGACGGCCTCGACGAGAAATTGCAGTAGCACCTCACGAGCGCGTGCCCCGATAGCGAGGCGGATGCCGATCTCGCGAGTGCGCTCGGTCACGGAAACGAGCATGATATTCATGATGCCAATACCTCCAACGAGAAGGCTGACGCCGGCGACCCACGCCAACAACGATGTCATGACCTGTGTGCTGGAGCTGAGGACATCCGAGAGTTGTTGAGAATCGAAGACATTGAAATTGTCCCGCTCGTTCGCACCGATACCACGGCGCTCACGCATGAGGGAACTGACATCGGCGACGATGTTCGCGCCTGGGTAGCCGTCCGCGCCTGAGATCATGATTTGATTGATGTTTCGTCCGTCACTACGCCCAGTGAGGCGTAGCTGGACGGTGGTATAAGGCGTGATGATGTTGTCGTCCAGATCGTCAGAAAAGCCGCCTTGGCCCTTGGCAGCGGTCACGCCAACGACTTCGAAGGAAATCGACTTCGCACGAATTTTAGAGCCGATAGGATCCACGCCTTCGCCGAAAAGTTCTTTGCGGATGGTTTCCCCAATCACGCAGACCGGTGCAGCTTCTTTCACCTCCTCTTCAGAGAAAAAGCGGCCGAGCGCGATTTCCCAGTTCGCGATACCGAAATAGTTGGCGGTGGTGCCTTGGACATCGGTGGCGCGGTCGTTTTCCTGATAGACGGCGGGTACATTGGTGCGGATGAATGGGGCGATGTCAGAGATGCCGGAAACCTGATAGCGGATAGCATCTACATCGCTCATGGTGAACTGCGGGGCGCCCCAAGAACCCCAACCCTCGCCGGAACGGAGCACGAGCAGATTGCTGCCCATTTTTGATATCTGGTCCTTAATGCTCGCTGTCGCGCCGCGGCCAAGCGTGACCATGGTGATCACAGCCGCAACCCCGATGACGATCCCGATCACTGTTAGAAACGAACGCGTCAGATTCCGACGGATCTCTCGAATGGCGATGAGTAGAGCGTTGAAAATCATAAATCAGTATTCGGCCGAGCCGTGGGTGGAATCCTCAGAGATCAAACCGTCGATGACATGGATGATCCGTTTTGCATGTGAGGCAACATCGACTTCGTGGGTGACCATGATGATGGAGATGCCGCGTTCGGTGTTGAGTTGGTCTAACAGATCCATGATTTCGCGGGTGGTCTTCGAATCCAGATTCCCAGTCGGCTCGTCGGCAAACAGCGTATCTGGATTGGTGACGATGGCGCGGGCGATGGCGACGCGTTGTTGCTGGCCGCCGGAGAGTTCGGCGGGCGTATTGCGCTCCTTGTTGATCAGGCCGACGCGGTTGAGCGCCTCTCGGGCGAGTTCGTGGCGCTCCTTACGCGAGTAACCACGATAGAGAAGTGGAAGCTCGACATTTTCCAAGGCCGAGGTGCGAGCCAGTAGATTGAAGCCCTGGAAGATGAAGCCCAGTGCATGGCGACGGATCAGCGAGCGTTGGTCTTTGTTGAGAGTTTCCACCTCGATGCCTTTAAAAATATAAGAGCCAGAAGTAGGACTATCCAGACAACCTAACAGATTCATCAATGTAGATTTTCCCGAACCGCTGGGACCCATCACTGCGAGAAATTCACCACGGCGGATATCCAGATCCACGCCGCGTAGAGCGTGGAATGAGGCGTCTCCGCTACCGTAGACCTTGGTGAGACCACGCAGCTTAATGAGTGTTTCCGTGGTCATTCGGATTTTTCAATGGGCTTGATGCTGACGATGATCGGCGCGCCTTCGGAAAGTGAGTCGTCGGTGATTTCGGTCCGTAATCCGTCGGTAATGCCTGTTTTCACAACAAGCATCTCAGGTTTTCCATTTTTCAATATCCAAACATGCGGCTCTTCGGTGCGCGCACCGCTCTTGGGCGCAGAAGGACTGCGAAAGCGATTGCGACTAGGCATGAGAGTCTCGACGATGGTGCGCTTGCTTTTGGTAGGCTTACCGATAGCTGCGGCGATCTTCGGATCAAACCTAAGTGCGGTGTTAGGAACCACCATGATGTCTTTCTTGTCTTCGATGGCGATGTCCACGGAGGCAGTCATGCCGGGTCGCAGGGAGAGATCGTCGTTGGCGACATTTAGCTCGGTGCTGTAGATGACGATGCCTGTGGCTGCAGCCGAGCTGTTAGATCCACCACTGCTGTTCGTATTGTTGTTTGCCGATCCAAACGCAACTTTTTTCACTGTGGCGGTGTAGGAGCGTGTGGGCCAAGCATCAACGCTGAAGGTTGCGGTCTGGCCTACCTCGACACGGCCAATGTCCGCTTCAGATACGGAAACTAACAATTCCATTTTCTTCAGGTCCTCCGCGATCGTGAAAAGCGTAGGAGCGGTGAATGAGGCGGCGACTGTTTGCCCGACCTCGATCGAGCGGGAAAGGACAACTCCATCTACTGGCGAGCAGATGGTGGCTTTTTTTAGATCGCTTTCAAAGGCGCGAACATCGGCTTCGGCTCCTGCGACAGAGGCTTTCGCGCTTTCCAAGTCTGCTTCGGCGCGGGCAACGGTCGCGCGAGAGGTTTCCATGGTGGCTTTCGACGGCGTTTTACCTTCGCTGAGTTTGAGTAGTTCCTCCTGCCTCGCGAGGGCTGCCTTACTCTCAGCAAGCGTCGCTTCCGCTTGGCTGACACGTGCCTGAGCCGCGAGGCGTGAGGCGCGACTGCGCTGGGTCTGTTGTTCGAGCTTTGAGGTATCCAGCTTGGCGAGAGGCTGATCCTTTTTTACCGTATCATTGGTGTCGATGTAGAGTTCCTTGACGGTGCCGGAAAGTTCGCTGCCGACAATCACTTGGTTGGTAGGCGCAAGGTTGCCGGCGGCGGTGACGATGAGTGAGATGCGGTCTCGCTTTACGGGCTCGGTGATGAATTTAGGTTCGCCATTTTCATCGTTGTTGCGATTGAAAAAATACCAAGCACCACCGCTTATGAGGGCGATTGCCACTAACATGATGAAACTTTTACGGATCGGCTTGGAAGCGCCAGCGCGGACGATTTCAGAGAGATCTTCGTTCGGGTTTGGTTTTTGCATAGAGAAACGGATGAGAGTGTGAAAGTTGTTAGGATGCAGACGACCAGCTGCCGCCAAGCGCCTGATAGAGACGGATGTAAGCTATGGTTCGGTCAGCGCGAGATGAAATCAGGCTGTCTTCGAGGCCAAGCAATGTGCGTTGGGAATCGAGCAACGCAAGAAAATCGATTTCACCTGCCTCGTAGCGCTGGCGGGCGAGTTGGTCGGACTCGCGGGCAAGGCGGGTGGCTTTTTCGAGTATTTCGAGACGTTCCGCCGAGCGGCGGCAGGCGATGAGCGCGTCCTCCACCTCGGATAGTCCTGTTAGAACTGCGGAGCGGTAAGTTTGTAAGGCCTGTTCCTGAGCCTCGCCAAACGCCTCAATATTAGACCGGATGCGGCCAGCATCAAAAATCGGGCTGGTGATTCCAGCGACGAGTCCCGCGCCTGTGGTTTGGGGATTGAAAAGTTTCCCAGCGCTGAGAGAGTTGATCCCGAGGTTTCCTGTTAGATTAAGAGAGGGAAAGCGCTCGGCTTCAGCCGAGCGGGTGCTGGCCACAGCAGCGACAAGCTGCCAACCGGCGAGGCGAACGTCTGGACGTTGGCGAATAGTGTCCGCTGGGATACTGATGGCGAGACTACGTGCAGGATGAGGAATCGCGGACTTGCCAGATGTTAGAACAGAGTCAAGCGAGCCGGGCGTGCGCCCACAGAGCAACGACAGCAGATTTTTCCCCTGACCAATGGCTTGTTCCAGCGCGGGAATACCGGCGCGCGCCTGTTCGAGGCTGCTGAGTGCTTGGCTGGATTCGAGCGAATCTGTCTCGCCGGCCTGTTGCCTCCAAGTCGCGAGTTGGGCGGTTTGCTCGCGGGTTTTCACGATATTTCGAAGCACCGACAAGCGTGTTTCGTTTGCGCGGAGGTTGGTATATGCGGTGGCAATTTCAGCGGCGAGCGATGCTTGAACCGAATGAAAATTTTCCGCCGCAGCACCGATTTGCGCGGATGCCGCTTCGACGTTGGAGCGGTTTTTTCCAAACCAGTCGACTTCCCAAGATGCGTTTAGATCTGCAGAATAACTGGTGTTGGAAACCTCGGAGAGACCGCGAGTTTTCAGCCAGCTTGAATTCGAGCCCGCGGATCCGCCAATGAATGGGAAAAGTGAGGAAGCTTCCTCGTTTCGGCGGGCGCGAGCTTCCCGGATGCGCGACGCTGCAGATGCAATGTCTGGGCTATTGGCGAGTCCGTCTGAGATGACGCGGTTGAGTGTGGGATCGTCAAAGTGTTTCCACCAACGGCTGAGGTCGCGCTGTGCGGAGGTGGCAGGAAACGCCGCAGCATTCTTCCATGCTGTTGGAATTTCTGGCGCAACATTTCGAGGGTCTGTGTTGGCGCAGGCAGCTAGTCCGAATGAGACTAGGCAGTAGATTAGATGGCTTCGACTAAAATTCATTCAGGTAAGTAACAATTGGGCGGCACAGCTTCCACCCATATACTGTCCTGTCAAAGCAAGCATTTCAGCGGATGTAGAAGTTCACGCCCGAAGTCAGATTCCCAGCGGGAAAATGCCCTAATTCATTGCCATAAACGCGGGTTACTACCCATGGAAGAGTTTCCGTTGAGAGTTATTCTACCTTATCCATGTCTAGCTCCTTTCCCAAACTACCCACAACGATCCTTCTCCTTGCATCTATTTCTTTCGGTGCTTTAGCCCAGGAAGAAAAAAAGGCTGAGGATCCTGTCAGCGGTGAGGCGATCGAAGCCGTGACCCGGCTACAAGTTTTTCTCGATAAAGCCGAATTTGCCCCCGGGAAAATTGATGGGCGGATCGGACAATTTACTTTGGAAGCTCTTGCCCTCTATCGTGAGGCGCAGGGAGCAGCTGCCACCCCAGCCAGTCCTGATCCAAAAGTAAAAATCGAGAAAAACGAAGCCCTTCCGGATCTTAGCGATCTCGATCTTACATCGGCGGATCCCTTGTTTCTCTCTTACGAAGTAACTGAAGATGATTTGAAGCAAGTGGGTGAACTACCGAGCAAAATCCCCGAACAAGCGAAACTCAAAGCGTTGCCGTATGGATCCGCCGCAGAGGCCATCGCGGAGAAATTTCATGTGGATGAGGGATACCTTGAAGAGCTCAACCCAGGCAAAACCAAGAGTATCAAAGCGGGAGACGTGTTGAAGGTCGTCAACGTGGTTCCCTTTGAAAAGTCTGCCATTGAAGCACTGAAGCAGGGAGATAAGGAAAAGGATAAAGAAGAGAACAAGGACGAGAATAAGGAAAAAGACACGGAAGATAAAGATGAAGCAGTTACTAACAAAACAGCCGATGCCGATGTTAACAAGGAAGAGGAGAGCAAGCTCGTCGTGCACATCAATACCGAGACCAACATGCTCACCGTTTTTAAAAGTGATAAGCTCGTTGCCGCTTATCCCGTGACGGTCGGATCAGAGCAAACGGAATCGCCAGAGGGTAAATGGAAAGTGACGAAAATCACCACCATGCCTAATTTCCGATACGACAAATCGATGCTTAAAAAAGGCGTCCGTAGCGACGATTTTCACATGCTGCCACCCGGACCTAACAATCCGGTCGGTGTGATGTGGATCCAACTCAGTAAAGACGGCATTGGCATCCACGGCACCAATGATCCCGCTACCATTGGTCGAGCGAGTAGCCATGGCTGCGTACGTTTAGCCAATTGGGATGTCGTTCGCTTCGCGGAAAAGATCGAGCTCAACGTGCCAGTGACGATTCAAGTGGGAGCGCGCTGAAGGCGTGGCCTAGTCCCATAGACAACATGCTATTTGGGCGATTCAAGCCGAAATAAAAATACGGCTTGAATCAAATAGCATGAGCTTGCTTTGACGATCAGTCCACCTTGCGGTAAAGGGCACCCTTAAGGATGTCGATTTCGTAGGTCAATTTCACGTCGTAATTGAATTCCTCCAGAAGTTTCTTCGTAAGAGTTTGAGCCTCAGCTGGATTTCCCCCGTCCTTCTTCGTTAGTTCGGCGTATTTACCGCGCATGGCTTGCAGGTTGAGGTGTACTGCTGGTGAATCTATCCTTTTGATGAGTTCTTTTTTACCCTCGGTCACTTTGACCAAAGCGGACCTAGCAGGTAGGAACATATGTTCTTTATCAGCGTTGTAGCCGTAGAGTTTAAGCATGATACCGATGTTTTCATCGAGCTTCTTTTGGACTTCCTCAGTTTTTTTCTTAACTTCGTCGGTTTGCTCCTTTTGCTCTTTGAATTGCTTAATCGCCGCGCGTTGAGCCTTAACAAGCTGGAGATTTTTAAGGAACTGCTCGGTTGCATCTGGTCCTTCAATGATCGCCAGTAATTCAAATGCCCCGGCCTTATTTACCAAACGTGGAGCTATGACGAATGCCTCTTCGGATTCAACAGGAGCTATTGCGTTTTTTGAGTCAGTTTTGACTTTCTGTTCGCAGGCTGCTGTCAGGACGAGTGCTGCGGTAACCACTAGTATGGATGTGATTTTAGGGTGCATATATTTTTTGAATTTACTACCGATAGAGGTTGATTAGGATGATGCTCAGTCACAGCTAACTAGCTGGCATCTCTTGGCAGCGCAATAAAAACTAAGCCAGCTAAGAGGGTTGTTTATCCAAGATCGTTTTAATTACGCCCCTCCCACGGCTTTACCAAATGCTCTCGGGATTTCTTCTTGCTCCGTTCGGTGCCTGCGACTAACGACTTCTGATAATGAATATCGAACTGCGTGGCCGTAAAAATTGGTGGATTGGCAGTGGGTTGGCTTTGTTTGTCCTCTTGGCATCGGGCTGCACGACACAGGTTGAAAAGCCTGAGTCGGTAGCTTGGCATTCCGTTTACCAACCGATCAATGATGCTGAGGCAATTGATTTCTTGAATGCTGGCATTGAGTTTCTGATCAAAACACATGGAGCTCCAAAAATTCAGATCAATAAAGTCATTCTGCGGCATACCGTGAAAAATGATGAATCAGCTCATTTCCGAGTCGCCACGGGCTTTTCAAAAACAGAGGTGATCGATCGTAAGCGCGGAGTTTTTTGCATTTATCTGGCCGCAGCTCCTACCCATGAACGGTTCTATTACCTATTGGGGCACGAAATCGGTCATTTATTGCGCCCGGATATCGTTGGCTCCGCCGCTGAGGAGCGCTTTTGCAATGAATTTTCGCGTCTCCTCTGTGCCCAAAAAAACCGTCCCTGGAGTGATAAGTGGGAAACGCGCGATTGGGTTAGATTAGATTAGGGAATCTGCCTTGTGCATGGATCGTGTCAAAAATGACACCTGAGAGCAAAATAGTTGACAGAATCAGGAATATTAAGTTTCTGACACGAGTCATCAATATTTCCCATCGCAAACCATAATTAGACAACAAATGAAAAAGTATTCTTTAGCAATTGTAGCGAGTGCCCTCGGGCTATGCTGCCAAATAGATTTGGCGCAAGCTCAAGTAATAGCGGACACAACAGTGGTAGATGGCGGTACGCTGAATTTATCATCTGATCTAAATGCGACGAACACAGTTGGCATTCATACTGGATATGCTGGAGTCGATATTCAAGCGACGGCATCCCTTACGGGCGCCGCAAACCTCTCGGTTCAAAACAATGCCTCCGCAACCGAGCCAGGAGTTGAAACCATTTACGGAATCTATAGTGATGATTTTGGAGTTTTAAATACCACCGGATTTACTGGCGATATCACGGTAGTCAACAATCGCAGCTTAGCACCTCAAGCTGGTGATAACAGTGCCAGCGCTTATGGTGTTTATGGCACAACTTGGGATGGAGATTTGGTCGGGAGCCTTTCAGTGACCGCAATCGCCGGAACATCTACCACGGGCAATGCGAATATTTACAATGCGTATGGAATTGATGGCAATTTGAATGGTGAACTTTCAGGTGCAATAACGGTGACCGCCACAGCGGGAACTGCAACTGGAACAACTGCTTATGCTTATGTTGACGATGCGTATGGTGTTTCTGGTGATATCGTGGGAGATCTTTCGGGCTCGTTGACAGTAAATTCTACTGGTGGAACCGCCACTTCTACCACTGGCAGCGCAGAGGCCTACAGCTATTACGCGTATGGAGTGAATGACGATATTTTTGGAGATCTTTCTGGCACGATGACAGTGACTTCTACAGGTGGAACCGCCACATCAACAAGTGGTTACGCTGGAGCTTACGTCTATGATGTGTATGGCGTAAGTGACGAAATCTACGGTGAACTCTCAGGCACGATGACAGTAACCGCTACTGGTGGAACCGCTATCACTGGTGGTGCTAACTCCGCTGAGGCCTATATCTACAACGTATATGGACTGGGAGACGATATTGATGGAGATCTTTCTGGCACGATGACGGTGACCGCTACTGGCGGAACCGCTACTTCAGCAACCGGTTATGCTGGAGCCTACGTTCAAAACGTGTATGGCGTAGGTGACGAAATCTACGGTGATCTCTCAGGCACGTTGACAGTGACCGTTACTGGTGGAACCGCTACCACCGATGGCGCTAATACAGCTGATGCTTATGTATATTATGTTTATGGCGTCTCCGACGATATTGAAGGAAATCTTAATGGAACGATGACGGTAACCGCTACTGGCGGAACCGCTACTTCAGCAACCGGTTATGCTGGAGCCTACGTTGAATATGTGTATGGCGTAAGTGACGATATCTTCGGCGATCTCTCTGGCACGATGACAGTTTCAGCCACGGGCGGAACCGCTACCACTGGTGGCTTCGGCACCGCCGATGCTTATGTAGATTATGTTTATGGTGCCTACTCCGGGATTGATGGTGATCTGTCTGGAACCCTCACTGTGTCAGGCACAGGTGGAACCGCCACTTCAACAGATGGCTCGGCCAACGCCTATGTCTATGAAGTTTACGGCACCAATGACGATATTGGTGGTGATCTTTCCGGCACGTTGACAGTTGCAGCCAGGGCTGGAACAGCAACATCAACCACTGGTGGTGCCTATGCATACGTGGAGTATAATTACGGACTTAACTACGGCGTAGAAGGAGAGCTCTCTGGAACGGTTACAGCAACAGCAACGGGCGGCACAGCTACTTCAACAGATGGCTCTGCCGATGCTTATGTGGGTGAACTTTACGGTTCCAATGACGATATCGGAGGTGATCTTTCCGGAACCCTTACGGCAACTGCCAGAGGCGGAGTTGCGAGCGGCGAAGACTATGCTTCTGCATATATTGATTATGTATATGGTGTCTATGGAACCATCGACGGCGAACTTTCGGGAGAAATCACCGCAACCTCAATTGCAGGAACAGCTACAGCAACCGACGGTGACGCAGACGCCTATGTGTATTATGCAAATGGTGTTGAGGGTGATGTATACGGCATCTCCGGCACGGTTACAGTCTACTCGGAAGCTGGAACAGCCACGGCGACCAATGGTAGCGCGGAGGCATATCAATATTTCCCAGCAGGTGTTTATGGAGACGTCTATGGAGACCTTTCAGGCTCCGTGGATGTAATAGCCTTGGGCGGAACTGCCGAAGCAACCAACGGCTACGCAAGTGCTTATTTGGACTATGCAAACGCGGTTTATGGATATGTTTATGGTGACCTCACTGGATCGGCCAATGTCTACGCCATGGCTGGAAGCGCCACAGCTACAGGAGGTGACGCAGACGCCTACGTGGATTACCCAGCAGTGATTACAAGCGGTATCGATGGTAATCTTACCGGAACCATCACTTTGGTGGCTCTCGGTGGCACTGCAGAATCCACTACCGGAAGTGCTGAAGCCTATGTTAATTCTGCCTATGGTGTGGATGGTGACATTACTGGAGATCTTTCAGGAGACATCATCGTTGCAGCAATTGCCGGAACGGCCGAAGCTCCAATGGGTAGTGCAACGGCATACGCCTATGCCGCCGGTGTGAATGGCAATGTAAATGGAACCATCTCGGGTACGATCACTGTGGTAGCGGCAGCTGGTCTTGAGAACGGTGTTACAGGTGATGCCGACGCATACGGTATTTATGCTAACGGCGGAAACCTTACTTTCGACAGCGCCACGATTATCGCTCAAGCCTATGAAAATGACGGCACATTGATCGCTGACAATTCTTATGCGATCTACAATGCTGGTGCCCTTAATTTCCTCAGTGGCGTGAACGAGTTGACGGGTGACGTCCAGGCTGCCTCAGCTACTATTGGCGCTGGATCGACTGCGAATTTCAGCGGTCTCGTGACTCTGTCAGGAAATTTGGATGTGGCAGCAGGCTCTACACTCGGATTATCGATTGGTCGTGTGGGTGCTCCTACTGTAGCCTCGGTTGGCGGCACTGCGACTTTCGCAACTTCAACAATCACACTTACTGACGCCATCGGTGCAGAACTTAGCTCTGTTGAAGGCCAAGTGATTGTCGGTGCTGCAACATTGGCCGGCGATACCAACATCACCTTCAACGATCAATCGATCTTCGACTTCACCGTTGCAACAGTTGGTAATGATTTAGTTCTCACCGGAGCAACCGTCGCTCAACAAAACTCACCTGCAACTGGTCTAACTCAAGCAGGCATGGCCTCGGCCACAAAAGCCATGAGCAATGTCTCGAATAATTTGGGCACGAGCCGTAGTGCGCTTCGCGGTGGTGAATCTGGTAACTCACCTGAAGGTCCAAGTGGTCCTCCTATCAAGTCAGGCGATTTGGTTGGATACATCACTCAATACAATGACATCGGTGGCCAAGACTCCGAAGGTGCAGCTGCAGGATATGAGTGGCGATCTTCTGGTTACGCTCTCGGTATTGAAACCCTCATCCAAGACAATTTCATTATTGGATTTGCTGCTGGTCAGGCATTCTCGGACATCGATGGCAAGCGTAACTCTGGCGATGGCGACTCTGAAATGTTCCACGGAACACTTTATGGAACTATCTTCGAAGACGATAAGTATTATGAATCTGGTATCTTCTACGGCCAAGCTGAGAATGACACCAACCGCGTAGACATTGGGCTTAATAGCTACAGAGGTAACTACGATTCATCCAACTACGGAGCTTGGTTTGAGACTGGCTTTACCTACAAGGAAACAGCTGATAGCCGCATTGAACCATATGTTCGCGCCTCATATGTTGCCTCAGATAACGATGGCTTCACCGATGCAGGTGGTCCGGTTCCAATGACTGTCGCAAGTAACGAAAACGATAGCTTAATTATCGAAGTTGGAGCTCGTTACACGAAAACCAAGTCGTTTGCGAATGGAACTATCTTACACGCAAAAGTTGATGCGGGTATCGAAGCTGAGCTTCTTGATAGTGCTGTCTTCGTCGACACAGTAATCGCCGGAACGGGTCAGCGTGTGGGTAGTCCTGATTCTGATCCTATAGCTCTGGTCTTAGGCCTTGGCTTGGATTGGGAACTCAGCGATCAATTGACATTGAGTGCCGACTACGAGCCAACAATCTCAGGCAACTGGTATAATCACAGCATGGACTTCACGCTCCGCTACGAGTTCTAAGTTGATCAATCATTACTTCAAAGCCCCTAACGGTATTTACCGTTAGGGGCTTTTTTTAGGCCTTTTTCTAACGTGTTTAAACTGTTTGCTAAAACTGAAAGGTCGAGTGAATGGGTGCTGATTCCAAGGCGTGACTAGGGGCGAACGAACAATGCATGTATCGTCACTCAATCGCTGGAACTACAGCTAGACCGTTTGCCAAAAGTCCGTGCGTTTAATTGAGCTTAACGGTGCTTACAGAGCGTATGGTTTCTGGATCGTTGAGAAGTGCTTTTACTTCTTGGAAAAGTTTTTCACATAGCTCCGAACCTTTGTTGCTTAAATAGCC
>JANPJY010000057.1:0-6537 GCA_031425735.1 Akkermansiaceae bacterium | reverse complement strand
TAGTATATGCTTGAGATACCCGTAAAGTCGCCCCCCTTTAAATTTGGGAGTTCCACGGCACTTCCATTAATCTCATTCACAGGTCTTGGTAGGGAAAAAAAATTCGCAAATAGGGTTTTTCCCACCCGCTCACATAAATTTGAAAAAATTCCTTAACTTTTCCTTATTATCGGCAAATGCGGACTATCTATTTGTCAGAACTCATTGAAAATCAATGGGATAAAATTTTGTAAATCCAGCTTTTGAAAAATACTCACGGAGGAAAAGCCGCGAGAATCTTTGCAAAAAAGGCATGATTCGTTTTAGGTGGGCAAATGAAGCGACTCGCAACCCACTGGCAAATTCTCATCGCACTGGTTTTAGCGACCGTCACCGCCCTTGCACTGCGCAGTTTGTTCGGCGATGCACCCGAATCATCATCAGGTGGAAAGCTTGTCTCAGCTACATTGGCAACGTGCAAATTCGTGGGAGATCTTTTCATGCGTGCTTTGAAAATGATCATCGTGCCTTTGATTGTCACCGCAGTGATTTCAGGAATCACTGGCATGAAAGGCGTGCAGGGCTTTGGCAGGCTCGGTTTTAAAACGATTAGTTTTTATCTAACATCTAGTTTAATCGCGATCATGATTGGTTTGGTTTTGGTGAATTTGATTCAGCCTGGCCTGGCTGACGGCAAACCAAACGAAGCGATCCGCGCTGCATTTGAAGACAATAAAGCATCGGCAGATACTGCGGACTTGGAGAAAGTCGATGCAGCGAGTCGGCGAGAGGGAAAAGATTTTCTCGCGATATTCAAAGCGATGCTACCGGAAAACATCGTTCACGCAGCAAGTGATAATAGCCAGATGCTTGGAGTCATCGTATTGAGTTTTCTTTTTGCAATCGCTGTCACCCAGCTTCCCGGCGACACAGGAAACAATGTTAGAGATTTTTTCTCAGCTTCAAACGAAGCGATGATCACAGTGACCAAATGGATCATGTCTATTTCACCCATAGGAGTTTACGCATTGATACTGCCGGTGATTTATGAAGCTGGGCTCGATCTTTATTATCAGTTAGGAAAATACTTTTTCACGGTGCTTTTTGGACTGCTGATTCACTTTGCAGTGATTTTGCCTTTGGCCTTGAAGTTCATTGGGAAAACCAGCCCCATCGCTCATTTCAAAGCAATGCGTCCCGCGTTATTACTCGCATTTTCGACCGCCTCTTCGGCTGCAACGCTTCCCGTCACGATGCGGTGTGTTGAAGAAAATGCAGGAGTTTCCAAGCGCATATCGAGTTTCACTCTTCCTCTGGGAACCACGGCGAATATGGACGGAACAGCGCTCTATGAATGTGTGGCTGTGATTTTCGTCGCGCAAGTCATGAGCATTGAACTGGGATTCGGAGCGCAGTTTTTCATCGTAGTCGCGGCCTTACTTACCAGCATCGGCATGGCCGGCATTCCATCTGCGAGCTTGGTGGCAATTCTGTTGATCCTGAAAAACTCCGGCATTCAGAACGCAGAGGTAGCCGTCGTCACGCTGCTGGCGGTGGACAGGCTGTTAGACATGAGTCGAACTGCGGTAAACGTTTACAGCGATAGTTGTGCAGCAGTGATTGTCGCACGCAGCGAGGGTGAAATTGTTGCAGTGAACGATGTAGACGCCTGATGGCCTATTCCTGTAGGTAATTCTTCGGACGATAGATCATCGCAAACGGAATGAACAGGATCGCAGTTAATCCCATCAAGCCGCTGAAAAACCAGAAATACTTGGCTCCTTGAAGCTTTGGTTGCCCACCGCTGAACGTGGATTTCGTATAAAGCTCTTCGGCGGTCTTTGCGTCTGCGGCGTTCACACCAAGAGCTTTCTTTCTCTGAGACAACCACGTTTCCTTCGGACGCAGCGTATCCAACCATGAGGCTTTTTTGGGCGCTTTTTGCTCGGGTTTCTTCAAAATGATGCCGACATCCCATTTCGTATTCCACTTCCCATCACTTCCTGCACCGCGTATGCGAATCGAGTTTGAGTTCAGGATTTCATAACGAAATGCTTTGTTCTGAGCATCGCGGAAACTGGAGATCAGTTCATCGCCACGCGGTTGTTTCGGGAACGTGTTTCCAGCCGCAATCGACTCGGAAATGATCTTGCTGGCGATCTGATCGAGCACAGTTTGATCCTCAACTTGTAACGGATTTTTTTCACCCTTTTCGAGTCGCTTGATGAAATCATCTTTCGTTCCGGTCAGTCCGTCGTAGCCAGGCAATACAACGGTTCGTGGATCTTCTTGCCAATCCTCTGGTAGATTTTTCAGTGCTGCTTGGAGTTGTTCTTCGGCCGCACTGGGAACGCGGATGTAATGATTCACTCCAGCCACCAAGAAATTTCCAATCGCTACAGCAGCGAGATAAAAACACATGATGAATGACTTCATCTTGCGCGGTGCCTGCGTGTAAGCGAACTCAAGCGCGACGATGGAAATCAAGATTTCAGATGCTGTGAGTAACGCATACGCACCAATCTGCCAACCGATGTTGGGACGCTGGCCAGCATCGATCCATTCTTGAATGACGCTCACCAAAACAAAGGCCGCAGCCATTAAGACAAAACCGACGCCCATTTTCCGCAACGGACTCAACGGCCAAAATTTCTGAACGAACGGATAAATGAAGTAGCTGAAAATAGGAATGAAACTCAGCACGAATACGGAGTTGAGCGATTGGATTTGAGAAGGCAGCCAGTTAAACCCTAGAAAGCTTCTGTCCATGTTCTGAGACTGGAAAATCCATGTGGAGCCGGTCTGATCAAACAAAGCCCAGAACACCGCAACGAATAGATAAACCGGTGCGAGTTTCAAAATCGCGATGATGCCATCTTTGCCGAACGCCTCTTTCAAGAAACCAAAACCGCCCGCCGGAACATGTGCGAAACGATGACGACCCAACCAAAAGATAAACGTTGCGATCGCCATCAAAACTCCCGGCACGCCAAATGCCCAATGCGGTCCATACCATTCTAACAACCATGGCGTCAGCAACATCGAAGCAAAGGCCCCGAGATTGATGGAAAAATAGAACCAGTTGAAAATACGCGATAACAAATGCGAGTTCTGCGTACCGAACTGATCTCCAACATGCGCAGAAACACAGGGCTTAATCCCCCCTGCTCCGAGCGCAATCAGGACGAGTCCCGAAATCATCCACCATTCAGAATTTCCGAACTGCCCCATCATCGCCAGCGCCGCATGGCCCGCGCAGTAAATGATAGAGAGAAAAATGATCACTCGGTATTTCCCGAAAAATACATCTGCAAGGATCGCACCAATGAAGGGTGTTAGATAAAACGCTCCATTGAACAAATGCACCAACTCCGTAGAGCGCGCTTCATCCATTGGCTTTCCGCCAGACCCATCCATCAAATATAAATACTGCGTCAGGAAAACAGCGAGAATCGCTTTCATCCCATAAAACGAAAACCTTTCCGCAGCCTCGTTACCGATGATGTGCGGAATGCCCGATGGCATCTTCGTGGTTTCCTCTGGGGTCGTGCGGTAATTCATTTTTGAGTATTCAGAGTAGCGAAAAATGGTCCTCTGACGTGGAATTCAACGAACTCCGATTGATCAAATCCTTATCAATTCGCATTGAGTTGACTATCAAGATACGTCTCGTGCTGTCTTAGTTCAGATTGCCGAGATCGAATGTTATATTTGGCACGGCCCCGCGTTTTCAGTGATCCTAAAGCAACTTCTAATTCATCAACCGCACTTCTACAGTCGCTAGATGTTGAGGGAATGTCTTTCATCGGCTTGGATTTAAGCACCAGAAGATCACTCAAATAATGATCCGCTACATTTCGATACCAAGCGAGCGGGCCATTGTGGTTTGCATCGATCTCACGGGTAATTGTTTCAAAAAATGGCGCGGCTTTATCAAGCCCACCTTGCTCCCAATTTTTCAAACCTGCGATCATACAGGCCATCAGGTGTTCATCATCCATTTTACTCAGATCCATTTTCTTGATGTCCTGAAATTCTAAGTGTTGAACACTTTTTAATGTGGGATTCAGAACATTGGAAAACCCTGGAGGCAACTTGGAAGAACGAGTATCGATATGCTCAGTCACTGATTTAGCATGACGTTTCGCATCGTTCATCCTTCCATCTAAGAATGCCGCAACTACCCCATCCAGTCCAGCCCACGAACGAGTTGGCTCTTCAACTTTCGTGTTAATAAACAACCTCATGAATGCCTCTTCTGATTCGTTGAGTTTTCCCTGCTGCATCAATTCTTTCGCAGCGCGATACTTGATGATGATTTCTTGGTCGGCATTCGGGCCATCAAGACCTGTATGCCCCGTATTAACAATCGTTGCTCGATCTGAATCATTCGAACTGAGTAGTTTCAGTAGTAAAAGAAATACCAACAAAACGACCCCCGTAAACCCACCGATCATGATCAAATTCTTTTTCTAATTTTCACGAATATTCATGCGTTGAAGCGCAATAGCTTTAGCCGTTCCTAGACTAGCGCCTACGCTATCCAATGCTTTGATAGCGCCTTCTAAGGCGACGATCATTTCGTCATAGCTTCTGAAACGATTTCTCGGATCATAGGACATGGCGCGATCCACGATCGCACAGGTTTCATAAGAAACTTCCGGCGCGACGCGTTTCAGTGGAACCACCTTAGTCTTGGCGATACGCAGCAGCCTGGTATCCATCGTGTCCTCCGTGCAGGAAGGCACACCTGCGAGCGCGTGATAAAGCGTCGCGCCGAACGCATAAATATCCGACCGAAAATCTTCGGCCCCACCCTCAATTGCTTCTGGCGGCACATAATAAGGAGTTGCCCAGATTTCATCTGCTTTTGCCTCGCCACCTTTGGTGACAAGAGCTAGCCCGAAATCCACGATCTTCGCGTTGCCTTCGGCATCAAAAAGAATATTTCCCGGCTTGATATCGCGGTGAATCAAGCCTGCGGATTGCGCGCCTCTCAAGCCCTCGGCGATTTGAATCGCAAGTGGCAGGACTTCCGCCTCAGTTAGCTTTCCTTTCTCATGAATTCGATGTTCAAGATGCCCGCCGGGAACAAATTCCATCGCAATGTAAAACAATCCGAACGCTCTTCCGGTCGTGAGAATTTTCACCACATGTGGGTGACTAAATGAGGCCGTCAAACGTGCTTCATCTTCGAAGGCCGCGATTCGCTTTTCATCTTTTGAGTATTCTTCACTCAAAATTTTCAACGCCACTTCACGATTCAATGTCGTATCGATACCCGCGAAAACCGAACTCATGCCGCCAATTGCATGGCGCTTGGTCACGGTATATGGACCGAACTGTTTTTTGATCCGATTTTCCTCACCGCAAGTCGGACAGGCAACTCGTGTGTAAGGTGGCAAAGCGGCGACCGACATCGCATTCCCACATGCAAAACAAATCACAATATCTTCATCGGTCTCTGACATAGCAAATTTGGAATGCATATTCGAAGCTGGAAAGTTCGAATTTCGGACTGATTTAATGCTTTATCATCTCCCCGGCTGCAACATTTTATTCCATTTTCCACGCCTTCCCACTTGCAACCTCAGCCAATTCAACGAAAACCTCAGCCGTGATAGCAAGACTCAGAGGAAACATCATCGAAGCTTACCCCAACCGACTCGTCGTCGATTGCCATGGGGTCGGCTACCAAGCGATCATTCCGATTTCCACTTTCGATAGCCTGCATCCGGTTGAAGGCACATTCGTCGATCTCCGCACCCATCTACACATTCGGGAAAACGCCCAGACGCTATACGGTTTCGCCACTGAAGAAGAACGTGATGTCTTTCTCCTGCTGATCGATAGAGTTTCTGGCATCGGCCCCGCGATCGCTATCGCCATTCTCAGCGGAATGCCGGTGACGATGTTTAAATCCGCCGTCGTTGCTGGCGATGTCGCGCTTTTATCTAAATCCAAAGGGGTCGGCAAAAAAACCGCCGAACGCATCATTCTGGAGCTGAAAGACAAGGTCGGCGTCACCGATACTTGGCAAGACGCCGCCTCTGGGGAAGTTTCCTCCCAAGCCGCCGACGCCGAACTCGCTCTCATCGCCCTAGGCTACAAACAGGTTGATTCCAGAAAAGCCGTCCGCGCCATCCTCGAAAAAGACCCCGCCGCCACCGCCGAAGCCCTCATCCGCGGCGCATTAAGAAGCCTGCAAGGCTAAACCTCCTCTTCCTTGAATGACTTGTGAGCATTAGCGAACTTACCAGTTAAACGTAGTCTTTTCTCATAGCCGTCAGGCAAATTTAGAGTTTAAAATTTAAAGTTTATGATCCGCACACGATTCGCACCCTCACCCACCGGCTATCTCCACGTCGGCGGCGCACGCACCGCTCTTTTTAACTGGCTCTTCGCCCGTAAACACAACGGCACTTTCATCCTCCGTGTTGAAGATACTGATGCCGCACGCAACACCGAAGAAGCCCGCCAAGCCATTTTCGACGGAATGTCATGGCTCGGCCTCGATTGGGACGAAGGTCCAGACAGTGGCGGCGGATTTCATCCGCC
>JANPJY010000056.1:0-1545 GCA_031425735.1 Akkermansiaceae bacterium | reverse complement strand
TGGCGGCGGATTGCATCCGCCATGCCAATTTTAACGATTCATTAAGTTCTCAATTGCTCTAGGCATGGCGGATGCGATCCGCCGCCACGTTCCACACTCAGAACCGGTGATTAGCGTGTAGTCATTGGATGAATCAAATGAAACGTCTATGTCACCTCGCTTCGCGCGGTTGTCTCGGCGAGACAACCCTACCCATACTGGGCAGCAGAATGCCGCCGCTCCTTGGGAAAAGACTTGCGCAGCGGCATTTGCCGACCTACCTCAAGCGCATGGCTAACGAAACTACCCTGATTCTTTTTAAACCCGACGCTGTCACCAAAAACCTCACCGGCGAGGTGCTTGCCCGCTTTGCAAAAGAAGGTTTCGTCGTCCGCGGGATCAAAATGATGACCCTCAGTGATGAAATCCTCGCTGAGCACTACGCACACATCGCCGCCATGCCCTTTTTCCCATCCGTGCGTGGTTTCATGCAGGAAACCCCAGTCATCGCCCTTGCTCTTGAAGGCGATAACGTCATTACCCGCGTCCGCGACTTGCTCGGCCCAACCGATTCCACTACCGCTGCCGCTGGCACGATCCGTGGCGACTTTGGCGACAAATCCGGCGACTCGAAAATGCGTAACGTCTGTCACGCTTCCGATTCCCCTGAAGCCGCTGCCGCAGAAATCAAACGCTTCTTCAAAGAGAGCGAAATTTTCTCTTACTAATCTTCTCGGCGATTTTCGCGAAGCTATAGAGAGTGACGTCCATGAGCTTCAGTCTGCTTCTCCACTCGATTGAGCGTCCGCCAACTAGGCAGATGTTAGAAGAAATCTCCTTAAAAGTGCCAGGCATTGCGAAGGCGGATTGTCCGGGGTTATTGGAACATTGGTGTGGGATCGTCGCATCGAATCTCGAACTAGACAGCGCACAAGCCTTTCAAGCCACCCTGCGCAGCGCCGGATACGAAACCGATATCGTCCTCGATCGCGATATCCCCGCGCTCCATTCGGACTATCGCTGCCAACGGATCGGACTATCGGAACATGTCATCCTACTCACCGATGCGATGGGCAAAAGCTGGGACAAGCCGCGGCAAGAGTTGGTTTTCGCTGCAGCAGGAATCATAACCAAGCAAAAGCTTGTTTCCAAAAATCAGGTTGAATTTGAGACTCATTACTCCAGTTATGGAAATTACAACGTCCCTGTCGAAAGACTTATCAAAGAAGCCGTAGATAAAACCTTTTTCCGAATTGATCTATTTTTTACCAACGAGCCGAATCGGATTTCGTTAGAGATTGATCATGAAAGCGTGTTGTTTTATGCGGATCGACCGATGCGCTTGAAGGATATATTGAACCTAAAAATCCTGATGACCGATCTGTATGCTTTGTTACCTCCCGACAGAATGAACACCAGTCTGCGTGAGCGTTCTTTGGATCACACTTATACAAGTATGAATGCATACGAAGAAGAAATTCGCTGGGCGTTTTATCGGCTTGGAGCGAAAGGATAAATAGCAGGACCGCGTGACTCAAGTCGCGCTTATTCTCAGAGCGCGACTTG
>JANPJY010000055.1:0-10397 GCA_031425735.1 Akkermansiaceae bacterium | reverse complement strand
GGCCTCGCGCGTGCGCAGGGTCGTCCCATCCGCCATTGCCACGCGATCGAAATTCTTCGCGATACCTTACTCGTTTAGTCACCCTTTTAACTCAGAAATTTAGATATGCATGATCCACGAATCGACTCTTTAGCAAAGCAACTGGTCGGATACTCCGTCGATCTCAAAAAGGGCGAGAAGGTTTTGTTAGATCTGTATGATGTTCCCGATTCCATCGGCATTGCGTTGATTCGTGAGGCGCGTCGTAAGAACGCCATTCCGTTTGTGCGGATTCATCAAACACGGATTTCCCGTGAACTGTTGATGGGTGCCACCGACGACCAATACAAAGTTTCATCCAAACTACTGCTCTCTGAGATGAAAGACATGGACGCGTATATCGCGGTCCGTGGCAGTCACAACATTTCAGAGACTTCGGATGTCCCGCAAAAGAACATGCAGATCGCGATGAAGCAGTTGCGTCCGGTCATTGATTACCGCGTGAAAAAAACCAAATGGTGCGTGTTGCGTTGGCCAACAGCTTCGATGGCGCAACAGGCCAGCATGAGCACAGAAGCGTTTGAAGATTTTTACTTCAATGTCTGTTTGCTCGATTACAAAGCACTCGTCCCTTCGATGAATGCGCTGAAACGCCTGATGGAAAGCACCGATAAGGTTCACATCGTCGGTCCCGGCACGGATCTAAAATTTTCGATCAAAGGCATCCCCGCAGTGGTTTGCGGCGGCAATTACAACATTCCCGATGGTGAGGTTTTCACAGCACCCGTGAAAAACTCGGTCGAAGGTTTGCTGACTCACAACGCTCCGACCATCTATCAAGGCATCGCTTTCGATTCCATCAAATTGGAATTCAAAGAAGGCAAAATCATCAAAGCTGAAGCCGGTAATAAAACCAAAGAGCTGAATCGCATCTTGGACACCGATCCCGGTGCTCGCTACATCGGAGAATTCGCTCTGGGTTTCCATCCCGTCATTCGTGAACCAATGCGTGACATTCTCTTTGATGAAAAAATCGCGGGTTCGTTCCATTTTACTCCAGGGCAAGCATACGAGATCGCCGACAACGGTAATCAGTCACAGATCCACTGGGATATGGTCAATATCCAGCGTAAAGACTACGGCGGCGGTGAGATTTACTTCGACGGCAAGCTGATCCGCAAAAATGGCATCTTCCTTCCGAAGAATCTTGAGAAGTTGAATGGTTGAGAGAGAGCCTGAAATTTTTGATCGCGTGAGGCTTGCGGAGTTGGGAAGAGGCGGGTAATTGTTTGTGCATGTTGGAAGAGATTCGGGGATTGCTGATTTTACAGGATAGGGACAAGCGTTTGCTGGTTTTGGCAAAAGACTTGGCGAAGTTGCCGCAAGAAGAGGCTCGGGCCCGTGCGAAATTAGCGGGTGATGAGGAGGCGGTGAAACAGGCGAAGGACGCTCTGCATGCGGTTGAGCTGCGGGTGAAGAAGATTGAAATGGATGCGGAGACGCGTCGGACCACGGTCAAGCGCTTACGCGTGCAACAGTTCGAGACCAAGAAGAATGAGGAATACAATGCTTTGGGTCACGAAATCACGAGGTATGAAAAGGAAGTGGATGAGTACGAAACTCAGGAGCTTCAGGCCATGGAAGAGGTCGATGGCTATCGCGTGAAATTCCAGCAAGCTAGCGAGCTACTCGCAAAAACTCGCGCGGTGGTCGAAGCCGATCTCGCGGCGATTCGTGAACGCCATGCACGGATGGAAGAGCAGCAGAAAGAAGTTCGTGCTGAGCGCGACAAATTGGTGCAAACCGTTTCCGAAGATATCCTGCCGCTATACAACAAGTTGATCAAATCCAAGGATGGTTTGGCGATCGCGACACTTCACCACGGACAATGCACTGGCTGCAACATGAAGGTGATCGCCTCGACAGCGATTGCGGTTCACAGCGAGAAAGAGATCACGCAATGCGAGAACTGCGGTCGAATTCTTGCCATGGATGAGTGATGCGCGCTGAACTCGAAACGGAAGTTCTCAAAGGGGTATCGCGTTCGTTTTACCTGAGCCTCCGTTTACTTCCAGTTCCGATGCGACGTGCGGCTGGGATCGCTTATCTTTTAGCGAGGACCAGCGATACGATTGCAGACTCTGTTTTTGGATCGACTGAAGAGCGAATCGAATCGCTGTTAGACTTTTTAAAACAGGTGAGGGGAGAAATCGTCGCGCAGGCATTTCCTGAACATTGCTATGTAGGAATCACCGATCCGCGAGAGGCGAGGTTATTACTCAGCCATGTGGAAATCTTGGAGGCGTTGCGCGGATTGGAGTCGGGTGAGATCGCGCTGATCCATGAGGTTTTGGAAACCATCGTCAGCGGACAGATTCTGGATCTTGAGCGGTTTGGAAACGCAGGCGATGAACCAAGCAGTTTGAAAAATGCTGAGGAGTTAGAAGATTACGCGTGGCGGGTTGCGGGTTGCGTGGGTTTGTTTTGGACACGACTCGGTTTTCTCACGATGGGAGAAAAATTTTCGAATCATTCGCAAGCCGAGCTGGAGCAGTGGGGGATGGAGTATGGGAAAGGTTTGCAGTTAGTGAATATCCTACGGGATTTTCCGGCGGACAGAAGAATGGGTCGCTGTTACCTGCCGGTGACGAACCCAGCGGACGACAAAGCCTGTTTCACGGAGTTTCAAAAATGGCGTAAAATCGCGCTGACGAAAGTGGCGTATGGTCGTGCATATGCCGAAAAATTAGAGGGACGGCGCCTGCGGTTGGCGAGTGGATTGCCGGAGTTGATCGCGGAGGAGACGCTTAATCGCTTGGATGTGAAGAGTTTAGCGTCACTTGAGCCACGGGTGAAAATTTCCCGAAACAGGCTATACCTGATAATTTTGCGGCAATGTCTGAATTTTTGAAATTTATAGGCAAGTATTTGTAAAAGCTTTTCTCCTAGGTGTTTGACAAGGTGCGACTCAGAAGAGAAAAACATCGCACTTTATGAGCAATCTAAAATTACACAACGCCATGTGGCCAGGTCTGGTTGGAAAAGAACCAGGCACAGATCACCCCCCCATCTCCCTTGAGCATATGCTTGATCTCACCGTCGCCGCTGAGGTCAACGGTCAGAAATACGACGGTGTAGACCTTTTCATTTTCCATCCTCACACCGATCCGGATGCATCCGATCTTGAGCTGCGCAAAATGGCAGACCTGATCGCTTCGAAAGGACTCTCCGTAGGTTCGATGGTGGCTCCAGTCTGGCCGGGAACGGTTGGTGGTCCGGCATTCGGCACGGATGAAGATCGCAAGAATTTCGTCTTAGCCGTGGAGAAAACCTGCCGTGTGGCGAAAATTTTGAATGAACACGGAGTTCGTAAATCCGGCGTCATTCGCGTGGACACCGCTGGTGGCACCGCAGACTTTGCACACGACATTGCTGGCAACACCGCCAAAGTCGCCGCGACATTCCGCGAGGCTGGTAAAGTCGCCGAGCAGTTCGGTGAGAGAATCGCCGCAGAAGGTGAAATTTGCTGGGGCGGATTCCATTCGTGGAAAGCCGCTGTCGATACCCTTGAAGCGACCGCAATGCCGGGCGTGGTGGGTTTCCAAGCCGACCTTGCTCACACCTATCTTTATCTCATGGGTTACAACGCTCCCGAGGCTGCACTTCTCAAAGCTGGTTACAGCGATGAAGAATTCTGGCCGGCATACAAAATCATGACCGATGCGCTCCGCCCATGGACGCTCGATTTCCACGTCGCTCAAAACGACGGCTCCGTGCATGGAACTGGTTCGCACGACAAGACCGGTCGCCACTGCCCTGCAGATGATCCGAATGGCAAACTCGACATCGCGAAATGCTCATCGTACTGGCTGCAAGGTGCGGCGGAACGTGGCATCAAGCACATCTGTTGGGATGGTTGCATGTTTGACAACTCCGTGCTCGAAGCTCCAGCGACTTGGAACGCGATCCTTAAAGCCATGGTCGATGTCAACAAGGCTCTCTAACTTTTAATCCCCTGAAATTGAATTATTATTATGTCTAAGAAACCAATCCGCATCGGACTCATCGGCTACGGCTTCATGGGCCGCACTCACTCAAACGCCTACTCGCAGCTCTCGCACTTTTTCGACACCGAGCACGTTCCTGTCCGCCAAGCAGTTTGCGGTCGCGATGAAGAAAAGGTCAAAGCGTTCGCTGAAAAGTGGGGCTATGCCTCTTACGAAACCGACTGGCGCGAGCTCGTGAAACGTGACGACATCGATGCAATCGATATCTGCACACCTAACAACTCACACGCCGAGATCGCTCTCGCCTGTATCGCAAACGGCAAGATGATCCTTTGTGAAAAACCGCTCGCTCTTAACGGACTCGAAGGTGAGAAGATGGTAGAAGCTGTGGAGAAATCCGGTCTGCCAAACTTGGTTTGGTACAACTACCGCTTCCTTCCTGCTGTGACGCTCGCGAAAAACATCGTTGCTGCTGGTGAGTTGGGTCGGGTTTTCCATTACCGCGCAAACTTCCTGCAAGACTGGACGATTTCCGAAGAGCTTCCACAAGGTGGTGCCGGACTTTGGCGCCTCGATGCGGCAGCAGCTGGCTCTGGAGTGACGGGCGACTTGCTCGCTCACTGCATCGACACCGCACGTTGGATCAACGGAGATATCGTTTCCGTGTCCGCGATGACCGAAACGTTCATCAAAGAGCGCGTGCATACAGAAACTGGCAAGAAACATCCTGTCACCATCGATGACGCATGTGCATTCCTTGCTCGCTTTGAAAACGGATCGCTCGCGATCTTCGAATCCACTCGTTACGCGCGTGGTCACAAAGCCTTGAACACATTCGAGATCAACGGTGAGAAAAAATCGCTCGCATGGGATCTGCATGATCTGAACTACTTGGAGTATTTCGATCACGGCGTTCCAGGCGATCGTCGCGGTTGGAGTAAAATCCATTGCTCCGATGGAGACCATCCATACTCAGGTAACTGGTGGGTTCCGGGTCTCTGCCTTGGCTACGAGCACTCGTTCACACATGCCCTCGTGGAGTTCTTTAAGTCGCTCGATAATCCGTCGGCGCCGATCAACTACCCAGACTTCCGTCATGCGCTCGGCACACAATACGTCTGCGATGCGGTGCTTGAATCCGCGAAGTCCGGACAGTGGGTGACCGTCAAGAAAGCGTAAGACATACTTCTTTAAAGCCCTCGTGGATTTTTTCCGCGGGGGCTTTTTTGTACCGGAGAGCCGCGCCTCCGGCCGGCTGCATTTTTAATTAAGAATATAAAGAAAATGATGTTGGGGGTGTCGGGCATTATTGACAGGAAGGGAGGAGCATGGGGAGAAGAGGAGGAGATCAAAGATATGGTTGGATTTTAAATTTGAAATATTCTCTCTTCTTCTCCTGTATCTCCTCACTCCTTGTTTAAAAAAGCCTGAATTATGAAAAACTTATCATTCTTATTTTGTGTGTTGCTGATTTCTCAGAGCGCTTTCGCGGCTGAGCCAAATACTTTAACTAAAGAAGAATCCGCTGAAGGCTGGGTTCTGTTGTTTGATGGAAAAGATGCCTCGCAACATCTTCGTGGTTACAAGAAAGAGAAGCTGCCGGAGCAGTGGGTGGTTGAGGATGGGGCGCTTTGCCGTAAGGGCGGGGGAGATGTCATCACCAAAGAGAAATACGAAAGCTTCGAGTTTTCGATCGATTGGAAAATCAGCGAGGGCGGCAACTCAGGAATCATGTTCAAGGTGTTAGAGGCTGATGGTCCTCCGTATAAAACGGGTCCGGAAGCGCAGATCATTGATAATGCGAAGGGTAAGGATGCACAGAAATCGGGTTGGATGTATGAGCTCTATGCTGCTGACAAAGACACCACCAAGCCCACGGGTGAGTGGAATCATTTCGTGCTCAAATGCCAAAAGACAGCCACAGGCACTTACAAGTGTGAACATTGGATGAATGGCGAAAAATACGTCGAATACGAGATCGGATCAGAGGACTGGAAACAGAAGGTCGCTAAATCCAAGTTCGCGAAATGGGAAGGTTTCGGCACCGCGGATGCGGGTCACATCTGCCTGCAAGATCACGGGAATCTTGTGTGGTTCCGGAATATCAAGATTCGGAAGCTTGAGGCGCTGAAGTGATCTGAAGAAGCTGCGAGACGCAGCTTTCACGGCCTGCGGCGAGACGCCGCAGCTACTTCTTCGGCGATGATGGTGAGTCCGTCTCTAACAATGGATTCTTGCATGGCGAATGAGACGCGGATGCATTCGTTGCGGTGGCGCCAGTTTGGATCGTCGCAGCCGAAGAAGAAATGATGTCCGGGAATGACGAGGACTTGGCGGGCTTTAAGTCGTTGATAGAGCTCGGCGGAGGAGATCGGTAATCCTGGGAACCACAGCCAGAGAAAAAGAGCACCTTCGCTGCGGTGCATGTGCCACGGGAAACGATTGCCGAAGATTTCTCTAACTGCCGCTTGAGCGACGAGGGATTTTTCTTTGTAGAAAGGCCGTATAATCTCCTCGCTGATTTTGAGGATTTCGCCGCTCTTGATTAATGGCAGCGCTATTTGCTGGCCGATGCTTGGATTCGCGAGGCCGACGATGGCGGTCATGGATGAGATCGTTGAAATGATTTCTGGTGAGGCCACGACGATCCCCGTACGTGTGCCCGGCAAGCCGAGTTTCGATAGGCTGAGAGTGAGAATGACGTGCTTGTCCCAATGCGGAGTGATCTCGTTGAAAATGATTTTCGGAAACGGTGCGCCGTAGGCGTTATCGATGATCAAAGGAAGGCCTTTGGCTTTGGTGATTTCGGAAAGGCGTTGGATCTCTGCATCGCTGAGCACGTTTCCGGTTGGGTTGGTGGGGCGGGAAACACAAATCGCCGCGATCTCGGGCCCGACCTCAAGGTTATCGAAATCTATATGATATTTGAACTCGTTCGGTCCGGTGTGTTCGATGATGGGTTTCAGCGATGTGAAATGATCCTCACCCAGTCCCTGCGCGGCGTAGCCGATGTATTCGGGCACGAGAGGAAAGAGGATTTTGCGCTTCGAGCCATCCGGCATGTCACCGGCGAGGAGATTGAACAGATAGAAAAATGCCGTCTGTCCGCCGCTCGTCAGGCAAACATTTTCAGGACCGACCTCCCACCCGAAGGTTTCACGGAGCAGCTTGGCGAATTCAGAAATAAACTCGGGATTACCTTTCGGTGGATCGTAAGTGGTCAGCATTTTTTGTGCTGCGGACTCATCGGCGCAAATTTCAGTGAGACGTTTCTGCCAGATTTGGTTGATCCCGGGGATCTGGGCTGGCTGACCGCCACCAAGCATTTTCATATCAGGACCGGCATGTGCGAGCGCATTGCCGAGATCATCCATGAGCTCGCCAATACCGCTACCGCCACCGAGAAGTTGTCCGACTTTTGAAAAGGAAAGATTCATTACTGGGCGGATTGTTTTGGATTGGGATTTAAAATGAAACCTTAAACCCACGGTTGGCGGTTTCTTTTTCAACGCAAAGTCGCAAAGGTCGCTAAGATACGCAAAGCTTGGGTTGTTGTTTTCTTAAAGGTATTGAATGACATGGTTTGAAGATAAACTTAAAATTTCCATCGTGCTTTGCGGAACTCTGCGATCTTTGCGGCTTTGCGTTGAAATTCTTGTAGTAATCTGAGCCTCCATCTTCGTTTGGCGGTTGCAAAGCGGATGGGTTGGCGGCAGCCTGCGGCGTGATGAATTTTGACTTTGATACGGTTGTCGCAAGAAAAGGAAGCGGCTGCATCAAATATGATCGCAGGCCGGAGCTCGATCCGTTCTGGGTGGCGGATATGGATTACGTATCGGCTCCAGCGATTCTTGAGGCTTTGCACAAACGTGTGGATCACGGGGTTTTCGGTTACGCGCAGGCACATACCGGCTTGAACGATGCGATAGCTGAGTATCTGCAACAGCGCCATCGGGTAGCTCTGAATCCGGATCACCTCATCCATCTCGGTGGATTGGTTCCAGCTCTCTCGCTCGCTGCGCGGGCGTTCTGCGGAGAAGACGAGGAGTTGATGACTTGCACGCCCGTTTATCCGCCGTTTCTCGGTGTGCACAAAGATGCGGGAGCCAAACTGCTCACCGTCGATCACGTCTTCGCGAATGACCGCTGGGAGTTCGATTGGGACGCGATGGAAAATACCGTTTCTGAGAAAACGAAAATCTTTCTGCTCTGCAATCCGCAGAATTCATTGGGTCGGGCTTTTTCAAAAGACGAAGTCATCCAGCTCGCCCAGTTCTGTGTGAAACACAATCTAGTGCTGGTCTCCGATGAGATTCATTGCGATTTGATTTACGACGAAGCCGCAACGCCGCATTTCTCGGCCTTGCAGCTTCCTGAAGAACTCGCTGCACGCTCGATCACATTGCTTTCACCCAGCAAGACTTGGAACATCGCTGGCTTGGGCTATGCGTTTGCGATCATCCAGGACGATTCGATTCGCAGAAAATTCAACGCCGCAAGAGGACATACCCTTGCGGAGATCAATGCACTTTCTTACTACGCTGCGGAAGCTGCCTACCAGCACGGCGAACCATGGCGTCAGGAATTGATTTCCTACCTAACAGGAAATCGCGATGAGCTAGTCCGCTTCATCAACGACGAATGCGAAGGCTTATCGGTGCGCGCACCAGAAGCAACCTATCTGGCATGGATCGATGCACGGAAGTTGGATGTGAAAAATCCTGCGGAATTCTTTGAGAAAGAAGCCGGATTGTTTTTATCCGACGGAGCCTTCTTCGGCTGGCCCGGCTGGGTGAGGTTTAACTTCGCCTGCCCAAGATCGAGAATGATAGAGGGATTGGAGAAGATGAAGAAGGCGATAGGAAAAGTGCCGAGTGATCAGTGATCAGAGGAAGATTGAATATTATTTACGATATCACTCTACTAGCAACCGTATCCAATTCGGATGGAATTCCTGAGGTCTGGTATTGGATCGCTTGGGTTGGGTTAATCCTTTCTGTGATTCTCGCTGTTTTATCTCTAATACTGCGTGTTATTCCACGTGGAAATAAGCTCTTGGCACTTTGGTTCGCTATGGTGGGTTGTTTTATTTCCCTTTATCCTGTTCTCTTTGTCCTCCACATATATCGAATCGATTACATAGCTGTCGGAGGTGATGGAACTTCAGCTTCGCCTCCTCTGATATCTGTATTGATTTGGCCGTTGTTGCCTTTTATCGGATGTCTTCTGGCTGCAGTGATTTGTTATCTTTCTGTTAAGCGCATTAAAATACACACTACCCAACCATCCTCATCCACGCCGCCAGGTTATAGTAATTCGGAATCCGGCTGATCTTGCCGTTGGTGATTTCAAAAATGCGACGACGCCTAGGTGATAGTGGCATTTTCTACTTTTTTCGTCGTTTGCACGTGCTAATCTCTTGGTATGAAACTCAAAGCGATTGTTCACGAAGCAGAGGAAGGCGGCTACTGGGCTGAAGTTCCTGCGCTGCCCGGTTGCGTGACGCAGGCTGAGACCAAGCCTGAATTGGAAGAAAATCTGCGTGAAGCGATTGCCGCGTGGCTTATGGCAGGTGAGGACGACTGTGAGGCAATGACCACACAACAGATTCTTGAAGTGGCGGTATGAAGAGCGTTTCCGGCAAGCGGATGGCTAAGTTAGCGGAAGAGAAAGGTTGGAGTCTTGCGCGAATCAACGGCAGCCATCACGTCTACATCAAGGAAGGTCGATTCGAACGAGTTGTTATCCCTATTCACGGTAATCAGACTTTAAAGATTGGGCTACAGCGTTCACTGATGAAGATTATTCCGATTATTGCAGATGAGCTTTAATAACGACCCATGCTACCACCGTCGCTGCCTCTCTTCTTGATCATTGAAATTTGGAGTTTGAAATTTAACCCACCATCCTCAGCCACGCACTGAGGTTATAGTAATTCGTGATGCGGCTGATCTTGCCATTGGTGATTTCAAAAAACGCACCGACGCGTAGGTGATAGGTTTGTCCCGTTGCTTCAGGTAAACCGTCATCGGTTGCGACATATGTTCCACGGATGAAAAACTCTGCGGCGGCGCGGTTCGGGTTGTCGTGGCTGAAGACGATGAGTTGCTCAACTTGCTCTTGGTAGCAGCGATCCATTTTCTCAAGAAACGCGCGGAACGTTTCAATCCCGACTTCTTCACCTCCTTCGTTGATCTCGTGAACGACATCTTCAGATAGCATTTCTAAAAGAGCTTCACGGTCTCCCGAGTTAAAAACTTCGTAGTAGCGTTGGATAAGACTTTTCATGATTTAAAAGAGAATTAGAACCGCGGATGAACGCAGATGGACACAGATTTTAAGAATTTGTCAGAAATTCAAGTTATCACCCATTGGAGCTTTGATCACTCTTTCTTTATCTGCGTTCATCTG
>JANPJY010000054.1:0-53359 GCA_031425735.1 Akkermansiaceae bacterium | reverse complement strand
CATCCATCGCGACGAGGACTTTGAGTTGAGAAAATGGAAACTCACAGGATTTGAGTTTCGCATCCACCAGCGGCAGACATTTTTGTGCGCAAACCAACCGCCATGCATCGAGCTTAGGGAAATGCGGCACGGTGTAATCAGCCTCCGGTTTTTTTGGAATCGGCACTGATTCACCCATTACAGCATTCTTGCGGCAGAAAATCTCGGATCGGAAAGTTGTTTTTAGCTTCGCATCGTTAGCGTCGTCGCCCTTTTCACCGGTGACAGAATCGCCCAACCAACGCAGGCCGCTCAATTCGGCAAGTTTCACGACGGCACCCAAAGACCAAGGATCCATCACGGGGGCAAAATCATCGAAAGCCAAAACCTCACCGCCCTTCGCCAACATATCATCCACAATCTCCGCTTCGCGCGCATCAGCCACATCTTTGAGAACTGCCAGCGCCGTCATTTCATCCACTCCGCCTGCAGCTTGAATCGCTCGCACTTTTTCCACCACAAGCACCCTCTCCTTCCAACCCGCCGCGACATTGAAACTCACCGTCGCAATCCCATCTTTCGAGAGTCGCTTTCCGATGAAATCCATCATCCCCACTTTTACATCGTCTGGCACCCAGGAAAAAACTCCGTGCGCGATGATGAAATCAAACTCCCCCTCGGGCTCGAACTCTAAGATCGAGCTCTCACAGAAACTCACATTTTTCAGCCCCGTCTGCCGCGCAAGATTCTTCGCCGTGGAAATATATCGCTTGGAAACATCTACGCCTAAGCACTCGGCAGTTCGCAACCGGTTCGCCACGGATAGCAAATGATGCCCCGTCCCGCAGCCAATTTCCAGAATCCGCGCGTGCTCAACCTTGCACCCACTCAGTCCAAAAAACCTCGCGACCTCCGCATTCACCGCGGGATCCGCGCTCGGATGACTCATTGGCGGATAAGCCTCTGCCTGATATAACTCTGCAAAGGTGCGCTGCATCTCGCTGTTTCCAATATGGAGAAGGCGTTTGCAACCCCTTTCATCAAAAGCTCAATCCACCCAATTAAATAAAGAGTAACCGCGAATCAACGCGAATGTCCGCGAACTTTCAGAAATACCATCGGACTCATCGCATTTAGCCTGTAAAAAAAATGAAACAACCTCTCTTAATCAAGGGCTTTAATTTTGATCCTTCGCTTCGATTCGTGACCATTCGCGTGATTCGTGGTTAAAAAACACATTCCGGAGATTTCCCTGAAATTTTGGTTCCATCCCGCGCCAGAGGTACATAACCTCCCGCCCCGTGCCCACGACCGCTATACTTGCCCTCGAAGACGGACGCTGCTTTTCTGGAATTTCTTTCGGAGCCAGCGGAACCACCACCGGAGAAATTTGCTTCAACACCTCCATGACAGGTTATCAAGAAGTGATCACTGATCCTTCTTACCGCGGCCAAATCGTCGCGATGACTTACCCGATGATCGGCAACTACGGAGTGAACACCGAAGACAACGAATCCGCCGGCCCACACATCCGCGCATTTGTCATCGGCGAGCTTTGCGAAATCCCATCTAACTGGCGATCACAAGAAGGCCTTTCCTCTTACCTCGAGCGCCACGACATCCTCGGCATCGAAGGCATCGATACCCGCGCTCTAACCATTCATCTCCGCTCACTCGGTGCGATGCGTGCCTGCGTCACTACCGAGCTTTCCGAAGCCGATGCGATCGCTGCCGCGAAAAACTCCGCGCCGATGGAAGGTTCGGACTTCGTCAAAGAAGTCACCACCAAGGAGTCTTACATCTGGTCAGAAGAATCCCGTAAATGGACCCTGCCTAACGCATCCATCGGCGAAACTGAAACTTACCAAGAACTTCCCCCGGTCAAATACCGCGTTGTCGCGATCGACTTCGGTTTGAAATACAACCAACTCCGCATGCTTCGCCAAGCGGGCTTCGAAGTTGAGGTCGTGCCAGCCACCACTTCCGCCGAAGAAATCCTCGCGAAAAAACCCGATGGTTTATTCCTCACCAACGGCCCCGGAGATCCAGCTGCGCTCGACTACATTCACGTTGAACTCAAGCAGCTCATCACCAAGCTCCCAACATTTGGTATCTGCCTTGGCAACCAACTGCTCGCTCACGCCTACGGCGGAAAAACCTTTAAACTCAAATTCGGACATCGCGGAGGCAACCAACCCGTCAAAGATCTCCGCACCGGCAGAATTTCCATCACCTCGCAGAACCACGGTTTCGCCGTCGATCCCGATTCTCTCCCAGATGACATTGAGGTCACTCACGTCAACCTCAACGACAATACCGTCGAGGGCATGCGCCACAAAACCCTGCCGATCTTCTCCGTCCAATACCACCCAGAAGCCGCCCCCGGCCCCAACGACGCCGCCCACTTCTTCACCGACTTCGCAGAACTTATTGAGGCCAGTAGACGTTAGATGTTATTAGTTAGAGGTTAAAAGTTGAAGAAGCTTTCACGCGACTCCGCAACCTCCGACAAATATTCCTATTAACTCATAACAAATAACTTCTAACCATTTTCGCAGAAAAAATTATGAACACTGTAATCACCGGCCTCCAATGGGGCGACGAAGGCAAAGGCAAGATCGTTGACTATCTCACCGAATCCGCCGATGTCGTTATCCGCGGGCAAGGCGGCAACAACGCCGGCCACACGGTCATCGCTAAAGGCACCAAATACGTCCTTCACCTCCTTCCTTCCGGAATTCTTTGGGATAACAAAATCAACGTCATCGGTAACGGCGTCGTCGTCGATCCCATCGGCCTTTGCATCGAAATCGAACGCATCGAAGCCCAAGGCGTCAAAATCTGCCCGGAAAAACTCCTGATCTCGGATCGCGCTCACGTCGTGTTGCCTTTCCATAAAGAACTCGATGCCGCCCGAGAAATTTCACTCGGCGATCAAAAAATCGGCACCACCAAACGGGGCATCGGTCCGGCTTACGCCGATAAAGTCAATCGCTGCGGCCTGCGTATGGCGGATCTATTAGACCGTCCTTTTGCTGAAGCACAAATCACCCGCCGCGTCGCTGAGGTGAATGAAATTCTAGAAAAATACGATCTCCCTACTTTCACCGCCAAAGCAGTCATCGAAGACACCTACGCTGCGTTTGAGCGACTCCGCCCGCACGTCACCAACACCATTCCCGTTTTGCACAAAGCATGGAAGGCGAAGAAAACCCTCCTTTTCGAAGGAGCACAGGGAACTTTGCTCGACATCGATTTCGGAACGTATCCCTTCGTCACTTCATCTAACACCACCGCTGGCGGATCTACCACTGGCACTGGCCTGCCGCCAACCGCCATCGAATCCGTCATCGGCGTTTGCAAGGCTTACACCACCCGCGTTGGCTCCGGTCCTTTCCCAACTGTCGACGAAGGACTCTCAGAATATCTCCACAACCTCGGCCGCGAGTTCGGCGCTACCACGGGTCGCCCCCGCGGCTGCGGCTGGCTCGATACCGTACTGCTCCGCTTCGCTTGCATGGTCAACGGCGTAACTGGACTCGCCGTCACCAACGTCGATGGACTCGACGAATACGAGCATCTGAAAATTTGCGTCGCCTACGACATCGACGGCCATCGCCACGATCTCCCGCCTGCGGATCGCTCTTTCTGGGATCGCGCAAAACCCATTTACGAAACTCTCCCCGGCTGGAAACAAGATACCACTGCCTGCACCAGCTACGATCAACTCCCGCCAAACGCCCAAGCTTACCTCACTCGCCTCTCCCAACTCTGCGACGCACCCATCGCATTCGTCGGCGTTGGTCCTGATCGCAAGCAGACTTTGAAAGCCTAAGTCCTCAAATTTCATCATTTTATCTCTTGAAATGATGAAATTTGATGCTAATTCTCCTTTATGAGAATCACAGTAGACATTGATGAAGCCATTTTGGCGGATCTTATGGAAATCACTGGGGATAAAAACAAGAGTCCTGCAGTGGCACGTGCCGTGACAGAATTTGTCCGCCGCACACGAGCTCGGGAATTTGGTCGTTTGATCCGTGAAAGCGCATTTGACTATCCTGACCCAATTAAAGAGAACGGCGAGGATCCAACGAATCCATTCCCTCCTTACACCCCTGACTAAATGGTCCTTGTCGATTCTTCTGTATGGATTGAGGGCTTCCGAAAGAAAGGACACATCGAAGTCAAACGTGCCCTCGATAGTCTCCTCGAGGTCTACGAAGCTCAATGGTGTTCTCCCGTCCGGCTAGAAGTTCTCGGTGGTTCTAAAATAAACGAGCGCAAGCACCTCTCGGCCTATTTTTCCGTTATTCCCTACCGCCCATGTCGGGAATCTGACTGGGAAAACGCGCGTGCCCTGGCCTGGCGTTTGCGAGAAAACGGACATTCCCTTCCTTGGATGGATATCCTCATTGCCTCCATCGCCATCCAAGACGATGTCCGTTTATACTCTATCGATAAACACTTCGAAATCATCGCCCAACACTCCTCTCTTTTCCTCTACAAACCTGGCTACGGTGGGATGTTTAGACCAGAAAACGAACAATGACCTCATCTAACCATCATCACGTCTCCCACATTGCCATCATCATGGACGGCAATGGCCGCTGGGCGAAAGAACGCGGACTCCCGCGCGCTGAAGGTCATCGCGCAGGCGCCGAATCCATCCGCGAAGTCACCGAGGCCTGCATCGAGCTCGGCGTGAAATACCTCACACTCTACGCGTTTTCCTCAGAAAATTGGAACCGACCCAAAAGCGAAGTCGATGCTTTGATGAAACTGTTAGATCGGTTTCTTGATGATAAAGCCAGTGAGTTAGACAAACAAAACATCCGCCTCCAAGCCATCGGCGATCTGGATCGGCTTCCGCCCGCTACTCGCAAACGCCTTGATCGCATCCAAGAGCAAACCAAGAACCATCAAACCATGACCTTGGTTCTCGCGCTCTCCTACGGAGCTCGCGAAGAAATCACCGCCGCCGTCCGCGCGATCGCCAAAGCCGCAGTCGCAGGTGAAATTTCACCAGACCAGATCGATGGCGAGCTCATCGCCCAACATCTTTATACCAAAGACATCCCCGATCCCGACCTCCTCATCCGCACCTCCGGCGAAATGCGCGTTTCCAATTTCCTACTCTGGCAAATCTCCTACTCAGAAATCGTCATCGTCAAAAAAATGTGGCCGGACTTCCGCCAAGGCGACCTCTTCGCCGCCGTCGAAGAATACAATAAACGCCACAGAAGATTCGGAGCGTTGTAGCGGCGACGTGGCGGATTGTATCCGCCATGCCAAACATACATGACAAGAACTCCAATCAATCTTGCACTTTCATCACAGTGAACGACCCAACAGAAATAACCGCAGAACTCCGTCTCATCCCCGTCGCGGCTAGCAATAATTAAGATTCTACATAGCCCCGAGCCTTTACCACGGGGGATTTGACGATTTTTTACCCCACCAACCCACCGAAGTTCTTGCCAACCCTCTCCCGACCCGATAATCCCCTTTCCACCCCTAATCAAAACACTATGAGTAACACAGAAGCAATAGCACCAAACGCCAAGCGGCTCCTATGGGCCGGATTCATCGCAATCCTCGCAGCCGGAGTCGGTTTCGCCATCCGTAACGGGATTGGCGCGGCATGGGCCAAAGAGTTTGGCTTTTCAAACCTTCAGAACGGCCTAATTGGAGGTGCAGGATTCTCTGGATTCTGCTTCGGTATCATCATTGGCGGTATCATCGTTGATAAAATCGGTTACGGAAAACTGATTGTTGCCGCATTCCTCATGCACGTTGCCTCGGCAGTCGTAACCCTATTGCCAAGCGCAGAAATGGGTCAACAAACCGGATTCCTACTGCTTTTCTCCGGAACGTTTATTTTTGCATTGGCGAACGGAACTCTGGAAGCCGTCGCAAACCCACTCGTCGCGACCCTATTCCCACAAAACCGCACACATTACCTCAATATTCTTCACGCCTCGTGGCCTCTGGGAATGATCATTGGCGCACTGATCACCTTGGCAGTAGGAAATTCATGGAGTTGGAAAGCCCAACTCGGTCTCTACCTCATCCCAACAGTAATTTACGGTGTGATGTTCTTCCGCCAGAGCTTCCCAAAATCAGAAGCCTCCGCAAAAGGCCTCAAACTTGGGGAGATGATGAAAGACATTGGTATCTTGGGATCTTCAATCGCTGGTGTTCTACTCTATCTTTTCACACGTGATGCTCTCGGTGGAAATATTCTCTTCGGACTTACTAGTTCCGAATTCTTTGTCAGTGATTCATGGAACTATATCTCCATGGCTGTCGGCGCAGGATTTGTGCTCTGGGTAGCTGTGATCACCCGCTTCGCAATGGGTCACATCATTCTCTTCCTTCTTTTCCTTGCTCACACGATCATTGGTTCTCTTGAGCTCGGCACCGATTCATGGATCGAAAACATCAACGGCACCATCTTCACTCCCGAGGTTGGCAAGATGCTCTTCATCTTCGCTAGTGCAATGATGTTCGGTTTGCGTTTCTGCTCACATTGGATAGAGAGCAAATTGAAACTCTCACCTATTGGCATTCTCTTCGTTTGCTCCTTGTTCGCGATTGTGGGTCTATTCCTCGCAGCAGGAGCATCCGGTTTATCTACTGCAATTGGTGCAATGTTCCTCTATAGCATTGGCAAAACCTTCTTCTGGCCAACCATGCTGGCAGTTGTCGGTGACCGCTTCCCAAGAACTGGTGCAGTTGCGATGAGTATCATGGGCGGAATCGCGATGCTCTCCGTTGGTCAACTTGGTGGTCCTGGTCTCGGCTATGGAAAAGATCGCTTTACTGCTGAAGCATTGGTCGAAAGCGGCAAAACCGAAGTGCTTGAAGCAAACAAGGCTGAAAAACCAAGTAAATGGGTCGGCTTTAAAGAGGTCACAGCATTGGACGGTAAAAAACTTGGCGAAGCCAAAGAAACAGCCAAAGACAAACGCACCGAAGACCAACAAGCATTGGTCGATGCCGAAATCGCTGGCAGCCGTAAGACTTTGAAATACGATGCGATTCTTCCTTGCGGTATGGCTGTTATCTACATTCTTCTGCTCCTATACTTTAAATCGATCGGTGGTTACCGTCCACTTACGGTCGAAGAGCAAGACGCTAAGAAAGCTTAACAAGCTAATCTAAATCCTCAAAACGGCGCACCCCACAAAGGTGCGCCGTTTTTCTTTTATCTTGCCCGAACTTGCGTTCGCAGGCTCAAATAGGTGCGGATGAGAAGACTCCTCAGAAATATCCAGATCTTGCAAAACCGAATCCATCGGCCCGCGTTGGTTAGTTTTTTCATGATACTCTTACTAGTCGTTTTCGCCCCGTCGACTGCGCATGCCGCACCCAAGGTGAATATCGCCGACGGCTTTGACTTCCCAGTCGGCAAACCCGATGCCAAAAGCTACTACAAATCCCGTGGCTTGCGCCTCCGCTCACCTTCACACTATGGCGAGGACTGGAACGGACGTGGCGGTGGAAACTCTGATCTCGGTGCTCCCGTATTCTCTTGCGCCGATGGTATCGTCACCTTTGCGCACGATGTGAGAATGGGTTGGGGAAATGTGGTGCTCATCCGTCATGCCTATCGCGACCCCTCAAGTGGCCAACTCAAATTTATTGATTCCCTCTACGGTCACCTCGATAAAATGATCGCGAAAGTCGGGCAGTCTGTGAAGCGTGGCCAACAAGTCGGCACCATAGGTACGAATCGGGGAATGTATCCCGCACACCTTCATTTTGAAATGCGCCACGACATCAATATCGGCATGCACCGCAACGCGGCGCCTTCCACCATGGATCATTGGGCAGACCCCACTCAATTCATCACCAAGTACCGTCGCCTAAATCGAGAATGGCGCCCAGTCGCCGTCCCCACCGGAACCTATCAAGAATTTGCCGGTTTCAAAGGCCTCTAACATTTTTAAACCATGCGCATCGCAGTCTACGCCGGTTCCTTCGATCCTCCGACCAATGGCCATCTCTGGATGATCCAAAAAGGACTGGAAATGTTTGACCGCCTGATTGTCGCCATCGGCAGCAACACATCAAAATCCTACTCCTACACCGTCGAGGAACGACTCGAAATGCTACGCGCTTCCGTCCCCAACAGCGACCGCCTTGAAATCGACCACTTCGACAACCGTTACCTCGTCGATTACGCGAAAAAGAAAAACGCCACCTATATCCTGCGCGGTATCCGTTCGCCAAACGATTACGAATACGAACGCGTCATGCGCCACATCAATGCGGACATGGCCCCAGAAATCACCACCGCTTTCCTCATGCCACCACGAGACGTCGCCGAACTCTCCTCCAGCATGATCAAATCCCTAACTGGCCCCGACGGCTGGGAAGAAACCGTCAAACGCTACGTCCCCCCAGAAGTCTTTAAAGTGCTGAAACAGGGAAGAAGCTGAGAATACAAAGAGAGTCTCGCGCAAAGACGCAAAGTAGAGTAGTTTTTAAGAAAAAGGGTTCAGCTCAGTGAACCATTTCAGGAATGACTCACTCATTCTTCCTTTGAGACTTTGCGGCTTTGCGCAAGAATAAATTTTCAACCTCTAATAAGGAGCTTCGCTCTCTACTCATGATCCGTCAGATACCGCTCTGCCTCTAACGCAGCAGCACATCCTTGACCCGCAGCCGTAATCGCTTGGCGGTAATAATGATCCGCTACATCACCTGCCGCGAAAAGTCCCGGAGTCTTCGTCGCGGTCCGACCCGGCACTTGTAGAATGTAACCGTTTTCATCGAGATCCACCAAGCCACTCACGAAACTACTGTTAGGCACGTGACCGATCGCTACGAAAACGCAGGCGACTTCCAGTTCGCTCTCCGAACCATCGACCAAGTTTTCCAATTTGATCGCGCGCATCTCACCTTTTTCATCGGTGAGATATTCACTCACACCGCTGTTCCAAACTGGCTCGATCTTCGGATTTGCCAAAGCGCGATCCGCCATAATTTTCGAAGCACGGAGTTCATCACGACGGTGGATGAGATAAACTTTGCTCGCGAAACGGGTTAGGAAACCCGCTTCTTCGCAAGCACTGTCGCCACCGCCGATGACTGCCACAGGCACATCGCGGTAGAACGCACCATCACAGGTCGCGCATGAAGTCAGGCCGCGGCCGATGAGATCTTTTTCATTCGGAAGTCCGAGATGCCGTGGCGCGGCACCAGTCGCGATGATCACGGTCTTCGATTGCAAGGTCTCGCCGCTCATATTCACGCTGAACGTGCCATCCGCATTTTTGGAAATCGATTCCACCGACGCATATTGAATGCGTGTGCCGAATTTCTCCGCCTGCTTCTGCATGTTCATCATCATGTCCGGCCCCATGATTCCCTCGGGAAATCCCGGAAAGTTTTCAACCTCTGTCGTGGTCGTCAGCTGGCCTCCCGGCTGTGTGCCAGAAATCATCAACGGGGTCAGATTTGCGCGGGCGGTGTAGATGGCTGCTGTGTATCCGGCACAGCCGGTTCCGATGATGATGACGTTTTCCATATGAATGAGTGATTGAGAGTGTGACTGCGGCGGATTATTCCGACCCCACACCGAAAGAGTCAACCGCGGTCATCAAACAAATTTCAAATAAATGATCATATTGCGAAAGAACCCAGATCATGTGACGTAAATGTCAGCCGAAATTGCTCAAGCAAGCTTAAGTAATTCGGTAAAAACCCATCAAGCCATGAACCCCCTATTGCACGATGAAAATGATTTTAGACAAACCAAGCCTTCCGAAGTTTAACTCGCACACGCACACAGCAAATCCTGTTAGAAACTGGGATACCCTCGCCGTTGCCAGATTGATAAGGGAAAACTCCACCATGGAGACCTCTCCTGCCTTTCTCTACCTGGGCCGCATTGAAACCCGCCTCCTGCGCGATCACCTCGCCCAAGCATTTGGAGCAGCCTCGGTCACGACCTTACACGAAACCTATTACATGGGACTAAAAGTCGTCAGCGTGAATGCCGATAACCACCTCCAAACCGGCGGCAGAAAAATCATCCGCAGCGAATACCTTCCTTCTTTATCAAACGCTTCGTGAGTTAGAAAACTCACTCCACATGAATTACTACCAATGTCGTGTCATCGACGCCGGAGTTTTCAATAGCGCGTTTGAGTAAAATCTCTGAGGTTTCTACTGGAGTTTTACTCTCGTGCAAAGTCTCAGCGATATGGCGTTCCCAGACGCCATCGATGAGGCCATCTGAACACACTAAAAACCGATCGCCTCTTTCATAAGGCACAGCGGCGAAATAAGGACAAACGCTCATATGTCCGCCTCCAACGACTTCATACAACGCCGCTCGGCGCGGATGACTACGATACTGCACTTCATGAATCTCCCCACGTTTCCATGCTGACCATGCAGAGGTATGATCTTTACTCAACTGCTCAGTCTTTCCCTCCCGACAACGATACACCCGCGAATCCCCCACGTTCGCCAAATACATATTTTCCGGTGTGAACCATGCGAGCGCGAGAGTAGCCGCCATGCCTTTTACATCCTCCGCCTTCGATCCGGCTTCGTTGATGTGTTCGTGAATTTCTTTCAGCGCACTTTCCAAATGCGAGATCGAATCTGGGAAAAATCCAGCTGCCGCCGCTTTAAAGGTTTCCGGAATCGCCACGGCCATCTGTTTTAAAATTAGCGACGACGCGAGGTCGCCCGCGTTTCCTCCCCCCATGCCATCCGATACAGCAAACACCATGTCCTGATTCGTCACCGAACTTTCTCCGACATCTCCTAACACTTTCGCTCCATCGAGATTTGAGGAAAAGACGATCCATGAATCGTCATTGCGTGGTTTACGTGTTCCACTGACGGTTGCGCCCGCCCAGCGAATAATGGGTTGTTGAGACACTGCCTAAGAGGGTTCTTTTGGATGTGGTTCTGGTAAAATTTCCGCAAGCTCGAAGTCGATGATGCAGAACCTCCCTAGCTTGTCCGAATAAGTGATGTTTCTCGGTTCAGCATCGAGATGCCGCACGCCGTAATCTTTCTCTAACGCCTCGAACAACGAGTCTGCCTTTTCCTTGGTGATCTGTGGGGCGGGTCGGCCACAGTTGGTCGATACAAAATAGAACTCTTCGGGATGCTCTTCCAAAACTTTCGGCACATACGGGCAACCGCGTTCCTCGAGAACTTTCAAAACTTTCACTTCCGTCGCGTAACGATTCGCCACATCTGTGCCGCGCATGTGCTTGTGCACATTTCCATAGAAATCAATCCGCACATGGGATCTCAATCCGTCTTTGATGGGTTCAATCGACATCGCCGCCACCTTACACCGATTCCCCCACTTGAAAACCTTTTAGAAAAATTATGGGGAAGAAGAAATTTAACCACGGAATGCACGGAATACACGGAGTGGTTGCTTCCGCACTTTGCTTTCAGACACCATTTTAATTCTTCATTCCGTGTACTCCGTGCATTCCGTGGTTAAAATTTCCATATCCCCCCTTTTCGTGTCCTTCGTTCATTCGTGGTAAAAATTTCTTCATCAACTCTTCCTTGAGCTTTCCCCGCTGCAACTTACCATCCCCCGCCAGTGAGAATCATCGCAGGAAAAGCCGGCCGCATTGCCATCAAAGTCCCATCGGCCGTCGCGCGTCCTACTACCGATTTTGTCCGGCAGGCGATTTTTTCCATTCTCGGCGAGCATGTCTTCGATGCCCGCGTCCTGGATTTATTCTGCGGTTCCGGTGCGCTTGGGCTGGAAGCCCTCAGCCGTGGCGCGGCCTCATGCGTGTTTGTGGACGAACACCGACAAGCCATCTCCGTAACCGATGAAAACCTAAACAAGGCCAAACTCGAAGGCGGCCGCACGGTTAAAGCGGATGTCTTTTCTTTCCTCCAACGCGATCCCACCACCTACGATCTCATCCTTGCCGACCCTCCGTATTGGAAAGGTTACGGCGATACCGATCTCGTCGCGAAATTACTCCAACTCCCCAGCCTTCCCGAGCGACTCAGTCCCAAAGGTCACTTGATCGCGGAAATTTCCTCCAACCAACCCACCCCGGCCTTTGCGCATTTCCAGCTCATCGACCGCCGTGAATATGGCAGCAGCGCCATCCTCATCTTCGCTCATCCCGACGCATGAAAGCTTTCTTCACTCTCCTCATCTACCGCGCTATCCTGCCGTTGCTTTTCCTCGTCGCGTTTCCTGGTTGGATCTTGAAAATGCTTCGCCGCGGTGGTTTTGGAACCGCTCTCAACGAACGCATCGGCCTCTATTTCAACCCTTCAGACTTCGAGCCCTGCCGCGCCATCCACCTCCACGCAATCAGTGTGGGTGAAACCATCACCGCCATCAAACTCCTGCGCGAATGGCAAAACGAGCATCCCGAAGCCCGTTTCGTGCTCGCTACCGGAACCGCCACTGGCCACCAAACCGCCACCGCTGCAGCCATCCCAGACCTGCGCGTCACCTACGCGCCCCTCGATTTTCCATGGATGATCCGGAGTTACCTCAAACGCTTCGAGCCCTCCCAAATCGTCCTGATCGAAGGCGAAACATGGCCGAACCTCCTACGCTTAGCAGAAAAAAAACACATCCCCGTCTCCCTTGCCAACGCCCGCCTCTCGCCCCGCTCCGCCCGTCGGTTCAACTATTTTGCCTCATACTTACGCCCATTCTTCTCCCGACTCACTACCGTTTGCATTCAAGAAAACGAACACCGCAGCATCTGGGAAAACCTCGGGATCGCCCCCGAAAACATCCACCTAACAGGCAGTATCAAGTTCGATCCACAATCCTCCACCGTCCCTGAACAGCGACCCGACTTCCGCGAAATGTTAGCCGCTTTCGGAAAAGGCCGACCCATCATCCTGGCCGCATCTACCTTTTCCGGCGAGGAAGTCCTCATCGCCTCCGCCATCCGTGAGGCCGATCCCAACGCCTTACCCGTCATCGTCCCCCGCCACGCTGAGCGACGCCAAGAAGTCTCCCAATCCCTTAGCCAAGCAGGCTTTCACGTCGCGCTGAGATCGGTTTTTGAAACCCCGCTCCAAACCGAAAATGCCGTATTCGTCATAGATACCACTGGCGAGCTCGCCACCTGGACCGCGCATGCCGATGTGGTCATTATCGGAAAATCCTTTCTCTCCACTGGCGGACAAAACCCGGCCGAGGCCATCCTCGCTAACAAGCCTCTCATCCTCGGCCCGCACATGCAAAACTTCCAACCTCTCGTCCGTCACCTCCACGCCGCAGAGGCAGCTTTACTCGCCCGCGACAGCGAGGAAATTTCCTCCGCCATCCGCCGCGCACTGAACCCAATGATTGCCCAAAAGCTCACCCAGCAAGCCAACGCCATCCTCGCCAGCCACCACGGTGCCACCAAACGCCACCTCAAGGTCTTGCATCCCCAGCCGAAAACTGCCTGAATGCCCAAAACCTTGTTTGTCTTTTCTCAACCTACTCCATAATTTCCGCCCGTGAGCGACTCTCCAAAAAATCCGTTAGAAGGCCTTCTCGACCAATTTGCTCTTGGTCCAGCATGGGCGCGTGCAAAACCCGCTGGCACGGAAAAGAAATTTCGCGAACCCAAAGAAAGCGATTTAGCCCCCCGCCGCAAAGACGACCGTGGCGGCCGCGACAACCGCAACCAACGCGATGATCGCCAAGGCGACAGACGCGATGACCGCCGCCAAGGCGGTGGAGCAGGCGGCGGCAACCGTCGCCCTTTTGATAAAGGAGCCCCACGCCAAGAACCTCAACGCGAGGAAATCGTCCCAGCAGAAGGTGTCAACGTCACCCTCGTTCCAGACAAAACGGCCATCCAACTCGTCTGCAAAGAAATCCATCACGTCGCCCGTGTTTATCCACTTTTCGATGTCGCGGAAATCATCCTCGCCGAGCGCGCACGCTGCCGTGCCCATTTTGAAATTTCAGAAAAGCACCCCGCCTTCTATCGCTGCAAATTCGAAGAGGCCATCTTCCTCACCAAAGAAGAAGCCCTGCAATATTTCCTCAAAGCCGATTGGCGGAATCAATACATCGAGGAATCCACCGTCGAGATCGATCCACCGAAAGGTAATTTCCAATCGGTTGCCAAATGCGGCATCTCCGGCGAATGGCTCGGACCACCGAACTACCACGCCTACCAATCCGAAATCCGCCGCATCCACCGCGAGCGTTTTTCCCACATGCCGCTCGAGTCCTACATGGCGAAAATCCGCACCGAGCGCTCTGAAGAAGCGGTCACTGCCTGGTTGGATAGCATGAAGATCCAAACCCGCTGGCGGATTCTAACAGCAGATGACATCCAAGCCAGGGACAGCCCTCCTCAGCCGGCAGAAGCCGCTGCTCCGGTTTTAGAAGACACTCCCGCACCCACTGAAGAATCAGGCGAATCTTCAGAAGAAGGCAGGGACGGTCTCTCCGAGCCGTCCATATCTGAAACGCCGCTCTCAGAGGAAACTCCCGCTTCGGAAGAAACTCCCGCTCCCGAGGAAGCCCCCGCTCCCGCCTCCGACATCAAATGGTTCACCGACCGCGCCGAGTTCGAACGCGCAATCGCTTCCGAACTTTTGGACAAAGCATTCAAACTCACCCGCAAGGCAAACGTCTCCGCAGCCATTTCTGCAAAAAATCTATCACCTGGTTTGCTAGTCCGGCTCAAAGGCACCGGGAACCACATCCGCAAACACGCAGCGATTCTTATTCCAGCCGTTTGCAAAGCCCTCGAAGCCGAGCACATGGCCGTCTTCAAACGTAAAGGCAAACTTTTCACAGGCCCAGCCCGCCCAAGCGCATTAGCCCTCGATGCCGTGCTAGCACCGCGCCCTGGCGAGATGGTGAAATGGATTCGCGAAAACCCTCCCGCAAAACTGGAAGGCCTTTGGAAAGCCGTCCTCCCCGAAGGAGCAACCGCCCCACCCGCCGAATACGCCGCCGATCTTTTCTGGCTCCTTCAACAAGGCCACATCCTGCTCTACACGGATGACACCTTGGTCGTCCAAGAACCACCTAAACCGCCGGAACCTAAAAAGCCAAAAGCTCCCAAGAAAAAGGCCGTGGCGGCAATCGAGCGCAGCGAGATGGCGGGACAAACTACTGCTGAAGAAATTCTCGCAAATTCTATCCGCCCAGCCGAAGAAAAACCCTCCCAAGAACTCGCCACAGAAGACGCAGTTCCAGAAGCATCCACTGAAGCTACCCCAGAACCAAACGAAGATCAGACAGATCCATCAGATCTAACAGAACAACAAGCACCAACCCCCGAAGAACCAGACGCCTCTTCCACTGATCACTGATTACTGATCACTCGGCACTCCCCATCTCCACCATGTCACGCCAACAAACGCTCGCCAGCTCCGCCACTCTCGAAGGAACCTCTCTCCACACTGGAGAAAAAGTTTCCCTGACTCTCAAACCCGCTCCAGAAAATCACGGCTTCAAATTCCGCCGCGTCGATCTTCCCGATCAACCCTTTATCAACGCCGACGTCGATAAAGTTCAAACCGTCGAGCGCGCCACCACCCTCGCAGAAGGTTCAGTGAAAGTTCACACGGTCGAGCACGTGATTTCTGCTCTAACAGGTATGGGCATCGATAACGCCCTCATCGAAATGGACGCCAACGAACCACCGATTGGCGATGGCTCATCCCGTCCCTTCGTTGAGCTCATCAAAAAGGCCGGCATCAAAGAACAAACCGCCGCACGCAAAGTTTGGGAAATCCGCGAGCCCATCCACCAAGAAATGGGCGACGGCACAATCATCACCATCGTCCCAAGCAAAACCTTCCGCGTGTCCGTCACCAACGTTGGACCCGAAGGTCGCTTCACCCAATATTTCTCCTGCGAGGTAAATCCAGAAACCTACGAAAAGGAAATCGCTGCTGCCCGCACCTTCGTTTATTACGAAGACGTAAAACCTCTTCTCGAAAAAGGTCTCATCAAAGGTGGCTCACTCGAAAGCGCTGTCGTCATCCGCGGTAACGAAGTGATGTCCAAAGAGCCCGTCCGTTTTTCTAACGAATTCGCACGCCACAAAGCTCTCGATCTCATCGGTGATCTCATGCTCTCCGGCAAACGCATCCTCGGTCACGTCATCGCCGTGAAACCCGGCCACGGCCCGAACACTCAGATGGCAGCCACCTTGAAAAAGGAATACGCTCGCATGCGCGCCATGGTTCCAGCACCCATCACCATCCCCGATGGTGAGAGTGTGTTAGATGTCAACGAAGTCATGCGCATCCTGCCGCATCGCTACCCATTTCTCATGGTCGATCGTGTTATCGACTTCGAAGAAAATTCCTGCACTGGCCTAAAAAACGTTTCAATCAACGAGCCCTATTTCCAAGGCCACTTCCCCGGCCATCCCATTATGCCCGGCGTTCTTCAACTCGAAGGCATGGCGCAAGTTTCATCCATTCTCATGCTGCGCAAACCCGAGAACCTCGGAAAAATCGGCTACTTCCTCTCAGCAGATAACGTCAAATGGCGCAAACCCGTCATGCCTGGCGATACTCTCATCACCGTAGCCACGACCACCAAAGTCCGCGGTAACATCGGCCAAACCTCCTGCCGCTGCCTAGTCAACGGCGAGGTCGTCTCAGAAGCCGATCTCAAATTCGCACTCTTCGACCGATAATATTGGAGAGCCGCGCCTCCGGCCGGCTGTAATTTTCTAACGGAAATTGCCTTTAACTACGGGATTACCCGCTGGGGGATACACCTCATAGCGAAGCTTGTTCACATGTTGCTTAATTACCGCGTCATGAAATCAACCCATCAATGATTGGGCATTTCACGATGACAAACAACAACACTACATGAACAACACAACTACAATTAACAAGCTAATGGCAATCTCACTTGCCGGACTCATCTCGACTGGCGCGGCCTTCGCTGCGACCACCTCAGGTAAGGAAGGTATGTACACCTCTAGCAACTCCCAACAACAAACCCAAACTCAATACGCTGGCAATGGGCTACCCATGCTAGATACTGGTGTGCAAGAACTCAGCCTCGGTGGTCACCTTAACTGGGAAGACAACACGGACTATAACTTTGATATCAGCTACGGGCGTTTCGTTACCCCAAACTGGCTCATCGGCGTTCAAGCTGGCCTTACCGGTATCAATAGCGACAAAGATTATCGTCTGGGTGCATTTGCGGAATACAATTTTCTAACAGGCACCAAGTGGGTGCCTTTCGTCCGTGCGGGCGTGGGATATTCACATCCAGATGTTGGTGACAGCGGTGCCATCCTCGGAGTTGATGCTGGTATCAAATACTTCATGCGCTCAAACCTCGCCATTTACGCCTCCGTAGGTGGTGACTGGAATATCACCGGCGACAGCGGTGACGACGGCTTCGCAAAACAGATCGATCTCGGTCTTAAGTTCTACTTCTAGGATTTCTAGTTGGTAAGTATAGTAAGGACAGCACGGATCATATCCGTGCTGTCTTTTTTATTGCTGCAATCAGCTAACTAAAACTGCTCATTCAGGAAATCGCTTGCCAAATCACACTCAGTAGTTTCATTCTCCCCTCCCAAGATCGCGCGCTTAGCTCAGTGGTAGAGCACATCCTTCACACGGATGGGGTCGCAGGTTCGAACCCTGCAGCGCGCACCATTCGACGCGCTTCGCTTGCTCATGGTCTCCGACCGAGAAAATTGGGTCTACACCAAAGTTTGGGGGATGAGGTAATTTTTAGTTTGTGGTTATGGTTGTGTGGTTTTTGAAAACCCATGTCGGATGGGGTCCTAAGCAAACCACGTACGTCGAAGGGCTGACACCGAAATCCATGACGCGCTTTGCTTGCCCATGGCCTGCGTCCAATGGCTCTCATGATCTCCGACCTGAAAAGAAATTCCGCTCAGCTTGTTGCGCCTACGATAGCCATAGAATTCTGATAACGGACTCTAACTTTGCTAACATATGTTAATCGTCCAGATCTCTAGGAATGCGGGTTATTACAATGCCTAAAATAGTGATAAAAAAGCCTATCCCTAAGCCAGCTAAATAGGGTAAATATTATATGTCTATTTTTAGATAACTATTTTGGGTCCAAACCCCATCAAAAACCAAACTCCCCGATGATATGAGCGAGTCCCAATTAAACCTACCGGTCGACCTCAAAAGATTACATGACATCAGCCAAGGCAACACCGTGATCATCCAGCAAATCGCTGATGATTACTTTGTGCAAGCCACCGATATTGTTCGGGAAATTGATCAAGCAATCCAAGATCAGTCCATCGATACCATCAAAAGGATGTCTCACAAGCTTAAGGGCTCATCTGCCACGATCGGAGTCACGAATATTCGAAGTTCTATCGAAAAAATGGAACAATCCGTTTTAGCATCAGATTTTATTTCTGCGAATCAAGCCCTACGAGATACAATAAAAAATTTAGAGGAAGCCCGCATCTTCATTAAAACCTACCTTGTTTGATCTAACACTCACTGAAAAACCATCATGAAACATTTACTCATTACCGATGATGATCATTTAATAACCAAAATTTTCAAAGAACGGTTTGAGTCCGCTGGTTATCAAGTTTCTGCAACTTACTCCGGAGCTGATACCATTGAATTTCTCAAACACGCAAAACCGGACGCAGTCATTCTCGATCTCGTCTTGCCCGATATGAGCGGAGTTGATGTCCTGAAATATATTCGCTCGAAATCTGAAACGAGAATCATTCCCGTCTTCGTGGTTTCTAACTCTTATTGTTTTTCCGGTATTGTCCAATCCGCTTGGAGCGCTGGCGCAACCAAGTTCATCAATAAAGAGGAATGTGAAATTGAAGAGCTTATCACTCAAATCGATAGCCTAATCAATCCTCTTGAAATAACCCAAGCCGCCGCCAATTCACCTTCCGAAATCGTCAACTACAACATTCTACTCGCCGACGACGACTTAGTCATTCACGGAGTGCTAGAATATTTCCTCAAGCAAGGTGGCTTCATTGTCAGATCCGCATTTGATGGCGCTCAAGCACTCAAGATGACGATATCTTCTCCTCCAGATCTCATCATTCTTGATGGAATCATGCCTGAAATGGATGGCTTTAACGTTGTAGAAAAACTCAAAGAAATTCCCGAATTATCCAAAATTCCTATCATCATGATGACCGCTGTAAAAGACGACTCTATCAAAGAACGCATGACAGAACTCGGTGTCGTTGAATACCTTGTAAAACCCTTTAACCTTAATCTTCTCGTCAAACTTGTGGAGCAACATATCACGAAACAGTTAGCCAATTCATAACCTCTTATGGAAAAAGCTATTTCCTGAATCCTCATTTGGACTGCCATGAGCTAGCATGTGATTAGGTTAGATCGTAAAATCGAATTCCCCTCCAAAATGCCACATCAAAAAATTTCTAATATTAGAAATATCGCTCCGATATTTCTAATTATGGGTTTTTCGATAAGTGCTTTCGTTGCTTGGGAGGCTGAGAACATTGCAAAAAAATCTGAATATCAGCGCTTTGCCATTTCAACGAAACGTATCCATAACGAAATTTCACGGCGCATGGGACAGTTTGACTACTGCCTGCGTGGAGCAGCTGCGATATGGCCCGCTAGCACAGAGGTAACGCGCGAAGACTTTAGCGCGATGGTTGAGGATCGGGATCTAGCGAACGAATTTCCGGGCAGTCTTGGATTAGGTTTCGTTCGGCGAATTCATCGTGCCAATATTGAAGATTTTCTTGTCAAAGCGCGTGCCGATGGCGCCCCAGATTTCGATATCAAAACTTCAGGAAATCATGAGGAATTATATGTCGTCGAATACCTTTTCCCATATTTACAAAATCTAGCCGCTATCGGTTATGATATCGCCCAAGACAACTCCCGACGTTTGGCCGCAGATCGAGCCATGCTAACCGGAAAGTCTGCTATTACAGCTCCGGTTTCACTCGTGCAAGCGCCGGACGAGGGTCCGAGCTTTCTCGTGCTGTTTCCCGTTTACGAAAAAGGAACACGTCTGACAACAGCAGACGATCGCCATAAGCATCTCTTGGGATGGACTTACATGCCTGTAATAGCTTCACGAGTCTTTGAGGGCTCATCTGGGCACATTGATAACTCTCTGGATTTCGAAGTCTTTCACGGGACAAAAACATCATCTGAAAATCTCATTTTTGATGAAGACCATCATTTAGATAAATCGAAAAAAAGCTCTTACACAAAAGATAATTACACGGATCGACTTTTTACAGAATCGGGAACCATCGAAGTCGGCGGTGAGAAATGGACTGTTATCTGTAGCACAAAAGAAAACTTCACACGTGCGGATCGAGTCAGCGTCTGGAGCAGCCTCATTGGTGGAGGAATCATCACCATCCTCATAAGCTGTCTTACATCGACTTTGGGGCGCAGTGGTCGAAAAGCAGAGGAACTCGCTAAGCAGATGACTATCGAGCTGAACGAGGCTGTTAAGAAGCTAAAAATGCTATCATTAGTTGCAACTCGAACAACCAATTCCGTTATTTTTTGCGACACCAACCGCGTGATCACGTGGGTCAATGAAGGTTTCACCCGAATGACCGGATACACTTATGAGGAAGCCATCGGAAAATCTCCGGCAGAGCTTCTTCAAACGGAGCACACCAACCAAGAAACCATCCTTTTAATGCGACAGCAGCTTGATCGGGCTGAGCCTGTTCGTTGCGAGATACTAAACTGCAGAAAATCGGGACATGAATACTGGACAGATTTAGATATTCTCCCCCTCAAAGATCATTCGGGAGTTCTCACCGGATTCATGAGCATTCAACAAGATATCGATGAACGAAAACTCAACGAAGAATCAATCAAAGAACAGGCCGAGAGAACCGCTATGGCTCTGGCAAACGGAGAATTGGGTCTATGGGACTGGAATATCAGCACAGGTTACACACTATATGATGAACGCTGGGCATCCATGCTTGGGGAAAAATCTGAGGACCTAAAGCCAAGTTCCGATGAGTGGATCAGGCGTTGTCACCCAGATGATTTACCTGAAGCAAAAATAAACTTAGTAAATCATTTAAAGGGGAAAACACCACGCTATGAAGTACGTCACCGCCTCAAACATAAAGATGGTTCATGGAGATGGATTATCAGTAATGGCAAAGTCGTAAGCTGGGGAGCCAACGGTAGAGCTACTCGCATTGTCGGAACCCATCGAGATATAACCAACCGATACACTGCCCAGCTAGAATCCCAACGCCAACAAGCAGCACTTAATCACACAGGAAAACTCGCAAAAGTCGGAGCATGGGAACTCACTGTTTCAAACTCTTACCTCTATTGGAGTGATCAAGTATACGCCATTCATGAAGTCGAAAATGACTTTATTCCTGACCTAGAATCGGCTTTCAACTTCTATAAAGGAGAAGCACATGATGCCATCAGAGATGTCGCACAGAGAGCGATTGATAACGGTGAGAGCTTCGATATTGAGCTGCCGTTGGTCACAGCAAAGGGGAAAAATATATGGGTCCGAGTGAAGGGTGAGGCCTTCCGTGAAAATGGCGTTACTGTCATACTTCACGGAGCCTTCCAGGATGTGACGGACACTCACATGCAACGTATCGCCCTCGATGAGGCGCGAAAACTGGCCGAGAAAGCAAGCCAAGCGAAAGCAGAATTTCTTGCGAATATGAGCCATGAAATCCGCACTCCGATGAATGCTGTCATCGGCATGTCAGAACTTCTTCAACGCACTAAATTAAATACATTACAAGAAGACTACGTTCAAATGATCCGAAGCAGCAGTGAAACACTGTTAGCTCTCATCAATGACATTTTGGACTTTTCTAAAATTGATTCAGGCAACCTTGAACTTGAACTCATCCCTATCCAAATACGTGATTGCGTCGAGTATGCACTCGAATTCACTGCGCGTCCTGCTGCGGAAAAGCACGTTGAATTGATGGTTTGGATCGATCCCGATGTTCCAATCGCCATCTACGGTGATAAAACTCGTCTATGCCAAGTAATCATTAACCTGCTCAGCAACGCAGTGAAATTTACACCCCAAGGAGAAATACTGATCTCAATTTCCAATGTTCCAACAGGCCATCAAATATTTGAAAAAAGGCTTCATTTCTCTGTCAAAGATACAGGTATCGGCATCCCTTACGATCGTCAGGACAGACTTTTTAAATCCTTTAGCCAAGTGGATGCATCCACCACGCGCCACTATGGGGGGACAGGATTAGGACTAGCAATCTGCGCCCGCTTGATTCACCTCATGGGCGGCAGCATTTGGGTGGATTCCAAACCAAATGAGGGCTCCACGTTCCATTTTGAAATTCCGTTCAAAGAAGCTCCCTGCCCCAAAGAAGTTAAAACGGATCATCTTCTCTCATCTATCGAAGGCAAACGCTTGCTTATCGTGGACGACAATCCGATCAATCTGCGTATTCTAGGAGTCCAACTCGATGGTTGGGGCATTTCATCCTTTCCAACTGCCTCGGCGAAAGAAGCTCTATCTTGGATTGATCGTGGTGATGCATTTGATCTAGCAGTTATCGATGTTCAGATGCCCATAATGAACGGCTACCAACTAGCTAAAGAAATCCGCAAACGTAAAAACTCGGAACAGCTGCCGATTATTGCGGTTTCTTCATTGAATGATAACGGCAAAGATTTTGAAGGTTCTGATGTTTATAAAATTCTAACTAAACCCGTTAAATCTTCAGCCTTACATGACGTATTGCTTAAGGCCTTGCATATTCAAGAAGCGGATGAACCGCCAAGTCACAACGACCACCCCCCAACTCCACTCTTAGCTGAAACATACCCGTTAAAAATTCTCTTAGCCGAAGATATGGCTATTAATCAACGCGTCACTCAACTCATGCTCGGGTATTATGGTTATAATATTACAATCACAGAAAATGGTCGAAAAGCCCTTGAAGCCTTGGATCAAGATGCGTTCGACATCATTTTAATGGATGTCCAAATGCCTGAAATGGATGGGCTCACTTGCAGCCAATTGATCTGCGAAAAATATCCCCTCTCTCAACGCCCTTGGATCATTGCGCTAACCGCCAATGCACTCGAAGGCGATAGCCAGACTTGTAAATCAGCTGGCATGGACGACTATATCTCAAAGCCAATCAGCAGTGAGTCAATCGCTTCAGCTATCATTCGTGCGAGTTCTGAGCTCAAAAAAAGACGGGCTAAAAATTGAGCTTGTCGTTAGACTTTCTTAAACCTTTTAAATAAATTATGACCGAATCTATAGAAAATATTGATCGAAATCAGTTAAGCGAATGCATGACTGGTGAACTTGAAATAGATCAAGATCTTATTGAATGCGCGATTCAAGAGATTGAAAATAGGTATTCAGATATGCGAGATGCATTAAAAAATGAAGATTATCCAACTTGGCGCGCTAGCGCCCATCGCTCTGTAGGAACGACTGCTACTCTTGGCTTCAGCTCTCTCGCCACAGAATTTAAAATCGCTGAAAGCTTCACTCAAATCCAACCTGAACTAGTAAGTCTGTTAGAAAAAATCAGCACATTAATAGAAAGCACTCGGCGAGATCTTATGCACATTGGCTACTTAAAGTAAGGATCAGCTTTTTAGCTTTGTCGCCTGAAAACCCTTACGCTGCATATCCCCCCAGCCCTGCTTGCCTTTAAAAAATTGCCAGATACCCATCACGCGCCAGACACTATTCAACTGTCTGTAGCCAAAATTTTCTACGATCGCTCCAAAGCCCATCCACCAGATATCTGAGATTCTTCCGTGCCTGCGCAGTGAAAACTCCGCTATCACAAATGCACCCAAACTCAGGCAAATCCCAAACCCAAAAACCAGTGCGCAGTAAGCGATGAAGAAATCAATGCTGAGAATTCCTATAATCGTGCAAAGCGGAACCAACAACAACCCGAGCATTTCAAGCACTGGACTGATCACATCGAAAAACAAGAATTGCGGTAACGAATACATTCCCACGGAGCCATAACGCGGCGAACCGATCATTTTACGATGACGCCACAGCGTTTCACATAGCCCACGCTGCCAACGAGTTCTTTGCCTACCGAGCACTTTCAACGTATCTGGCGCTTCTGTCCAACAAACCGGATCCGGCACATGCCATACGCGCAACGGCTCACCGGTTTCTTGCGAATGTCTATGCATCCTCACGATCAACTCCATATCCTCGCCAACTGTTCCATGTGCGTAGCCACCCATCGCTAAAAGTCTCTCACGGTGAAAAATTCCAAATGCCCCAGAAATGATCGTCACTGTCTTACTCCGAGTCCACGACATCCTCGCCATGAGAAATGCGCGGATGTATTCAACCGATTGAAATAGCTCCACCAATTTCCGTGGTGCACGCACTTCGATCACTTGCCCAGCGTGAACTTCACAACCATTGACTACACGTATCGTCCCACCAACCGCCGCCGTTTCATCTGGCTCATCGATAAACGGCCGCACCGCTTTTAACAAAGATTCTGCATCTAACAAAGAATCCGCATCCACGGAACAAACCAGCGTATGACGCGCCAAATCAAGTGCAGCATTGAGCGCATCTGCTTTTCCTCCATTCTCTTTATCGACAACTAAAAGCCCTGGTAACCGTGGTGTCCCATAAACTCCTCGCACTGGCTTGTAATCAACCCGGCGTGGCAATGCCTTCTGAATCAACTTTAAATCAAACGCTACGATCAACCGCTGCAAGGTTTCATCTTTTGAACCATCGTTGATTACAATAATTTCCAATTCTGGATACTGCAAAGTGAGTAGTGATCGCACACTCTCAACAATCGTCGCCTGCTCGTTGTATCCAGGAACCAGCAAAGTCACAGGCGGTGTGACTTCAGATGTCAAAAGCCACCATTCGCGTAAGCGCGATGCTCTCCGTGTAGCTCCTAAAAATTCGGGTATCGCACGCAGTAACTGCATTACATAAATCGTGTTCTGGAACGTTTGCAGCGTGAGAATAATAATTCCCACCACCCAAACAAACGAGACAACCCATGATTGCCAATTTGATGACAACAAGTGAATCACAATGCGAGTAATCCTTCCTCCTTAAATAGTTCACTCTGCCAATGATCCACCGGCACCAATTCAGACAATCTCGATCTTCCCCCTAGTTTAATGATTCCATCAAAAGCAGCCCGTCTCACCTCGAATGACTCATCTTTGAGTAGTTTGAGCAGTGAGGCATAAGATCCATCTAATTCTCCGCAGGCCTCAATGGTTTTTACTGCTTGGCGTCTTACCTGTGCATTAGTGTGCTCACACGCGATCCCTGCAATCACCGCACCTTTTTGATCTCCGATATTTTCTAATGCGGAAAGCGCTGCCTTAACCACGTTGGGTGAGTCATGCTTTGCTTGCTCAGCTATCAAATCTGTCCATTCAATACGCCCTGATGCACCTGCTGCCTGTAACAAAAGAACCCAGCCATCGTCTGGCCATTCGGACTTCAATAAATCAGACCAATCACTCTGCTCTACTTCTCCCCAACGCCTAAATAAATCATGCGCCAGCAAAGATTTCGCGGCGCGACTTCTACACAGTGCATGCACCATATTCACGACATCGTGAATCACCCCACGTCGCACTAACGCTGATGCGGCCTCTAAGACAACTCTCGCATCGCGATGCTCCAATGTATCCCTCAATGCATAATCCACTTTCGTATTCGGACCACACCAACCCAACAACGCACAACCACGCACCTTGTTGTTTGCGTGCCTCGAGCGAAGCAACCGCATTCCATAATCTACCGCGCGGATTTGTCTCAACACCAATAACATGCGGTCACTGTATAAACCTGAGAATCGCTCGGTCAGTGTTCTCAGCAAACCGATTACTGCTTCTGTTTCCTCTAACGATTTTGGAACGGGTAAAATCTCAGGTGACTCGCTGCCATCCATCACATCCAACAAGAGATCTAACCACACGTCAGCGTAAGCCGCCGAACGCCGATCTCTACGCTCTGCAAACACATGCACGACCAGCAAACCGATCCAAAAACAAATGGCCACAGCAATCAAAATTGCGGCGGACATCCATATCACTTTCAAAAAAATCATTAAGAAGAATAGGTATCAGCTAAAATTTGCAGTGAACACCCAAAGCGAGTCCTCGGCGATTCGCTCCAACATCGTAATCTTCAAATTCAAAATCCACTCGCCAGCCCCAGTTGTCACGGATCGGCCCCCGAACGCCGGCGAAGAATGTCGTCGACTCCAATACGGCAGCCGCAACCAATGCCTGGCCATCTAAAGACTCCGCACCCTGTGCCACGCCTAGCACCCAACCATATCCCGAATCATATTCTTTATTGATCGCAAAAATCCAACCATTCGTTGGATCCCCACCTTCAAAATGCTGATGCACCCATCTCAGCGAGGTTTTCCAACTATCACCAAATTCCTGCTCGAACCCCAATCGCGAGGTAAACACCCCACGCGGCACGTAGTCTGCATATTTAAACTCTGCAATGATACTCAGAAAACCCTCTTGGGGAGTCCAAAGTAAATCCGTTTCCACGTACCAATTCGCAGCCCAAAACGCATCCGGAGAAACGCCAACAAAAACCCGCGTTTGCAACTCATCTAACAATAATCTTTCCCAGCCGATTTCTAAAATAGTGTCGGATTCATCAAACCGATCGCCTTGTTCAAGTTTACCCCAAAACACGCCAAGAGCTGTCTGCGCGCTGTATTGGGTCCAATACGACCACCAATCGGATCGACCACCACCAGCAAAACTACTGGTTGTTAGTCCAGCATCAACACGACTGTGAGTCTCTTGCGCGAGACGATCCAGCCGACCCTGAATATCCGGCGAGGGATCGAGCGCAAACGCCCGCTGGAAATACATTTCAGCCTCATCGCGCTTCTGACGCGCAAGTGCCACATCGCCCAGTCCCGTAAGTGCATCCACTTGTTTTGGATTCTTTGCGATGACTTTTAGATAAAATCCTTCCGCTTGATCCAAGCGACCCGTCCACGTCGCGATCCGTCCTTGCATGACTAAGATCTCCTCTGCATCAGGATACTGTTTAGCTAACTCTGCGAACACCTCGGATGCTTCCCCGAAATTCCCCTGCCACGCAATGACCCGACCACGTGCCATCTGTAGATCATAATGCTTCGGAGAAATTTCCAAACCACGATTCAACGCCGCTAGCGCCTCATCGTATCGTTTTTGCCAACCTAACACCGTGCCGTATTGCAACCACGCCTCCGGATTTTTCGGTTCCGCTTTCACCGCATCTCCTAACTCACGCGTCGCCAACTCAAAATCACCCTTGGATTTCGCCTCAATACCCCGTTGCAACGGACTTGCAATCGCTAGTAATGGAACCAACCAACAGCTAAAGATAAAAAATTTCATCATTTCTTGGAATGTAGCAAACGCTTCAATCTGGCAACCAATTCCCCAGGACTGAATGGCTTTGTTAAATAATCAACCGCGCCTTCTTCCAGTGCTCCGACGATATCGTTTTCACGATTCCGCGCCGTTAACATCATCACTGGAATATCTTTCAAATCATCGCGGCTTTTGCATTCACGCAACACCGCAAAACCATCTAGCTCAGGCATCATCCCATCCAATATCATTAAATCCGGTGGATTTTTCTCCGCCATCTCAAGCGCTTGCCGACCGTTAAATGCGGATTCAACGGTAAAGCCCTCGCGAGTGAGCCTGTGAACCAACACTCGGTGCAAAATGACATCGTCATCGGCAAAGAGAATTTTCATTGATGAATACTACCGAATTCTTTTCTGCGGTGCCATACATCTTTCTTTATAATTTCACCTGAAATTAATCCCCCATAAAGCTAGAAAATCATTCACTTCACCCTGATATCGTTTAAATTGCCCTATGCAATCGCTTACGTGAAACTCTGAAACCCATGTCTTCACCGCAAAGAATTAACGATCCTGATCGCTTGGCTGCATTACATGACTTGCATCTCCTCGATAGCAAACCGGAGGAAAATTTTGACCGTGTGTCCCGTCTCGCAGCAAAGCTCATGGACGCGCCAGTGGCGATTTTATCGCTCATCGATGAAAACCGCCAATATTTCAAATCCGCTGTGGGACTAACCGGCGCTTTAGTGGAAACCCGCCAAACTTCCCTCGACAGATCATTTTGCAAATACGTCGTCACCACTGGCAACCCTCTCGTGGTAGACGATGCTTCTGACCATCCCGTCGTGTGTGACAATCCTGCAACGCTCGACGGCTCTGTCGGAGCTTATTTAGGCTGCCCCATACGCGATATCAATGGCTACATTCTCGGTTCATTTTGCGTCATGGATCAAATTCCGCGTCAGTGGAATGAGTCTGACGTCAATCTGCTTCAGGACCTTTCCGCTTTGGTCATGACCGAAATCGAGTTGCGTCAACGCAACATGATCCTTCAACAATCCAACGAGCATTCTGAGAAACTCGCCATCGCGGCTAATACTGCGATTCGCGCCAAAGCAGAGTTTCTCGCTAACATGTCGCATGAAATTCGTACTCCGATGAATGCTGTGATCGGTATGACTGAATTACTCCAAGATTCCTCTCTCTCGATCGAACAAAAAGAGTACGTCGAAACCATCCGAACCAGCGGCGAATCCCTGCTTTCTCTCATCAATGACATTTTGGATTTTTCAAAAATCGAATCCGGTCATCTAGAATTCGAACACCTGCCCTTCTGCTTGAGAACCTGCCTGAAAAGCGCGCTCGATATCAACATGCAGGCAGCCTTTAAAAAAGATCTTCGAATGCAACTTATCGTCAGCGAAGAAGTGCCTTCTCATATCGTAGGCGATCACATTCGCTTACGCCAAATCTTGATTAACCTGATTGCTAACGCAGTGAAATTTACCTCAGAAGGTGAAGTTGTCATTTCCGCAGGCCTGACTAGATCTAACGCAGCTAAGCCTGAATTACTCGTCTCAGTAAGAGACACTGGTATCGGCATTCCTGAAGAACGCATTAACCGTCTATTTCAAGCATTCACTCAAGTTGATGCTTCAACCAACCGCAAGTATGGTGGCACCGGCTTGGGGCTGGCTATCTGCTCCCGCCTCGTTACTTTAATGGGCGGCAAGATCTGGGTGGAATCTAAATTCGGACATGGCTCGGATTTTCAATTTAGAATTCCTCTCGATATACCACCAGCATCTTTCACCCCGGATCCATGTGACGACGGAATATCTCCTGTTAAAGCAGAAAAAATCAATGTCGATCAGCTAAGGATCTTGGTTGCTGAAGACAATCCAGTGAACCAACGCGTGGTCACTCTATTGCTGAAAAAAATCGGTCATACCTGCACCATAGCCTCTGATGGACTCGAGGCGTTGGATTTACTCCTGCAACATCCATACGACATCTTATTTTTAGATATCCAAATGCCGAAACTTGATGGCATGGAAACAGCCCAACGCATTCGTGATAATTATTCACCCGAAACTCGTCCATGGATCATCGCTATGACTGCTCATGCAATGGAAGGCGACCGCGAAGACTGCCTTGCGGCAGGAATGGATGATTACATCAGCAAACCCATCACGAGCCAGTCACTCCAAGCGGTGTTGGATCGCGCGATACCAAATTTTTGATCGCGGTGATTCGTTTTTCTTTCACCCTTCACGTCAACTGAGCATTCCGCCGATCTACAATTCTTTCTCTTCTCTGCTTGAATCGTCTGGTGACACCATCGAAGTAAAGATAGACGATTGGTGTTGTGAAAAGTGTTAGTAATTGGCTGACAATTAAGCCACCCACAATGGCATAGCCCAATGGTTGGCGAAGTTCCGAGCCATCGCCATGGCCTAAGGCGAGTGGGATTCCGCCGAGCATCGCTGCGATGGTGGTCATTGTGATGGGACGGAATCGCTTGATACATGCTTCAAAGATGGCCTTTTCAGGTGTCAGCCCTCGTTCTCGTTCTGCATCGATCGCGAAGTCGATCATCATGATGGCGTTCTTTTTAACGATACCGATCAACAGCAAGATACCGATGATGGCCATGACTCCGATGTCATGACCAAAGATCCACAATGTAACCAACGCGCCCAGCCCAGCCGACGGTAAGGTGGATAAAATGGTGAGCGGATGAATGAAGCTTTCATAAAGCATCCCAAGAATGATGTAGATTGCTATGATTGCAGCGGCGATCAAGTATGGCTGGGATTTCAGCGAGTCCTGGAATGCTTGAGCTGTGCCTTGGAAACTCCCGGTGAGAGTCGCGGGTGCGCTCATTTTCGCTACGGATTCTTCAATAGCAGTCACCGCATCCCCTAGGGCGGTGCCAGACACTAGATTGAACGAGAGAGTAACTGAAGGATACTGACCAATGTGATTAACAGTCAGGGATTTGGTAGTGAGAGTATCTAATTTCAATAACGATGACAGTGGAACCTGAGATCCTGTTAGAGGAGAGCGAAGAAACATCCGACTTAACACGCTAGGGTCGGTTTGTAGTTCGGGCGGCACCTCGATGATGATCTTGTATTGACTCACCTGTGTGTAGAACTGGGTAATTTGCCGTTGCCCAAATGAATTGTACAGAGCGGCAGTAATCGCAGAAGTCTGTATACCAAACCGTGAGGCCGCTTGGCGGTCGATTTCTAGACTCAGTGCCGGAGCTGAAGATTGCTGATCAGAGTTTAAGTCACGGAGCATTGGCAGTTCCTTAAGTTTAGCGAGGATACGAGGTGCCCAAAGGTTGAGTTCGTCCGGATTGGCGTTTCTCAACGTATATTGAAACTGAGTTTTTGAAATCACCCCGCCGACGTTGATGTCCTGCTGAGCTTGATAAAACATCGTGGCTCCCGGAATACCTGAAGTTTTCTTCTGAAGGCGCGTGATAATCTCCTGAACGCCGTCGCGATCAGCCCGTTCTTTTAAGGTGATGTAGTAACGACCATTGTTGAGGCTGCTGGAGCCACGGCCTGTGCTGAGACTGTATTGGAAAGCGAGCACACTTGGATCCTCGGCGATGATCGCGCCGACCTGCTGCATCTTATCCGACATCGCTTCAAAGGATATGTCTGCCGATGCTTCTAGAGTAGCGTTCATGAATCCCGTGTCTTGCTGAGGGAAAAAGCCTTTTGGCATTTTCACAAAGACCAAGCCGGTGAGGGCGATCGTTAGCAATAGCGAAAACAGGGTCAGCTTGCGATGGCGCAACACAACGCTGAGCATGGATTCGTAGGTGTTTTCGATAGCGCGGAAAAAACTTTCCAACAATCTGTCCGCCTTTTTTCGGAGTGAACCTACAGGTTGTTGGCGGTGGCGCATAAATTTCGCACACATCATGGGCACGAAGGTTAGCGAGACGAAACCAGACATGAGCACAGTGACGGTAACGGTGACCGCAAACTCACGGAAAAGCCTTCCGACGATCCCACCCATGAGCAGGATAGGAATGAACACGGCAACTAGCGATAGGCTTATCGATAGAATGGTGAATCCAATTTCGCTAGCTCCCTTCAAAGCGGCTTCCATCGGTTTCATACCTTCTTCGATGTGACGGTGGATATTTTCTAACATAACGATGGCGTCATCGATCACGAAACCAACGGAGATCGTGAGAGCCATCAAAGAAAGATTATTGAGGCTGTAGCCAAGGGCATGCATGACCGCAAAAGCTCCGACGATTGAGATGGGAACAACCGCACTCGCAATAAGTGTGGCGCGGATATTGCGGAGAAACAAAAACACCACCAGAGTGACCAGCACCATCGTTAGAACGAGGTGAAACTCCACTTCCTTGACAGAAGCGCGGATCGTGCGCATGCGGTCACTCAGCACATCCACTTTAATCGCAGGAGGCATGGCAGCTCGCAGCGAGGGCAACAGGTTACGAATGCTTTCAACGGTTTCGATGACATTGGCGTCCGCTTGTTTGCGAATGATGATACCCACGCCGCGCTTGTTATTGATCCATGCGGCGGAGCGAACATCTTCGGGACCATTCACTGCTCGGCCAACGTCGCGGATGCGGATGGGCGCCCCATTTCGATAGGCAAGAATGATATCATTGTAGGGTTCCGCTGTGAGAATCTGATCATTTGCATAAATGGGAAGACTCTGATGTGGACCGTTAAGACTGCCTTTTGGGCTATTGACTGTAGAGGTCGCGATCACACCGCTCACATCCGCCATGCTGAGGTCGAGCGCTGCAAGTTTCATCGGATCCACCTGCACGCGAATGGCGGGTTTTTGTTCGCCGATGATGTTAACTTGCGCGACACCATTGAGTTGAGAAATCTGCTGAGCGATGACCGTGCTCGCGTAGTCACTGAGTTCTGTTAGAGGCAAAACTTCGGACTGAACACTGAGCAACATGATCGGTGAATCCGCAGGATTCACTTTACGATAAGTCGGTGGACTAGGCAGCGTAATTGGCAGTTGTCCGGCGGCGGCGTTGATCGCGGATTGGACCTGCTGAGCAGCGGCATCGATGTTTACATCAAGGTCAAACTGAATAGTGATCGAAGTATTTCCCAGGCCACTACTGGAACTCATCTGAGTGATCCCAGGAATGAGCGCGAGGTTATTTTCAAGCGGTGTGGCGACCGATGACGCCATGGTTTCAGGACTAGCACCTGGCAGGTTAGCGGAAACTTGCAGCGTTGGAAACTCGATCTGTGGCAAAGGCGCCAGTGGAAGCAGTGGAAACGTTACCGCGCCAACTAGGAAGATGGCGATGGTCAGTAACGTAGTGGCGACCGGACGCCGAATGAAAGGCGTAGATAAACTCACTGCTTTTTAGGTTGGATGGAAACAGATGCGCCGGGCTGAAGCTTGCTCTGGCCGTCGATTACGACTTGCTCGCCACTTTTAAGACCCTCCTCGATGATGGTGATTTCATTCACTTGCGACCCCGGCTTCACGTTGCGGGGTTCAACCGTAAGGTCCGTTTTCACGACGTAAACAAACGGACCGTTTAGTCCGGCGGTGATGGCTTGAGTGGGGATCACGACTGCCTTTTTGCGAGTTTCTACAAGCACGCGGGCGCTGAGGAATTGGCCGGGCCAGAGAGCCTGGTCAGCATTCGGAAAACTGGCTTTGAGTTTCATGGTGCCAGAATTGACATCGATTTCATTATCGATGAGCGCCAATTTTCCCTCAGCAAGGACTTGCCCCTCATCGGTCAGAGCCTCAACTGTTAGTTCCGGTGCGTCCGTCGTTAACTTTTTTCGAATTGCCGGTAAGTTAGATTGGGGCAGCGTGAAAACGACAGAGATCGGTTGGAATTGGCTAATAACCACAAGGCCGCCGTCTTGGTTAGCTGTGACGAGATTGCCTTGGTCGATCAGACGCATGCCCGTTTTCCCCGCGATGGGTGCTTTGACGGTAGTGAAATCGAGATCAAGCTGCGCCGATTCCATGGCCGCGACGTCAGCTTGTTTCTGTGCGGTTATTTGGGCGACGGTCGCTTCGAGTTGCTCCAAAATTTGTTGGGAGACAGCCCCGGATTTTACCAACTTGTCGTTGCGCTCCATGTCCTTGACTGCATTGGCAAGCTGGGCAGAAGTTTGTGCGACTTTGGCTTTGGCCTGAGCGAGAAGAGATTCATAAGGACGCGGGTCGATAATGGCTAGCACATCGCCTTCTTTAACGCTCTGTCCTTCGGTGAAATGGATCCGATCAAGCATGCCACCCACGCGCGGGCGGATCGTGACTTTGTTATAGGCCTGAACAGCACCAAGTCCGGTTAGCCAGATCGGAATGTCACGATCCTCAGCGCTCATTGTGATCACTGGCACCGGTTTTTTTCCCTCAGGTGCCTTGGCGGAATCATTGGTCTTTGGCCGAAAATACCATACGGCAACGACGCTGAGAGCGATAATTATAATGAGAAACGGCCGAGCGTATTTCATGGTAAGTCGTAGATAGATGAAAAAAAGTTTGAGCCTGCCCGGGCAAACATGAGTCGTATACCGATGAAACGCATAGGATATTTTCGGGATAATTGTGTCAATTTGTACAGGTTTTACATACTGATACCGAGAGTTAGCGCTTTGGTAAATTGCTTGTAGCAACTAGCGCATCTTATTCCACAATCAAACTCATGAGATCATTTTTCATCTACGCATGTGCTTCTCTAATTTTATTCAGCACGACCCACGCAGCGAATTCAGAGAATTTCGTCATTGATGGAGCGAATGTGTCTTTGAAAATCCCAACCACCGCAGCAGAGGGAAAACCATGGCTCTGGATCGGCGAATTCGCGGGTCATCTACAAACACTGGAAAGCGGCCTCGTCGAAAAAGGCTGGCACGTGGCTTACGTCAAACAGAGCAATAAATTCGGCTCTCCCAATGCCATGGCGGTTTGGGAAAAACTCTACACCGAACTCCACGAGAAACGCGGCCTTTCCGCGAAACCTGCTTTGCTCGGTATCTCACGCGGCGGTCTTTATGTAAACGCATGGGTTCGCCTTCATCCGGATCGCGCCAGTATCCTTTACCTCGATAACGGCGTCTGCGATATCCGCTCCTGGCCCGGTGGTTTTCAACTCATCAAAAAAGGAGGCGGTAGCCGAGGCGACTGGGCAAAATACAAAACCGAATTCGGTTTTGCTGACGACGAAACCGCTCTCGAAAAATCCATCCGTCCAACCGATCAACTTCTGCCAGCTATCAAAGCCGACGTGTTACTCATTTCCTGTCATGGCACAGCAGATCGCACCGTGCCTTACGAAGACAATGCCGGAAAACTCGTCGAGTTCTGGGAACAAAACAAAGGACGCGTGAAACTTTTCCCAAAAGAAAACGGAGATCACCATCCGCACGGTCTAACAGACCCAAAACCGCTCATCGATCTATTAGTCGCCGAGGCGAAATAGCTAGCGAGTGAAACCTACAAACTCTTAGCAATCGTTCTCGAAAGCCGCGCCAACGCCTCGTTCATCGCAGGAATCCTCGATTGCTTACCAGTTGCGCTCCCTGTCACGGGAACCGTTGTGCTGAATGATCTCATCGAAGCGTCCCCACCGCCCACGGGCTGCACCTTCCATGTGCATTCAAGAACGACTGAACCGTCTGGCAAAGGATCGAACCGCTCGATCCGAATCTCCACGAGTGTTACGTAATCCTGTGCGACGAAATTTGCCGCCGGCTGCACGTTCGTGGATCTGGTCAGTCTCCTTAGATTGTCGGCGACAACCCGCGCGATTCCTTTGTCGAGTGGCTCTGACCAAAGTTCTTTCTCATGAATTTCCAACGTCCCCGATCCAGATCGCGTCACGAGCTCCGATCTCTCAAGATACGGCGGCAGCGTTGGCCGAGCAATCGCAACCCCAGGCCGTGATGAACTCGTGGAACTCTGAGAAATCGCCGGCTCCAAAAGATAGCGCACCGCATCATCTTTGACACTGCATGAACCCAGAAGAGCGGGGATGATTATGATTAGAAAATATTTCATTGGGATTCCTTTCCTCGCAGCAGAGTGCTGGGGTTTCGTTTGAGATCGTTAGCCAGTTCTTGCAACTGCTTGGAGGCTTGCTCGGTATCGTGCAACAGATTCTGGAATTTCAAAAGCATCGGCGAACGCGGATCCGTCACTTTAGAAAGATCCTCTGCCATCGCATCGATCTTTTTGACACTCTGCTTCGTGCTCTCAGCGACCTCCGTGAGGTCGGCCAATATCGGATCGATGTTCTTGTTCGCCTTCTCAGTCAACGCGCGCATTTCTTTAAGCGTCGCATCTAGATTCTCAAGAGAGCTTGTAAGTTTCTCATCACTGGTTAATGCCTTCACATCTTCCGTTATATCTGTTAGATTTTCACTAACCTCTTTCAGATCAAGTTCGGAAATTTTCTCATTCGTGGATTTCAAAACCTCCCTCATCTCATCGATAAGAGTGTCCAGCTCCAGATCGGTGATTTTCTTAAGCCCATCTGTGATTCCGGAAATCAGTTCGTCGATCTCCGTCGGTATTGTAGGAACCACGGGATATGTCTTCTGACTTCCCGTTTCGTAAATGAACCCTTCAATATCGGGCTTGATGTCGAACTCCACATACAACTGTCCCGTTACCAAACTCTGCTGCTTCATACCCGCTCGCAACCCCTCCTGTACCGCTCGCTTTACTCCTTCCTTAGATGTGAAATCCAACACTCCTTTATTTCCTCCCGAGATGTTGGCTAGCTCCTTTTCTGTTAGTTCAACAACCACTGGGAGGATCTTGCGGTTCTCCTTTGTATCGATAATCACGCTGATTGAAGAAACCTTGCCGATACGCACTCCGCCGAACCGCACGTCGGAACCGACCTGTAGGCCGTTCACGCTCTTGTCGAAATAGAGCAATATCTTATGGGACTCCTCAAAATACTTCCCGGCTCCCAGCAACACCAGTGCGCCGCCTGCAATAAGCAAGCCGACCAGTGTAAAAAGGCCGATCAGTGTTGAATTCGTTTTCTTACTCATGACTGGTCTTTCGTTTCTGCATTCTCGCCGCGGTTTAAAAACAATCGCACGGTCTCATTCTCAGTCTGGTCGCGCAGCTCTTTAGGATCCCCCGTCGCTCCCTGCTTTCTAGTCGCGGTATCGAGGAAGATCGAATTGTTGGCTATCGCGAAGATACTTGCAAGCTCGTGGGTCACGATCACAAAGGTCGAGCCCAGTGAATCGCGCAAGCGAAGAATCAGTTCGTCCAACCGCTGTGAACTCAGTGGATCGAGCCCGGCTCCGGGCTCATCCAGAAACAGAATCTCCGGATCCAGCGCCAACGCCCTTGCTATCCCCGCCCGCTTGTTCATCCCGCCACTGACTTGCGCCGGATAAAATTCCTCGTAACCGGAGAGCCCAACCAGCGCCAACTTGTAGTAAGCCAGATCCCGGATCTCCTTCGCACTGAGATCCGTGTTTTCCTCGATCGGCATCGTGATGTTTTCAGCAAGCGTCATCGATGACCATAGCGCACCTGACTGATACATCACCCCGAATCGCTTGATATATTTCCTGCGCTCGTCTGCTTCCGCTTCGGTGAAATTCTCTCCCTCGTAAAAGACAGCCCCCTTTGCCGGTTCTTTCAGACCGATCATGTGCCTCAGTAAGGTGCTCTTTCCGCAACCGCTTCCACCCATGATCACGAAAATATCCTTCTTCTGGACATCGAAATTCAGATCTTCCATGACCACGAGGGAACCAAAAGCCATCTTCAAGTCCCTCACTGAAATCATCGCGTCTTTGCTTGGCTGTTCCATATTTGTTAGATTTTCAAAATGGTGAAGATGGCCGCGAAAACCGAATCGAGAATAATGATCGTCGTAATCGAAGCTACCACCGCCCGCGTCGTCGCTTTACCGACCGCTGCCGATGATCCTCCGGATTTCATTCCCTGCAAGCAACCGGCGATCGCGATCGTTGCTCCAAAAAACACACTCTTGATCACACCCAGCGAAGCTTGAGTCAGATCAACCACCGTCAGCATTTCTGTCCAAAATAATGCGGGGGGAATCCCTACTGCCGCACCAACTAACATCCCTCCTAGAATACCGAAGATATTCGAATAGATCGTCAACAACGGCATCATCAACACCAACCCAAAGACCCGTGGAAGAACGAGATAATCGAAGGGATTAAAACCGAACGTTTTCAGCGCGTCGATTTCTTGGTTCGCGTTCATGCTTCCGATATGTGCGGCGAAAGCAGCACCCGTCCTGCCGCTCATGATGATCGCCGTCATCATCACACCCATTTCCCGCACCATCGCAATTCCGACTAGACCCGCAATGTAGATGCTTGCCCCGAAGTTCGCGAGCTGCACGTTTCCGACGAAGGCTAGGATCATTCCTATCAGAAAACTAATCAGCGCAACGATGGGCAAAGCGTTGACCCCGCATTCCTGCATCACACCCCAGAAATCCTGCGACCGGAATTTAGCCTTCCCCACGAAAAACCTCAACGTTGCAAGCACCACGTCACCGATAAATTCTAACAGAGACTGCACCGCTTCCCAAGCCAGCTTTGCTTTCAATCCTAGCGCAAACAATCCCTTCGCATCTTCTTCCTGTGCCTTCGCCTCACTCCGCTCCGGAACACTGAGTGCTAGTTCCATCAATCCCCGAAGTGCATCAGGCAAACCTTCCAGCCCCGGATTCTCAACTTCCGCCTCCCGCAGCCTCGTAAGTAAAAACGCCGGCAGCATCGAGTCAAATTTTCCCAGATCTTGCGTCTCAAAAGCATCCGGCCATTTCGCGGCATGCTCCTCATTCGCCGCCTTGTCCTCATCCAGCTCTGCTTTACTCCCCTGCAACCAGTCTCCCGATAGGCACAGAATCAGCCTTTCACCGTCTTTCTTCCAGACAGCTCTTGGCGGATTCGTTGTATCCTCGTGCTTTTCTTTCATTCAACCTTCGCGGAAAAATCAGATCATTCCATTTTCCCAAAAGCTCAGAATACGGACACTAGATAGCCCATAGCGAGTAGTAATTACCCACCCCCCTATCATAAAATGGACCGCGAGTCTCCAGACTCGCTTCTTCTTCCAACGTAGCAGCGATCTCCGGCCCATCGGAAAAGAAACCCATTTCCTTTACTCACCCCATAATGGAACTTGATATACGCACTAATAACGAATCATTCCTTGCCATACCAAAGGATTTCTAACCAAACTCCACAAACATGACTACTTGGATATCCCGTCCTTCGGTAATACGAGTAAGCAAATACTGTTCGGAAGAGACAATCAACAAACCACACATTACCAAATCCCGAGTCCCACAGGTGATCAATTCTAAAAATGTCGCATGCTAAAACACAAAAAACCTCTACTGATAGCTTCTGGCGTTCTTGGCTTGTTGACTCAAGTCAGTGGAGACTTTTCTATTGTGCCGTGTTTGATATTCGCGGTAATTCTTTTCGCAGTGTTCTACAGCGTGTCGGCCAAGACTGACGTGAATGAAAATATTATGTTAGTTTTATCGATGGGCGGCACCTTTATCTTATGCGGCATGGTTGGAGGACTATTGCATTTTGCATAATTGCCAAATTTTCGCCGAACATGTTGTGACTCCTAACTGGCCATAAGCATTTCAATTTCGATTCATTTTCCTTTCAATCACTCCCGTAGGAGCACTCAATCGTTGTATCATATAATGAATCGTATCTTACAAATCCTCCTTGCTCTTGGCCACTTGTTTATCAGCAGTTGCTCTTGCGCGATTTTTCATGAGGAATATTTTGCAGGCAGGCCACTGACGAAAATTGACGAGAAAAATGTGGAACGTATAATCTTAGATTCGTCATTTTCTGTTTCAGCGTTATCAGCCAAAAGTTCTACGATTGAATCTAAATCGGGAAAAGTAGTGTTTCACGATGTGCTTTGCCCGTTGATATCGGCCTCATTTTATTTCCCTGGTGATAAAAAGTGGTATGAAAATAATCGAAAGAAAGTTGCCGATCTTGTATCTCAGATGAAGCAGGAAGGTCTCGTTTTAGAGCGGAGGAATTTTGGTTCTCTTCCTGCAATACTTATGCCGCAGGAATAATCACACAACAAGTCACCGCGTCAGATACTTCACCCCGGCGAGGTCGAGTTTCTTGCGAAATTCTTCCTGCAGTTCATCGGTGATCAGCAGATCTAACTCCTCGGGCTTCACGAAAAAATGATCCGTCGCCTTGCCAAGCTTGGTGTGATCCAACAAAGCGCAACGCCACTTCGCGTGACTCATCACCGTCGCTTTGAGACGCGATTCCTCGGGATTCGGCTCGCCGAGACCCAGCACGGGATCATACCCGTCTCCGGAAAAAAAGAATCGGTCGATCCGGAACGCCCTTGCGCCCATTTCCGTCAGCATGCCCATGAAACGCCTGCCTTTGGGTTCGTAGATCCCGCCCAGCAAGATCAGCTCGATATCGGTTCGCATGGCAAGTTTCTCAACCACCCCATGCGAATAGGTGAGAACCCTGAGCTTCATGCCATCAGGCAACTGCCGCGCCAGTTCGAGTGCTGTGGAACTCGCATCCAGCATGATCGTCTCTTCGGCTTTGATCTGTTTGGCAGCGATTTTCGCGATCGCCGACTTCTCCTCCGCCTGCCGGGCTTCTCGTTCGTTCTGCGAATATTCGTGAAACCCCATGGAAAGATCCGCCGCCCCACCATACGTCCGTCTCAGCAATCCCTGCCTTGACAGAGCATCTAGATCCCGGCGAACCGTTTCCTCCGCCACGCCAAGCACCACCGACAATTCCTGCGTCCTGACCGTGCCGTCACGTCTGGCGCTCTCCAGGATCTTTCTTTGGCGTTCGATGGCTAACATGTGGGATTTTGTGGTTTTCTCTTGCTCTTTGTGTTTCTCAGGTTCATTGAACGCCCTGTCAAGAACCATAAAATACCATGCCTGAATTCAAACACGTTACTTACTCATGGGACGACGCCCATGCCGCTAAACTCGATCCCGTCGCCCGCCTCGTTTACCGCTCCAACATTCTCGGAGCCGACCAACGCATCACCAACACTGGTGGCGGTAACACTTCCTCCAAAATCATGGAGACCGATCCCCTCACCGGCCAACAAACCGAAGTCCTCTGGGTCAAAGGCTCCGGCGGGGACCTCCGCACATCGAAGCGCGAAAATTTTTCCTCTCTCTATCAGGACAAACTCATCGGCCTCCAGTCGGTTTACGCAGCCAAACCTAACAACGGTTTGAAAACCCCTGCCGAAGATGAAATGGTCGGCATGTATTTCCACACGACCTTCAACCTCAACCCACGCCCGTCTTCCATCGACACCCCACTGCACAGTTTCCTTTCCGGAAAACACGTCGATCACATGCACCCGAACGCGATCATCGCGATCGCCGCTTCCAAAAACTGCCAGGCTCTAACAAAAGAAATTTTCGGTGGCGAAATGGAATACGTGCCATGGATGCGCCCAGGCTTCGAGCTCGGCCTTGCGATGCAGGAAATCGAGAAAACAACTCCAAGCACTCAAGCAATCATGATGGGTCAGCATGGCTTCATCTCATGGGATAACGATGATAAAAAGTGCTACGAACTCACTCTGCGCCTCATCGACAAAGCCGCTCAATACATCGAGGACAAATACGCAGCCAAAGGTGGCGACGCGAAAGCTTTCGGTGGTCAGAAATACCAAACCCTTCCCGAAGAACAACGCCGCGATACCTTTGCGAAAATCCTTCCATGGCTGCGCGGTCAAGTTTCCCAACAGAAACGTTTCATCGGCACCGTTCAGGACGATGAAAAAATCCTGCGCTTCGTCAACTCAGCCGACGCCCCACGCCTCGCCGAGCTTGGCACTTCTTGCCCGGACCATTTCCTCCGCACCAAAATCAAGCCGCTCTACGTTGCTTGGAATCCGCAAACCGAAGACCTCGCCGTTCTCAAACAGAAACTCGCTGCTGGCCTCGTCGCTTACCGCGAAGACTACGCGAAATATTACTCGACCTGCAAACACGCGAACTCCCCAGCGATGCGCGACCCGAACCCAACTGTCGTGCTCATCCCTGGCCTCGGCATGATCGCATGGGGCAAAGACAAATCCGAATCCCGCGTCACCGCCGAGTTCTATAACTGCGCAGTCGAAGTCATGCGCGGTGCCGAGGCCATCGACACCTACATTTCCCTTCCGCAACAAGAAGCATTCGACATCGAATACTGGCTGTTAGAAGAAGCCAAGCTTCAGCGCATGCCCGCTGAAAAAGAACTCGAACGCCAAGTCGTCATAGTCATCGGCGCAGGTTCGGGCATTGGCAAGGAAACCGCACACCGGCTCGTCAAAGAAGGCGCACACATCGTTTGTGTCGATATGAACCTTGAGGCTGCACAAGCGACCGCCAAAGAAATCACCGACAAATACGGTCTAGGCATCGGCGTGGCAGGCACAGGAATTTCTAACAGCGGCCCAGCCGTTGCTCTCCAAGGCAACATCACAGACCGCACCGGCATCCGCGCCATGCTCGATCAAGTCGCGCTCGCATACGGTGGATTCGATCACATCTGTATCACCGCAGGCATCTTCGTCCCATCCGACACCACCGGCCACATTCCGGATGACAAATGGGGACTCACTTTCTCCATCAACGTCACCGGCTCTTACTTCGTTGCCGATGAAGCTTACAAGACATGGAAAGAGCAAGGCCTCCAAGGAAACCTCGTCCTCACCACCTCGGCCAACGCTGCGGTCGCGAAAAAAGGTTCCCTTGCCTACGACACCTCTAAAGCCGCCGCGAACCACCTCGTCCGCGAACTCGCTATCGAGCTTTCCCCTCTCGTTCGCGTCAACGGCGTTGCTCCGGCCACCGTAGTTTCAGGTTCCGCCATGTTCCCACGTGATCGAGTCATCGGCTCCCTCGCGAAATACGACATCCCCTTCACCGAGGATGAAGCGACGGAATCATTGGTGAACAAGCTCGCGCAGTTCTACGCCGACCGCACACTCACCAAATCCCCGATCACCCCAGCCGACCAAGCGGAAGCCTACTTCCTCCTCGTCACCAAACGCCTCAGCAAAACCACCGGCCAGATCATCACGGTCGACGGCGGATTGCATGAAGCGTTCTTGAGATAACGTGGCGGCGGTTCTCAACCGCCATGCCAAATGATACTTAACCAACACCGGCGTTCTCCACGAGAGCGCCGGTGTTTTTGTGTAAAAGGTAGGGTCGCGGCGCCGCCCGCGACCCTGATCAAAAATCTCAACGCGCAATCATTCTAACAAGCGAGAGACCCTCCTCCAAACCACTCTATCAGAATCACGGTCAACTACGGCGAGTTGACCCTACCCTTCATATCTCCCCATTCAAATCATCTACGGTCGAGCGAGGCCGCTCGACCCTACCATTTTACCAAACCCCAATCTCTTTCAACTGTCTCTTCGCCACTTCCGCCCAGCCACGATTTGCGGCAGGAGATGCGGGGGATGGATGAAGAATTTTTCCTATGGTTGCGGTGCCGCCAAGATGCTCTTGGGCGGTGCGCATTTGATTCTCGGCATAAGCCCCGACCCCGATCAAATATTGAGGCTCTAGTATTTCAATCAAGCGACGCAGATGTTTCTGACATGCAACATCAACCGCCGACATTTCGGAGGCACGGATTTTATCTGGCGTGAGATTGGCTCCGGTATCTTTCATCCAGATCAGCGGACAAAAATTAATCACCAAGTGATTTTCGAAAAAGTCTTTCGCATTTGGAAATCGTTCAGCAAACAAGCCCCACAATCTCCGACCGCTGACCTCAGATTTATCGCAATCCATTCCAGTGATTTTACGCTTCGGATGCTCGTGATCGGGCTTGCCGATCTCAGGTGAAAGTTTCATCCAATCTCTTACTACCGCGATCTCGCCGAACGGCACGCCGGTTTGCGCCATGCCGTATGGACCGGGATTCATGCCTAACAGCAGCGTTCGCTTCTTCGAGTTCGCGAAGGTTTCAAGATACGCTTCGTAGCCTGCTCTCGCGTAATCGACCGTGAGATACGTATGCGTCACGGGAGTAGAAAAACGTAGAGGACGCAATTCATCCGTCAGCTCGCGTCCCACTTGAATCAATTGGCGTGCTATCTTTTCCATGCGATCAAAAGCAACGCCAAGGCTACGGGCAGATAAATCAGGGTGGAAAAGAATAACTGTCGGCAGGAAGTTCTCTCACCGTCACGAATGAACCGAGCGGACAATGCCAGAATCGCCAACGCAAAAGTCGGTCCACCGATCAACCAGAGAAAATTCGCGAAACCCCAGATCGCCGGCAGCACGGAGAACGCCGCGAGCACGAGAGAAAACAACACGCACAGCGTTCCGCTACGTTTTCCACTGACGTCTCCGTTCGACCACATTTTATAACCCGCATCCTCATATTCCTGACGGCACAACCAGTTGATCGCTACGAAATGTGGGAGCTGCCAGAAAAACAAAATCCCAAACAAAAACCATGCTTGAGGATCAAACACCCCACCACCGCCACCGACCCAACCAATCATCGGTGGGATCGCACCGGGGATCGCACCAATTAAAGTATTGAGCGAACTGATCCGTTTCAGCGGCGTGTAGACAAACACATAAATCGCAACCGTAGCAGCTGTTAGATAAGCAGCTCCCGCCCCGACCATCACCGCCAAGTGAATAATCCCCAAAGCCGATAACACCCAACCCACACCAAAAGCGGTGATCGGATTCATCCGCCGAGCTGGCAGAGGCCGATCCGCCGTGCGTTTCATCAAACGGTCCAAATCAATCTCCATGAGTTGATTGAAAGCCGCCGAACCAAACGCCGCCGCCGCCGTCCCGATCAACGTGTGAAACAAGGTCCCCCACTCCATCGGCATCCCTTTGCGCGCCAACAAGTAACCAAAAAACGTCGTCACCAAGACGAAGAAATTCAGCCGCACCTTCATCAACACCGTGAGATCCTCACGGAGCTTCGGCGTCTTTATGATTTCATTCTCAGTTTCCAACACGCCGAAATCCTTACCCATCTGGACTATAGAGTCTAGTAAGGATCACTCTACACTCAATACCTCTACCTTGAGTCCTTCGATCAATTTAAAATGCCTTTGGTTACGAGTTACCAAAGGTTTATTATGACTCATTGCAATGGCCGCTATCCAGAGATCATTCTGCCCTATATTACGATACTCACCAGAGCGCTGAAGTTGGGTACAAATTCGAGCATAGATCTCGATCACTGAAGTGGCATCTGACAACGGAATTCCTATCGCGAGAAACTTACTCACTTGTTCAGGATCGTGTCCTGCACGATTTGCTCCGTGCCAAAACTCCCCGAGCACCACCCATGGAATCCCTATGCTTTTGGTGGAATTTTGACCTGCATAAGCAACAGCCCAAGGTTGATTCCTCCACAGACCGATCAAAAAGGTCGTATCCGCAATCAAGTCCACGGGTCCTCCTTGATCGTGGAACGCTCATTGATCACCTCTTCCATTAGATCATCCTTCGCTTGGTCGCTGTTCCCCACAGTCTGTACATGACTCAAAAACGCACCCAAAGTGCCGGGCTCTGGAATCACACGCTTCACCACACTGGAAAACGACTCACGCGAACCCTTTTTCCAAGCCTTCAGACGCTCATAAGCGGCTTCATCTAAAGTAATAGTCTTCATTCGTGTATGCATGAATACATACACGAATAAGTAAAATTACAAGGTAATATTCTGCGATTCGTAAATCTATCGCTATAATAAGTGGCGGCGGATTTTATCCGCCGCCACGATTAAAAATTTAGCGCACCACCCGAGCGCCGCCACCCGAGATCTGCTTCTCGACTTCTTTGCGGGTTGCCATCGAGGTATCGCCGGGTGTGGTCGATGCCAGAGCGCCGTGGGCGGCTCCGTATTCGACGGCTTTTTGGGCGTCGTTAAATTCCAAGAAACCGAACTGCACACCGGACGCAAAGGAATCGCCACCGCCAACGCGGTCGAGAATTTCCAAGTCATCGTATTTGCGCGATTCAAAGAACTTCCCGTCATGCCAGAGGATGGCCGACCAATCGTTAATCGTTGCGGTTTTCACACCACGCAGAGTGGTCGCAGCGACTTTGAAGTTCGGAAATTCTTTCACTGCCGTCTCGATCATTGCTTTGAACGCATCGAGCTCGATGGTGGAAATATTATGATCCACACCCTCGACCTCGAAGCCAAGCGATGCAGTGAAATCCTCTTCGTTACCGATCATGACATCGACGTATTTTGCGATCTCGCGGTTCACCTCGCGCGCTTTGTCGAGGCCGCCGATGGTTTTCCAGAGCGATGGACGGTAGTTCAAATCATAGGAAACGATCGTGCCGTATTTGTTCGCAGCTTTCACTGCCTCGACCGTGACCTGTGCAGTGCTTTCTGAAAGGGCGGCATAAATACCGCCGGTGTGGAACCAACGCACACCGAGTTTTCCGAAAATGTGATCCCAATCGACATCGCCGGGTTTGATTTGCGAAGCCGCGGTGTTACCACGATCCGGATTTCCGACTGCACCACGGATTCCGAAACCACGCTCGGTAAAATTCAAACCATTGCGAACCGAGCGGCCGATTCCATCGTCTTCACGCCATTGAATGAAATCTGTGGCGACTCCGCCTTGCATGATGAAATCCTCGATCAAATGCCCGACCTCGTTATCGACGAACGCCGTCACCACTGCGGTTTTGTAGCCAAAGCATTTCCGCAGACCGCGTGAGGTATTGTATTCGCCACCACCTTCCCAAGCAGCAAACTGGCGCGCGGTGCGGATCCGGCCTTCACCGGGATCGAGACGCAGCATCACCTCGCCTAGGGAAATTTGATCAAAAGCACATTCGGATTTCGGTTTGATTTTCAGTGGCATGACGGCGGGGATTCAACGACCCCACGCCGCTCCTGTAAAGACGTTTGGTGCAGCGTTAGATGGGAAAAAGGGTGTTGGCCAATTGTAATCTGGCCGATAATCCGAAGTGGTCTGAGGGGAAAAATCTACCACCCCGTTGATTGAGTAACCTAGTTTCCTCAACAGCCCATTCGGAAGAGGAGAGAATATGATCCAGTTTGCGCAGAGGGAGCCCACGCAGATGAAAGGTGGCTCGATTGCAATCTGGAACTCGGGCAAGTCCGCTTGCAAGCACCCGCTTCACGCCCGGCCAGTGGGCGGGACAATTGAAGTCGCCGGCAACAAGTTGAGGTAGATGAACCTGACCGAACCGCTCAGCTAATAAATCCGCCGCCCGCATCTGCGCGTAGGGATGGAGCTGCAAGTGAAGGTTCAAAACTCTAAACGTTTTCTCTGTGAGCCTATCCCTTAGCACGACCCAGCTACAAAGACGTGGAAATGCTTCACCCCAACCTGTGCTCGGCACTTCAGGAGTCGGGCTTAGCCAGAACGTGCCGCTGTCTTTTAGCTCAAAGCGTTCGCGATCAAAAAATATCGGGCAGTGCTCGCCACCGGAATTTCCATCGTCCCGACCTAAACCATAAAAATCATGTTGGGGAAAGAGGGTTTGGAAAAAGTCGAGTTGTTGGGGAAGAACTTCTTGGAAACAAATAACGTCAAATCTCTCGTCCTGAAATATCCGCTCGAATGACTGACGGCGCCTGTCCCATCCGTTTGCGAGAGGGCTCATCCCTTCGCGCAGAATATTCCAAGTGAGAAAGGAAATCGCGACAGGGGAAAGTCCGTCCCTATTGGTGCTCCCTTTCATAAACATATTCCGATTTCTAGAATGATTTGCTTTCAAGCATCGCTTTGAACGCCTCGGGCCATTTCGCTCCATCGCCCTTGCTTGCTCCGTAATGGAATGCGCCGTGACCACCCGTCGGGACCACAAACATTTGGACTTTTCCGCCCTGGTTTTTCACCGCCGTGGCGATCTCTAGTGCAAAGGCGGTGGGCGCAGTCTTGTCGTCTTCGGCCGAGGCGATGAAAACCGGTGGCGGATTTTTATGCACTGGATAATCAGCGATCAGCTTGCCATCGGGCCAAGGGCACATCAACGCCATAAAATCGGGACGACTTGAGAAACGCTGCACCGGATCAGCGGACTGTGGATCACCGGCATCGTAACGGCCGAGCAGATTAAGACCGATATTTCCGCCAGCGGAATATCCCTGGACACCAACACGACCCGGATCAATACCCCATGCATCGGCTTGCTGGCGGATGATACGCACAGCTCGGGCGCAGTCGGCGACTGCATCATCGGCGACTGAATTGGCGCCATATTTGGTTCGGTATTTGAGACCTAACACCACCACACCTTGGTCATTGAGGAGTTTGACAACATTCCCCACATGCAGACCCATGGCATGATGCGCGTAGCCACCACCGGGGCAAATCAACAAGGCCGCGCGCTTGGGGTCTTGTTTCTCGGGAAGAAACACCCACAACTCCGGCACCGAGACATTGCGGATGCGCTCATTGACGATCTCCTCGGCTTTGGCGGGTGTCACCAATCCCGGAGCGTCTGCTGGCCAGAGTCGAATGACTTTGCTGGGAGTTGGCCATGGCTGGGACGCCACAGCCTTCATGGGCTTTGGCTCTTCAGCATGGGATGGAATGACTAACAACCAAAGCATCAGTCCAACTCGTAAGAATAAGGACAGACCTTGTATTATCAAATTTGCTGCTGCTTTCATGCTACATCGGATGCTTTTTCAAATCCTGTTTGGTGATTACTCACCTGATAACTGATTTGCAAGAACCGACACCCCAAGCGGTAGAATAATGCATAACAAAAAATGCTTTATGCAATTTACCGCTGACTGCATTTAAATATTATCAAGCGGATTTTCTTTCCAAAAGAGGAAGTTGGCGGCATTTCGGAAGGAGTGTTGCTGAGGTCTGGAAAATTACGGTCTGGTGACTTTAATGCGTATCATCCGAATGGGTGCCGAATTTTTCAAAACCGTATCGCGAGCTTCAAAGTTATTCTGTGTGTTTGTGATCGTGGTGGCAGGAAACCAATCACTTAGATTAGGACTAACTTCCGCAGACCATGTCAAATCCGTGGCAGCTGAATTTTTGGCGACACTGAGGGACAGGTAACCGCTGTTTTCTCCAGCAACTACCGGTGAGGTATTTGAACCCTTGGGATTCAGGTTAAAGGCATACTCAAGGAGGTTTGCCATGGAATCGCTATCCGGATCGGCATTGTCACCACTGATGTTAGAATTCGCAAGTTCAGCCCCAGAGAAGGCATTGAATTTCCATTCGTCTCCGGGTTTGTCCTTGATGGTAATCGTGCCGGGTGATGAGGAATCACTGACGATGGTAAAATCGGATGCGATGGTTACCGTAATCGATCGATCACCTTGCGCCGTGCTATCTGGGATAGGGTCGACAGAAAGAGTTGCTGATGTCTGTCCCGCCGGAATGATCAGGCTACTTGGAAGTGATTGGTAATGAGTACTGGCGACAGCATTTCCTGTGACCATGATGGGGACATATAGTGGATACGCAGTGTCACCGGTGCGAGTGAAAGTAAGGATACCATCTTGACCGTCGATTTCTTTAGCCTCTGCGATGGTCGCACTGACTGTGACCGCAGGAAGGCTATGCCATGCCAGCGCGTATGGGGTCGCGGTCACGGTGTTGCTGGAGACAACGATTTCATAATCACCTGGTGCAAGAGTCGCCTGATAGATCAACTCGACATTGTCCACCGTGCTGGAACTCTGGCTAACAAGAGATCCGCGAGTGGTTCCAGTGGCATAATAGAGACTCAAGTTTAAATTCGCCATACTGGTGGTCAAATTGCCCCAATTGACATGACTAACCAGGTTATCAGTAATGACCCGATGCCATACTAGAGCCGTACAAAATGGAGTCGATGGCGCACCGGTTGGGATTGTGAAAAAGTAACTCTTCGTGGCGCTCGAAGTGATCGATTCCGCCGCCCATGCGCGTTGGCCGCGTTGCGTGGTTCCTGACGATACTCTACCCGCACTGAGAATCATGTATGCGTTGTGAATATTCAGCTCCCCTGCTCCATAGACATCATCGAGCGGTCGGGTGCTTGTTTGATCCCATCCAGTAACCGTATCCTTGCGAGCCGATGCCATCAGCATGGCCTTTATCGTTCGGGGCAAGTCCGCTCCGCCAAGGGAATACGGGCTGGCTTGGAGTTTCTGGTAAAGAATACCTGCCGCACTGCCGACCATAGGAGTTGCATAACTCGTGGCCGAACCCGGCGCAACCAGGTCTGGTTTGATGCGATCGATACCATCAAGTGTGCTCAAACCGTGGCTGTGCAGACCGTCTGTCAGACCCACCGCAATGGTATGATAGCCTTGGCCTAACAACTTTGGAAGAGTGGTGCTGCTACCGTTATTTTCACCAACAACAGAAACAAACCCATCGCGGTCGATCGCATAATCAAGCCGTTGATTGACCTCTTCAAGCCAAGCAGTGTCACCACTCAAGCCGATCCAACTGTGATTCTGAATCGCCCGGCTCTCGATAGCGGGCTCGGTGGTGGTCCCGCTTTTTAAAAATCCACTATTGAGCCAGTGATCCGCCGAATAAACATCCACCGTTGTCGCCGAAGTGCCGGGAAGAAGACTCGATGTACTGTAAAAAAAGGACGCTACCGTGTTGGCATGATTGCTAGTGACCGAAGATGTATTGGTTTTGTTGACAAAGGTTTTCCCCTGAAAGATCGCCTGTCCTGTGTTGGGCATGTAGTTGGTGCCGCTTTCTTGCGCCTCAACCTGGGTAAATCCATCGCTGACCGTTGTTGGCAAATCGCTCTCGACGATCAATTGCAGACGCGTAAAGCCAACGTCATCTCTCCAATCGGCCAAAATAGTAGCTGACGAGATGACGCAAACAAAAGCAACTCTGAGGGATTGGTTTATCACCTGAAACTTATCTAAATTAAACAAGTAAAAGGGAACGTGGGAACCGGATAATTCTCCGGAATGGTTGAAAAACCCCAGCGCAGTGAAACGCAGGTGAATTCATTCAAAAGCTTTGGGGATAGCCTCAATCGGACGGTATTTGATCTCCCGATAAAAGATCTCAGCTCCTTCAGACTGCAGGATGATGGGTCCGGAGTTCACGGGCTGAGGCTTTGCGGTATCAATACGGGTTGGTCCATTCAGATGCATGACGACCTTGCCGTTGACGATGTGAATCGCCTCGTTATTGAAACATATCAGTTCGACGGTATTCCACTCGCCGGATGGCTTTTCCGTATCGGGAAATTTAATGCAACGCCCTGACTGCCCGGGAATTTGAGAAAACCACGTCCAGGTTCCATTCGGATCGAAGATGTATTGAGGCGTTTTCATCTTGGTATCGAAACGCGAGCGAACGGCTATAGCCGAACCAATCGCATAGAGATCGCCACAATCGCGCTCTTGGATCTGAAGCTCGATGGAACGCGACCAATTCCGCCCCTCAGCACCGGACTCGGCATGGACGTGATATAACAGCCCGCTGTCGCGTGGGGTTTCCGCATCATCCCTTGGCGGCCATTTTTTATCACCCCATTTGAACTGAAGACTCAGATGATAATTTGCAAACGATGCTTTACTGCGCAGTTCACCAAAGCACTCCCCTGAAATATGAATCGCTGGCTGGCCATCGACATCAGGTGATATTGTGAAGACTTTGAGTGGATCACGACCCGCACCAATCGGTTGGGTGTATTTGCCGTTCTCGTCTCGCGCTAACCCCGCCACTTCGGAGTTTTTGTGTGGAACGCTTAGCCATGTCGACCAACCCTCAAAATCTTTTCCGTTCCACAGAGAAATCCAAGTATCGGATACCTCCTCTGAGTTGGCGGGAATCACTGAAATACAGAACAGGGAAAGAGTCGCGAGAGCGGCGGGTAAATGCATCCGAGCAACAAAGCGAGGAATGTCCATCGAGCAAGTTTATTTCTTTACGTAACGAAAATACTCGTTACGTTATTTTCCGTCACGATGAACACCGCACCTTCCTTTTTCCGCGCCCTTGCCGACGACACCCGCTGGCGCATTGTCCGTCTTGTTAAAGAGCGGGCGCTTTGTGTGTGCGAGCTCGCGGATATTTTGGAAATGCCGCAATCCTCGGTTTCCAGCCATGTGCAGATCATCCGCAAGGCCGGAATGCTCGAAAGCGAGCAATGCGGTAAATGGACTTACTTCCGCATCAACAAAACCCATCTCCCGCTGCTCACCAAAATCATCGCAACCCTTCCCGACGGCACCGACCACGTATCCGACATGGAAAAAGCCGAAGCCCGCCTTGCCGATCGCGCGGACAGTTACTGCCCCGGCCCGGTGAAACTCGCCAAAGCGTTGAAACGATAATCCATCCGAATCATGAAACTTTCCGAACTCAAATCCCTGCTCGCCTCTCATCCCGATCGGCATTTCCGCATCCGCCTTCCGGACGACTCAGCCGTGCCTCTTTCCTTCCACGTCACCGAGATCGGCCATGTGCAAAAAAACTTTCTCGATTGCGGCGGGACGAAACGAGAAACCAATACCTGCCAACTCCAGATTTGGGTGGGCGAGGATTACGACCATCGCATCGAAACCGGAAAAATGGCAGGCATCCTCGAAAAAGGCAAAACCCTAATCCCCGACGATTCCGTCCCGGTCGAGATCGAATACGAGGATCGTGTCATTTCACAATACACCATCACGGATCACGAGCTGACCGATGAAGCCGTCATTCTCCAACTCGCCCACAAACACACCGAGTGCCTCGCGCCGGAACTTTGCGGACTTCCTAACATCACCCGACTCCCTGCCCTTGGCGAAAAAGCCTCCTGCTGCGGACCTAACTGCTGCTGAACTATGAAGCATCGATTTTTCGCAGAATTTCTCGGCACCTTCGTTCTCGTCTTCGCGGGAACGGGCGCAATGGTCGTGAATGAAATTTCCGGTGGAGTGATCGGTCACGCAGGTGTGGCCCTCACTTTCGGTTTGGTCGTAGCTGCGATGATTTACACGTTTGGAGATGCGAGTGGTGCGCATCTCAATCCCGCTGTTTCGATTAGCTTTGCGATCGCAGGTCGATTTCCCGCGGCTGATCTATTCGGTTACATCACGGCGCAACTGCTCGGCGCTTTGTGCGCAAGTGGTATTCTGAAACTTTTATTTCCTGTGTCTGAATCACTCGGCATGACACTTCCATCAGGCGATCCAACCCAGAGCTTTATTCTAGAAATCATTCTAACAGCCATCCTCATGCTCACGATTCTCAGTGTATCGCATGGAGCAAAGGAAAAGGGCATCACGGCAGCGATTGCGATCGGTTCCGTCGTGGGACTGGAAGCGATGTTCGCCGGACCGATTTGTGGTGCATCAATGAATCCCGCACGCTCGCTTGGTCCCGCACTCGTCAGTTGGAACTTCGAACACATCTGGCTCTACCCCGTCGCAACCATCATTGGCGCCATCATTGCCATCCCTCTTTATCGAATCAGCCACAAACCAGAAACCGCTCCATGAAACCACCCGCCATCCTCATTCTCTGCACTGGAAACTCCTGCCGCTCTCATCTTGCCGAAGCCATCTTGCGCCGCGCGCTCGGTGAAACATTTCGCGTTGAAAGCGCCGGTTCGAAACCCGCTGGATACGTTCATCCGCTCGCGATCCGTGCACTGGAAGAAATCGGTATCGACACCACCGGCCATCACTCGAAACACATGGATCTTTTTCTCGATGACCAAGTGGAAACCGTCATCACCGTCTGCGGCAACGCCGACCAAGCCTGCCCGATGTTCCCCGGCCAAATGAACCGCCACCATTGGCCCTTCTACGATCCCGCTCACGCCACCGGCACCGAAGAAGAACAATTCGCCGTCTTCCGTCGCGTCCGTGATGAGATTTTGAAAGTCTTCACCGCCTATGCGGAGGGAAGGCTGGATGAGCAAAAACGTGGCGGGGGGGTGTTTTAGGCAACCACACCCAAAAAATTTTTTATTTAGTGGGGGGGAAAAAACCGCC
>JANPJY010000053.1:0-20900 GCA_031425735.1 Akkermansiaceae bacterium | reverse complement strand
GTTTCAAAATGCTCGGACTACATGGCGCTCGCTCGATGAAGGTACAGGACGAGGCTGGTGTGATTTATAAAATTAAACCCACCGAGTGGTTAATGGATACGGTGTTTCGTCCACATATCGCGATCAAACTACCCACTTTCCGTATCGATAACTCCAAAGTGTTAGAGGCGATTGATGTAGAGCAGAAAGGTCGACGCGATCGTTACAGCTACGAAGAGATTGTGAAGGGTCGGCAAAAAATGATCGAACTCGCGCAATCTTATGAGCCGATTCCGAAAAACGATCGTGATCCCGTTCAGCAGCAGACGATTGATCTGGCTTATAACATGAGGAATTATGAAGCGCTGTTGGGTTATTTTGGATTCGCACGTATTGGAGTGATCTTGGAAGGAACTGGAAAGAATGGTGCGCCAGATGATCGTCAGCCATTCAGTAAGGTGATGGAGTTAGCTCCGAATTTAATGCCTCAGCTGGAAAAGATGAAATCAGAGGAAGGTCAAGTTCCTCCGCGTCTTCTCTCACTGCTTCAACAAATTGAAGATGGGGCAAACTTTTCTAAATACGGTTTGTTCATGCTGCCGCCAGCAAATGCCTCTCAGAAAAACTGGTTAACGGCTGGAAATGCGATCATGGAAGTCATGACCTTGAAGATGGAAAATCCGCAAGTGGGGATTGATGACATCAAAGCAATCGAATTGGCTGTGCTGGAATTTGCACATGGCGAAAAACCATTCCGAGAAGCGATAACAAAATTAAAAGATAGAACCGAAAGCCGTGCGAAATCCAGTGAAGAGCTTAAATTCATTTCGCTAGAGGTATTGTATTTCAAGAAAGACCTTTTCTTGAATGCACTCGTGCTGTTCATCATTGGCACCATTAGTGCACTTGCCATGTGGGGACTAAGTCAGTCCTCTGTAGCAAAAGTATTTTATTGGCTAACGCTGAGCACGACGGTTATCGCTCTGTTGTTATGCGTGGTCGCGATCACGATGCGTTGCATCATCATGCAACGTGCTCCAGTTGGAAATCTTTACGATACAGTGATATTCATCGCTACGACGGGAGTCATGTTGTCGTTGTTAATTGAGGGGATTAGCCGCAATCGCTATTCTCTGGGAATTGCGCCGGTTCTTGGAATGGCTTTGATCATTCTTGCACGGCGTTATGAGGTGGGTGATGCGGGGGATCACCTCGATCCATTGGTCGCCGTTTTGGATTCGAACTTTTGGCTCTCCACTCACGTGATATGCATCACACTTGGCTACACGGGCGGGCTGCTGTCTGCTATGTTATCCTGTGGCTACGTTCTCATGCGTGGACTGAATCTCGATGGGGAAAACAAAGAACTACGTCGCTCTCTCACCAAAGCGGTATATGGATGTATCTGTCTAACGGTTTTTCTTTCACTGGTCGGAACCGTTCTCGGTGGAATTTGGGCAAACTATTCCTGGGGCCGATTCTGGGGCTGGGATCCAAAGGAGAACGGCGCACTCATGATCGTTCTGTGGACGCTAGCTATTCTACACGCTCGTATTGGTGGCATCATCAAGGAGTGGGGACTTCATCTCGCCTCGATTTTCACGGCCTGCGTCGTCGCTTTTTCATGGTGGCACGTGAACTTCCTTGGCGTGGGACTCCACAACTACGGATTCACCGCAGGTAAAGGCACGATCTGGGTTTTCTATCTTGTCATGCTCGCCTTCTTGTTATTCGGATTTATGGTCATGCTACTTGAAAAATACTCTGTTGATCAAAAGATCCCCAAGCCAGTAGACAACAAAGATTTTGTTCAGTCCTAATCTCATAGGAAACATAACCATGAAACTCGTCCACCTCATTATCTTGTGTGGTTCGCTGCTAGATGTTCACAGTCATGCCGATAATTCTAGCAAGCCCAACATCGTTTTCATTATTACAGACGATCAAAGCTACGAAACCATCCGAGCGCTCGGGCATACCGATATCGATACACCGAACCTTGATCGCTTAACAACCAGCGGCACAACTTTTACTCATGCCTACAACATGGGCGCGTGGAATGGCGCAGTCTGTGTCGCAAGCCGAACGATGCTGATTACAGGCCGGACCGTATGGCATGCTAGGGCTATGGTAAAGTCGATCGATGCCGAGCGCGAGGCAGGTCGGCTATGGCCACAACGCATGGAAAAAGCCGGTTACGAAACCTACATGACTGGCAAATGGCACATTAATACTGATGCTGCGAAATGCTTTAATTTCAGTGCTAGTATCCGAGGTGGAATGCCGCGAGATGAATCGATCGCCTATGACCGACCCCTTCCCGGCAAGCCAGATCCATGGAGTCCAAGCGATAAGAAAATACGCGGGTTCTGGGATGGCGGAAAACATTGGAGCGAGGTGGTAGGGGACGAGAGCATCTCGTTTCTCGATCAAGCGAAGAAATCGGAAAATCCCTTCTTCATGTATCTCGCCTTTAACGCGCCGCACGACCCGCGGCAGTCGCCAAAAGAATACGTCGATCGTTATCCGTTAGATCGTATCAAAGTTCCGGAAAACTACCTTCCCGAGTATCCACAAAAAGATCAGATCGGTGCAGGCAAGGAATTGCGTGATGAAAAACTTGCACCGTTTCCGCGCGATGAACATGCCGTCAAAGTGCATCGCCAAGAATACTATGCGATCATCACTCACCTAGACACGCAGATCGGCCGCATTTTAGATGCGCTGGAAAAAACGGGTAAGGCCGAAAATACTTGGATCATTTTTACGGCCGACCATGGACTTGCCGTTGGACATCATGGACTCATGGGTAAACAAAATATGTATGACCACAGCGTGCGCGTGCCATTCATCGTGCGTGGTCCCGGTGTTAAAGCAGATGCAAAAATCGATGCACCGATTTATCTCCAAAGCGCAATGGCAACTGCCTTAGATCTCGCCGGAGCGGATCGCAGCGACATCGAATTTCAAAGCGTGCGTCCGCTGCTCGCAGGAGAAAGCAAAGGACTCGATGGCGTTTACGGTGCCTACCTCGAATTGCAACGCGCCGTCACCCATAATGGCTGGAAGCTCATTCTCTATCCCGAAGCCAAAGTCACGAAGCTCTACAACCTCAGCAATGATCCTCAGGAAATGAAAGATCTCTCTGCAGATCCCGCGATGGCGGAGAAGAAAAAAGCATTGTTTGCAAAGCTGCGCGGCTTGCAGACGGATTTTAGTGATAAGTTAGATTTGGAAGTAGTGTTTCCCGAATTGAAGTAACGATGCTAGATCGGAGAGCGAGAAGTCGGCGGGTTGATTAGCTTGCCTGAGTTCTTATTCACTTAATCCGCTTCGGATTGAAGTAGAGCGGATCGGTTTGAAAATTTAGGTCGTTTGCTTTTTGGATGAACTCTTGGAAATCTTCTTTCTGGTCTTTGGGATTTTTGGAGAGGAGCAAGAGAAATTTACGATTGGGTGAGCCGACGAGGGCGTGGGTGTACTGTGGGTTCAGGTCGAGGATCCAGTAATCGCCTTCGAAGAGGTTGGCGGGGAATCGGTTAAATCTGACTTTGAGTTTTCCTGGCTCTTGCAGATTCACGAATCTCGCGGTGCCTTCGATGCTAGTGGTTTTACCATTATCCTTGAGGCCTTCGTTGACGACTTTCAGGCTGCCATCTGGATTGAGCGAATAGGTGGCTTTCGCCGCCACCAAGCCTCTTTCGAACGTATTGGGTAAACGAGCGATCTCATGCCACTCACCGGCATAACGTGACGGATCAATTTTCTGAACCGTGGGAGGAAGGTTTTTCTGATTCGCGCAAGCGCTGAAGAAAACGGTCACGAAGGAGGTCATGAGGAGAGATTGGGGTTTCATGGGAAAGAAGATGCCAAGACTATAGTAAGGCGGACAGGGGAAATCGCAAATGCTCATCGGGCTGTGGAGCGCTAGCAAAGGGAAGAATTAAACCGCAGAGATCGAAGAGAGCTGCCTCCACTAAAAAGAATGGGGGAGTTTCCAAATGGCTCCGGCGGTAGGGATCGAACCTACGACCTAGTGATTAACAGTCACCCGCTCTGCCGCTGAGCTACACCGGATTTGGAAAAAAGGTCGCGAAACGCGACGTGCGCGGAAGATGGGATTTGTAGGCCACTTGTTGCAAGGGAAAAATGGCTTTAGATGGGATTTTTATAGGGTCTTAAGGTCGAAAGTCTGAAAGTCAGTGTCAGAACTGCTGGTGCGGTTTGATGGGTGGTCGCTTAGCGATTTTTCTACCCATCGCCCCAGCGATTCAATGAATGACGTTCAGACCTTAAGACTTTTAGACTATTAGCCCCCCGCGGCTAGGGTGATGATTTCTAATTGGTCGTTGGGTTGAATGAGGGTGTGGGGGAAATCGCGTGGGAGGATGGCTTCTTGGTTGAGCTCTACGACGACGGGTTTTCCGGACAGCCCGAGGGAATCGAGGAGGGCGGGTAGGAGAATTTCCGAGTCCAAGGTGTGAGGTTGGCCGTTGAGGATAATTTGCATGGGGATGAGAGGTAGAATTTTCACTTCCATTGGGCGAGTTGTTCGGGGAAGGGGCAAAGTGAGCAGTCGGAAAAATCTTCCAGGCAGAAGTCGTGGTAGAGTTGGAGGAGGGCTTGTTGGTGGGAGAGGCGACGCATGAAGGGGCTGGCGGCTGCTTCGTCGCCGAAGAGGCGGATAGCGGTGCGTTTGAGTTTCTGGTTGGTGGAGGCGTGACGGAGTTTGTGGTAGTCTTTGAAGTTGAATCGCTCTTCGTGGATGGCGAGAGGGATGAGATGGTTTGCCGCGAGTTCGAGAGCGAGGTTTTTTCCGAACACCGAGATAGCTGCGTGGCTACGCGCTGAGGTTAGGGTGTGGTGGTGCGACCAGAAATCGTGGCGCAGGCTGTGAAGGAAATCGACGAGGGGTTTGGTAGTAAACGGAGCGGCGAGCGCAAGTTTGCGGAAGGTGCCCCATTGTTTGATCAGGGAAGACAAACCACCAACCCGGCGGTGCGGATGGTTGGCAGGGCGTTGGCCGTGGGTTTTCCAGCGTGGGGCGCGGCTATGGCTGAGTTCGTGGTTGGGTCGGATCTTCCACCAGGTTTCCCAAAGATCTAACAAATATTCTCGGGTGTCGTCAGGTGCGAGGAGGTAGAGATCGGGATGAAGAAAGCCTGCGGTGCCGAGTAGGATGGCTTCGGCCTCAGCGGGATTGCTCAGTAATAGTTGCAGCGGCGCGCGCTGGGCGAGCAGACGCATGGGAAATGAATTTCCACCGTAGCCTAAGGTTTCTGCAGTGGTTTGGAAAAGCGCGGCATCAAGGTTGTGTGCATCGGCAATGCGAAGGAAGCGCGCGGCTTTTTGTGAACTACGGCGGATGGCGGCTTCGCGGAGTAAACGCTCGATGGCGATCTTTGGAATTTTCCGCAGAGGCTGGAAACAGCGACCCGGAATAGAGATGGCGGTTTCGCGTGAAGGGAGTCGCAGGGCTTCACTGAGCTGGCTGGGGGAGATAAGCAGCTCGGGGACTTGGCGATGGTTGGAAGTGCGGACAAACATTTCCCGCTGATTCGGCTCGAAGGCGACGTGCAGGATGGTGTTAGAAAATGCGGGGTTGGTGGAGTGGCCGTGCGATTCCCAATCAGAAGTTCTCGAGTCGATTTCGATATCGCCGGTGAAATGTAAGCCGTTGATTTCGATGGCAGCGTGGGAAAAATCCGGCCCGGCTCCGTGGTTCCATTCGCCGAACTGCGTGACGCGAAGTGCGCGACCGTCTTTGAGTCTGAAATCCCGACCAAACGCTCCCGAAAACCAGAGCGCCTGTAACTCAAGTTCTGGCGGTAGTTTCGGAGCGGCGACTTCCTCGAAGGCCAAGGGAGGATGCCAAACGCTCTGAAGTAGAAAGTCGTAATTCATTAAATAAATCAGCTAAAAAATAAACCGCGAATGAACGCGAATGAACGCGAATGGAATAGGGTTAAAAACAAAAGAAAGTCTTTAAAATGAATTTCATTTTCCAACTGGCTGGATTTGCGTTCATTAGCGTTCATTAGCGGTTGAAATTTTGATTTTCTAATTGGTGGATTTGGAGGGTGGGGTGGAAGACTTTTTAACGATTTCTAGCCATTTGGAAAGCGCTTCGGTTTCGGGAATATTGCCGTAGGTTTTTTGGGCGGAATGGATGAGTTGGATGGCGGATGAATGTTGATTTTTCGTGCGCTCGATGGCGATCAGTTGCAAATCTTGGCGGAGTTTATCGGGGTTCTCTGGGTAGGAGTCGCGCGCCTTTTTTAACCAAATCTGAGCTTTTGGGATGTCTTTTTTTGCGAGGTATTCGTTGGCGAGGCTTTCAGCGATGGTTCCGGATGAGAGGGTTTGTTGAGCGAGTGAGAGTTTTTCAATACGCAGGGATTCATTGTTTGGCCATTCGCGGGATGCAGCGCGAAGGGTACGAAAATCACGATCTTCTTTGCGGACTTCACCCGTTCCGTTGATGTGTAAAAAAGGCCGGTATAACGGATCGCCAAATGCCACGCCCTGCCACGAGTGAACATTGATTGCGGCTGCAGCGGCCTCGGCGAAGGTCCAGCCTTTTAGGAGTCGGTTATGAATGATGTTTAATTGATGGCTACGATCGAGAAATGGTTCGTAAACATTTCCAACTGTTGCAGCAGCATCGCGGGATAGAAGAGCTGCAGACCAATTTTTATTAGCGTCTGTTATTTGTTCTGCGCTGTATGAATGAATGTGGAATGCGATAGCACCGGGGCGGAATTTAAATGATGGCTTGAGAAATGGCCCGTTAACGTCACGTTCATACCAGCCATAATACATCGCCGCTTCGGACATCGGATAGTTTATTGGTAAGGTTTCGCTGAAACGATCCGTCACACTAGGGATGCCGGTTTTCAAGTTTTCTGAAACGATTTGTTCTAACCATGTATCGCCTTGAGGAAATTTGTTAGAGATATCTATGTATGCCCGACCCCATAGTCCGTGTTTTTCCGTCTCTACCGCATGGGTGATCATATGATTACAAACCTCAAACGTTGGTCCGTCGATGCGGTTCACTAGAACGAGATGGGGGATGATGGCTTGAGAAAGAGGTCTTTGACTGTTGTAAAAGGCATTTGTGACGGCGCCACGATAAGAGTTGGATTCAACGCCAAAGAGCGTGAGTTCAGAGTCAACACTGGCTTGATCGGTTGTTGCCATGACTTCTGTAGGACTAGGTTGTCCTTTTGAAGTTGTAGGCTCTGCCTTGATACGGAGTGGGACTCCCCGTATGAGCACGATGGCACGTATTCGGTTTTCTATGGGCCGCATCACGCCATTTTGATCCTTACTTCGTTTCCATAAACCTTCTTTGGTGAAGTATTTACTTAGCGGCATCAGCAATGTGGTTTCATATTCGTCGCGAGAGATGTCTTTATTGAGAGAAAGAGTAAGTCCCAAGATTTGGTCGCTGGGAATATTACGCGCGACTTGGTAAATACGCGCAATTTTTTCAGAGTCTGGGTCGGAGTTGTTATAAATGATCAGGACTTGGGAGGGCACTAGGTGTTGAGCTCGCGCTTGCGAGATCAACACCACGAACAAGAAGAATATGGCAAATAATCCGGTGCGATAGGGGGGAGTTGCGGCACGTTTCATATAGGAAGGTTGAGAGAGGTATAGAGATCTTGCGATATAATCCGTAATTATCAGATCATGCTATTGCTTCGAACTTTTTCGTTAGAAAAATACCATGCGACGATTAAGGTGATCAGAAGGATGAGAATCCAAAGGCGTGAGAGAGGATCTGGGGTGGTATGATTTTTGAGTGAAGCGGCGTTATTGAATACCTCTAGCTCGGAGGGTGCGGTTTTGCTGAGATCCGCTTCGCGTGTGTCTGCGAACTGGGCGGCGGCTTCTAACAATATGTCTTTACCTTGTTTCATGGTGATGAAACCCGGTGCGGCGGGGGCAAAGCCTGCTGCAGGTGGTTTGAGGGAATTTCCCAAAGGATCGACCGCGCTGACCTCGAGGGGAATTTCGGGTGCGCTGGTGATTTGGATAGGCTGACTGGTTTCGAGATTCAATTTTTGTGGCGCGATTTTTTTGTCGCGTAAGGTTTCAGCGAAGCGATGTAGCAGGACGATGAAAGCGGGTTGCTGGGTGGCGTTGGAGAGGCGTAGGTCGAAGTTGAAACAGAGGATGGATTTTCCGGCTTCTTCGCGCAGGAAAATGAGTGGGCGTTTTTCCTGCCAGAGAAGAACTCGGTCACTGGGATTGCGGGGGAGCTGTAGAGTTTCTCGGACCAGCAAGGCCTGCCAGTTGATGCCGTCCATGAGCGGATGGGCTTCGGCTAAAATACCGCCACTCAAATATTTTCCAGCGGAGCTGGGATCTTCGACAAACAAGATGGCATTGCTCTGTGGGACGACTGGGTCGAGCGGATCGTAAGAGGTGATCACGAGGTCGGATTGTGTGGCGTCGTTACTCTGGCTGGTGGCGGCGAGTGAGCGGAGCAGCTTTTCTGATAAATCACGAAACGCGGGTGAGGTCGCGGCGAAGAGCTTGAGCTCTTTCGGTTGCGGAGCGACCATAGGCAGAATGTCATCTAACGGAAAATCATCTCCACTGAGTTCCAGACGCACCTGCTGGGCATTTTTAGGAAAGGCGGCTTGGATCGTGGTGAACGCGCCGGGCTTGATTTCGAACTCGTGTGGTTCGGATCGACCGTTCTTTGTCACGAGCGACCATGTGCGCGAGGCTGGTGAGGTTCCGTAATTTCTAACACTGGATCGGAAGGTCAGGGCTCCTTGATTATTTTCGAACGACACTCCAGTGAAACCAACGTTTTCGACGGGTCTGCCGACGGATATGAGGCGCGACTCGTAGGGTAATTTTTCAAGTGGCGTATCGGTCAGGTAGATTAGAATGCCTTCGTTAGAAACGATGGAACGAGCGAGGCGAAGCGCATACGATGGATCGGTGACACCGGCGGTCGGGGTGAATCTCTCCAAAGCGGCAAGCATCTCTTCGGTCGATTCACCGGAATAGATTCGATCCGTTCCCGGGAGGGCAGACAGTAAGGTGATTTCCATTTTCGATGCGCTGCCTTGCAGAGCGGGGAGTTTGCTTTTCAGGGCAGTGATCGCGTCTTTTTTGAAAACCTGCATCGATGCAGATGCGTCCATGACGATGGCGATGCGTTGGACGGAGTTTTCTTTTTGGAAGCGTGGCTCGGAAAGAAGCCAAGCGATGAGAAGCACACCCAAAATTTGCATCCAGAGAGGGATAGAGGGGATGAGTCTCTCGAAGCGTCTTCCGGAGACAGCTTCGCGTTGGGTGCGCTCTAACAGGAAAAGCGTGGATATCGGGATCGTGATCGATTTCCGCTGGAGAAAATGGATCGTCAAGATCGCGGGGATCGCGAGTAATGAGAGCAGGCCGAGAGGATTTGCGAACATCTTGGGGAAGAGTGAAGAGTGAAGAGTGAAAAGTGAAGGGGGATTTTCAGTGGGTACATGGTAGGGCGCTTTCGATGAAAGCGCCGCCGGGAAGCGGAACCGCCGGAGGCTCTGGACTGCTGCAATGATTTGCAGCTCTGAGGTTGGGCTTGATCATGTGAGGTTTTCGGTAATTCCCCGCATGCTGTTGATAGTGCGGCAAGCTGAGAGCTGGGAATAAAGAATCCCAGCAGTCCAGGGCCTGCGTCGCTTGCTTCGCGATTCACCAAGCTTTCATCCTCAACATTAGATGAGCACAGTTCGTTTTCGCGTAAAGAATGCGTCCTGAATGTCGCGAGGTCAGATATGGACGCGTAGAGATCCGTCGTCGCTTTTCAAGCTATGACGGACATGTAAGCGTCCCTGCCTACCTTGCGCCTTGCCCTCTGCTCATAGATACTGTTGTTTCAGGTGATGGATGGATCGTTGTTGTTGCTGGGTGTAAAAGGATCGGAGCTGACTTCGGAGGAGGCTGCGATGTTTCGGAAGCTGCAGCCGGCCGGGTTTATTCTTTTTAGCCGTAACGTGGAGAGCTCCGCGCAGGTGCGGCGGCTGACGGATGATCTGCGGGGATTGTGTTTGGATGATCCGATTTTAGCGATCGATCAAGAGGGCGGTCGGGTGGAACGAACTAGGGCGATTGCGCCATCTCTGCCATCGGCAGTGGCGTTTGCGGCGCAGCCGAATTCGGAACAAATCGCCAGAGCGGGAGAAGCGACAGCGGATTTGCTGCGTTTGCTTGGCTTCAATCTCAATTTCGCGCCGGTGTTAGATTTGGATTATTTTCCCGAGTTGCAAAACGGCTTAAATCAACGCTGCTGGGGCAGGGATTCGCAGGATGTGATCAATCGCGCGGGAATGTGGAATCGCTGGACACGGAAGCGCGGCATGTTGGGTTGCGGAAAACATTTTCCCGCCTGCGCGCGGGCGAAGTCCGATCCACATCACGATCTGCCCATTTCAGATGCGACGATTGAGGAGATGATGAAAGAGGATGTCATCCCTTACACCGCGCTCATGCCGGAGTTGGATTCGGTGATGCTCGCGCATGTTTGTTTCCCCAATGTGGATCCAGATTATCCTGCATCGCTCTCGAAACGGATAATCACCCAATGGCTGCGCGGGCAACTTGGTTTTGATAAACATCTCGTTCTAACAGATGACCTCGATATGGGTGCCATAGGTAAACGCTACGGCCGCGGCGAGGATGTGAAACTGGCGATTTCGGCTGGTAATGATTTAGCGATGATCTGTCACCAAACCGATACCGCAGAGATCGCCGCAAAAGCCATTGGAGAACTGCCGATCGGAATACGAGACGATGCAAAAGAACGACTCCATCGTTTTCGTAAAAAGATGTCAGGCCCCTTGGTGTGGTCGGATGCGAAGTGGCAGGAGACTTGTGAGAAAATTTCAGATATCGCCGCGAAAACGCCTGAGCCGAACTTGGTGGACGAGCGTAGTGCGGTGACGAAGTATTGAAATTATCACGCAAGGAGGGGCTGCATTCTCTGTAACGAAGTATCAAACTCGATCTAACTTATTTCACGGGAATGAATCCGACGATTTTGACGACGGCTTGTCCTGCTGGAGAAAGCACATAGTCGACGAATGACTTAGCTTCGGCAGAAGCTTTATCTGAAACGTATAAGTAATATTCCCGGGAGTAGGCGTAGGTCTTTGCGTTCTCAGCAACTGGAGCTATGCCATCGATAGGCATAGCCTTTGTGCCAGGTGTTTTTGAGTAGGCGAGGCCTGAATAACAAATGCCGCCTTGGTTCTTTGCTACTTCTATTTGGACCGGCTCGCCGCCAGCCATTTTGAGCGAACTCGCGGCATAGTCGCGTCCTTCCATGGCCATTTTTTGCCAATCTTTGTAGGTGCCCGAAGAAGTATTGCGGGTGTAAATTGAGATCGGTCCGGGGGTGCCACCGATTTCAGACCAGTTCTTGATTTGGCCGGTGTAGATGTCGGCGACTTGGGCTTTAGTTAGATTTGTGATCGGCGAGCTTTGGTTAACTAGCACGCAGAGCATATCCCTGCATACGGAGTGTTCTACAAGATTGATGCCTTTGGCTTTGCATGCAGTGATTTCTTCTTCTTTGGCTTTGCGTGAGGACATGCCAATGTCCGCTGTGCCATCGGCAAGTGCGGTAAAAGCGGTCGATGAACCCTCCGCCGCGATTTCAAATTTCACCAAGGCATGACCCTTCGCTTTGTATGATTCAGCAATTTGCGGGATCAGCTTAGCTCCGAGGGTATCGCTGCCCTTAAGGCTTATCATTTGTGCGCTCGCAATGACTGCCATGGAAACTGCGATGAGGAGGGTAGTGATGGTTTGCATGATGCAATGACTTGATATGCTGGGATTGGCATAGATCCAATTTATAATTGTGACAGTGTGATCAAGGAGGGGCAGTCCCGACCTGCCCCTACTTGTTGGTTTTCGCAACAGGGCATTGCCAAAAAGTAAATATTCTCTCATCTTCCGGCTGTTCTCTATGCAGACTTCAAATCCAAATCCTACTAAACCTCTTCGCCTTGCTGTCCTTGGATGCGGGGCCAGAGGGCGCACTTACACAAAAATCGCCGCATCCATGGTGGGGCGGTATGAGCTCACAGCCGCTGCGGATCTCGTGGAGTTTCGGGCTCAGACGGTCGCGGGTTTTGCTCCAGAGGGAACGGTGCGCACATTCCACTCCGCCGAAGAATTTTTCGCTGCGGGTAAGTTGGCCGATGTTCTCATCATTGGGACTCAAGATGCGCATCACTATGGCCATGCTGTTAGCGCGTTGAATGTGGGATATGATCTGCTCTTGGAAAAACCAGCTGCCGAGACTCTCGCGCGTTGTGAAGAGCTCGATGCACTTGCTCGGAAACTCGGACGCCGCATCGTGCTTGGTTTTGTGCTTCGTTACACTCCGTTTTATTCGGCTGTGAAACAAGTGGTTGATAGTGGCCGACTTGGTAGAATCATGACGATGCGTTTGAGCGAAGGCGTTGGTGACTTTCACCAAGCACACTCCTACGTTCGCGGTCATTGGGGAAATACTTCGAAATCTTCACCGATGATTGTGGCCAAGTGCTCACACGACACGGATCTCATTTGCTGGTTATCTGGTTCCAAACCCAAAACGATTTCCAGTTTTGGACGTCTCGATTGGTTTAAACCTGAAAACGCACCAGCAGGAGCTCCAAAGCGCTGCACCGACGGCTGCCCAGTGGCTGAACAGTGCAATTATGATTCCCACCGCTACCTCAAAGAAAAACGCAATTTCCTGCGCATGGTGATGGACGGTTATGAAAATGCTAGCGATGAGGAGGTCATCGAGTTTCTCAAAACCTCACCTTGGGGTCGTTGTGCCTATCAATGTGACAATGATGTGGTTGATCATCAAATTGTCTCTACGGAAATGGAGAACGGCATCACCGCCAGTTTGACCATGACCGCTTTTGATCACTGCCGGACGATTGAAATTCATGGCACCCTCGGTTCGCTCCGTGGGGGAGAGCCTTTATCAGATGCCGGCACTCCAGAGCTCTGGTTGCGTGAACATCGCACGGATCATATTGAGAGCATACCAGTCGGAGATTCATCCGCTGAAGGCTATGCAGGCCACGGTGGTGGAGATTACGGTCTCGTGAATGCGCTCGATCAGTTGATGACTGGACCCACTGCAATTCCGATCGGTTTGGACGGACTGGCAGGACATCAGTTGGCGTATCTCGCGGAAACCTCGCGTGTGAATGGTGCTCAGCCGGTGAATCTCTGATACTGAGGACAAATATGTCCCAGCCGCGATTCGGTAGTTCTGAAATTGTCGGGGCTACCTTTTAATCACTGACTTCCAGTGTGCGCAGGCGTTTAGGTAAAAACGAGATCACCAGCATGAGAGTGAAAAACAGTGAGTTAAGGAGCAATGCCGTCGAATAGTATTTCACGGTGCAAAAAACAAAAATCACAGTGATAGGGATAAGTAAGCACTTCACCCAGATATCACCCTTGTGATTGAATGGATGGTTGGGGTTTTTGGCTGCATCCTGGGTTACGCGATTGTAGATGCAGAGAATCACGAGGGAGACGAATCCAATCAGGGCAAAAATCAACCACATCGAGTAGGGATGATACGCGTTCCAAAGCAAATTCGTGGCGCCATATGAATCCAACTTTGTGGTTTCAGTCAGCATCGTCATCACTTTTTCCTTAGGCAAAGCTTCAACGATCGTCGGATCCACGCTCAGTTTTTCGATCAGATAACGTTTAGCCAACACCACTTTATCACCACCTGCTTGATAGAGACGCGATGCGATGATTGAACCTACTGACCAACCGATGCCGACTGCGAATCCGCTGAATCCGATATACAAGGCCTTTTTCCCTTTCGGAGCGATACTGACGATGAAAAATGAGTTAGCGGGCCCCGACATCATTTCACCGAGAGAAAATAGTAGGATAGCACCAAGGATCCACCAACCATTCATACTCATTCCAAGTCCGTATGTGGCGAAAATGGCGAGTGCAATGCCGATGATGCTGGTGACCAGAGGCTTCATACGACGTGTCATATAACCCATCATAAAGGTTGCGATGCTGATGAGCAGTGCATTGAAGTTGATAATCCATTCTTGTGTTAGATTTCCTGCACCTACGGTAGGCACACTTGCCCCGAAGATCGATTTGAGAAAGTTCGCGAGACCACGCGAGTCAATCCAGTCGTCGATAAAGTTCGGCAAAATATCGAAAAGCTGGAATGTCATCAACCAGAAGCCCGCGAAACTCAGCGTGAAGAAAAACAATTTCGGTTCAAGCAGACCGCAAAGCGATTGATAGAACATTTTAAACGGACCTGGCTTATCTTTGCCGCTCTGCAAGGGAGCGGTTTCAGGAATGAAGAACAGGGGAATGAGATTCAAAGCAATGGCACCACCGCAGATCAGGAATACATAATGCCATTCGATCACCCGTAGCATCCCCGCAACCAATGGCCCGACAAATCCACCGACATTGACCAATTGATAAAAAACACTCCAGCCGACCGCTGAATTGCTTGTCGTGAGTTGACTGGAAATAAGGCCACCGATGCCTGGCTTGAATATGGCCGTTCCAAATGCCACAAACACCGCACCGGCAAACAAAACTTCATAAGCATGATCGACACCTTGCGCTCTGGCTGCAGTGAGAGACATGCCCGCCAACATTTCGGTGAGCGGGATGGAGAATGCCATGATGAGATATCCAACCAGTTTTAAGAACGTAGAAATGGCGATGTTGAGTTTATAACCGTAACGATCCGCAAATCCGCCGGATAAAATTGGCACGAATGATTGGATGACCGCCCAGATACCGAAGATCTGCCCTTTTTCGATTTGGGTGAGCTCTGGTCCACCTTTAGCGAGCGCTGCGACCATGAAGACCGGTAAAACCACACGAGCACCGTAATATGAGAAACGTTCGACGATTTCCATCCATCCTGCGATCCAGAAAACTCCGGTAAGGGATTTGAACTGCTCCTTCAGCGTATCGCTGCGGTCAATGGTAGAGCTTTCGGTTTGGTTCATTATATTAAATTCTCTTGGATTGAAGAAATGTGGGCATCGGATTGCCGGAACGCGTGAGAATTTACGATTCTCACGGAAATGACAACACCATCCTCTATCCAACTGGCCATCAGGGAAGGTCAATCTCTGCTTTTATTCAGGGAAAAATGGCGGTGCTTGCCACTTCTCGCCCCACCATGCAGATTTTCTGCTACTCATGCATGCTCCGCCTTCTTTAAAACCTTCCCACGCTCCGTGAGGCCGCGCCCATCATCATTTCTCTGATTATAACCAAAACTCTTGATCCCATGTTCCGAGCGATGGGAAGACTTAGACATCTCTCAAGCAAGGATTCAGTGACGGTGTTGGCGCCCCCACAGCAATAGTCTAACAGAAATAGGTCTATTTGACTTGTTTGAGAACGAAGTCGATCAACTCCTGACAAGCGAAGAAAGTAGGATCGACTTGGTGACCTTTACCGGGGATGACTTGGACTTGGATCGATCCACCACCGGCCTCGTAGCGCTCTTTGAGGATTTTGGTGTTTAAATCATAAGGAACCAATTTATCGACGTCGCCATGGACCGCGAACATAGGCACTTTGTTTTTAAGCAGGCCTTGTAAATTGTCGATGGGATTGAATTCAGGAAGCTTGGCGACGAGCTCGGGTTCGGTCATCGAGAAGTCCGCGAGCGTCAGCGCCTTTGAGCTTTTGAGTGACCAGCTTTCGAGGTTGCACACGGGATAAATGCCAACCCAAGCCGTAACCTTATCAGGATTTCGAAACGCCCACGCGAGAGTCATCATGCCGCCTCGGCTCTGGCCAAGCAGGATAGGTTTTGGTGAGTAGCCGCGTTTTACCATGGCGTCGTAAAACAGCGTGAACTTCGCCGTGCTGGCTGGTGAACCACGCACTTCGCCGAGATCAAAGCCGGCGATGCTAATACCTGCCTTAGAAAAAGCCTCGTAATAGCCTCTGCGCTCGGCGGGATTCAAACTTTTGATGGTTGGTGCATACCACACCCACGGTTTCCCCTCCGCAGGTTTCGGCGCAGCGTAAAGATAAGCATTGTTTCCATCGACTTGAAAAACCTCGGCGTTTTTTGGTAACACGTCTTGAGCTTTGAGCGGTTGAGAGAAGACCATCGAAGTGATCGCGATGGCTGTTAGAGTAAAGGCTCTAGGTATGATCGTGTTCTGATTCATTGTGGTTAATTTGAGTCGTTGGTTGAAAGTTATCGTTCAATTACACATCCAGATGAAACATCCGCATCTATAGGAACAATTATTGTGGGGTGACGTTAGAAGGCGGTGTTGGTAATGCGACTGGAGTTGGAGCGGGTTTTACCTGTGAAGCGGATTTTCCACCAAGTTCTTCCATCAACTTCATGCCCAGTAGTCCGGATAACGCGCTGTTCGTGCCATCGCCGCTTCCTCCAGTGATTAGAATGTCTGGCATCACTTTTACTTTATCCTTACCGATGATTTCAGCAATTTTGGTGCGTGTGAAATTGTCGCCGCCCATGGCGTCGACCTGGAGTTGGTAGGCTTGCGCGTTCGCTTTACCAATCGCGAGAATTTTTTCTGCTTCAGCGTTACCGGTTTGGGTGATGCGGTGAGCCTCTGCATCTGCGATTACTTTTACTCGTTCAGCATCGGCTGCGGCATTGAGTTTGACGCTAGTCGCATCACCACCCGCTTTTTTGACAGCGGCATCGGCCACGCGTTCTGCGATCTGGACACCTTGATCTGCCTGCACGATTTGCTTCTGGATATCAGCAATAGCAGTTTGTTTTTCCAAGTTCTGACGTGTTTCTTGAGCCATCCTTTGCGTATCGTAGGTGACTTTTTGTTCCTCTGCAATTTTTCGGTCGGTGAGTGTTTTCATCAACGAATCGGGTGGGGCGATGTCGCCGATAAGTGTGTCGACGCCGTTGACGTCGTATTGCTCGAGCACTTCGTTGATGTGCATCCGAGCTGAGGCTTGGCGTTCTTTACGAGTAGATAGGAAGGCAATGACGTCACTATCTTGAGCGCTGTTGCGGAAGTAGTTCCCGATGGTGGGTTCTAACACTTGCGAGACAAGGTTGTTCATATTTCCGAAACGAGCGATGACCTTACTAGCTTCGGTCATGGGAATGTGGATAATTTGAGAAACATCGAGATTAAATGGAAAGCCGTCTCTGCTTCGGACGGTGATGGTAGATAGATGTTTATCGAGCTGATGAGCCTCGCTACGAGCGTTGGCCCAGTTCAAGACGAGGTTGGTTGTAGGAACATGCTCAATGCGTAGAATATAAGTATTGAGCGGGTATTTCCCGGGCCCAAGTGGTTCTGACCAAACACCCTTGTTGCCTTTGTTGACAATATTGCCGTGCTTGAAATCAAGACCGCTTACATCAACACCATCATCACCATAGTAGCTGATCACTACGCCCACAGAACCGATAGAAATTTCTGTCATAGGGATTTCCTCAATATGCACGAACCAAGTGTTGAGGAAGTACGAGCCTGCCAAGATAACTTGAGGCTGAAGGCCACGACAGCCACCGCCGGAGAGGAAAGCATCGGCGTTTTGAAAATTACTGTGACCTTCCGTCACGCGGCCCGCAATTTGGCCTTCAGGAAGTGGTGCTCCATCAAGAGTGGTGACGATGCCCACCATGTTTTCCTTGATATGCGTCATTCTCGCAAGGGTCACATCGAATAGAAACGCGTTAATACGATAAGTACCGGGAGTAAGGAAAGAGGCTTGGCGGCCTTTTTGACCACCGGAGCGAAGAAATTGCTCGGCATCTTGAAACATCTGACAATCGACTCTGCGGGCGAGAACCGCTCCGGGTAAAAGTTCGCCACCATCTTTGGACATGATTAAGCCGATCATCCCATCAGGAATAACTGTTAGAGGTTGAAGAGTGATTTCGTACTGCCAGATCCATTTCCAGAAGTAGAGGCCAGGAGCGAGGGTCTGAGATTGAAAGCCAGCTTCACCATTGAGAGCAATGATGCGACCGCTCGGTAATTCCTTGTGGGTGCCGAGGAGGACGAACTTTTTGGTGACGAGTCCAATCCTATCCTCTGGGATGATCACGACACCCATGAGCTGGAGGAAGGTTTTGAAGAAAAAGATGAAAATCACGACTCCAAGTAAGAGCACAATTCAAAAGGCGTAGGGACTGTATGTGTCAAAAATTCCCGCTAAATATGATTGATGAGCAAATGCGCTATTATACATAGGCGATCATTTTAAGAAAACTTTTTCTAACATGCTATCCAAATTGCTGAATAAATATCTCTCACTTTTTATTCTTTATCATGGCTATCGATTTAGAGGGTGGAGGGCTGATAGGGATTAGATCAATTTCTATTACGGCACCGAAAATTTCGCGTCGGATGCTATAGGGTAATTATATGAAGCCAGTCTTCATTTTTTGCCAAGCGATACTCAGATCGTTTTCTAACAGATGATAGGTGCGTAAAAATATATCAGGTATGTATCTGCGATAAATCTTGGCAGAGAGGACTTCAAACCTAGGTTCGCAAACAAGCAATTGAATCGCGTGAAACCCAAATTTACCGCGATTCTGGAAGTGATCAGGAAAATGCCCTTTTCCATTCACTGAACCAATCTTGCCCTTAAACCGTAAGGTTTAAGTAAAAAACCCAAAATCAAAAACCCCACTAATCATATGCAATTACCCCCCCTTGGACATCGTTGTCTCATTGGTCTCAGTTTCTTTATTGCGCTCGTTCTGGCCATGATGGTCATGTTCATGGGCGAGGGAGTCGCTCCCGAGAAGCTTTCGGGCAAAAAAGAGTCGAGAGTCGCGCCCACTCTTCCCGAGATGAAGTCAGAATCAACAGCGTTGGTCGCAAAGGTGAAAGAGCTGCCAGTGCCACCAGCGGGAAGCGTGAAAGTAGTTTCTGCTCCTGAAAACGCTCCGGATGCCATCGTGGCTTTTCGCGATTGGGCCCGTGACTATTTCCTTGCTGAACCTAACGATAGAGCGGCGATGATTGAGGAGGGTAAGGTTCTGGCTAAAGCCCACACTCTTGAGGTTGCCAAAATGATTTCCGTAGATCCGAAGAAAGCAATTGAAAGCGCTGTGCCGATGGTGGTGCGACAGGATTTGCCTAAGGAGATTGTGGAGCTGCTCGAAGAGCGGATTAATAGCAAGGGAGCGTTGTCCTTGATGGCGGCCACTCCTGATTACAGCTCGCCGGATTTGCAGATGGCGCCTTATCACCACATCTTCAAGCCAGTCGGGGGCGAAACCCGATTTGCCTATGTGTACGGGGCGAGGGCAATGGAGCGTTCGTTAAAAGAGACGATGGTAAATGGCATTTCCGCCGCGCCGATTGCCAATGGGGTGAAGATAGTGGCCATCGCGGAAAGCCGGGTGCGAGCACTGGAGGTTGGTGAGCGGCCGGATCCGGCCAAAGCCCGGATTTCGACCTGCCCGGTTTCGGGCAAAAGCACTGCGCCTAAAGTTCAAGCTAAGTCTGCCATCAGCGAGGCCACACCGGCCTTCGAAGATCAAACCACTGTGCACTATGTCTGCGCAAGCCCCCACATCGACACGTATAGCGAGGGGTTGGTCAAAGCTGAAACAGAGGCGCATTGGGCGGCCATGTCTGACAATGGCAGCACCGTAGTAGATTCTGGCACAATCGTGGCCACGGGCGCCATGGGCGCCATGGGCGCAACGGGTGGCCCGATTGCGCCTTTTGCCGTGCCTACCAATTGGACCACGGGGGTACGCAGAGTGCTATATCTGCGCGTAACATTTCCCGATCACAATCAGGACCCCCAATCCGAATCGGAGGCTTACTCCATGATGAAAGAGGTTGGGGATGAAATAACCGCGATGAGCTATGGGCGGACATATATCCAAACGACAGTGGCGCCCTTGCTGGTTGTCAGTCGCACGGAGGCCTGGCTCACGCAATACCAAGCCGAGGGAGGGCCCGCTTACAACATTATTGCGGAGGAAGCCCTAGTGCTGGCCAAAGCCGCAGGTTATGACCAGGATGCCTATGATTTGGTGGTCACACGTTGGAACGGACCGGTGGGCAGTTGGGGCGGACTTGCCTCGGTGAACAACCACTGGATGTTTATCAAGGTGAGTCAGCCGAATTTTGTGGTGCATGAAATGGGACACTGCTTCGGACTTTGGCATTCCCAAGCATTTAAGGGCAATCCGGGCAATATCAGCGGACCAGGCTATACCTTTGATTATCTCAACTATTGGGATTGGATGGGATCCGGGAGCGATGAATGGTACGAAGGCGGCCATTTTGTGGCACCCGCAAAAGCTGAGTTGGGTTGGTTGCCGCGCGGGAGCCAGGCCCTTGCCCAGCAGAGCGGCACTTATCAGATCTATCAGTCTAACCAACCGCTCATAGATCCGGCCAAGCGCTATGCTTTACGGGTAAAAAAAGACGTTGAGCGCGACTACTGGTTCGAGTTCCGGCCCACCCAAGGCAGCAATGTGGGGGTGGAGAACGGGCTCATGACCACCTTTGATAGTTGGGGCGGCTCGAAATATCAGCATAAAACCACGGGCAGTAATCGAGGGCCCTCCATTCTGGACATGACCCCTGGCTCCTGGAGCCCTTCTACCATCGACACGCGTCTGGACGGGATGCTGGTGGTGGGCCGCACGTTTACCGATACAGAAACTAACACGAGTGTAACGCCCATAGCGAAAAGGGCTACCACGCCCCCGAGCATGGATGTAGTAGTGAACATTGGCCCCTTTGCCACTAACAGAGCCCCCACACAAAGTCTTTCGCTGCCCCCGGCCATCGTGAACGTTGGAGATGTCGTTAACTTTACCAGCGACGCCTCCGATCCCGATCTCGACCCGCTGGCTTATGCGTGGGATTTTGGCGACAGTA
>JANPJY010000052.1:0-61861 GCA_031425735.1 Akkermansiaceae bacterium | reverse complement strand
CACCCATCCTTACGCAAGCATGGCAAATCTTCTGGGAGGTTCGGAAATCGTTCACCTACCTGTTTCCAAGGGAGGTTTGGCTTCGCTTGCCATGACCGGAACATCGTCCATGACCACATTCGCGAATCCCGACGCGAAGAGAATGCACACGGTCAAAATGACTCTGGGAACCGAAGAGCGCATCATCAACCTGCCCGAGATCGACGGCAGGATCTTCCACGTTGGTTCCACTCCCGCATCAGCCCAGCCCAGCGGACAAACGCCTATCAGCTTCGAAAATTTCTCTAACATCGCAACGGCGGACTCGCAGGTCGGGGAATTCGGACGAATGGTCTTCCCACCGACTATTCAGGGAGGCAAGCACCAGTATTTCAGCTTCACGGTAAACAAGACCCGTTTCAATCCGCAGACGGGCGGATCCGATGCGATCTCAATCCTTGGAAGCCATTCGGGAGCCTTCCGGCTCAATGCCACTGATGGGGGTGGCGGCTCACTCCCTCTGAATCCATCAGGCACCACTGGCCTGAATTACTCCACTTCCGTGGTGGTCACCAGCTATACCAAGAAGATCCATGTCTTCGTCGACAATAATGCCGCACCCGGAAGCTATGAGGCCATCCTCCAGGTCGCAAGTACGCAGATAAGCGTCGATCACCCCTTCGGGCAAACGACCGTGTATGAAATTCCGCTATTCGCCACTGTGCTTCCCAATCACCTCGTCCAACTGAAGGTCGGGGATACGGTTGTGTGGAGCGATTCAGCCATACCAGCCGCCGACCGCCCGGGTAGCCATGACATGGATGTTGCCATTGACCACCCTTATCCCGCGAACAGCGGCACACTGGCCGATCAGACATTAGGCGAAGACTACCCCAGGCAAGTCTTTCGGGGCAGTAAATATGTCTTTCTCACACAGGGCGGTGACACACGCTGGACTGGGCGAAGGGTCTCCGACAGGATCAAACGGACAAACGAATTGCTTGCGGCGGGAGCGAGCCAGCAAGCGGACGAGGTGGTCGTGAACACCCTCAGCGCCTTCGGATCGCAGTATCTTTTGGAATCCGAACTCGTCGCGGAGCTGACGTCGCGCATGACCAATGCGGTTTCGCACAATTACCACCAATTCGCCATTGCGAAGCTGGAGGCCGGATACGTCATGGATCACATCATGTGGTCTCCGTGGGCGGTGGGCAGGAGCGGTACGGTGAACGCCCAAAACCTCCACGCGATTTCATCCATGCTCGGCAGTGCCCTGGAACATGGCAGCTCCGAGCAGTTTCAGGACGGCGCTTCCATTTCAACCATCAAGGCGCTCCACATCGCAAATGCCGCAGGCCAAAAAATCTACAAGGTGGACAAGACGAACTTCTCCACCATCACCAGTGAGTTGACCGGATATTCGCCGAGTTCGCTGACCTACTATCAGCAGCGCGCCAACGACCTCGACATCACTTATGTGTTGCCGCAAAACGGGACAAACCAACTCAACGATTGGAAAGGACACGGCTACATGGAAATCTGGCCGGGCGGAGGGCGTGGAATGCTGATCGGCTCGGGGTTCAACTTCTGGGATCCCACCTACGGCGGCGTTAGCACGATCCGCTACCCGTATGGTATCGGCTGGGAGAGTTACGCGACCAGGCTACAACGGCTTGAGCGGGAGGCACGCCGACGGCTGTTGAACGCGCGCATGGCGGCCATGAGCGGTGAGCCGGTTGACCTGAAAACCGGGGCTTATGTTTACAACATGACGGAATGGACTGTCGGGAACGCAGCCCCGCCACGCGGGCTAGACTTCCAGCGCAGCTACAACAGCGACGCATCCACGGTCAGCGGCCCTCTCGGGCGCGGGTGGGATCACAACTGGAATTGCAGGCTTCAGGCCACCACCGACCCGCTTCTCTCCATGGGCATGAGACGTCCGGCGGATGCGGCAGCCATTCTGGTGGCCTGCCACACCCTCAAACAACTGCTGGATGCCAGCCAAAACAGCGCACAAGGTCTGGTGGTGCAGGCCATCGTTGCCAAATGGGCGATCGATCAGATCAAGGACAGCTCGGTTTCGGTCAAAGTCGCCAATGAAACCATCGTCTTCGCAAAACATCCGGATGGCGCTCACACCGCACCGCCGGGAGTCAAGATGACCTTGGAAACCAACGGCACCTCCGGTCATCTTCTCAAGAACCGCTTCGGAACCACATTCACTTTCAACACAGCGGGACAACTCACCGGCATCAGCGATGTTTATGGCAAAGCCCTTGTTGTCACTTGGCAGAACGACAGGGTCAACACAGTAAAAGACGCATACAACCGCCAACTCACATTCGGTTACAACGGCAGCGGATTACTTACCTCTTTGACCGACAGCACCGGCCGTAGCATGGCGTTCAGCTACCTCAATGGAAACCTCGGGACTTTCACCGATCCGGATTCCAAAGTCTTCAGCTACCAATACGACGCCAACCACCGTTTGCGGGAATTCCGCAACGGCGAAAACGAGATCGTCGCCAACAACCAATATGATTCGCGTGGCAAAGTCGCGTATCAGGACAGCGAGGGCGATACCAACCGCCGCTGGCTTTTCCGCATTACACCCTACCGCACCGTACAGGAAGACCCGGAGGGTGGGCAAACGATCTATGAATATGACCGCCTCGGAAGGCAGATCAGCCAGACCGACGCCCTCGGGCATCGCCAGACCTTCGGTTACAATTCCCACAACCAACTCGTCTCGGCTGTGGACGCCAAACAGCAACTCACCGAGTTCGACTACGATACCAAGCTGAACCTCACCGACACCCGCAAGTTCAAGAACGCCGTCGCTGTCGAAACCCACGCTGGCTACGATGCCCTGAACCGCCAGAATTCAGTGACCAACTCCAACGGCCACAGCGTCACCTACCAATACAACGCCTATCACGAAAAGGAATGGGAAGAAACGCCGGATGGCGACCGAACCAACTACAGCTATTACCCCCCCGCCCACGCCGCAGCGGGGCAGTTGCATACCATCACGGTTCCCGGAGAAAACTCCTCCACCCATACCACCACGTACCTCTATGACAGTTTAGGCCATCTCGACCGCATCGACTACCCGGACATCACCAGCGAGGACTACACCTACAATACCCGTGGCGATTTGGTGAGCCTTCTGGATCGCAACCAGAACCTCTGGCAATACCAATACCACCAGCGCCGTCTGCTCCATCGCGAAATCGACCCGAACCTCGCGGAAACCACCCGCACCTACAACAGCTACGGCAAGCTCCTCACCCTCACGGATCGCAACGGCAACCAGACCGTCAACACTTGGTATCCCGCAGGACGGCTCAAGGACACAACCAATGCCGAAGCGGAAACCACCGTCTATCAGTATGACCGCAGGGACTGGCCGAAAAAAGTCATTTCGCCGCTCTTGAACGAGGTCGTCACCACCTACCTTGCCAACGGCTGGGTCGATGAAATCCGCGACCCGCTGCAACTGCCAACCAAGAATTTCTACCAACCCAACGGCAACCGCGAGATTGTCCGCAACGCGCTCGGGCAAGACACGGTGTTTGGCTTCGACGATCTTGATCGCGTGGAGACTGTCACCAACACCCGCAACGTAGAGGTTGTCAACACACTGGACGAGGCAGGTAACACCCGTTTCCTGCGCAACGGGCGCAACCATGAGGCCGAAAGCGTCTTCGACAAATTCAATAGGGAGACGGATTTCTACACGCCGCTACGCCGCCACACCCACCGGGTCTATTCACCGCGTGGGCTTCTAACAGCCGTCACCGAGCCATCCACCCAAGCCGCTGCCATCACCTACACCCCCGTCGGAAGGGTGGACACCTACACCGACAACCTCGGCCTCATCGACTACTCGCATGACGACAACGGCAACCTCGAAACCGTCACCGAGGGCGCGAAGGTCATCACCCGCGAATACGACAACCTCAACCGCCTCAAACTCTACCGGAATGCCGATGGGGAGGAAATCGAATACCGCTACCACCCGGAAGGCCAGCTTTGGAAAATCATCTACCCGGACAAAACCAAGGTCGTCGAATACAACTACGACGATGCGAACCGCCTCAAAACGGTCAAGGACTGGAACAACCGCACAACCACCTACCATTGGGATGGTGAGGGCCGCCTCGAAGCCATTGATCGCGCCAACGGCACCCGCCGCGAAATCACCTATGATGCCGCTGGCAGAACCACCACCATCCGCGAGATCGCTGCGGACGGGAAAATCATCGCGTTCTACAAATTCGAGCGCGATGCCCTGGGACGTATCAAGCATGAGGTTCGCGCCCCTCGCACCCCCGCATTCCACACCGTTTCGCAGAACGCCACCTTCGATGCCGACGACCGCCTCGCCACTTTAAACGGCCAGAACGTGAGCAACGATGCGGACGGCAACATGACCCATGCACCTGTCTCCGCCACCGAATGGAAAAATTTCCAATACGACTCCCGCAACCGCCTAACCGCCGTGGGCACACCGCAGGAATGGGAAAACGTTTTCGATGCCGAAGGCATCCGCGTGGAATACCGCAACGCGGGGGTACCGACAAAATTTGTGGTTTCCCCCGGCACCCTGCCCAAAACCCTTGTCCAGATCGACGACGACGGCACCCGCCGTTACTTCGTCCACGGACTCGGTTTGCTCTACCACATTGACGACGAGGAAATAGCTGCACCCGTCACCACCACCTACCATTACAACGCCCAAGGAAGCACCATCGCGTTGAGTGATGACAGCGGCTCCTCCGTTGGACGCTTCCACTACGATCCTTACGGGCTTGTCCAACGCAAGGAAGGCATCACCGATACAATCTTCCAGTTCAACGGCCACTACGGAATCGCCACCGATCCCACCGGCCTCGTCCATCTAAACGCCCGGTTCTACAACCCGTATCTAAAGCGGTTCATGAATGCCGACCCCGCTGGTTTCGCGGGCGGCATGAACTGGTTCGCCTACTCCGCTGGTGACCCCATCAACTTGATGGACCCCCTCGGACTCGGGCCTGCGGATTCGGAACGATACACATGGATGGACGGTGTGCAGGATGGTATCGGCACCCTCGGTTTCATCCCCGGCGCAGGTGCAATTCCCGACGGCGTGAACGGGGTGATCTACCTGTTCCGTGGCAAATGGGGCGACGCCGGATTCAGTCTCGTTGCAATGGTGCCCTTCGCAGGTGACTTAGTGGCCGGAGCGCGATACGCCGACAAGCTGAATGATGTGAGGAAAATAGCGGATGGGGCGGGAGAGGCGGCTGCAAGTGGTGACGACATGATTGATGTTTACCGAGTTTTTGGTGGAGACGCGCGAGCACAGGGTTTCTCTTGGACGTCTGTAGATCCAAGAACTGTAAAGAACTTCAGAGATGGCGCAGGCTTGCCATCGGGAGGCGCGAGCGGATCCACTAATACAGCTGATTTCTTACTCAAGGGACGCGTCCACAGAAGTGATGTGCTGGAATTTAAACTGGCAGATCCACTTGATGGGAACAGGGGTGGGCTTCCAGAACTGAAAATTAATCCAAACAACGTGAGATTGAACGACTTCTCAGTTATCAACCCGTAGTTTCAAAAATATGGACAACAAATATGCAGGCATGACGGTAAATGAACGACTCTGGGCGAGTGGCTTGATGGATGAGTTTGAACGAGCTATCAGTGAAAAAAATACGAATGAAGCTATTCGCATTCTGACGGAAGTAGAACTAACAGAAGAAAATATTAAGCCAATTTTGATAAAGTGGGACTTATGCAGTGGCTAATGAGCTCAACAGAACTAAATCCCGAAAGTTGTAAACTCAAACTATGATTAGATACAAAAAAACTGAAACTATACATCGTCGCCTCCGATGAGCCTACTCTTCGGTAATATTATGTTTCATATTCCACGTACCAACGTCATTCAGAGCGATTCAGGATTTTCCGTCGAAGTCTTAGGTCGAACGGGTATCATGTATTCCGAAAACTCACGAACGATCAAAATCGATTCGGAGGTTTTGCAAGGACCAAGCGGCTTGATCATTTACACTGATTCTATAATCAGATGGCAGACTCCTCACGAGAGTGAAAAGATTGACGAAACTTGCCGTGCTGTGATCGTGGAGAATATCAAAGAGGCATTTAAGTTTCGCGGAATTGAGATTCAAGTTCAGTGATGGTATGGAACGAACCGCAACTGGGCAGCTTCCAGTTAGAATCCTCAACGTGAATGGAAAGCCATGAATCCCGAACTTCTCGATAGAACAGCCATAGTCTTTGCGGACGAATTCTCCGGAGATATTTCACCAGTTCCGATTGAGGGCGTCGTTGTCGGCACAACAAGCAACAGCATCGCTCTCAGGCTCACATCACCAATCAAAATGCCAAGCGGTGAATCTGCGTTACACCTTGTGGCTTCGATCCGGCATGAGAACCGGAGCCTTAGCGATTTCGCGGCTGGGCTACGTGTGCTTTGCGGTATCACTCTAGTTCCAGCCTCTCGATTCGATCCAACCCGGCCTTGTGACATTTCGTGGTGGCGAGGTGGAGGAGCCGCGATTGGTGATGTTACCGTAAAAAATCCGTAGTTTCAAAGATATGGACAACAAATATGCAGGCATGACCGTAAATGAACGACTCTACGGCTCACGCCTACGCACACGTCCCACTCAACAACCGTGCCAGCAATAACCTCGCAAGTGCCCACTCGATACCATGCGCGGAATGCCAATTGATAACGTTAGAATTATTTACCCATTGAGATGATATGAGACCTATTGAAATTAAAATAATATCAGCAATACAGCACCTCACAAACACCGCACGCTTCATTGCTTACAAAAAAGAAAAGCACGAAAAAATTGCAGACATGCTTGACCAAGCCGATCATGTTTTCAATTTGTTAAAAGAGCCGAACGTCAACATCGAACGAATACAGAGAGTGTTATACAGTATTTTGGAAGACCATCCCGAGTGCAGTCGAAGTATCTTTACGTTGATCGACGAGTAAAAGTAGAACTATGACAGAGAAGCGCGGCCTAGAATTACTTAAAAAGGCAGAGTATCCTGAATTTTGAATATGGCACGTTACACACATCAATCCCAATTTCCGCAGATAGATGGAAACTACCGAACTGAAAATATGGAACAGTGTCACTGGCTCGATGGACATAGCCACTCTGACATTTGATCAGCAGGTTCAAGGTTTTGTTGAGGTCTGCATTCCCGGTGGTGAAAAACGACTGGCTAGGAAGGGCGACCTTTTTTCCTCGCTAACTGACATTCGAAAAGAGCTTGAAAAGGACAACTTGTTTATCCTGTGCGAAGGTTCTCGACGTGATGTGGCCCCCTCAGGTATGTCTAGACAAATGGGGGGAGGTAGGCGTTCATACCGGCTCGCCCTAGGAAGGCAAGCGCTCCGTTCGGACTTGGTCGATATTTTTGACCCGATAAATGAGAGCGAAGTGTCGACGGTCGCCGAACAGAAGGACTTTTACATTAATTGGGTTAAATCGCTAGGATGAACGAGCAAGTTCCGTTACCGGCAGAGATTGAGGAGGCGCGAAAGCACCCCGGTGGCTGGGTCTATCGTATTGCGGGGGTATTCCGAGATTCGGATCCGATTCCTGCAGAGGCGGTGGTAGGTGCTTGGCAGGTTGACGAATCAGGAAAAATCTTCGGGAAGTTCCGATGTAATCCCAACTATGGCAATGCGAGTTGGCCTTTTTCGGAGAGCTAGTTGACAATATTTTGAGCCTTGGGGAAAGGCCTTTCCCCACGCGGAAACCCTATCGGTTTCCCGCTCCCCATTCTACCGGACTCTGCCCGAACCCGAACATTAAAAAACCAAAGGCCGAGGCACCGATGTTGAGTGCTCGTTGTCTCCGTCTCGCGCCTTCGCCTGCCTCGTACTCAACAACCGTGCCAGCAAATGCCTCCAATAAAACCAGATAATTCTGTACGCGGAATGCCTACGCTTTGCTCCAGCATACCGCCAAAAGAGCTTCATTTTAAAGCGATCCCCATCGTCTAACTTGTCGTCGAATGCCACAGCGAAGGTTCGATGAAATCCCAACAAAAACCAAAGTTCGATGAACAACGAAAACCCTAACGAAATTCTAAACCTCACTACCGCCGAACTTCGCTGCGCATCGCCAACACTTCCGCCGGTGGGTTCGGTAGAAAACATAGCCGCACCAGTACCCTAACCAGACAGAAAACCCAGCAGACTCCCCGAACGCTACAGCTTTTCGGCGAGACTGCTGAAAACCATAATAGGCTGCCGCCCACACACAAACGGCGGCATCGCCCACGCCAGCGCAGCATGTCATGGACGATGCTGACCCAGAGGTAAGAAAGGCAGCAAAGCGGCGAGCCAACCCCACCGAAAAGGAGAGGTCTGGCTCGCCGCTTTGGGAAATTAGGGAGAGAAGATCAAGATCCAGATCAAGAGAGTGAGGGGGTATGGCGAGTGAAACCGTGGTATAGAGACGGACTGATTCCATAAAGCTCACGCCAACCCACCATTCACCCGGTGCCCATCGGGCAGCCTTTCGTCGCCCGACCCCGACAACCGAAAACCCACACATGGTTTCACAATGCTCCGAATCTGCTCCAACACCCCGCTTTCCCCTTGGGGGCATTTATGCGACTTCCGCCTTGGCTCAATGGGCATCACATGAAGGGCTCTCGCTGTCACAATTCATCGAACGCCACCAAAATGGAGACTGGGGGGATTTGGACGAGGAAGATAAAATTGCTAACGAAGACGCGCTCAAATATGGCGGGCGTATTTTCAGCTCGTACTTGACTAACCAACGAAAAATCTACGTAATTACCGAGTCCAGCCACTTGATGACAACCATCTTGTTCTCGGACGAATACTAACCCGCAAAAGGCCCACAAGTATGAAGTAGGCTATTGTAATATAACTTGCTCATCACCGATTATCCTCTCTACGCGACGATGGCGGAGTGGTTTTTGAAATATCTTAAGGCTGGTTAATCCGGCTCACTCGGAGTCGCTCAGCCACGATGAGGGATTTAAATCGAGTGTAATCTTCTTCCTGAGTTCCGGAGAGCAGGCGGTAGGTGTATTCAGACCAGTGACGGGTTTCTTCGATGGCATTTTTCATGCGCAGTTCGATGACTTCGGCGGAGTCGGTGCCGCGGTTGGAGAGACGTTTGAGGAGTTCTTGTTCGTCTGCGGGCATGACGAAAAGATCGACCAACGCGCAGCGGATGGATGCGTCTTCGCATTTCCGGACATGTTCGGCGCCTTGGACATCAAGATCCATCACGACATCGCAACCGTCCTTGAGGTATTGAATGACCTCAGAGCGAAGCGTGCCGTAGAGGTTTCCGTGGACCTCGGCGCTTTCGAGAAATTCGCCGTTCTGGCGCTTGGAGAGAAACTGTTCGCGGCTGAGGAAATGGTAGTCCTTGCCGTTGGTTTCGCCGGGACGAGGCGAGCGGGTGGTGCAGGAAATGGAATAATGAGCCTCGTTCTCGCCAGCCAAACGCCTGCATAAGGTCGTTTTACCCGATCCCGAAGGCCCTGATACCACTAATAATATTCCCGTCCGTTGCGACATGGCACTAGGCTGCACGGAAATTAAAAAATTCAAAATTCAAAATTCAGGGAAACGCCTTGATGCCGCTCTTGACTTTTTCATCGAAAACCCGCTTAGAATGCGAACGTGTCTAAATGCTTCAATTTGTTAGTGTCGTTGGTGCTGGGATCTAGTTTCGCGTTTGCCCAAAATTGGGAACGAGAAGGAATTGATTTCGCTATGGTTGAAAGCCGCGCTCGTGATCTGGCGAAGGATAAATACCACGCTCCAAACAAAGAGGCATTGCCGGGTTGGATGAAATCACTGACCTATGATCAATACCGTGATATTCGCTTTGATCCGAACCGCGCTCTCTGGGGAGACGCTAAGCTTCCATTCCGCGCCATGTTTTTCCATCCCGGCTACCTGTTTGTGGAGCCGGTTGGTATTTATGAATATACCGACACACATCGTCAGCGGGTGCGTCTCTCAGAAGCATTTTTCAATTACGGCCCGCTCGTGAAAAATCGTGGTGAGTTGCCTTCCGAGGCAGGATTTGCCGGGTTTCGTTTGCACGCGCCTTTGAATGATCCTGCGGTGTTTGATGAGTTGGTCGTTTTTCAAGGAGCGAGCTATTGGCGTGCCCTCGGTAAGGGGCAGCGTTACGGAATTTCGGCAAGGGGAGTCGCAATCGACACCGGTGCGGACGGCACGCCAGAGGAGTTTCCTGCCTTTCGTCAATTCTGGTTGAAAAAACCTCAACCGGGTGACGAACGCGCAGTGATGTTCGCATTGCTAGATGGTCCGTCTTATTCGGGTGCCTATGAGTTTACGATCAAACCCGGTGATGACACGATCATGAGTGTCAAAGCTGTGCTTTTCACTCGGAAAGAGGTTAAGCGTCTTGGGATCGCTCCGATGTCGAGTATGTTCTGGTTCGGTGAAAATTCACGACGTCGGTTCGATGATTTCCGTCCGGAAGTGCATGACTCAGATGGCCTCGCGATCCGTATGGGAAGCGGCGAGAGAATTTGGAGACCCATTTCTAATGACACCGGAAACTTGGAGTTCAGTTTCTTCAACATGGCTAAATGCGATGGCTTCGGGCTATTGCAGCGGGATCGCCGATTCAGTGCATATGAAGATGGTGAGGCTGCGTATGATCTTCGTCCTTCATTGTGGATCGAGCCGACTTCGGATTGGGGTTCTGGCAGCGTAATGCTGATGGAAATTCCAACCGGAAACGAGCTAGCCGATAACACCGTGGCGATGTGGGTTCCTGAAAAATCTCCGAAGCCGGGTGATCGCATCGAGTTCAACTATCGCCAGCATTGGACGATGAAAGAGGATCCATCAGATGCAGGTGGCCACGTGGTTGCAACTCGCACAGGTGTGCATGAATGGCAGCCAGAGCAGCGGACCATGATCGTGGAATTTGAAGGTGAAAAACTCATCGGTGAAGACGGTAAGATGGCAGATGCAGTGGTGGAAGCAGTTGGTGAAGCAGGTGCGAAAGTTAAGATTCAAGGAGTCGCCGTGCAGCCTATTTCCAAAGGCCGCGTCCGGCTTGCATTCCAAATCCTTCCTGCGGCAGATGGTGGCAAGTTGTCCGAAATCGGCGCGCTTGAGCTCAGAGCCTCATTAAAAAAAGGAGAAGATTTTCTAACAGAAACATGGGTTTACCGAATCAAACTATAGACTCGCTCAGGCCGCTCAGCGAATCTGAGTTGGATGAATGGGAAGACGCATACGCGGCAGTGGAGGCTTACCTCGCGGCATTGCATATCCGCAACCGATTATTGGTCGCTGAATTGGTGCGCGGAATTCTCTGGCGCGCCTCGGCGCGCAGAGCGAACGAGCCAAACAGCACCGCGCGGAAATTAGCGATGGAGGAAATGCTTTCCGAGATCGGTGAATGGACCGAGCGCGTGCTGGACGAGCCGTTGGAAAATCGGCGCCTTGCTGCGCGGGGTCGCCTCGCGTTGTTGCTCGCTGGTATGCCGGACCGCTGGCAGGGAATTTTTCTAACACCTGAACCATGGCCGGATGAATTTGTCGCGGCAATGCGGAGTTCGTATCTTGCCGCCGGTCCGCAGTTCGCAGAGCTAACGATGGTTCCAAAGCCGCTTGAGCTCAATGTGATCGGAAATGGTGCGGCTCAATGGTGGGAAACGATGGATAGGCGTCCTATCGTGCGGCGCATGTTTGCGGTTGGATTATTAGCCACTCTCGTTGCAGGCGTTTGGTTCATTTTTATTGACTAATGGAAACTCAAAAAACATCCGCTCGATCGGAATCAATGCCGTTTTATAAAGGAGCATCTGCCAGAGGGCGGCGGCTGGTTTTCTTCGGTAGCGTCATTTTGGTGAACCTCGTTGCGATTTTTTGGCTCGCGGATTTATTTTGGCGCAGCGGCAGCCATCGCGCTCACATTCCGTTGATTCTAATTTTCTCGATCTTGAATGGGTTGCTCGTGCTTGGTTCGTTCCATGCTCTGTTTGGCGCACTAGATATTTTCCGCGGAAAACAACGAGCGGTGTGCATCACGGAACTCGCAGAAGGTCCGGTAGATGTGTTAGGGAATCGTCATGCGGTGGTGATGCCAGTTTACAACGAGGATAGTTCCAAATTCTGCGCGCGGATCGAGGCGATTTATCGTTCCATCGAAGCCACGGGGCATCTGGATTCGTTTGATTTCTTTATTCTCAGTGACACCCGAGATCACGATCTATGGGTGTTAGAGGAGGTCGCTTGGACAAATCTCTGCCGTAGGCTGAAAGGCTTCGGTAAAATTTATTACCGTCGTCGTAAAACCAATGATAATCGCAAGGCCGGTAACATCGGCGATTTCGTGCGGACATGGGGTGGGGGATATGAGGGCATGTTGGTGCTTGATGCGGACAGTCTGATGGACGGTAGCGACATCGTGAAAATGGCGAGAGTGATGGAGGCTTATCCCAAGCTCGGCATTTTACAAACTCCGCCCAAGCTGATCCGTGGAGTGTCTGTTTTCACGCGGTTGCAGCAATTCGCGATGAGGCTTTACGGGCCGTTATTCATCCGCGGATTAAATTTCTGGCAACTCGCTGGCGGAAGTTACTGGGGACATAATGCGATGATTCGGGTGAAACCATTCTCGGAATTTTGCGAGCTTCCCGCGCTTCCCGGCAGAGAGCCGTTTGGTGGCCGCATTCTGAGTCATGACTTCGTCGAAGCGGCGCTGATGGTTTCAGAGGGTTGGGAAGTTTGGTTGGCTTGGGATATCGAGGGAACCTACGAAGAAGCCCCGCCGACCTTGGTGGATCACTTGAAGCGCGACCGTCGCTGGTGTCAGGGAAACCTCCAACACATGTGGTTGATTTTTGCACGGAAACTACCTCTTACGGTGCGTATCCATTTGTTCATGGGTATCATGGCTTATTTAGGAAGTCCGATTTGGTTCCTGTTTTTGCTGATGGGTACATGGCTTGCATGGGATTTCAAAATGAGCGATCTCAGTCCGCTGCCATTTGATGGCTATGTGCACCACTTGTTTGGAATCGATATGCAGACGCAGGCGTTGATCCTGACTGCTGCTGTTTTCACGCTGCTTTTCGCTCCCAAGATTCTCGCTCTTCTGGGGGCATTATTTAACTCGCAGACTCGCCGCTCATTTGGCGGAACATTCGCACTGCTGACGGGTGTGTTCATCGAAACGCTTCTCTCCATTTTGCTCGCGCCTTGCGCGATGATGGCACACACGCTGATGGTCGCTGGAATCATTTCTGGACATGCGGTCGGTTGGGGAAATCAAAACCGCGAGACCGATGGTACTGCGTGGGGAGATGCGTTACGTTTCCACGCTGCTCCTACGATCATTGGTATCGCTTGGGCATTTTTAGCATGGCATATCGGCACCGAGTTCGCGATGTGGATGGCTCCGATTCTGTTAGGTCTGATTCTTTGTATTCCTGTTTCCGTGTGGACGAGCCGAGCGCGTTATGGTCGCGCTTTGGCAAAGTTACACATCCTTGCTACACCTGAGGAAATTCATTTGCCTGCCATCGTAAAGCTTGCGGATGAAGCAGAGCATCATGAACAGACCGCCTTAAATGCCTCTGTCATCGGCAGGGAGGGTGTCATCGCGGCAGTCGTCGATCCATACGTCAACGGTGTTCACGTTTCATTGCTTGAGCATTCCGATATGAACCCCATCGAAGAGGCACTCGCACGGCGTTGCCTGAGAGAAGGTCCGGATGCTTTGGAAAAAGCCGAGCTCGCCCAGTTGCTCTATCTTGCTCCGGCGATGCTGATGATGCATCGGGCAGTTTGGTTGGGTCTTCACGAAGAAGTCGGCAGTGTATGGATGCGCGCGGTGGAAAGCTACCGTCGCCGCGGTGATTTGGTGGGAGAAATGGGCTGATTTGCTCACGATTCCAAGGCTTGCCAAGAATAGCGGCTAAGTTACACTGTTGCCACTTCATGAAGTGCTTTATTTTCATTATTGTCGCTATGTTTCACAGCGCCCTCATCGCTTCTGCCAAAGAAGTCGTGCCAGCCAGCCAGAAGAGCTTTCTCGAAATCGTCAAAGATGGCGGCATCATGATGTATCCTTTGGCACTTATGTCGGTGATCTGCTTGGTATTAATTTTACTTTTTCTCCTCACGATCCGCCGAAATTCCGTCGTAAGTGACCGATTCATGAATTCTGCCGAGACGATGATCCGAAAACGCGATTTTCTCGGACTGATCTCTTTGAGTCATCGCAGTAACGACTGCATGGCTAGGATTGTTCAGAAGACCCTTGATTTTGCCAGTGCCAATCCCGCAACCTCGTTTGAAAACATTCGCGATGTAGCGCAGGTGGAGGGGTCGCACCAAGCTGGAATGCTTACTTCCCGTGTTACTTACCTCGCAGATATTGGTTCAATCGCACCGATGGTAGGCTTGCTTGGAACAGTCTTCGGGATGGTCGAGGCATTCATGCAAATCTCCTCAGGAGAGGTTCAAGGAGTGCGCGAGATGGGAATGGCCGCAGGAGTCTCCAAGGCTTTGATCGCAACGGCTGGCGGCCTTGCCATCAGTATTCCTGCACTTACCTTCTATTCGATTTTTCGTGGCCGGGTGCAAAAGTATACTTCAGAGCTTGAAGCCGCGGCCACTTACTTCATCGCCTTGCTCCATACCCATTATGAGCGCCCGCCCGCTCAGACATCATCGGATTATACCATGCCAATGACGTCACCACTTTTGGGCGAACGGCCGGATCGCCACGGAATCTAAATGAAAAGCGGATGAAGTTTACTAACCGTCAGCCCCCAGCGCTAACCATCCAGTTGGCTCCGATGATTGATATCCTTCTTTTGCTATTGAGCTTTTTCATTATCAGCTGGCAATTCAATAAGTCTGAGACAGAACTCAATGTCTCCGTCCCGACAGCGCAGGAAGGCGCGGATCCACAACGCCAGATCGGCGAAATCGTCATCAATATTCTTGGCGATGGGGTGATACGCGTGGAGGGAACTACTGTGGATCTTCCTCAGTTGTTAGAAAAGCTAGCTAAGATCGCTGAAAAATTTGAGAATCAACCCGTGCGAATTCGTGGTGATGGCGGAGTGCAATACCAACGCATCGTCGAAGTAATTGATACCTGCCAGAAAGCTGGAATATGGAATATTTCTTTCGCCACCCAGCGCCCAACCCCTTCTCAATAGAACGGAATGCCAAAAACGCACACATATTATTTCCTGCAAATTCCCTGTTTATTGCTCGGTAGTCTTCTCGTTCAAGCTCAGCAAGAACCTCCACGCGCCAATGTGGTTGAAGAAGCATTGCAGGCTGACCCTGGAAATACATTTTTTGAGCGCGGAAAAAATATTTACGATGAGGCACAAAATAGCACGGATGCAGAGGCGCGCCGTGAGTTGTATCTTCGGGCAGCCTCTGTCTTTAGTGAATACGTCAGTGAGTTTGGTCGCCATCCGAATGCCGAAGCGGCATGGTGGTATTTGGGAAGTAGTTACTACCAAGCTGGAATGCTCGATGATGCTAAGCGCTGTTTCTCCACGCTCCTCAATGGTTTTGGCAATGGGAAATACGCTGCTGTGGCGGCTTTTACCTTGGGTATAGACCATTACAATAAACGCGAATACGCATTCGCTGCTCCTCTTTTTGAAAAGTTCGCAGCGAATGGTTCACGTCCTGAAGATAAATCCAAAGGTAAGCTACTAGCGGGAAATTGTTATCGCATGGAAGGTCGGGATCGCGATGCGTTAAAAGCATTCCAGGAAGTGATCGATGATGTGAATGGCGCTCCATTACATGATCAAGCGCGGCTTTACCTCGGGCATATGACTTTCAAGCAAGGGAAAGTTGAAGATGCTTTTAAGCTGTTTGAACAAGTCGCGAAATCTGAGGTTCCCGAAAAAATCCGCGCAGAAGCAGCAATGCATGCGGCGATTTCTGCAACTAAGCTCGGTAAGCCAGAAGTTGCTGAAACTTATCTGCGCATCGTTTTAGAAAAGCCAGGAATGGAAGCGGCCCGTCCCGATGCGCAAATCGCGTTAATGGAAAGTTATTACGCGACCAAAAAATATCAGGCAGTCCTCGATATTTATGAAAAAAGTACGGTCAAAGCAGAAGGCGAAAAAGAAGCAATGAGGTTAATGATCGCTGCTCGTGCAATGCTTCAGCTCAAAAAAGTTTCTGATGCCAGTAAGCTATTTCGTGAAATTGAGCGAGCAGTCCCGCCGGAACATGATCTCGCCTTCCAAGCCTCCTACTATCGCCTGAATTGTTTTTTCCAAATCGAAGGATCATATGTCACAGAACAAGTGGATACGTTTCTTCAGATCTACGAAAAATCACGACCTAACGATAACCGTATCCATACCGCGCTGTTGATTAAGGCCGAGACTTTATTCTCACAAAACAAGATAGCCGCCGCTGCAGAAATCTATGCTAAGGTGGATCCTAAATTACTTAGCGAATCGAATCGTCCCGGGTTTCTTTATCAACGCGGTTGGTGTCTAGCGGAAGCGGGAGATAAACAAGGATCGGTTCGTTCACTGAGTGATTTCATCACTCAGTATCCTAAAGATGAGCGCATTCATCATGCTTTGGTGAAGCGTGCGAATGCATACGTTGAGATTGGAGAGGCAGGGAAGGCGATTACGGATTATGATCTCGTCACCTCCTCGAAAAATGCTCCGGATGATCTCGTTTCACTCGCATGGCTGGAGTCGGCGCGCACCCGTCGCAAAGAGGGCAATATTGAAAATATGTTGGTGCGCTACAAAGGTCTGCTTGAGGTAAAAGATCTAAGCGAAAACCTTGAGGCCGAAGCGAAGTATTGGATTGGTTGGGGAATGGTAAAAACCAATCAACCCAAAGACGCTGTGCCGTTTCTCAACGAAGCCCGCAAACTCCGCAAAGATGCCTACGGCAAACATGCCGGCTTGTTGCTCGCACTTTCCCACTTCGCTTCTCAAGACCCGATTCAACTCGCTGCAGAAATCGAGCTCGCGATCGAGGGCGCGTATGTAAGTGAAATTCCTGCTCAAGCATTGCAGTGGTCGGGCATGCAATCTTTCAACGCAAAGAATTATGCTCTGGCCGCCAAGTTTCTCAGTCTCACAACAAACGACAAAGAGCCACGAACGACGCCGAAAGAAGTTTGGCGTTACTTAGGAAAATCTCTTCTCGAAACCGACCAACCCAAAGAGGCGCTCAACGCGATTGGCCACGTGCTGGAAGTTGAAGATCAAGCGGCATGGAAAGCCGACGGATTACTCGACCGAGCTCGCGGCTTCTATCTGCTGAAACGTTTTGATGAATCGCGCAAATCCGCAGACGAAGGTCTCGCATTGCATCCCCAAGGCCGCACGTCTGCTGGGTTACGTATCGTTTCTGGTGATCTGCATTTCCAGAAAGAGGCGCTCGGAGAGGCTGCTGCGGATTATCTGTATGTGATCCAGTTCAGCGAGGATGTGGATTTCAAGCCCCTTGCTATTCATAAATACATAATTCTGTTAGAAAAGCAGAGTAAGATTGAAGAAGCAGAAAAGTATAAAGCGCAACTCAAAAGTAATTTTCCAAATTGGAAGGCGCCATAGCTGACGTTTATTCCAGTTCCCATTTCTTTTCACAAAAGCTAATCCACAAACATGAGCTGCGGTGATGATATTGATGAGATAACGCAGCGCGCGTTGGAAGCTGGGGTCGCGACGGTAATCGCTGCTGCCGCGGTTTTGCCAGAGCGTGATGCGCTCGCTGAAGAAATCGCAACTGTTGAGGCTGCTGCTGCGCGTGGTTATTTTCTTCCGGATGAAGAAGAATGGGTCAAACTACGATATTCGCAGTATCTCGCTTTGCGAGCCTCATTGCTGGTAACCATTGAAGAAATCGGCACGCTCGCAGGGCGTGGCAGCGTGGAATGGAGTTCACGTCTTTCCTTGTTCACCACAGCCTTCTCCGCAGCTTGTATTCTGTTGCGCGCAAATCGTTTCATCGTCGATCTCGCTGATCAGTATTCGATCTTGTGGAAAAAGCTGGGTGAAGAAGATCGCACTTCAGGTATCCCTAGGAAATCGTTTACTACAATTTATCAAGCGCTTACCTCTCCCAGAAACCAACTTCGTTTTCTCTATGCGGCAGATTATTATGTTCAGCATCGTGAGGAAATTTTCGCCCTTTCTGATGATGTGGTCATGCGTCCGGTTATTTTTCTGTTAGAATCTGAAGAGCCGTTCATTGAGCGCCGCCGTCGCGAGGTGGTGAAACGCCGTATTTCGTATCGCTGGTTTTCATTTCTCAGGCGTCATCGCTCCGCATGGAAAAATGTCATGCGTGGTATGTTTGAAGTCTCAGGTCGAGCCATAGCGGATCTCCATCAACCTGGCGTCAAACCTTTCGGCGCACCGAAGCGGATTCATTCCAAGCTTCAATATCAAATCCTCGATTTGGTAAAACCTGGCGATGTTTTCATCACCCGCCATGACGATGCGTTGAGTAATTGGTTTCTGCCGGGTTTCTGGCCTCATGCGGCTTTATATCTTGGTGGAGCTACTAACCTCTCTGCCGAATGGGGAGAGCTTCCGACAGCAGCCGTCGCGGAATCTTGGTTTCTGGAGGCGAAAAAAGACGGCGTCAAAGTTCGTCCAGTCCGCGAAACCCTCGCGGTGGATGCATTGGTCGTGTTACGGCCTCCTTTAGAGGAAACCCAACTCCAACACGGTCTCCAACGCGCGCTGACACATCTGGGAAAACCCTACGATTTTCTCTTCGATTTTCGAACAGCAGATCGGCTTGTTTGCACTGAGGTAGTTTACCGCGGTTTCCATGGAATTTTCCCCATAGAATTTCAGCTGCGCGAGGTCGGAGGTCGTCTTTGTTTGCCTGCTGAAGAATTTCTCGATCAAGCTCTTGCCTGTGGTTTTGAACTCATTCTCACGGCGGGTCTTGGGGGCGATTATTTACTCACGGGAGCTGATGCTGAGAGGGCATTTCTTGCAAGTCGCAGACATTAAGCCTTCTGGCTGCTCCCATGGGTTAAAACTGTGTGACTGAGGGGTATAAATTAGTTCGCTTTGCTGATTTACATATCGATATCAGCTGACCAGTTTAACCGTTAACCGAAACAACCCACTTGTTTTGACAACTTGTCTAAACCTCACTGAGATTTTACTAAGATCTTCAATTTCCTAGCCGCTTCCCAAGCGGCTTAAGCAAACCCATGAAAAACCCCAAGTTTTCAATTTCTATTGTCGTAGTTATTTTTTTCGTACTAGCGATAAGTTTCTGGCCGCGCTCCACGCAGACGCCGCAGAAGGACGCAGAGTTGCCGCGAGTGTTAGCCGAGAAATCCACGCCTCCCGAAGTGGCGGCTTTGCCACATGTAGGGACTCAATCGGAGTCCCAACCCTCGAACGTTCAGACGGCTTCCTCCAGGTTGTCTGAAAACGCGTCTGGGTTTGAGCGCTTCAACGAGTGGGCGTCCCGTTATGTGGCGGCAACTAAGGAACAACGCCGCGAACTCGTGGAGGAAGGAATCAAGATTGCCCAGGGGAGGCGCGTGGAGTTGCTGCGCCTGATCGAGACCGATCCTCGACGAGCGATCGAGAATGCGGTGCCCCCTGTGCTGCGCCAGCAATTGCCGCTCGCTATTGCGGAGTTGCTTGAGGAGCGCGTGAATGAAACGGGGTTCTATGGAGTAATCGGTGCGGTGCCTTCGGCGGAAAATCCAGGGACCCCGGCCTACCGCCGCGAGGTGCGGACGAGCGATGGCGGGCGCTACCGTGCCTTTGTCTATGGCCGCCGCTTGAGCCAGCGTACAACGGAAAATACCTCGATCGTAGGCATTGCGGTGGATGATACGATGGCGATCGATGAGCGTCCTCTGCGCACGGTCGCGAGCGGCGAAATCCCGAATCACACGAACAATTTGACACGGCGCCGGACGGTGTCGTTGCTCGATGAGCAAGGTTTTAGCAACGGACGTGAACAGCAAACATCCCCTGCACCGCCGCGTGATGTCGTCGAAGTCTGCCCGGTTTCCGGGGAGATCACTGCAAAAAGTGAGGAGAGTGTCGCAGTCACAGAGACAGAGATCGTTGTCGAGGCCGGCGGGCAGTTTCATTTCCTGTGCCGCGGCGGCCATATCGTGGAATTCGAGGAGAAACTTTTATCGCGCGAAGGCGGCAACGGCGGCCCGGTGATGCCGACGAGCCCGCCATCCGCGACGCAGAGCATCGGTTACAAGACTCACCTGCTCATGCGAATCGCTTTTCCCGAGGCGCTCAAGGGAATTATGACAGAGAAGGAAGGCCACGACTACGGCAAGAGTGTTCAGGATTGGTTCATGGATAACAGCTATGGGGCGATGACTTTCATGACCACCGTGACGCCGTTGATCATCATGCCGCGGAGTGAGGCTTGGTATAAGGATCAGGACACGGATGGGGACGCCAACGAGGTGCTGATCGATGCCCGGGTCGCAGCAAAGGCTGCTGGCTACGATCCGGCGAATTTCAATTTCGACACCGTCATCTACAACGGACCTGGTAGCTTTGGCGGGCAGGCCTATGTCGGTGGCAAAGGCTGCTGGATGAGGACTACGAGCATCGGGACCGCCTGCCACGAGTATGGCCACAACTTCGGCCTCATGCACGCCAACTTCTGGGACACCACCAATGGCTCGTCCATCGGCGGCGGCTCGCATGTCGAATATGGCGACATTTTTGACACCATGGGCGCCAGCTCAAGCAACGGCGAATTCAATGCTTATCAAAAAAATCTCCTCAACTGGCTGCCCAACCAGCTGGTCCACGAAGTGACCACGAGCGGGACGTATCGGATTTACCAGACGGATCAGCCGGCGCAGAACCCGCGGCTGCGTTATGCATTGAAGACCCGCAAGGACGCTGACCGCGATTACTGGGTGGATTTCCGCCAAGATTTTCCAGCCAATGCATGGGTCCAGAGCGGTGTTTTCTTGCACTGGAGCCCGTGGGCCACAAGTGAAAGCGGATCGCATCTGCTTGATGCAACACCGGGCTCAATCGATGGGAAAAACGACGCGCCCGTCGTCATCGGCCGCACTTTCAGCGATCTGGAGACTGGAATCCACATCACGCCCATAGCGAAAAACGCAACCACACCACCGAGCGCGGATGTAGTGGTAAACCTCGGATTGTTTCCCGGCAACTCCGCGCCCGTTCTTGCGGTGGGCGCGAGTGCCACAAGCGTGACCACCAATACCGCCATCAATTTCACCGCCACCGCAAGCGACCTTGATGGCGACGTGCTGAGCTACGCTTGGGATTTCGGCGACAAGAGTTTCAGCACCACTAACTCTCCGGTCGTTTCGAAATCGTGGGCAACTGCTGGCGAGTATCGTGTGCGCTGCACAGTATCCGACATGAAGGGCAAGACAGCTAGCGAGTCGATCATCGTCACCATCGGCACGACTTCGACTTTCCGTATCGCTGGCACCATCACCGCAGGCGGGCAGCCACTGGCGAATGTGCGAGTTCACAATTCGCTGACCGGCACCAATTATCGCGAAGCCTACACCGACGCCGATGGCGCCTACACGCTGACGAGACTTGCCGCAGGCACCTACACGGTTGCCACCCAACTCTATGGTTACACGCTGACGCCAACAGGTAGCGCCAGCGTGACGGTTGGCCCAAGCAAGACCGGCGTGAATTTTACCGCGGCGGATCAGCCGCAAGTCAGTATTGTGGTTCAGGATGCGGACTGTGCTGAGGGCGTCAACACCGGCTCCTTCCGCATTTCACGCACTGGCTCCACAGCGGCGGCGCTCACCGTTTCGCTCTACGCGCCAAGTGGCTCCGCCACAAAAGGCACGGACTACACCCTCGCGCCGGATGTGGTCGCCGCGAGTCCGTTTCAAACCTTCACGATCCCGGCCGGGCAGGACTTTCTTGATGTGCTCGTGACCGCAAGTGACGACGTCGGCGTGGAAAGCTTCGAGAGAGCCATCTTGGAGCTGGTGCCATCGACAAGCTACGTGATCGGCACCGGCACCGCCACACTCTGGATCGCTGACGCCGATACTGCAAATCCGCTGGTGCGCCTGAGCGTGGCGGATCGCGATGCGGATGAAAGCGAGGATCCTGGGCAGTTTGTTATTGAGCGCCTCGGGTCCACGACCGCGGCTTTGAACGTCAGTGTCACGATAACCGGCACCGCGACAAACGGGACCGATTACGTGAGCATACCCACGACAATCTCCATCCCCGTGGGTGCGTCGTCTGTGCCGGTGAATGTCACGCCGATCCAGGACACCCTTGTCGAGAATATGGAGACGGTCATTCTGACGATTTCCACCAACGCCGCCTACACGCGTCCCAGCTCCAGCGTGGACTATACCGGGACGGTCAATCTTCACGATGACGACCAGCCGATTCTGACTGTGGTCGCGACGGACCCCAACGCCTCCGAAGCGGGCAATGATCCAGGTGTTTTCACCGTCACCCGCACCGGCTCAACGGCGGCGGCGCTGACGGTGAACTACGGTATTACAGGTGGCGCGCTGCATGGCACGGATTATGTTGCGTTACCGGGTGTGCTGACCATTCCGGCCGGCAGTGCCGTCGGAACCGTGGTCATCACACCCATCGACGACACGATAGGCGAGCCTGCACAGACAGTGGCCTTTCAGTTACGCGGAGGTCTAAACTATACGGTCGGGGCGTCAAGCAACGCGACGGTTACGATCACCGACGATGACCTTCCCTACACTTCCATCGCTGTCACCACAGGACCGGCGATCGAGGGGGGGACAGCAGGCGTTTTCAAGGTCACCACCACTGGCACAGGCACTGGAAACATCACCTTGCTTTACACCGTGACCGGCACCGCCACCAACGGCACGGATTACTCGACACTCAGCGGAACGTTATCCATTGCGAAGAACGCAACCGGCAACATCACGATCTCTACCATCCAGGACGCGGTGGCGGAGGGCTACGAGACCGTGACCATCACGCTGACTCCCGATCCTTCCTATTCGCTCGCCGTTGATTCGTCCGCCACAATGAACCTGCAGGACGACGATGCACCGCAGGTGAACGTCTCCACGACCGACGATGCGTTTACGGAAATCAATGGCAGCCTCGCGAAGTTTTTCGTCTCTCGCACCGGCTCAACGACCAGTGCGCTGACCGTGAACTACACACTCGGCGGCACGGCGACTTCGGGCAGCGATTACACGGCGCCGAGCGGCAGCGTGACCATTGCGGCCGCAGCGGTAGGTGCCTTCGTGGATATCTCCGTGCTCGATGACGCGCTCGCGGAAGGCACGGAAACCATCGTGCTCAATGTTACTCCAAGCGCCGCGTATGCCGCCGGTATCGGCTCCGCCACGCGCTATATTATCGACGCGGAATTGGCATCCGTCGTCAGGCAGGTTCGCTTCTCTGCTGCCACCAGCAGTGCGGCAGAAAACTCGGGCTCGGTGAACATCCCAGTGACGCTCGACGCAGCTGCGGCCGAAACGGTGACTGTTGAATATTTCATTAACGGCGGCACTGCGCTCGCCGGAGGGATCGACTACACACTTATTCCTGGCTCGCTCACTTTCGCCCCCGGCGAAACATCAAAGAACATCCCCGTGGCGATCAGCGATGATTCGCTCGACGAGAGCAATGCGACCATTGTCATCGCACTTGCAAATCCGAACAACGCCAAGCTCGGCACCAGTTCCCACACGCTCACCATCACGGACGACGACGCGCCGCCCGGAGTGACCGTAGGCTTTGCCGGCGCGACGGGAAGCGGGCTGGAGTCGGAATCAACCGCTCCGCTCACAGTCGCCCTCAGCACGGCGCAAGCAGGCCCCGTCACCGTGAACTACGCCGTGACAGACGGCACCGCAACAGGGGGAGGCACCGACTACACGATCACCGCCGGCACACTTACTTTTGCAGCGGGCGAAACGGTGAAAGTGATACCTAACACGATTGTCAATGATGCGTCCGTCGATTCGGGCGAAACGATCATACTCACGCTCAGCAATCCCGGCGGAGCGGTTTTGAGCGCCAACCCTGTTTTCACCTACACCATCACCGATGATGATGCAGCGACCGTCACTATCGCAGCTACTAATCCAAGCGCTGCCGAACCCGGCATCGACACCGGCCTTTTTACCGTCACTCGAACCGGCTCCACCACCGCCGCGCTGACGGTGAATTTCAGCGTGAGCGGCACCGCCACTAGCGGAGCGGACTACGCCAACATCACCAACTCGGTGGTCATCGCCGCGGGCGCCAGCAGTGCCACCGTGGTCGTCACTCCATTGGACGACACCATGATTGAATCAGCAGAGACTGTGATCCTCACGCTCACGTCAGGTGTTTATACGGTTGGAACGGAGAATGCCGCGACGGTCAGTATTGCCGATGACGAGTCAGGCATGCTCATCACCATTGCAGCAAGTGACGCCACTGCGGCCGAGGTTGGCAATCCGGGCGAGTTTACCGTCACACGGACCGGCAGTACCGTGGACAGCATTACCGTCAACTTAAGTGTCAGCGGCACTGCAACCGCCGTCAGCGATTACACTGCCCTGCCCTCCAGCGTCGTCATCCCTGCCGCAGCCGCAAGTGTCACCATCGCGGTGTCTCCGCTGGCCGACGCTTTGAACGAAGGCGACGAAACAGTCACCCTTACAGCACTCTCTGGAGTTGGCTATTCCCGTGGCAGCCCGGTTGCGGCGACAATCACCATCGCAAATACCGACGATGGAAGCCCGCCAACGTTATCACCAAGCTCTATCGTGGACGACAAGGGCGGTGTCTCTGTGTTTATCGATACTCTCGTTACCTATACAGTCACTTTCGATAAGGACATGGACGCCACCACCGTGACCGCCGCTGATTTCGGCAACGCGGGAACTGCAACGGTTACGATTGATACGGTCACAGAAACCACCGCTAACTCGGGGGTGTTCACCGTGCAAGCCACGCCCACCAACGGCGGCACTCTCCAACTTAGGGTCAATGCCGGTGCTGTCTTGAACAGTGTCGCGGGCACCAACCTTGATACCACCTCTGCCATTACCGACAACACGACCATCACGGTTGCTGGCACCGCGCCAACGCTTGCCAGTGCGCTCGATACCACCGGAATTACCTGGAGCACCAGCGGCAATCTGCCCTGGTTTCCACAGTCCACGACCACTCATGATGCCACCGATGCTGCGCAAAGCGGAGCGATTGCAGACAGCCAGACCAGTACCATGGAGACCACCGTGACCGGTCCCGGAACCCTCACCTTCTGGTGGAAAGTTTCTTCGGAATCCGGGTATGACTTTCTTCGTTTCTATCTCAATGGCGCCGAGCAGGCTGGAGCGGTGGCGATCTCCGGCACTTCGGGCACTTGGGCCCAGAAAACCATCTCCATTCCCGCCGGATCCCAGACCATCAAGTGGACGTATTCGAAAGATAGCAGTGTTGCCAGCGGTTCCGACGCCGCTTGGGTGGACGAAGTGGTCTATACTCCATCCAGCGCCCCCGAAATCGCGGTTGAGCAACCCGTTGGAACGAATTTGACCGATGGCAGTTCCACGATTAATTTGGGCTCGATCAACACCGGAAGCTCCTCCTTGCCTTTCACCTTCACGGTGAAAAACACAGGAACCGCCAACCTGACTGGGCTGGCTATCACCAAGGATGGCACGAACAATGCGGACTACGCGGTCAGTGCTCTTGGGGCCACAACTCTTGCGCCCGCGGCCAGCACCACCTTCACGGTCACCTTTGCTCCCGGAGCGGCCGACTCCCGGACAGCAGCCATCCACATCGCAAGTAACGATACGGATGAAAATCCCTTCGACATTAACCTAGCGGGCACTGGAGTCCCTCTCGGTACTCTCGATGTCACCAGTGGCGGTCTCGCTTCCTCGGGTACATACGGCGGATCATTCTCGCCGTCCTCAAAGATCTACACCCTCACTAACGTAGGCAGCACATCCATCAACTGGACGGCAGGAAAAACTCAAAGCTGGGTCACTTTGAGTGCAACCTCAGGCACTCTCGCTGCCGGTGCCACCACTACGGTCACGGCATCTATCAATACGAATGCCAACACGCTTGCTTCCAATAGCTACAGCGACACAGTTACCTTCACCAATACTACCAATGGTTTAGGTAATGCGACGCGCGCGGTAGATTTAACGGTCAATGTGCTTTCCGCCACTGTCAACCTTAGCAACCTGCTGCAAACCTATAATGGGTCGCCCCGTCCTGTCACGGTCACGACCACACCTTCAGGTCTCGCTTGTTCGGTTACTTACAACGGATCGTCAACAGTGCCGACTACTGGAGGCACTTATGCAGTTGTCGCCACCATCACAGAGCCGAACTACGCTGGTAGCGCTAGTGGAAACCTCGTCATTTCCCACACTGTTAGCTATCAAGCAAACGGCAACACCAGCGGCACAGTTCCAGCAGACCAGACCAAGTACCAAGATGTTGATCTGACTCTCGCCACTAATAGCGGAAATCTTAACAAAAGCGATTTTAGCTTTGTTGCTTGGAACACAGCGGCAGACGGCAGCGGCACAGATTATGCGCTCGGCGGGACTTATAGCGGAAACGTTTCATTGGTTCTATATGCGAAGTGGGCACCGGGTGCCGACGGCACATGGGCTCAAACCGCCGCTGGGCCTTTCGACTGGAGCACATCAGGTAACTGGAGTGGCGGAACCATTGCTGCCGGTGCTGATCGAACAGCTAGCTTTACGCCTAATATTGCCGCCGCCCAGGTGGTCAATCTGGATTCTGCGCGCACCATCGGAAATATCACTTTCACCGACTCAACGACAGCATCGCACGATCTGACGATTTCCGGCTCCAATGTCCTAACTCTTGCTCGCACCAGCGGCATACCGACCATCAACGTCACCAACCGCACACTCACTATTTCCAGCCAGATTTCCGGCAATGGTGGCCTTAAGAAAGCCGGCGCGGGTAATTTGACTCTCAGCGGCACAAACGATTACACCGGCGGCACGGTGATTAGCGCGGGAACATTGGCAATCACTCTGGACAGCAACCTCGGAGCCGCCAGTGGTGGAATAACATTCGATGGCACCTCCTCGCTAAGTATGGGAGTTACGACTTTGGGCACAGGTCGAACCATTACGATCAACGGGGGTGTAACTGCCACTTTCACACAAGGCACTAACGGTCTTAAAACGATCTTAGGGCCGTTGACTGGTGCGGGGACTCTCGTATTTAATAATACGACTGGGTTGTCATTTCAGAATGCCAGCAACAATTTTTCGGGAATAATCAATGCCACCACTGGCAACACTCTCTCTTACGGGCTTGAGTTTGCGAGTATCGGTGACGGCGTCGGGGCAGGACTTATCAATCTCAACAACGGGTCTTTCCGTTGGATTAATACCAGCGGGGGCGCAACCACTCTCACTAATCGTCAGTTCGCGCTTTCCGGAACTACCAGTGGCGGTACCATTTCTGCGCTTGGCAACACGGGCAGCATTCTCGCCATCACCAAAGACTTACTGGTTACTGGCGATGGCAACAAGACCTTCACCTTGGCCGGCACCAACACCGGCGCGAATCGATTTGCCGGTAATATTTCCAACGGCAATGTTGGCGGTACGACCGACGTCATTTCTCTAACCAAAAGCGAAGCCGGCTCTTGGGCCTTGAGCGGCACCAACACCTACAGCGGAGATACTAACTTATCCGCAGCAAACGGCACGCTGACATTCAGCGGCAGTCAATCGCTATCGCCGAATACAATCGTGAGGTCCACGGTCACTTCTGGTGGAAGCACGACCGTGCGTTTGCTGGATGACGCCGCAGGCACCATCAATTTCAGTAGACCTTTCACTCTCACTGGTGGCAACACTACCAACGCGATGACGATTTTTGTGGGTAACAACGGCGGTGTTACGACAGGCAGCACGGCGCAAATCGGCACCTTTACTTGGAATACCGCCACGGGCGCTGCTGTTACGACTTACACTCTCAACGCAACAGGAGCGAACGGATATAGACTGGAAACTGGCGCGATGACTTTATCCAACTTATCAAATAGAACGGCTGGCAGCAACTTTACCACAGTCCTAAATCCAACCACCGCCCCTCTCACTGTCGCCAGTGTCACCATGGCCGCTGGCAATGCGGTGAATGGAGGAATCCCCATTCTGGAGTTAGGTGGCACTAGCGGAACCACTTCTAACTTCATAACTGGAAGTATCACAAATGCCTCGGATGTCGGGACCACTTTACGTCCCTTGAGTATCACGAAGACTGGCAGTGCGAGTAATTGGACGCTTCAGGGCGCCAATGCCTACACCGGCACCACCACCGTCACTGCAGGAAAACTCTTCATCAATGGAGATCAGAGTTTAGCTACTGGCAATGTTAGCGTGGCCAGTGCTGCCACGCTCGGCGGCAGTGGTAAGATTGGCGGCAGCGTCACGATCGCCACGGGCGGTAAGTTGGAGTTCGACATCAGCACCAGCGCTGGTGCACACAACCCACTCGATATTTCCCCTGGCAAAGATTTCATTTTTTCAGGCACCTCAACTCTGACCATCACTTCGAGTGGTAGTTTGGCTGCCGGCACTTACACTCTGATCACTGGCGGCAACAGTATCACCGGTGTTGCTCCTGCTACACTCAACGTGTCTGTACCTGTAGGTGGGGTAGCCAGTACTTACATTTCTGGAAACAGCCTGATGTTAAAAATTGTTGGCCCTATCGATCACTTTGCGATTTCTCCGATTTCCTCGCCGAGAACGGTTAACACGCCAATTACGGGCGTTGTGATCACCGCACAAGATAGCGCAAACCAGACGATTACCACCTTTAATGGCACGGTAAGCTTTGGTGGGACGGCGGGTGTTACTGGCACCTCTGCAAGCTTTGTTAATGGAGTGCTAAGCGGAGTAAGTATCACGCCGAGTGTTTTGGGAGATAATCGTACTTTCACTGTAAATGACGGTTCAGGTCATGTGGGAACGGCGACGTTCAATGTGCAGAGCGCTGCATACTCGGGTTGGGTTAGTACTCCGTTTCAAAACACTTTCACAGATACTGCGCTAACAAGTAATCCAGATGGCGATAACTTAACTAACTTACAAGAGTTTGCCTTTGGCTTAGATCCGACTTCACCAACCACTAGTACGCTGGGCTTTACGATGAACGGTGATGTAACTGAGCCGGGAGTTCCTATTTTGATGAATTTCGCGGCATCCGGACAACCTGCAGAATACCGCGCGGTCTTTGCACGTCGCAAAGACTATGTGGCAGCAAACGTAAATTACACGGTGGTATTCAGTGCGGATCTCCAACTCTGGACAGCCAGTTCTACGAACTTAAATGTAGTAACGAATCCGGCAAGTTCGGGTGAATTAGAAGCTGTTAGTATTCCTTTCCCTGCGACGGTTCCGGTGCAAGGCGGCGGTGCGCAACAAGCTCCGAAGTTCTTCCGAGTGGGTGTGGCGGGGAATTAAAGCTTTAAACTTGTCTGAGGATTTTCATGTCGTTAACTCATCTTCTTGTGAGTAATCAAGGTGAGAGCGTTGAATTTTGGAATCGCCGTAAATTTTTACAACTAGGCTTCACCGCGCTCTTAGCTCCACACGCGGCTGGGCAGGAAGTAGTTGAGAACTCATCTATTCATCTACCTGGTAGTGATGGTTACCGCCTGGCGTGTAAGTTATTCAATAGTCGATTACTGCCTCAACCCGCTGCGGTAAAGAAGTGCCTCGGAGAAAATGATGTCATTGCAGGTATCGAGTGGGCGCGCGAACAGAAGAAATCGATTTCCATCAAAAGCGGAGGTCATTGCTTTGAGGGGTATTGTTTAGCTGATCATTCAGTCTCGCTGGATATGTCGGGCATAGATCAGATGTCGTTCGATAAAAACACGAAAATCCTCACCGTCGGCCCGGGTGCGAAGTTGCGGCAAATTAATGATTTTTTATTGGAGAGAGGTCGCGTGCTGCCCGCGGGATCATGTGCTGGAGTTGGAATTGGCGGACTCACGCTCGGTGGTGGCTATGGCTTATTGGCAAGGCAATATGGACTGACCTGTGATCAATTATTAGGTTTGCGTATGATCGATGCGAAGGGCTCGGTTCATCAGTGCGATGGTGATCACGAGCTACTCAAGGCGTGTCGTGGCGGGGGAAACGGAAATTTCGGAGTGATCACACAGTTTAAGTTTCGGACACAAAAGGCCCCGACTCATCTCTATCATCGCCGCTTCAAAGCGAAAAATCTGACGCCGGAAAAAACTCACGTCTTGTTAGAAGCGTGGTTTATTGCGACCAAAGATTTACCGCGCGATGCGTTTTCTGCTTTTGTGTTAAATGGTAAATCGCTGACTATTCTGCTCACTCATACGGATCTAAAAAGCCAAACCGGCATCACGGCGATGATGAAGCCGTTGGAAAAACTCGTCAGTACTACCACGCGCTATTACGCACCACTCTATCCCATTGCGATCAAAACCTATTATGGGCGCTCCGGCCCGTTACCATTCAAAAATGCCTGTGCCGGAATGCTCCAAGGTTTTGCTGAGCTGAAAGATGTGGTGGAGGTGCTCGCCAAACAAGTTGCGGATACGAGTGGAGTGATCTGGCAGTGCAACACGCTTGGCGGAGCCATCCAAGATCCAACCTATGCGGCAGCTTCAGTATTCGCGCATCGCGATTGCAGTTATATGTCAGAAATTCAAGGTTACTGGGATGATCCTGAGCGCGAACCAGTCGTCATCAAAGCCGTAGATACGATTCAAACGTTATTGGCGGATCACGGCATCAAACGCCATTACTGCAACTATCCCGATCGCAATTTTCCCGATCCTCAGAAATCCTATTTTGGCGATCTCAGTTTTCTCCAAAAAATCAAACGGCAATATGATCCCGATGATGTTTTTCATCACCCGCAGGGAGTACGTCTGTGAGGTGAACCGCTATTTCGTATCACCGGCGGGAATCACCAAGGTTGGGACGAAAGATTTTCTCACCATGCCTTCGGCGACGCTGCCCAGCAGTAGCGCGGCGACGACGCTGTGGCCGTGCGATCCTAAGATCACCATGTCGGCGCCGATTTCCTTGGCCTTGGCTTCTAGTTCGAGAAGGGGGCTGCCATCGGCGAGGTGGGCGGTGGCAGTGATTCCTTTTGCGGTAATCTTGGCTGCGACCTCATCTAATGTTTTTTGAGCACGATTGCGCGCTTCCACGTGAAAGTCATGAATGACAGGGAACTCGTTCGGGCTTAAGCCATAGGCGGTGTAGGTTGGCTCGGCTTCCATCACATGGAGCAAGTGAAGTTCTGCGCCGAAGGCTTTAGCCATTTCAACCGCAGCGGACGTTACACCTGATGTGGCGTTGGAAAAATCAATGGCAGCAATAATCTTTTTCATCCCTTACTTTATGCAAAAGATCTTGTGCCGAAAAGATAAAGATTTAGGGAAATCCTACGCGAACAGGTCTTTGATGACTTTGGCGGGTTCTACGCCGGTCAGGCGTTGGTCTAGGCCTTGGAATTTGTAGGTCATGCGTTCGTGGTCGATACCTAGAGCGTGCAGGATGGTTGCGTGCAAATCGCGGATGTGAACGGCTTTATCTTTATCAGCGATGTTGTAGCTCATTTCATCTGTTTCACCGTAGACTTGGCCGCCTTTGATGCCGCCGCCGGCCATCCAGATGCTGAAGCAACGAGGATGGTGATCGCGACCGTAGTTGGTTTCCGTGAGGGTGCCTTGAGAGTAAACCGTGCGTCCGAATTCGCCGCCCCAAATGACGAGGGTGTCTTCTAACATTCCACGTTGTTTGAGATCCTGAATGAGGCCGTAGCAGCCTTGATCAACATCTTTGCATTGCGAAGCGAGATCGCGAGGGAGATCGCCGTGTTGGTCCCAACCGCGATGAAAAATTTGCACGAAGCGTACGCCACGTTCGAGCAAGCGGCGCGCCATCAGCGCGGAGTTGGCGAACGAACCGCGGTTTTTGCTGTCATCGCCATAGAGCTTGTAAGTGTGCTCTTCTTCACCGGAAAGATCGGCGAGTTCAGGAACGGAGCGTTGCATGCGATAAGCCATTTCGTATTGCTGCATCCGAGTTTGGATTTCTGGGTCAAGGATTGCGTCGTAGGATTTTTGATTCAGTTTTCCTAATCCATCTAACATACTACGGCGGAGTTCGCGCGGAACGCCGGGAGAGTCTTTGAGAAAGAGGACAGGATCGCCGAGAGAGCGGAGTGCGACGCCGGCGTATTTTCCGGGAAGGTAGGCAGAGCCCCAGAGTCTGGAAGAGATGGCTTGGACGTTGGCGAAGGGGGATGTGTGCTTGGCGTGGAGCACCACGAAGGACGGTAAGTCCTCGTTCATGGTGCCTAGGCCGTAAGACAACCATGAACCCATGGAGGCTTTGCCGTTGACCATGGAGCCGGTGTATATGAGTTGGTTCGCGGGCTCGTGGTTGATCGCATCCGTATGCATGGATTTGATGATGCAGAGATCATCGGTCATTTTTGCGTGCCATGGTAACAACTCACTGACCCATGTGCCGGATTGTCCGTGTTGATTGAATTTAAAAATGGATGGTGCCAGAGGAAACGCGGCTTGGCCGGCGGTCATGCCGGTGAGCCGCTCTCCTTCTTTTGCGAGGTAAGTTTTGAGATCCTCTTTAAAGCGTTTTTTGAGCTCGGGCTTGTAATCGAAGGTATCTAACTGAGATGGCGCGCCGATGAGTGAGATGTAGATCGCACGTTTTGCTTTTGGGGCGAACTGCGGGATCGACATATTGCCCATGGGTTGGCCTGCCGCGAGTCCCTCTTGGTTGAGTAGGGATGCCATGGCGGCAACGCCGAGTCCGGTTCCGGTTTTGCGGAAGAACTGACGGCGGGTGTATGCTTCGTTGTAAAGATCTACTGGAGTCATCGTAGTTTAACGGGTTACGGTTTCATCGAGGTTGAATAACTGATTTGCCACCAAGGTCCATGCGGCGAGATCAGCGGTTGGAAGGGTTTGGTCGTATTTAAATTCCCCGATGGTGAGTGCGAGTTTCGCGTCTTCGGGTTTCTCACGATAATATTTTTCGGCAGCGGCGTAGGTTTCTTGGATCGCGGCGCGTTCTTCAGTCTCTAATTTACGGTTGAGCAAACGCAAGGTCATGATGTCGACGCGTTGATCGAAATCTTTACCTTCTTTCAAGACAAGGGTGCCGAGAGCTCGCGCGGCTTCGACGAACTGCGGATCGTTCATGAGGGCGAGGGCTTGCAGGGGAGTGTTGGTGCGTTCGCGAGCGACACAGAAAATTTCTCGTGTAGGGGCGTTGAGGATTTCCATGGTCGGCGGTGCGGCGGTGCGTTTCCAGAAAGTATACATTGAGCGACGGTAGAGACCTTCTCCCGTGTCTTGTTTGTAATCTTTGGTATTAGATTGCGGCATGGCTACGGCACTCCATACGCCTTCAGGTTGATAGGGTTTCACTGAAGCTCCACCGATTCTCTTGGAAAGGAGGTTGGAACTTGCGAGAGCGAGATCGCGGATTTGCTCAGCATCGAGGCGTGTGCGTGGACCGCGTGCTAGCAAGTTGTTGGCCGGATCGGCTTCGAGTTTCTCGGGAGTGATATGACCTGCTTGGCGGTAGGTTTCAGATAACACGATGGTTTTGACCATGTGGCGGAAGTTCCATTTGCTTGCGATGAATTCGGAAGCGAGCCAGTCGAGGAGTTTTGGATGAGTGGGGCGTGCGCCCATGATGCCGAAGTCGCCGTTAGTCTCGACGATGCCTTTTCCGAAGAAATAATACCACAAGCGGTTCATGGTGACGCGGGCGGGGAGAGGATTTTTTGGATCGTTCAACCACATCGCGAGGCCGCGACGATCTTTGGGCGCGCCTGCTGGCATAGGCGGCAGCATGGCGGGAGTTTCAGGTAAAACTTTTTCGGCTTTGGCACTGTATGCACCACGAGTGAGGACGTGGGCGAAAGGTGGAGAATCTTTTTTCTCTTCATAAACCAAAGTCATCGAACCACGATCCTTGATTTTTTTATCATCAGCTAACAGTTTGTCTCGTTCACTGATGAGTTCGAGAGATTTGGGATCCACGACACTGGTGTAGTGATCGAAAAGCGCCTGGTTTTGTTTTTCATTGCGCTTGTCTTCTGGGAGCGATGCCCATTCTTCGATCATTTGCGAATTCGCGATGCGGGCGATTTCTTGTTCCGTTAAGAGTCGGCGGTAGAGACGGAAATCTTGGAGCGCGACTTTGGTGTTGATCTTGGAATCTCCGTTCCCGCGTGAGCCAAGAACGAGGGGAGTTTCAGTGACGATGTTTCCGCCTACGGTGTTGGGGTAAATTTTAGCGTTGGTTTTTTTACCATCGATATAAAGAGATAGGGATTGGTGACCACTTGCTGCACCGTTGAAGGCGATCATGATGTGATACCATTTTTTGGGTTTCAACTTAGCATCTGTTTGAATTTTGCACGCGGATTTGTCCCAACTGTCGATGACGTGGGCACCGGGCTTGCCGTCCTCGAACCATAAATCCCAACCACGGTACCCTTGTGACGGATCGATTTTTGCAATGACGGAACCGGTTGGCGCACCTTCAAACCAAACGAAACCGCCGTAGGTGATTAGATCACTGCGAGTGAAATTTCCGATATTTCCTAGGTCGATGGGCTTATCGGATACGATAACGGCCTTGCCTAGTGGTCCGTCGATGCGGTTGGGTTCGGTCGGCCATTCTTTCTCTACACTATCGATTTTCCCGGTGATTTTTCCGCCTTCAGACGTCATTGGCAAATGGATGGAGAGTGTAGAATCAATCTCGCGACCTAGTTGTGTTGCTTTACTATTTAGCCACGCATTGAAGTCATTTTTTGCGTCAGCTTTGCGGGATTCGATGCGTTTGTTGACATCGTTAATTTTCACCTGAAGAGCATTCCAAGCTTCGCGATCTTCGGGGATAGGAGCAAAAATCGATGGAGGATGATTGGCATTATTGCCGTCCAATGCCGACATCGTGTTGTTTCTGAAAAACGCGGTGAGTTGGTAAAATTCTTTGGTCGAGAACGGATCGAACTTGTGGTCGTGGCAGGATGCACAACTCGCTGTTAGACCGAGCCAGACTGAGCCGATAGTGTCTACGCGATCGGTCGCATAAATGGCTTCATATTCTTCTCCGATCGCACCGCCTTCACCAGTAGTAGATAGGCAGCGCAGGAAACCGGTGGCGATTTTCTGATCGAGATTGGGTTGGGGTAAAAGATCGCCGGCGATTTGTTCGGTGGTGAATTGATCCCATGGCATGTTTGCCTTGAAAGCCCGGATGACCCAATCACGGTATGGCCAGATGGCGCGGTAGTTATCGATGTGGATGCCGTGGGTGTCGGCGTAGCGAGCGGCGTCTAGCCAGTGACGGGTGAAATGCTCAGCACTGGTGCTAGTTTCTAACATCCGATCAGCCTCAGCAGAAATGGCGGCATCGGGATTTTTTTCGTAGGCCGCGACGAACGTATCGGTGGTCCCTGATTCTGGGGGAAGTCCGGTGAGATCGAAACTCAAGCGGCGGTGAAATCTACGCGGATCTTCAGGTTCGTTGGGTTTGAGGCCAGCTTGAACGAGTTTTTCATGAACAAAACCATCGATGGGCTTTTCTGACCAGTTGTTCTTCGGTGGATCGAGTCGGACGACTGGCTCGTATGACCAGTGGCCTTCGTATTCTGCGCCTTGTGCGATCCATTTTTCGACGAGGGCGATTTCCCGCGAGTTCATCACTTTGTGACTTTGCGGTGGAGGCATCACCTCGTCCTTATCCTTGGACTTCATCAATTTGATCATCTCGGATTCGGCAGGGTTTCCTTTGATAATGACCGGAGTTCCAAAGTCGCGGATTTTGAAAGCGTCCGCCTCGATATCAAGGCGCAGGGGCTCCTTATCTGGTTTGCGAGTGCCAGCGTCGGGACCGTGGCAGTGGTAGCAATACTCGGATAGGATGGGCTGGATGTGCTCGTTGAAAGAAATAACCTTAGGTAGGGCCACCGATGTTTCAGGAGTTTTGGTTTTCGATTGATCTGCAGGTTTCTCAGACGAAGCAGTGGAATCATCCCCGCATCCGGATAGCAGTAGGAATAGGGGTAAAGCAGTAGCGTAGATGACTTTCATCAGGAGAAGAAGGGGTTAAAACGTATTTTGATACGGGGGATTAGGTTTTTTCTATCGGGTCGGGGGAAACTTTCGGCGAAAGTAGTTCGGCAAAGTGCCACTTGGCAAATGGTAATCCCCGCTGTTTCGGGCATTTTTCAGGAAATGACAGCTCGTTCGAATTCTTCATTGGACTTTGCGGGTTGAAACTTAGAGTGCGCTGCATGAAACGCCTTTTCTTGCTCGATGGCATGGCCCTGATTTATCGGGCTCACTTTGCCTTCATCCAAAATCCCATTCGCAATTCCAAAGGAGTCAATACTTCTGCGCTCTACGGTTTCATCAATACCTTACTCTCGATTTTAGAAAAAGAAACCCCCACGCACCTTGGAGTTGCGTTCGATACTTCGGCGCCGACCCCGCGGCACATTCGTTATCCCGCCTACAAAGCCCAGCGTGACGCGATGCCGGAAGAGCTCGCCGCAGCAATCCCGCATGTGAAAGCACTCTGCCGTGCGTTCGCTTTACCAGTGCTGGAAATCGATGGTTTCGAGGCAGACGATTTGATCGGAACCTTGGTGAAACGCGCTGAGCTAGATGGATTTGAATCTTATATGGTCACGCCGGACAAAGATTTCGCTCAGCTACTTTCCGATACCACATTCATGTGGCGACCCGGCCGCAAGGGCACGGATCATGAAATTATCGGACTGAAACAGCTTCCCGAAATCTGGGGAGTTTCCGAGCCGCACCAAATCATCGATTTACTCGGCTTGATGGGGGACGCCTCTGACAACATTCCCGGAGTCCCAGGGATCGGCCCGAAAACTGCTCAAAAACTCATTTCCGATTTCGGAACGATCGAAAACCTCCTGAAAAATACCGATCAACTGAAAGGCAAACAAAAGGAAAGCATCGAGGCGAACGCGGATATGGCACTGCTTTCCAAAGAACTCGCCACGATCATCATCGACTGCCCGCTCGAAGTGACTTGGTACGATTTGATCATTTCACAACGTGACGACGAAGCCCTGAAACAGCTCTTCACCGACTTCGAATTCCGCACGCTGACCAAGAGACTTTTCGGCGAGGAAAATGTCCGAGCGGACTTGCCAAGCGAACCGCAACAACAGTCCGCCCCCACACTCTTCGATACCTTCAAAACCATCCGCGAAGTTCCCCACACTTACACCCTCGCCGATACGAAAGCGCTTCAAGACCAACTCTTCAAACAACTCGCTGCGCAAACCTCTTTCTGCTTCGACATCGAGACCACGTCGTTGGATCGTCACTCCGCAAAACTGTTAGGAATCGCGTTTTCATGGAAGGCTCATGAAGGATGGTATCTTCCTTATTCGGAAAATCTCATCACTGAAATCAAAGCGGTCTTGCGTTCTCCTGCGGAAAAAATCGGACACAATTTGAAATACGATTTATCGGTGCTGCACTCCCATGGGATCGAAGTGAGCGGGCCGTATTTCGATACGATGCTCGCAGATGCGTTAGCAGTTCCTGAACGCCGACACAGCATGGATTATCTCTCGGAAATTTTACTCGGCTACACGCCAGTGAAGTTGGCGGACGTGGCGGCGGTTTTTAACCGCCCAGCCGAGAATACTTCGGATGACCTTTTCGATTTTGCTGAGAAAAAAACCACCAAGTCCAAAGATTTGGATATGCTTTCCATTCCTCTCGAAACCCTTGCAGAATATGCCGCCGAGGACGCAGACGTGACTTTCCAACTCGCCGAAAAAATCCGCCCGCTGCTCGTCCAAACCGGCCAAGATAAAATCTTTTCTGAAATCGAAGCGCCGTTGTTGCCTGTGTTGGTGCGTATGGAAATGGAGGGAATCGCCATCGATCTAGAAGCCCTAAAATCCATCGGCGACGATCTCCAACTGACCATCGATCAGCTCGCGAAATCCATCCAAGCCCACGCCGGAACTCCTTTCAATATCGCCTCGCCGAAACAACTCGGACAAATTCTTTTTGATCATCTACGGTTGTTAGATAAAGCCAAGAAAACGAAAACCGGCCAATACAAGACTGACGAACAAACGCTCTCCACTTTACTCGGAATTCACCCCATCATTGAGGAAATCCTCGAATACCGCGAGGCGGCTAAATTGAAATCGACTTACCTCGATGCATTGCCAAATCACATCGCTCCAGAGACGGGTCGCATTCACACTCATTTTCACCAACTCGTAGCTGGAACAGGTCGGCTTGCCTCATCTGATCCTAACTTGCAAAACATCCCCGTTCGTTCCGCAGCAGGCAGAAAAATCCGCCAAGCATTCGTGCCGCGCGATTCACAATCCTCCAAATTCCAATTTCAACTTCTGTCGTGCGATTACTCGCAAATCGAACTGCGCGTGATGGCTGCGTTAGCTTGCGATCCGACGATGATCACCGCCTTCCAAGACGGTGCCGATATTCACACAATCACCGCTGCGAAAGTCCACGGTGTAGCACCCGAAGAGGTCACTCGCGAAATGCGCTCCGGCGCGAAAATGGTGAACTTCGGAATCATCTACGGCATCTCCGCTTTCGGACTCTCGCAACGTCTCGCCATTCCCCGCAACGAAGCAGCGGAAATCATCGATGCTTATTTCCGCGAGTATCCAGCGATCAAAGAATATATGGATCGCACCATCGCGGAGTCGCGCGAGAAAGGCTACGCGGAAACCCTTTCCGGTCGCCGTCGTCATTATCCTGATCTCAATTCCAGCAACGCCGGACTTCGCCAAAACGCCGAGCGCGCCGCGATTAACATGCCGATCCAGGGCACTTCTGCTGACATGATTAAAATCGCGATGATTCGCATCGACGAGTTGCTGCGCAAAAAGCCTTACCAGACGAAAATGCTTCTTCAGGTTCACGACGAACTCGTGTTCGACCTGCACCCTGACGAGGAATCGGAACTCGTCCCGAAAATCATTCACATCATGGAGTCTGCTCTAGTTCTTCCACACGGCGTTCCTATTTTGGTTGAAAAAGGGACGGGAAAAAATTGGTTGGCTGCCCATTAATAAACGTCACGCAGGTAGCGCTTGTCTTTCTTGAGTTGTGCGATGTAAGCCGCTGCGGCTTCTTCGGAAAGTTTGCCGTGCTCTTGTGCGATGCTGAGCAAAGCGGCATCGACATCTTTCGCCATGCGTGATGCATCACCGCAAACGTAGAATGCCGCTCCCTCTTGAAGCCACTTCCACATTTCGGCTCCTTGCTTGAGCATCAAATTCTGAACGTAGATTTTTTCTTTCTGATCGCGCGACCATGCAAGATCCATGCGAGAAAGCGTGCCGTCTTTCTGGAAAGCTTCGAGTTCGTCTTGGTAAAGGAAATCGGTTTTTGCGTAGGGATTGCCGAAGAATAACCAGTTTTTACCTTTTGCTCCAGTTGCTTTACGTTCTTCAAGGAAGGCACGGAAAGGCGCGATGCCTGTTCCTGGCCCCACCATAATGACCGGAACGTTGCCATCGGCTGGCAGACGGAAAGCTGAATTGTGATGGACGAACACTCCAGGTTTGGAGTTCGCGCTCAAGCGATCGCCGAGATACGTCGAACAAATCCCGCCGCGTTTTCTGCCATGGCTGTCGTAACGAACGATGCCGACACAAAGGTGAACTTCATCGGGATGAGCTTTTGGACTTGAGGCGATGGAATAAAGGCGTGGCTGGAGTTTCTTCAAAACAGAAACGAAATCCTCGCCATCGGTGAAGTCGGCTGGGTAATCGAGCGCCAGATCAATTAGATCGCGACCCCAGCAAAATTTTTCCCATTCCTTTTTATCATCTGCTTCGACGAGTGAGCGGAGGTATGGTGAACCACTGCGCTTTTGCCATTTCTCGATGAGAGCTTTGTTGATCGTGCCGATGTCGTAATGATGAATGAGGGCTTCGCGGAGGCTGACTTCTTCACCCGTCGATGTTGGGACATCGCCTGCTTTGAAAGGCAGAGCGGCAATGATTTCATCGACCACGCTTGCAGGGTTTTCTGGATAGACGCCCAAAGCATCCCCGACTTCGTAATTCAGTTCAGAGCCTTGAAGTGAAATTTCGATGTGGTGGGTTTGTTTAGAACCTGAGCCGTTGAGATTGTAATTTTTGAGAACGGAAGATGGGAAAGGATTCTTTTTCGAGTAACCGGGCTCATCGATGTCATCGGACGCAACTTTGTTAGATGTTACGAAAGCAGCAGCCGGCGCAAGAACCGCGATGACGCCTTTTGACCAATCCGCGTAAGGCTGATCCACATCGACATCAACGTCGACTCTTGGAAAAATACGAGTCGCGCCTAGCGCTTCTAAGCGGAGGTCGAAATCGGTTCCGCACTGGCAGAAATCTGGGTATGAACTATCTCCTAAAGAAAGCACCGAGAAGTTAACTCCTTCGAGACGCGGCGCGGCATCGCTCATCAACCATGTGTGTAGTTCTAACGCTGTGTCTGGAGGTTCGCCGTCGCCGTATGTGGAGGTGATGACCAAAAGGTTTTTCTCTTTCGAGAGATGCTCTTTGTCGTAGCTTCCCATGTCCTGAATGTTCGGCTCGAAATTTCCCTTCTTCAGGGTTTTCACGAGTTTTTTAGCCAAGCCTTCAGCCGTGCCTGTCTGAGAACCGAAAAGAACGGTGACAGGGACAGCAGGACCCGCTGACTGTGAAGATGCTGACGATTGGGAAAGGATGTTTCCTAAAAATTCGCTCAACCACAGGCGTTGTTCGGGGGTAAACGGGGCGTTGTCTGGTATCTGGATCGTTGAGGCCATTTTTCTCTATTCAGGCGGTGATCGCCGGCTGCGGAACTTGCGCACAGGACGATTATCTTTCAAGTGTTGATCTTCGTAATTTCAACGAATTTTCAGGGAGGGATATTTTGCGGTTATGAGTATTTAAAGTTCTTTGAGGGATCGAGCTCGAATTCCATCTCTAATCCGTGGGTCGTGTGTGGCTCAATGTATTGCTTGATGAACTTGAGATAATACGCGTCATCTTTGACAAATTTCAGTTTCTCACGCGATTCGACTTCGAAGGAATAGAAGAACGGCCATGGAGAATCGGGATCTAAATTGCGACCGGAATGCACCGCCAGCACTTCGGGAATTTTCAAAAGCCAAGTTCGGCTAGCTCTTACCATTTCCTCCAACACTTTGGCATCCACGGAATCATTCAGCTTAAGGTAAATGACTTGGTGGATCATGAGCAGGTGGGCTTGAAACTAACGCATCAGCTCTTCCAATTGAGAGCGCCTTTTTTTAAGGCATAGACATAAGCGATGGCCAGAACGCCAGCGAAGCCTGCCATACTAGCAAGAACCGTGGGGCCGTGATGTTGCGCGAGATCGCGGAATTGCACTGCCCATGGATACATGAAAACGACTTCGATATCGAAGATCACGAACAACATCGCGACGAGGTAGAATTGGATAGAGAAACGAGGTGCGCCATCGCCGATGGGTAACATGCCGCATTCGTAGGCTGAGTCTTTGATAGAATTGCGACGCGCCGAACGGCCAAAGACCACACTGAGTGCAAGCGTTGTCACAGCAAATCCACAGGCGATGAGGACTTGGAATAAAACGGGAAGATAATTTTCAGGCATACAAAAAGACGGGAAGAATTTCGCTGCGCGATTTCTAGATACTGGATCGCGCCTTGGGTAGAAAAAAAGCCCGTGTCTTTTCAGACACGGGCTTTGTCAGTAAATCTAGAGGAATTAAGCTTCTGCTTCAGCTGCTTCTTGGGCGGCTGCATAAGCGCTGGAGGCTTCGTGAACACGTGCGGTTCCTTTGTATTCCTTACCAAGTTTTTCCACGAGACCGCGGTTGACGAGATTCTGCAATTTCTCGTAAGAACGAAGGCGAAGCATTTCTTCGCCACCGCTTACGGCATTTCGCAGTTTAAGGTTCTCAAACACTCTTTCGAAGAGATCGTTGAATCCGAATACTTTCTTTTCAGAAAGGACATTGCAGAGTTCATCGGTCACGTGGTCTGGAAGTCTCCGGGAAAACCGGGTTCTTTTGGTAGGTGTTGCCATAGCGAGACAATGGTAGCATAAACCCTAGGATATTGCGACTCAAAATTTTAAACATCTGTTAAAATATGGGCTGCAATATTACAGAAATCTTAAATATTTACCGTTTCTGGCCCCGAATCGGTATGGATATTGGTAAACTAAGCCTGAACTTGCCGCTGGCGAACCGCCTCAAACAAGCAAACTCCGGTCGCGACTGAGACATTTAGGCACTCTACTTTGCCAGCCATGGGCAATTTCGCGAGAAAATCGCAGTTTTCTTCGGTCAGACGGCGCATTCCTTTTTCTTCAGCACCAAGCACGAGGGCAAGCGGGCCTTTGAGATCGAGTTCGTAAAGTGTCTTTTCTGCCCGATCCGAAGTCCCGACAAACCAGACGCCCGCTTCTTTCAGCTGCTCCATGGTTCTGGATAAATTAGTGACTTGAACGAACGGGACATAGTCCGCAGCTCCCACGGAAATACGACGCACTGTTTCGGTGATCCCAACCGCCTTGTCTTTTGGGGCAACCACGGCATGCACTCCAGCACCATCCGCGGTGCGTAGAATCGCGCCGAGATTGTGCGGGTCTTGCACACAATCGAGTATCAACAAAAAAGGGACCTCTGTTTCCGCGACAATCCTCATCAAATCATGTTCATCCAGCGAGGGCGCATGACTTTCCTCCACAGGTTTCACATGGCGGTTTTCCCGGGCTGGTCGGTTCTTGTCACCGTGACTTCTGGCACCAAACTTTTTCGGCTTCACGGAGAGAAGGGAAACGTTTTGCGCGCGGAGTGCAATCGCGAATCAACGCCGACGCCTCAATAATGTTAGCGCACCAAACATGCTGAGGATGAAGGTGGACGGCTCGGGAACCACGGTTCCGTTTAAAATGAGATTATCGAGTTGCAGCTCAACCGCTCCACTAGCGTTCCAGCCTTGGATCGAGATCGTCGCAGAAGTGAGATCGGTCAAACCAAGCGATGAGTTCGAAATGTTCGTGATGATTGAGTTATTCGAGTAGGAACCCGAGAAATCATAAAAATGTGAGTTGATTCTAAACCCAATATCTCCCGGAGCGTTAGGGGTGCTTCTCGCCTGAAAACTAAATTCATCCAGCGAGAATCGAAATCCCGATGCTGCGGTGATGGTGAAAGTGACAGCATTTCCCGCAGCTGCATGGGTGGTGGGCGTGAAGAAATTAGATGCCCCGCTGATTTGGGCGGCGCTGTCCCAGCCGGAGCTAGAGATGAACAAGTTGAAGCCCGAATTGCTGGTGATCTCAGAAATCGTGATGCCAGGAATTGAAGATGCAGCACTAGATTTCAAACCTCCGGTGAAGTTGAAATTCGCCAAGGTAGCAGCAGGGGCGGATGAAAAGCCAAAGATAACAGCAAGGCTCAGCCATCTGAGTGGGGTAGTGATCATGGGGGGAGAAACGGGGGGTTAGTTTCGGAGACGCGGGATTCCACACCGACAACCTCATTCTGGCAATCTAAAATCCATACGAATTGTTAGAATTTTTTCCTGAGACCTAGGGGCGAAGATTGGAGGTTGAATCATTAAGAAAACTAAAGTATTTGGGAGGGATGAAACCTCTGGTAATATGCTTGATGTGTCTCTTGGCTGTGGGGCTAGGTGCTTGCAGGAAAAATGCGGACAGCGCGGAGTCAGATATCCAAGAAGCTGGATACACCATGACGCAAGAGGGATGGCTTAAAGCGATTCGTGCCGATCACCTACCGGTGGTGAAAAAAATGGCCAAGTCAGGTTTCGATGTGAAAGCAAAGGATGACAAAGGTCAGCACAGCCTCCACATCGCCGCCGAAGCAGGCAGCAAAGATGTTGCGGAATTTCTGTTGGACGCTGGGATTTCGATTAACGACGCAGACAACGAAGGAAGAACGCCTCTCATGCTAGCGGTGTTGTCCGGTAAGGCGGAAATGGTTCGCTGGCTTTTGAAACAGGGAGCCGATCCTAAATTGAAGGATAAAAATGGTTACATGGCTCTGATGTTGGCGGTATCGAATCATGAGATCAAAGCGATTGAAGAGTTAGCGACATATCATCGTGAAGATCTCGACTCGGCTTTATTGTTAGCTGCCATGCAAGGCGATGCGGCAGCTATCGATACCTTGACGAACTATGGCGCGTCGGTGCACGCGCGCATGGATGATGGAAGAACTCCATTGATGTTGGCTGCGAAAAACGGACATCAAGAGGCCGTCGCCATTCTCATGGATGTTGGCGCGAGCCGACACGCGACCACAGAAACGGGTCAGACAGCACAGAGCATGGCCGTCGCTGCCGGGCATCAAGAAATCGCCGAAATGATTGAGAAAGGCTTCTCAAACGAAGTGATTTCATTGGATTCCGATGAACAAATCGCGGTGTCAATGTTGAGTGATGTGAACAAAGCGAGTGGTTCCGTTAAGACTTCAACTGGCACTAGGACGGCTGGCGCTCCAACTGAAAAAGTCGCTGTGTTAGAAGGCGCGCGCCTTTCCAGTTTCTCGAAAAGCAGCAAATCTCCCGCGTCCCCAGATCAAAGTTCTCCCATCATCATGCGCCATTACTCGCAGCGTGAACTTCCGGTTGAGGTGAAAAAAGTTTCCGGCGAGACCGCCACACTGCGACTCAGCGGAAAGCCGTCCAAGGAAATCACTGTGCGCTCTGGCGACCCGCTTCCCAACTCCAATTTGGTGGTCGTGAAAATTTCGACTCGGACGGAAGTAGGAAAACTCAATAACAGCCAACCCGTTTATGTTGGTGTGGTAGAAGTTGAAGACAAGCAGACGGGTCAGCGCCGCGAATGGCGGTCTGGCAATCCAGCAGTCGGGCACGATCCGGTGGCCTTGGTCGAAGACGCGACGACGGGTCGGCGCTATCTGGCTAAAACCGGGCAGAAGTTTTCCTCAGCAGAAGGCAGAGAATTCATCGTAAATGACGTCCGTCCGGCTCAGTTAGTGATTGAAGACGTGACTAGTGGCGAAGTAAGCACTTTACTTCTTCGCGGGCCAAAAGGCTAAATTCAACGAACGGATTCATGGAGCAAGAATTTCAATCTGAAGGCGGAGCAGTGGCGGATAGCGGAACGCCGGTGAGGCAATTTTCTGTGATGCTGCCAAATCGTGTGGGTGCACTGGCTTCTTTGGTGAAATTATTGCGCACCGCGTCTATCGATGTGATCGGGCTCAGTGTCCAAGATTCGCGAGACGCCACGGTAGCGAGATTAATTCTAACAGATACCGATAATGCCGAAGCGATTTTTTGTGAGAAGGGCATTCCTTACACGATGTGTGAACTAGTGGTTCTCGCTCTGAAAGAAGCAGGACCGGGGTTGCTGCAATGCTTGGATATTTTGATGACTGCCGAAACGAATGTTGATTTCGCTTACGCCATGCTACCTGGTCCACAAGGCCAAGCACTTCTCGCGATGCATGTGGAGGACTACGACTTCGCTACCTCCATACTCAATCGCAGCGGCTTCAAGCTGATGTATGAGGAAGACTTGATTCGCTAGTTCGACACGATTGTTACTTCGCTTCGAGGAGTGTGGTAGGATCGAGCGCTTTAACTTCAGTAGGTTTGCCTGGCTTAGCTTTTGTTTCCAAAGTTGCTAACCATGCGACTAGGTCTCTGAGTTCCGCTGGTTTGACGACTCCAGCCATTGGGGGCATCGCCGAAACGGGCGGGGTGAAAGCGGTGATATCGGTGCGCTTGATCAACCATGTTTTTTCAGGTGTTGAGACCGTGATGGTGTCTGCGGCTTCCTCGACGAGATTGCCTACGAGACTCGCACCGTTTTTAAAATTCACTGCGGTGATGCCGTAGCCCGGAGCGACGACTGCAGCAGGGTTAACGAGAGATTGGAGAAAATATTTTCGATCATGAAGTTTACCAACCCCAGCGAGGTTGGGGCCAGCATCGCCACCTGCGGCATTGCTATTATCAGAAAATTTATGGCAGCGCAGGCACTGGCCAGTTGGGAGAGATTTGAAAAGGGACAAGCCGTTAACGGGATCTCCGCCTTCGAGGGCGATGTTGTATTGAGCATACGTATCCGCCTTTCCCGCGAAATATGCTTCGTAGTCCTTGAGCGCTTTTTGAACATCGGCTTCTTTACGGCTTTTCGCAGCGGCGAGTAGTTCGATCGCGCTGACAGAAATTCCATCCGCAGCCTGAAGTTTCGTTAGTTGGCTGATGATGAACGTCGCGGCCTCTGGCTTAGAAATTTTCGCTAAAATACCCCAAGCTTTCTGCGCACGAATCGGTCCGCCTGAAACAATCGCTTTCTCCAAAGATACAATCGCGGCGTCTGGAGCAAACTTCGCCATTCCATCAAGCGCAGTTAGAGCGAGTTCATCCAATGGATTATCGGCTAATTTTGTTAACATTTCAGGAAGGTCATTTTCCTTGCGAGTGATGTAAACTGTGAGCGCCTTGGATCGTGTTGCAGCAGATAAAGTTTCTTTTAAAACCAAATCATGAAGGACTTTCGAACTGATCTGATCCCCATTGAACTTGTAGGTATCAGCGAGATCAAGTGCGCCGCTGAGCACGAATTCACTGGCATTGATGAGATTCGGCATCGCTCTGGCCAATGCGGGTTTCAAAGTATCTAGGCTACGATCAGCTAAAGGCCGCCATTTTCCGCTGACTGGATCCGCCGGATGAGGGTTTTCCCAGATGGCGACAAGTCGTAATGCTTCCTCTCTGACAACCTGGGGAATTTCCTCGTTCACAATCACTTTGAGAATTCGTTCTGCATTCTCTGCGGTGCCAACGCGATACGCATGATTCACCAAACGGCGCAACATCAGTGGTGTCCACTTGCGACCCGAAATCTTATCTAACAACGCCGCGGAAAGAGGCTTTAAACCGATCATGTTGAGGTCGTCGATCGCGCGGACAACTTCGTCTTGAACGTATGGATCCGCGTCATTGATGAAACGTTTCAACTCATCGCTTTGCAAACGACGCAAGGCGACAACCGCTGCGAGCCTGACGGCGGAGGAGTCTGATTTTACTAAATCGCCGACTTGGCTTGGGCTACTTGCGATGTGCTCTAGCGCATAAATTCCAGCGTGGCGGAGATGCGCATCGCTGTTATTATTGGTTTTTAAAAGTTCCACCACATCGCTGAAGTGAGCGTTGGCTTTCATTTTTCCAATCGTGATTGCAGCCTCGAAACGCACGGCGGCGGACTCGTCTTTGAGAAGGGACGCGAGAGATAAAGAATCTGGGGTCACAGCAGCATCTCGAATGACTCTTAATGCTTGGACTCGGATTTGTGCGGATGGGTCCTTCAGCAGAGGAACCAAAGCGTCAGCAGCTTTCTCGCGTTGTGCGGCTAAGTTTGTGATCGTTACGAACTCACCTTTGGGTGAAGGCGTTGCACCGCGTCTCGCGACGATTCCCATGCCCCAAATACCATGAACGCGAGTGATGAGGTTATCTGAGCTGATGGCTTTTTGGAAAGTAGTGATGGCATCTGGCTTGCGAGTCAGAGCCACTTGGGCGCGGAGGCGGACTCTTGAATCGGTATGTCCTAACAGTTTTCCAAGCTCTGCTGAATCGAGCTTATCAAATCCGGCGGCTATCAATTTTGCGGCGTCGCGAGTTTCTTTTGGTAAGTAGAGATTTTCTCCGGCGTCAAGCGAGAGCAGGCGTCCTTTGTTGTGGGATTGCCAACCGGTCACAAAATCGGTGATGAAAACTTTGCCATCGAAAGAGTATTCTACATCGGTTGCGCCAACACCCCATTGGAATTTGCGAGCGTCTGCCATTTTCATTCCAGCACCATCGGGTTCCATGGCGAACGACCAAATGCCAGAATTCGAAGCCCCGCCTTTGTAATCGCAAATCAAGAATCTACCTTTTTCATTTTCTAGGAAACCGACACCCGGATGGTAAGTCAGGCCAGATGGCCCAGATGTTAGATGCGCAGCAGGCGGGAGAATGTAGGCGGGTTGGGTGTTGTTGCGCATCTCCCACATTTTCTCATCCATCCAGCGGCTGAGGGGACGCTTTTCAAGTCCGATCGAGCGGTGGAAAGTATGCATCGTCTGATGCTCCATCTGCCAACCGGAGTCGCCGCCTTCGACGAGATACAAAATCCTCGCCGAGTCGCCTTGGTCGGAATTGTTATCAACCGAAAATGCGTTTCCGAATTCATCGAAAGCAATTTCCTTAGGGTTGCGCAGGCCGGTGTGCACAAGTTCAAAGCCACTGCCGTCTGGTTCAAAACGGAACAGAGCGCCTTCGTTTGGAAAATGATGGGTTTTGCCTTCTTTGGTGGTGATCGAGAAACCCCTGTCACCTATCGTTCCATAAATCCGACCATCCGGTCCGAGAGTGAAGCCGTTCATGTCATGTCCGGAAAGGGAAATACGAACACCGAAACCATCTTGAACGACTTCCTTTTTATCCGCTGCATCGTCACCATTTTCATCTAACATTTTGTAGATCTTCGGAATACAAGCGAAGTAAATGGCACCTTCGTAGTAAAAAATCCCCGCCGCTGTGCCATCGAGAACATCGTTAAAGCCATCGGCGAACACAGTGGATTTATCTAGTTTGCCGTCGCCGTTGGTGTCGGAGAGTTTCCGTATGACTTCGGAAACTTCCGTCATGTATTTATTTGAAAGTTTCTTCTCCCATTTTTTGTGAAGCGCACGCCTGTCTTCAACTTTCGTGGCTTGGAGATCATCGAGATACCAGTAGAGGTGATTGCGATCGTCTTCGATGCCATGGCGGAATCGATGGGTTTCTGCGATGTAAACATTACCTTTATCATCAAAGGTTAGGGCAGTTGGTGATTTCACTTTCTGTTCTTCGAAGGTCGCTTCGATCGCCATGATGCTGCCTTCTGGAATCATGGCGCCTGCAAGAGCCGACGTAGCGACAAGGCCGCTTTCGTAAGGTTTCCCATTTTTGGTTGAACTTGGAGGTTTTGAGTTTGCGTAGTCCTCCTGTGTGAAATGGTCAGCTGCGATATATCCCCATTCGCCTTTCGCTTCATCCACTAGGCGAATGACAGCGTTCTTACCTTTGAACTTAGAGACATCCCAAACGACGTTGTTGAAAGACTGGCTTTTTTTGCCTGTGGCTTCCATCACGACCTTGCCGTCTAACAGCAATTGCACCGCAGTTTTTCCTGGGGTGTCACCGCCAGCGATGAGGAATAAGATATAGTCTTCAACAATTTTAAATTCGGGTGATGTCAGGGTTCCTACCGAATCTTCGCCGCCGTGAGCGGATAAAGCGAAGGCATCGTTTGCGAAATTCCTGAAAGGCTGTTTCATCCCATCGAGCTTTTCGTGAACAGGGGATAGCCCGAACGCTGTGCCTTCTGTTTGCCAACTGCCGAAGCCATCTCCCTCGAAAGTTTCAATGTCAGCAGATGCAATACTTACGGTAAACAGTGATAGTAAGATGTGGCTAAATAAGGATGCTGGTTTCATGATCAAAAAATGTGCTCGCGGTAAAATGGTGTGGGTTGGAAGCAAAATGAGCTGCTTGTTTTACTGGCAGAATCAGCTCCGAATATCAGTTACGTAAAAACTTATCTTCAATTGGCTCTTCTGCAACTGTTGCGCGGTCCACTTGGATCACGGCCTGCAAAGTCCCGTTTTCTTCAGGAAAACTCATTTTGCCGGCCACTTTGACCCAACCATTTTCAGGGAGTTGCGGGGGTGTTTTCCCAAATTCGATAATCACAGGAATCGCCCGTGAATCCGCAGCACAACACGTCATGAAAACTCGATAAAGCCGCATCCGCGTCCCATTTGGATTGTTCACTTTTTCCGCAACGATTCGTCCTTCGGTCTCGATCTGCAGCCCATTCAACAGCCCTTGCAACTCCCGATCTCCCGTCGCGAAAAATAATTCCATGAGATTGAACTCCAAATAACCATCAGCCGTGCGGCGATGCCCTTTCTCGATCTCCTCCATGGTCAGCGGGGGCAGCATGGAGGCGAACATCGCATTTTCCGTCGGGCTGGGTGCGCCATCGTAAAGGCCTTTTCGAGCAAGTGTGGCTTGGGAAAATTCATCAATCGTCCACACCATGGAAAGCGCTACCGGGGCAACCATCAGCAATAGTGACGCGATGGGATTCATGTCGCCACCTTCGTGGTCGTGTTCATCGCCTTCGCTGTGGTCATGCCCGCAGCTCGCAGTTTGCCGAGCTGTTAGTAAATTGAAGGTTCCCAAAACCGCCAGACCTAAACCACCAAACAATGCGATGGGACGGAAATCCGAAACGAGGTAATGAATCATCCGACCCGATCCATAGAAATACAGCAGCGCCCCAGCCCAAAGCAGGATGGAGAGCGAAAAGAAGACTCTGCGGAGTTCAGGTTTCATGATGGGACCAACCATTTTTGAGCTGCAATCGATACCAACCAAATCACGACGAAAATCGAAACCCCGAGGTAGAGGATGAATTTTTTCCGCAACACCGATTGATAAAGGAACAATAATTTCACATCGAACATCGGCCCGAATGTGAGAAACGCTAGTTTAGCACCCCACGTGAATTTCGCGAGAGTCGCGGCAATAAATGCATCCGACGTGCTGCAAAGACTTAGGATAAATGCCAACGCCATCAATGCTGCAGGGGCAATGAACGTATTTCCAGCTAGGCTATCCAGCCACACTGCGCCCGGAGCGATGCCCGTGTTGAACAGCGCGGTGATCGCCACACCGATCGTGAAATACACGCCGACATCGACGAAATCTTTCTGCGCAGAACGCATCGCTGCGATGAGGCGATTGTCCTGCTTCGGATGCTCGTGTGTATGTTCATGATTATGCTCCGCGTGATCGTGATCGTGATCGTAGTGATGCCCGCAACAATCCGAGCAGGATTCCTCGGCTTTTGGTGTTGCGGCTTCTTTCTCGATTTTCTCGACCAAGCTCTTACGTAAAATCGAACGCAGCGAAAACCGTGAGATCACAAGACCTACGCCCACCGCCACCAAGTATCCTAACAGAACGCGTCCGCCGGTCATCATCCATGGCGCTTGGCCTTGGAAAGCCTTCCATGTACTGAGCGCGGTGATCGGGTTCACGATAGGTGCGGCTAACATGTAAGTGATCGCGTAACTCACCGGTAGCCCTTTACTCACCAGCCTGCGGATGACCGGCACCACCGCACATTCGCACACTGGAAAAACGGCACCCATCAAACCCGCCGCAAGCACCGCGAGATTTCGGTTCTTGGGAAGAAACCTATCCATCGTCCCAGCAGGGAGGTAGATATCGATGAATCCACTAATGATTGTTCCCAAAAGGATGAACGGAGCACCCTCGAAAAGGATACTCAAAAACGCGTAAGCGAAGTCCTGTTGGGCATCAGAGCTCATCGCGGATTAGCCAAGCCGCCATCTCGCCAAGATGCAAGGACAGAGAATTTTGGGGCATTTTTCTTAAATAGAAACGCAACTTATATTTACACGAAAGGTTGGTTATTCGGCATGAAATCCACGTCCGTAATCATATCCCTGTTGCTAATTGCAAACCTGAATGCAGCAGAAGCCCTTTTCATCCGTGAGGGCGCGGATGAATCCTTCGCTACTCTCATTGAGAACGGTACGCTCAAACCGGATCAGCGCTTTGCGAAATTGACGGTGCTCGGCTCACGCATTGATGTGAATAATGATCTGTTAGAAAAGCAGGTTGGTAAAACTGGAGCGATTTCGAAAGACATCGGTCTTCATACTCAAAATAGCGGTGGGATTCCCCGCAAAGATTTCACGAATTGGACTCGCTGGTATCAAGAAGACGGCAACACCCAGATATTTCGCCTATTCAAAGACGAACAAAACATACGCAGTGGCACAGGCGACAAAGCCTCGCCAGGCCGAGTAGAAACTTACTCGAAAAGCCTCACCGTGGAATCTGGAACTTGGAAAGAATGGGAGGCTACTTACACGATCATCGATCCGATCGGCGCAAATATCTTCCAGTTGTTTCACGAAGGTAAAGACGCGAAGGGTGCGGCCCTGCTATGGGCCTTCCATATTCGCATGAACGATAACGGTGATATTTATTTTAGTCGCCGTCGCCCCATCGCCGGAATGGAAGACCGTATCACCCTTGCGGAAAATATGACGGGGAAATCTCTTTCCATTAAAGTCCGCGCTAACGGTAATGAATACGAAGTTTACCAAAAGCCCCCGCTGGATGAAACATGGAAACTCGTCACCAAAGGCTCTTACCATCAAGCCGAGGACAACAAGATCAGTTTTCGTTGGGGTATGTATTGCGGCTCAAAATCAGGCATGAGCACCAAAAAAGACGCAATGATGTTTGTCACGGGCGCGACGATCCGTTGAGTGATCAGTCATTCAACTTAAACCTACCGCTTTTCGAATCCGTCCTAACACTTTTGCGGCTTCTTCTCTAGCGCGGTTGGCGCCGTTGGTCAGGACTTGGTCGACGTAGCCGGGATCTTTGAGGATTTCTTCGCGGCGTTTTCTCATCTCGGAAAAATAGTCCCAGTAGGCATCTGCGAGACGTTTTTTGAAATCGCCGTAGCCGCAGCCGCCGCGTTGGTGATCGGCGATTATGCTTTGGAGGTCGGTATCGCTGGCGAAGAGTTGGTAGAGCGCGATGATGGTGGAGTGCTCGGTGGGTTTCGGATCTTCGACAGGCGTGGAATCGGTGACGATTTTCATCACCAACTTGCGCAGTTGTTTTTCCTCCCCGAAAATCGGCAGGGTGTTGTCGTAGCTCTTGCTCATCTTGCGTCCGTCGAGGCCGATGACGAGTTCGGTTTCCTCTTTAATGATCGCTTCCGGCATGACGGTTGTGCCTTCGCCGTAGGCTTCGTTTAGTTTGGTCGCAAGGCTGCGGGTGACTTCGAGGTGTTGTTTCTGATCTTTTCCGACCGGGACTTTATCAGAATCGTAGAGCAAAATATCCGCCGCCATCAGTACGGGGTAGGCATAGAGAGCGTGGTTTGGGGAAATGCCTTGGGCGACCTTGTCTTTGTAGGAATGGCATTTTGCAAGAAGCGGCATTGGGCAAACCGTGGAGAGGATCCATGCGAGTTCGTTGACTTCGGGGACGGCGCTTTGGCGGAAAAACACGGATTTCTCAGGGTCCAGGCCGCAGGCAAGGAAATCGATGGCGAGTTCGCGGATGTTTTCTTTTAAAGCCGCGGCATCGCGGCCTGAGGTCATCGCGTGGTAATCCGCGATGAAATAGAAGCCCTCGCCTTGTTGCTGCAGTTCGACCGCAGGTTTCATCGCCCCAAAATAATTTCCCACATGCAGTTTCCCGCTTGGTTGCAGTCCCGTCAAAATTCTCATGGGCGGAACTTCGCCGCTCTTCGCGACCTTTTGAAGTTTAAAGTTTGAAGTTTCTCACAAGCCCTACAAACATCTCGGTCATGCGCACACTTGTTACCGGCGGTGCCGGATTCCTTGGCTCCCATCTCTGCGATCGTCTCATCAAAGATGGCCACGATGTCATTTGCATGGATAATTATTTCACTGGCAGGAAACGCAACGTACTCCATTTGATTGGAAACCCGAATTTCGAACTGGTCCGCCACGACGTCACGGAGCCGTTCATGTTTGAGGTTGATCAGATTTTCAACCTCGCCTGCCCCGCCTCGCCGCCGCACTACCAGCACAACCCGATCAAGACCACCAAGACCTCAGTGCTGGGCGCGTTGCATTGCCTTGGTCTCGCAAAACGCGTCGGTGCCCGCGTTTTCCAAGCATCGACCTCGGAAGTTTACGGCGATCCAGAAATCCATCCGCAGACAGAATCCTACAAAGGTTCGGTCAATCCCATCGGTATCCGTGCTTGTTACGACGAGGGCAAACGTGTCGCGGAAACCTTGTTTTTCGACTACCACCGTCAACACGGAGTCGAAATCCGGGTTGCTCGGATTTTCAATACCTACGGTCCACGCATGTTGCCGGATGATGGTCGTGTGGTTTCCAATTTCATCGTCCAAGCTCTGCGCGGTGAAGATCTAACGATTTACGGCGATGGCACACAGACGCGTTCGTTCTGTTACGCGGATGATCTGATCGAAGGTTTCATCCGTCTGATGAATCATGATGAAATTACGGGTCCTGTGAATTTAGGGAATCCCGGTGAATTTACGATGCTGGAACTAGCGGAGCAGATTTTGAAAAAGGTGGGCGGAAAATCAAAACTGACCTTTCATCCTTTGCCTGGAGATGATCCGAAACAGCGCTGCCCCGATATCACATTGGCAACTCAAGAGCTTGGCTGGAAACCGAAGTTGAGCTTGGATGAAGGCCTCAATCCGACGATTGACTACTTCCGAAAGTTGCTCACGGAATCATAATACAAATTTCTCCGGAAATTTAAGAAGATGCTGGATACGCCCAATATCCATGGTTAGAGTAACGAATCTATGAAAACCCTCGTCGCTCTGTTTGTCATTGCATGTAGTAGTCATTTAGCACTTGCCGAAACCGCCACGGAAAAGGCCGAAGCTTATTATCAAAGAGGCTTAGCTGCAGAAAAAGCCGGTGATCCAGCCACTGCGATCGCAGCATATAAAGCCGCACTTGAACTGAATGCAGGTCACGTCAATGCTCGCTATCGTGTTGGTGAAGTGAAAATTAACGCAGCAGGAATCAAAGCCGATGCCGTTGAAGCAAAAATCGGTGCTATTATGATTCCCGCCTATCAGATCGAAGGAGCTTCCATACAAGAAGCAATCGAACTGCTCACGCTCGCGATCGAAAAACAGTCCAAAGATCAAATCTCCCCAAATTTTGTTATCGAAGATCCAGGCAAAAAACTCGTGGATTCAAAGGTGACGATAAATCTGAAGGGCGTTCCTGTGAGTGCGATTCTCAAATACATCCAAACTCAAACCAACACCAAGCTTCGATATGATGAGCATGCGGTGGTGATTCTCGCTCTCTGAGTTGCTTTCAAACCATGCGTGAAGAGCTTTTAGCTAATCCGGTCTTTGCTATGGCAGTCAGCCAATTTGACCGCGTGGCAGACTTTCTCAAACTTCCCGCGGATATCCGTGAACGCTGCAAGTGGCCGAAGCGAATCATTACCGTGACGGTTCCCATTCGGCGGGATGACGGGACCACCGAAGTGTTTTTTGGCCACCGCGTGCAGCACCATCTCACCAGAGGGCCGGTGAAAGGTGGGCTGCGGTATCATCCTGATGTAAATGTGGGTGAAGTCGCCGCGCTGGCGATGTGGATGAACTGGAAATGCGCATTGCTCGATCTGCCTTTCGGTGGCGGCAAGGGAGGGATTTCCTGCAAACCCTCGGAAATGTCCGATGGCGAACTCGAGCGCATGACCCGCCGTTACACCATGGAAATGATCCCATTCATCGGTCCGGAAATCGATGTCATGGCTCCCGATATGGGCACGAACGAGCAAACCATGGCATGGATCACAGATACGTATTCCACGCACTCCGGGCATTTGGTTCCATCGATCGTTACGGGTAAACCGCTGACGCTTCAGGGTTCGGCAGGCCGCACTCGCGCCACGGGCCATGGAGTCGCTTTCCTTGCCTCCAATGCGCTTTCCAAACTCGGCATCAAGGAAGAATCTGCCACCGCTATCATCCAAGGTTTCGGGAATGTCGGGCTCTACACTGCGGTGACCCTCGCATCCTACGGCGTGAAAATTATCGGAATTTCCGATGCCAGCGGAGCACTCTGGAACCAAGACGGAATCGATATCGATTCACTGCGTGCCTACGTTTCTGTGCACAAAGTAATCTCGGGTTTTCCTGCGGCGGAATCCATCGATCCCAATGAAATGCTGATCCGGAAATGCGACATCCTTGCGCCATGTGCCGTAGGCGGAGTGATTCACGCGAACAATGCAGCCCAGCTTAATTGCAAAATTTTAGCCGAAGGCGCGAATGGCCCGACCACTCCTGAGGCCGATCTTATCATCGAAAAACGCAATGATATTTTCGTGATTCCCGACATTCTGTGCAACGCCGGCGGGGTCACCGTTTCCTATTTTGAATGGGTGCAGAACCTTCAGCGTTTCCAGTGGACGGAAAAAGAGGTCATCAGCAAACTCGAAACCAAGCTGCACGCCGCCATCGAACAAGTCACGTCATACGCGGCCAAAAACAAGCTCCCAAGTCGTATGGCCGCTCAAGCCATCGCCATTACCACGGTGGCGAACGCGAAATCCACACGTGGGCTTTTCCCATAAAAAAACGCCGACCCGCCACGGGGGCGAATCGGCGTTAAGAATTTTTGCTGAAACTTACTTAGCTTTAACAGTCATCACGCCTTGCATGATGGCGAAGTGACCAGGAAAGGTGCAGATGAAAGGATAGCTACCAGCTGCTGGTGCAGTGAAGGTCACTTCATCGGACTCGCCGCCGCCCAACATCTTGGTATGTGCGATGATGAGCTTTTTGGACTCTTCATCGGTCGGGATGTATCCAGTTTCTTTGGCAGGCGCGCATTTTGCAGAAAATGCAGGTGCTGCTGTGCCGGCTGCAAGAATTACCACATTGTGTCCCATTGCTGCGGAAGGAAGCTGGCCGATGTGCTTGAACGACAACACCACTTTCTGTCCTTCAGTAACCTCAAATGCTTTGATGTTATACTGCATTTGGTCGTTGCCAGTGATTTCGACTTTGGCGTCTTGTGCGATCGCAAATTGGCAGAGAGCTGCTGACAACAGAGTGATGACGATTTTTTTCATGGTAGTGATTGGTTATTAGAACGTTTTAAATACGGCGGGAGGCTTATCCAGTTTTCAGGAAATCGCAACCCATGGATTAAAATTTTTCAGAATTCCGGATTTCCACCTAGTATCGCCTTCCTTATCTGCTTAAATACAAAGCAAGCGGAGTTATCTGCTTAGAGAAAGTTGGCACACCACTTGCTCTACATATTTTTACCAATCCGCCGCAATCATGAAAAAAATCGAAGCTATCATTAAACCATTCAAGCTTGAAGAAGTCAAAGAGGCCCTCTCAGAGGTCGGAGTCCAAGGCATGACCGTCACTGAGGTCAAAGGATTCGGACGTCAAAAGGGACACACTGAAATCTATCGAGGCTCCGAATACACCGTTGATTTCCTTCCCAAGGTTAAAATCGAAATCGTCGTCGATGACGCACAAGCCGAAGGGGTTGCGCAAGCTATCGTCAAAAGCGCAAATACCGGCAAAATCGGTGACGGAAAAGTTTTCATCTCCACCATCGAAGAAGCCATCCGTATCCGCACAGGTGAGACCGGCTCTTCCGCTGTTGCAGTGAACTAATCGTTCTACTCCTTAAACGTTTTTAAAAACCGTTATCCTGACAAGGGTAACGGTTTTTTCGTTATTGGGGATTTGAGCCCTGCTTCTACTCATGTTGCAAGCGCTGACCGACAGCGAGCAGATGGCTTTTCAGTTTCTCGTAATCCACATCCTGAGCAGAAATTTTTTCCTCGATGGCAATGCTGGCGGCGAGGCCTGCACTTTGGCCAAGGATCATGAACACGGGTTCCATGCGGATGGAGCCATAGGCGACGTGTGAGGAGGAAAGGCAAACTGGAACGAACAGATTGGTGCATTCAGATTTTTTCGGAACAATGGAGCGGTAGGAGGTAGCGTAAGGTTTGGCGCATTTCTGTCCAAACGCGCCTTCCCATAGGCGCGACGGTATAATCTAAGGTCCATTTGATTTCTGGGCTCCCTTCATGAAACGTGCCAACAACTCGTAGCGGCCCGCATCATAATCTTTGGGTTTTGAAAACGGAATGTTTCCTTCTTTGTTAGAAAGACGCATCCGGAAATTTCAGGAAGTAGACCTGATTTAGGATCGTCTGGAATGACGTAGGGACTCACGGATAAACCACAAAACTGATATACGGTCTGCCACGAAACAGATTGCCATTGGCCATTGAGCGATTCGCCATAAGCGGCAGATGGCTCTCGGCCAACTCGATAAGAAACGTTTGCTGCTGCAAGTAGATCGCCTTCGTAGGTGGAATCGATGAACATGGCCGCTTTGATAGTTTTACCCGTTTCGAGGGTAATAGAAGCGATGCGCCCATCTAACATTTCGGCCGATTTCAAAAAGCTACCGTAGATGACGGAGGCACCGGCTTCATCGAGCATTTTTCGATAAAGCACCTCGGCAGCGGATGGGCTGTAGTCGACCATTTTTCCCAGCCGTTCGTAAAACTCCAAGGCAAGTCCGCCGATGGATCCTTTTTTGCCGACGTCGGTGGCGGTCAAGCCACCCGAGGTCATTCCGCCAACGTGTTGGTTATGAGAGATAAGAACCACTTTTCGTCCTAACTTCGCGGCTTGGATCGCGGCCGTCACGCCTGCCGGTGTGCCGCCGTAAATGGCTACATCGCACTCGATGGTGTCGGTTTTTCCAGCTTGGGTTGGTCGGTAATAAAAAAGGTGACTGCCGGACTCGTTATCAGCATGGGAAAAATTCACAGAAGAAGTGAATGTCAGTGCCATCATAGCAAGAAACGTGAAGCGGGATTGGATCATAATTTTTGGTGCCGATAATAAGTTAGAGGAATCGAATGAGTCGTTGTTAAACAACGGAGATATTGGTTGTTTTATCAAACTGAGGATGATCAAAACGGTAAATTTTCTATGATCTTTTAGGTTATAGCTTCTATGAAACATCAACTAGACGGAAATGAGACTATGAGTGATCTTAAACCTGTCGCTGCGAGGTGACTCGGTTACTCAAAGTTCTTTGGTGTAACCCTGACAGATTTCCGATTGCGCCCCGTTTCCCGGGGGGGATAAAATGGCCAATGCAAGTTGGCCGGGACGGGGCGCAATTCGGCATTCTGAATCTGTCTTTTCTCCACTTAACCTTACGATGCTGTCGTTTGCTGTTTTTACATTTGCTATCTTTTGGGTAACAGAAATTTCATGTCAGCTTCTCGACTTAAAGTCGATTTCGAGCAAAACCTCTTGTGCTTAGACAGCGTGCTGAGTGTCTTTTTTAGATTTCATCTAAATTAAAAAACCCACAAAAAATTTCGAATTGCGCCCTGTTTCCCGGGGGGGATAAAAGCCACGCAAGTGGTGGAGCGGGGCGCAATTCGACTCTCTAGATACCTTTTATCAGAGACTTCTTTTTCGGGATCTTCCTGTGATGAATGAATCCGTGGGTGACAGCGGGCGAGTGATGTGGGATGAGTCTTTCCGAGGACGATTAGGTTGCGTCCGATTATTTCTCCACGGATTTTTATGTTCACTGGCCTCGTCGAATCATTAGGAAAAGTTATTTCACTGGAGAATCACGGTGAGCAGGCATGGCTGATTTTATCGATTCCTTTTGCTGCGGAGTTGCAGCTCGGTGACTCTGTTGCGGTGAATGGTTGCTGCTTGACGGTTGCGGAGTTGGATGAGGGTTCGGTCAGATTTGATGTATTAGCGCAGACGATGCGGATTACTTCTTTGGGAAAACTGACGTCCGGATCGGTGGTGAATTTAGAGCGTGCGCTGCGGGTGGGGGATCGTTTGGGTGGACACTTTGTGCAGGGTCACGTCGATGCGGTGGGAGAAATTTTCTCACTCTCAGCAAACGGCCAAGATCATGTGTTAGAAGTTTTATTGCCATCCGAGATCGAGCGGCTATGTGTGGCCAAAGGATCGATTTCGATCAATGGGATTTCACTTACGATTGCGGATTTGAAAAAAGAGTCGGCCGTTTTTTGGATCACACCACATACGTTTTCTCACACGAATCTCTGTTCAGCCAAGGTTGGCGATACTGTGAACTTAGAAGCCGATATGTTAGCTAAGCACGTCGCCGCACTGATGGCGAAATCATAGCTCAAAGATCTTTTACACATCGGAAACCCGTGTGATTCGCGGGCGAGTCTTCTTCTACGGAATGCCGCGCTGCAGGTCGGTAGCGCATGCAATAAGAGATGTGACAGAGAAACGAGCCGCCCTTGGTGACGTGGTTGGCAGCGCCCTGACCTTTGCGGCCACTGCTGCGATTGATCCATGTTTCCGGGCCTTTGGGATCGCATGATTCGCATTTGCTTGGGTATTTCGGATCGTAAAAATCCGAGCAAATTTCCCATGCGTTTCCCGCCACGTCGTATAGGCCGTAACCGTTTGGAGCATAGGATTTCACTGGAGCCGATCCAATGAATCCATCTTCGCCGGTGTCTTTGGTTGGAAATTCGCCATGAAAGGTATTGGCCATCCATTTGTCGTCGAGCTTGAGCTCATCGCCCCAGGCATAAGTTTTTCCACTCAAGCCACCGCGAGCAGCGAACTCCCACTCGGCTTCTGTGGGTAAACGTTTTCCCGCCCATTTTGCGTAAGCCGAAGCATCTTCGAAATTCACGCAGACGACAGGGTGATTACCTTTGTTAGAAATATCCGAACCTTCGCCGAGCGGCTGACGCCAGTTCGCGGTCGGCTTCCAACTCCACCACGACAGAGCCGAACTCGGGTCCTCAAGGCTGCCTTTGAATTCTTTGGGGGGTGTGAAAACGATGGAGCCTTGGTTGAAAGGAGGTTTAGGCAAAAACTCGCGCGCCTCAGCGGGGAAGTCTTCGATCTTCGCTGCACGTTCGGCGTAGGTGATGTAGCCGGTGGCTTTGACAAAAGCTGCAAACTGGTCATTGGTCACCTCGGTTTCATCCATCCAGAAGCCCGTGACTTGGATTTTCCTGATGGGGGATTCTTCGGGAAAATATTTGGTCCCGTAAGGAGTTTCGAAATCGCCGACAGAACCCATTGTAGTTTCACCGCCTGCGATTTTCAGCATCCCGTCTTTTTTCTCGAAAGCTGAAACCGTGGAGGTTTCAGTTTTTCCGCAGGAAGAAAAGACAGCGGCGGAAGCGAGGATGAGAATGGCACGGGAAACGTTCACGGCAAAAACCTACGCTTTAGGCAGATTCTTTTCATCATAAAAATCTGCACAAAGCTTTGGCTTCCTCTTGCTCGCGGAAAGTGGCTAATCTCTCGGCAAGCGATGAAAGCAAGACTCACCAAAGATTTCCGATTCGAGGCCGCACACACACTCCCTAGTTTGCCTGATGGCCACAAGTGTCGCCAGATGCATGGCCATAGTTTTAAAATCGAAATTTCCATCGAGGGCGAGGTAGATCCCACCATCGGTTGGATCTACGATCACAAACTTATTTCCAACGCGATGAATCCGCTGCTCGAACAGCTCGATCATGCTTATCTGAATGACATCGAAGGCTTAGAAAGCCCGACCATTGAAATCATGGCAGGCTGGTTTTGGAAAAAACTCGCACCACAACTTCCTGGGCTAGCAGAGATCGTCATCTTCGAAACACCGACCGCCCGTTGTTCGTTCAAAGGCGAGTTTTAAGGAAAAATTCATCATGTGAGAAATAGTCTTGCGCTGTAGCGTGGCTTACATCAATTTCCCCGCCCCGTAACGGGACGTAGCTCAGCCTGGTAGAGCGCCTGCTTTGGGAGCAGGATGTCGTCAGTTCGAATCTGGCCGTCCCGACCATCTCAAAAACCTCCCCTCGCGGGAGGTTTTTTATGATGCGGGTGGTCCGTCGAACTCTTCCGCTCCGCGGAACGTTTGACTGCCGAGTTTTGCGAATGGCAAAACATTCATCTCCTCCGCGAAGCTCTAACCGCAGGGACGGAGCGCAGCGTAGTCAATCTGGCCGTCCCGCTGGTA
>JANPJY010000051.1:0-10956 GCA_031425735.1 Akkermansiaceae bacterium | reverse complement strand
ACAGCGCTGTTGTTGTTGTTGCGGAAGGCGATTGCCTTACGCTCCGCTGGGGGACGATCCTCTAACGGCACGTATTCTGGATTGCGCAGTTTTTCCCATTCATCGATTAAGCTGGAATCCACATTGCGCACAATGTCTTCGAAATACTCTTCGGCTTCGATGAGTTCCGGGGTTTTGAGAAGCGGTGGGATGGTTTGCGAGAGCACTTTGTAAACTTCCGAGACGTGGCGCAGCAGCACCGCCTCGCTGCGCTCAAGGCCGTAGGTTTTGACGTAGTCTTCGAACGACTGCCAGTTCTCGAACATCTCGCGGGCGATTGCTTTGGGGCGGACGGCGGTTTCTTTCATCCACGGCCGCTGCGCGACGAAACTGTTATAGGTATCGTAGATGAAATCTTTACCGGGTTTCGGCCACTCGACTTGTTCCAGTTGATCCATGCGATCGTCATACTCAACGCCTTCGTTTTTCAAACGTGCGATCAGTTCGTTTTTCATGAGATCGACCTGTTTGCGCAAGATGACATCCGGGTTTTCAAGGATGGCTTCGACTAAGGAAATCACGTTGAGGGTGTGGTCGGGTGCTGTGAGGTCGAGCTGTGGAATTGCATCTATCAGGTAAATGCCGAGAGCTTGGTTCATGGAGAAGTCGTCCTGCAGTTCGATGTTGAGGTGGACTTTCACCGGACCTTTGCGTTCGGCGGGTGGAATGATTTTCAGGATGTCGCCCTCGACGAGTCCTCGGAAAAGCTGAAAAGCGCGGCGACGCATCGCGCTTTTTTTCGTCGGGGTTTCGTGGCTTTCAGCGATGAGTTTTCGCAGTGCGGCACAACCGTCTTCGTGCTCGCGAGAGAGGACGTTGAGGAGCATCGAGTGCTCGACTTGGAGGCTGGAGACGAGCTTTTCCGGTGCTCCATCGATGAGGCGGCGGAAACTGTTTTCGTCCCAATTGACGAAGCCTTTCTCGGGTGGCTTGCGTTTTACGAAACTCTTCTTCTTCGAGGTCGTGGATTTTTTCTCAAGACGGATGTTTTCGATGACGTGCTCTGGAGCCTGAGCTACTACCGTGCCACTGGTATCGAATCCACGGCGTCCGGCGCGTCCGGCGATCTGTTTGAAATCGCGAACTGCTAGAGTTTTGGTGGTGTTGCCATCGTATTTGAAAAGGCGCGTGAAAATAACCGTTCGGATCGGCACGTTGACTCCGACGCCGAGGGTGTCGGTTCCGCAGATAACTTTGAGCAGGCCTTTTTGCGTGAGCTTTTCGACGAGGATGCGATATTTCGGAAGCAGTCCGGCGTGGTGGATGCCGATGCCGTGTCGCAGTAGTTTTGAAACTTCTTTACCGTAGGGGCTGCGGAAATTTGCGTCGTGTAGGATCTCGGCGATGCTTTGTTTTTCCTCCTTCGTGCAGTAATTCGCGCTCAGCAGATTCTGAGCTGTTTCGGCGCAGGCGAGCTGGGTGAAATGCACGAGATACACCGGTGATTTTCCGGCTTCGACCAGCTCGGTGATTTTTTCTTGGAGTGGTGTCTCGCTGTATTCGAAGTCGAGAGGAACGGGACGTTGTTCGGATTTCACCAGGACGGTTGGTGTGCCAGTGAGTTGGGTGAGAGAGTTTTCGAAAAAGGCTGTTTCGCCGAGCGTGGCGGACATCAGTAAAAAGCGAGCTTGCGGGAGAGTGAGTAGTGGAACCTGCCAAGCGAATCCGCGCGAGGAGTCGGAGTAATAATGGAACTCGTCCATGATGACGTCGTCTACTCGGGCGCGGTCGCCTTCTCGGAGGGCGAGGTTGGCGAGAATTTCAGCGGTGCAGCAGATGACTGGCGCGCCGGGGTTGACTGTGGCGTCGCCAGTGATCATGCCGACTTTTTCGGGGCCGAAGATGTGGCAGAGAGAGAGGAATTTTTCGTTAGCCAGCGCTTTGATCGGGACAGTGTAATAGGAACGGCGGTTCTGGCAGATTGCTTTGAATTGCATTGCTAGCGCTACCATCGATTTTCCCGAACCGGTGGGAGTGTTCAGGATGACGTTGTTGCCTGCGTAGAGTTCTAGGATCGCCTGTTCTTGATGATCGTAGGGCTCGATGTTGGATTCGATCAGATAGTCGAGAAACACGCTGAGGATCTCGTCGTTAGAAGACGGATCGGCGAGTTTGGATGGATCGAGTAGAGGCATGTGCGGTTAGGGCGAGTAGGGAAGAAATTTTCACCGCAGAGACGCAGAGGTCACAGAGGGGCGCTGAGAGATCAATTGATAGGTAATGATCTTCAAGAAGCACGAGCGATGGTCATCGCGGGTTTGATGTGAGCGGTGAGTTTTTTTTGATCTTTAGCTAGGGCGCGGAAGTCGCAATCGACTTGGATGCCGTGCCAGAATTCGGGGGATTGGCCAAAGAATGCACCGAAGCGGATGGACATGATCGGTGTGATGGATCGGCGGGCGTGGATGATTTCGTTAATTGCACGCGGAGCGACGCCGATGGCACGGGCCATGGCGTTTTGGGAAATACCCATAGGAATGAGATATTCTTCTAAAAGAATTTCGCCTGGTGTAATGGGGGTGTTCATGGTTATAACGTATAACGTTATAAGGGTGCGTCAATGGTAATCACAAATTTCCACTCTGTCTGGACCGTATTCGGTCCAAATAAAAACGATACGCCATTGGTCGTTGATGCGGATCGAGTGGTAACCCGCGAGATTTCCTTTTAACGCCTCGAGACGGTTTCCAGGAGGAACTGCAAGATCATGGAGAACCTGAGCCCGGTTCATCTGGATGAGTTTGCGTAATGCTACGCGTGCGATCGAGTTGAAGCGGCGGTTGCTCTCATGTTCAAAAAGTTCATGAGTGTCCTTGTCTCCGAAAGATTGGATCATGGATTAAATGTGGGGGGATAGTGAGAAGGCGAGATGTATTCGCCTATTTCGGCATGCCTGCTGGGACTTTGAATTCGGTGCGGAGTTCTTGGTAGCGATTTTTCATCGTTGCAAATATGTCGGCGTATTCGGGGTTTTCGTGGACGCTGGTCATTTCTTGGGGATCGTTGACGAGATCAAAGAGTTGCCATTCTTTGGTGCGAGGGAGGTAAAAGAGTTTGTGCGTATCGGAGCGGATACCGTCGTGGGCGGGGACGTGGTGGGTGGCTTCTCCGGAGTAAAAGTAGTAGATGGCATCGCGCCAGTCAGCGGGGGCTTGGCCTTCGTTTTTGAGGATGAGGATCAGGCTTTTACCTTGGATGTCTTCGGGGATTTCCAGGCCGGCGGCTTCGAGGAACGTGGGAGCGTAGTCGATGTTCTGGATGAGTGCTTCCGGGCGAATGCCGGGTTTCACGACTCCGGGCCAGCGCATGATGAAGGGCATGGTGAGGGATTCTTCAAACATCCAACGTTTGTCATACCAACCTTTTTCCCCGAGGAAGAAACTTTGATCCGATGAGTAAATGACGATGGTGTTTTCGGCGAGACCCTCTTTATCGAGATAATCTAACATACGACCGATGTTTTCATCGAGAGCTTGAATCGTGCTCAGGTAGTTTTTGATGTAGCGTTGGTATTTCCAGCTGATGATTTGTTTTTCTGAGAGTTTTCCAGCAGCGAGGTCGTCGAGAAATTTTTTCTGGCGCGGGCCGTAAACGAGATCGAACGAGCGCTTTTGGGTATCGGTCATGCGGGTGTATTCGGTGTTCGGTAAGCCACCTAACAATCCAGCTTCTTTCGGTGGAGCTTCGTGGAAAAACATATCCCAACCCCAATAGAAATGATTCGCGATGGTCATTTCTTGAGTTTTGAGTGCTTCGCTGCGGTTCGAATAGTCGTCGAACAAACTATCGGGTTCTGGAAGATCGATGCCATCGAACATCATGAGGTGGCGCTCGGCCGGCATCCAGTTACGATGCGGTGCTTTGTGCTGGCTCATGAGTAGGAAGGGCTTGTTTTTGTCTTTGCGATTTTCGAGCCACTCGATGGATTTATCGGCGATGATATCGGTAACGTAGCCTTCGACTCGTTTTTTGGATCCGTCCATTTGGATGAAATCTGGATTCCAATAGTTGCCTTGTGAGGGAAGAATTTCCCAGTGATCGAAACCCACGGGATTGGAAACGAGGTGCCATTTTCCGATAACGGCGGTTTCGTATCCAGCGGAGCCGAGGAATTTGTTGAAGGTGGGTTGTTCGCTGTTGAAGCGTGAGTTGTTGTCGACGAAGCCGTTGATGTGGGAGTGCTTGCCGGTGAGGATGCATGCGCGAGAAGGTCCGCAGATGGAGTTGGCGCAGAATGAGTTTACAAACAACGCGCCTTGAGAGGCGAGTCGGTCGATGTTCGGGGTTTGGAAATGTTTCGCGTAGCGGCTTTTGCCGTAAGCGGTGATGGCTTGCAGCGAGTGGTCATCGGAAAAGATGAACAGAATGTTCGGCTGCTTGGGTTTTCCGAAAGCGATGGATGGAAGAGCGAAAAGAACAGCAAATAAGAGTAGGGTAAATTTGCGCATAGGGAAATGGGTTGTTAGAATTATGGAGTGATTAACACTTTCGCAGCGAGTCGCGCTTGAGCATCGGCGATGAGGATTTGCTCGAGCGTGGGCTTGAGGATGGTTTGGTGGGAATGCATCACGGCGGCGACGGTTTTCCAGATGGCGGGGAAACGGATCTTTCCGTTACGGAACGCATCGACTGCGACTTCGTTGGCGGCGTTTAAAACGGCGGGCAGTGTGCCGCCTGTTAGGCCGGCTTGGCGGGCGAGTTTGAGGGAGGGGAAATCCTCGCTGCGTGGGGCGAAGAATTCGAGTTTGGAGAGCTCGACGAAGTTGAGAGGTTTGAGGGAACCTGCGAGGCGTTTCGGGTAGGTGAGGGCGTATTGGATGGGGAAGCACATGTCGGTTCCGGAGAGTTGGGCGAGGACTGAGCCATCGGTGAACTCGACCATGGAATGGACGATGGATTGGGGGTGGATGATGGCTTCGATGCGATCCATCTCGATTCCGAAAAGCCAGCGGGCTTCGATCATTTCGAGGCCTTTGTTGAAAAGTGTGGCAGAGTCGATGGTGATTTTCGGCCCCATGTTCCAAGTTGGGTGATGGAGCGCCATTTCCGGAGTGACGTCCCATAGTTCGCTCGCGGGTGTGTCACGGAAAGGGCCGCCGGAAGCAGTTAGAATGAGGCGTGAAATTTCAGCTTCAGTGCCTCGGTGACCTTCGAGGCATTGGAAAATCGCATTGTGTTCGGAATCGACCGGGAGAATGCGGATGTTTTTCTCAGCGGCGCGTGCGGTGATGATTTCACCGGCCATGACGAGGATTTCCTTGGAAGCAATCGCGAGGTCTTTGCCTGCATCGATGGCTGCGAGTGCGGGATGAAGACCTGCGGTGCCGACGATGGAAATCAGAACGATATCGGCTTGTTCGAGCTGGGCGAGTTCGTTGAGGCCTTCTGCACCGATGTGAATCTTGACCGATGAAGGGAGTAGGGCGCGGAGGGAGTCGACTTTGGTTTCATCGTAGATCGCTACGTTTTTAGCGCCGGTTGCGATAGTTTGTTCGGCAAGAAGGCTCACGCTCGAGCTGGCGGCGAGGCCGACGATTTCGATTTCATCGGGCAGTTGCGCGGCGACACGAAGGGTGGAGAGGCCAATGGATCCAGTGGAACCCAAGACGACGACACGACGTTTTTTTCCAGAACTCATACGCAGTGCGGAATGACCCCTTTGAGGTAGAACCAAAGGGCAGGGGCAGTGAAACAAATGCTGTCGATGAGGTCGAGACCGCCACCGATGCCGGGTAACATTTTTCCAGAATCTTTGGCGTTGAGGGAGCGTTTGACGATGCTTTCCGCGAGATCACCTATAACGGCTAACAGGGCGAGAACGAAGCTAAGAATGATGACGTGCTTCCATGAATGAAGGGCTTCGAGTTGATCCGGCATGAGCCAGAACAATCCGCAACCCGCTAGTTGCGCGAAGAAGAGCGCGCCAGCGAAACCTTCCCATGTTTTCGCAGGGGAAACGTTAGGGATCATTTTGTGTTTCCCGATCAAAGAACCGGTGATGTAGGCGCCCATGTCGGTGAATTTCGTGACCGCGAGCAACCAGAGTAAAACGTAAGCCCCGGGAACAGCGCCTTCGCCATCGAGGCCGAAGGAGATGCGTCCGGCGAAACTGAACAAATAGGCGATGTAAACGAAGCCGAGCAAATTGACCGCGACCGCGAGTAGGGCTTCGATGCCTTTGATCGAGTAGCGGAGCTGGAGTGTGAATGCGCCTGTGGCGGCGAGAAAAATGTAAAACGCATCGAGGCCGGGCGGGATGTCTTTGGCACCATTGAGCAAATAGTAAGAAGCCAAGCCGCAATAGCTGAGGGCGAGAAATAGGCCGAAGCGTGGGAAGCATTTCACCCCAGCCACGTGGAGCATTTTGAAATACTCAAGGGTTGAGATGATTACCAGAGCGGCCACCAAACCGACATAGGCGAGTGGCTGCATACTGATGAAAATCGCAGAAACGATGGCCCAGAGCAGAAGCGTGCTGAATCCCCTGCGGAAGAAGACAACAGATTTACTGGGAGAAGGATTTGAGGGTTTGATTTCCACGGTGCGCCATGATGCAAGACGGGAGGGGAGTGGGAGGCAATCCTTTCCTAAAAAAATCTCACAGAAAAATTTGCAACTTTACTGAAACGATTGGGTTACTAGCCCATGTGAGAAACCTGATTACTCATAAAAAAACCAAATACAAAGTCATGAAAAACAAGACATTATTAGTGATTACGGCCGTTGTCGGCCTCAGTGGAGTATCGAATGCCGAAGAGCGCGAGCATCCCAAGCACAAGCTGCCTCCCCACATACTGGAAAAATTCGATAAAGACGGCGATGGCAAGCTGAACGAAGAAGAACGTCAGGCTGCAAGAAAGGCAGAAGAAGGATTTAAAAAAGAGATGCTTGAGAAGTTCGATAAAGACGGCGACGGCGAACTCAGCGAAGAGGAACGTGAAGCCGCAAAAAAAGAGCGCATGGAAAAACACGAAGCATTCAAAAAAGAAATGCTCGCCAAATTTGATAAAGACGGAGACGGCGAGTTGAGCGACGACGAAAAAGAGGCCATGCACAAGGCAATGTGGAAAGAAAGAGCCAAGAAATTCGACAAAGATGGCGATGGCGAACTCAATGAAGAGGAAGAAGCGGCTATGAAAAAAGCGATGAAAGAGCATCAAGATAGACGCGGTGGACCAGAAGGTCCTGGTGGCTTTGAGAAGCGCAAAGAACATCGCGAAGAACGCAAAGAAAAGCGCGAAGAGGGAGACAAAGAAGAAAAAGAAGCTCCCGGCGTGTTGGGTGAGTAATTTCTGATCCGATACAATCTATAAAAAAGGCCACCCGTGAAAGGGTGGCCTTTTTTTATTATCCCAAGGAGCGGCGACATCCTGCCGCCGAATATGTTAGTAGTCAGGGTAACTGGTTAGGATTTGGAAGATAGGGAGGCAGCCGGTCGGAGACCGGCTCTCCGGTATTAATCTTGGATGAGGAACTTCATTTCATCGCTGTTGGCGCGGAGTTCGGGGGCGTACATGGCCTCGGCGTGGGTGGGGAGGGCACTGAATTTTCCGGGGATCTCGGCGCGGAGGCGGTAGCTGAGGTTGTGGCGACCGCGTGGGAGGTTTTGGACGAAGAGTGAAACTTTCTCATCGCGCAATTCCATGTAGGCACCGAGGCCGTTGGGGTTGTAGCCGGATTGGACATCGACAGGTTCCATGCCGGCGGCTTTCCAATCCTCGAAGACGAGGTATTCGTAATCGTTTTTGCTATCAATCCCGAGGGTGACTTCGATGAGATCGCCGCTTTTGATTTCGTCGCCGGATTTCAACTCGATGCGTTGGTAGATCGAGCGTTTTTGATCGACCGCTTGTCCTTTGGAATCGACGGCATCGATGACTTTTTGATCGGGAACGAGTTTGTGGTAGGTGCGATCCACTTTGACTTCGAGTCCGGCCTTGGTGATGAAATCTTCCAAGGTGAAATAGCCGACGTATGCGTTCGCGTAGAGCGGGCCTTCGCCTTTTTTACGGAGTTCGATGGTGTGTTTGCCAGTGGTGAGGATGTCGCCAGCGATGACAGCGGTGTTGTCGAAGGTGAAGAGATTGTCTTTGGTGATCTCGACGGTTTTAAGCGGTTTACCATCGAACAGGACTTCGACCGTGAGGTTTGGATTACCTTCGCCGGAGGCTTTGAGATAATCGCCGATGGCCTCGATGCAGTAGGCGGTGTCGCGAGTGGAGTTCCAGTAACTGCCATGGCGGCGGTTGTTGATGAGATATTTCACCAAGCCGCGTGTGTCTGGGCTTTTCGGCTCAGCAGCGGCGAGCAGTTTCAAGAACCATGCCTGCGCCTCGAACTCGCTACCGTACCAATACCACCAGTAACCACCGTTACCGAGGTCGAGATAGGCGGTTTGGTTTTCAGCATCGGTTTTCAAAAACTGACGGATGTTGCGGATCAGGTCGTCGCGTTTTTCGGTGTCTTTGGTGCGATGAAACTCAAGGCCGACCAGAGCTTTGGCGTAGACTGGGAGATCAATTTTATCGCGATAGAGGAAACCTAACATTTGTGCGTGATCTCTGCCGCCTTCACCGAGGATACGGCGGACGAGAGCGTCGGTGGAGTCGGCTTTTTGTTTGGTGTTTTCATCACGTTTTTTCCAATGGACGATGCGATCGACTTCATTTGCTTCGTATTGAATAAGCCATGCGAGGCCTTTTTCGATCATATCGGCGGGAACTTTCGCGCCGTTGTCGCGGGCGAGGAGTAGGCCGTGCATGACGACTGCGGTGGTGTGCGCATAAGACTGATGTCCGAAGGCGGAGAACCAGCCCCAACCGCCGTCTGGGTTTTGTTGTTCGCGCAGTTTGGCGATACCCGCGGCTTCCATTTTGGCGACTTCTTTTTCATCCCAGACTGGGTTCCAATCTGGATGACCAGGTTTCCATTGAGCGGCGCGTTCTTTGGGATCGCCGATTTGTTGTGGGTTGAAGTTCACCTTCTTGTCCTTGATGGCCGCGAGGTCGTGGCCGAGGTTTTTGAGGATGTGATGAACGACCGTGGTGGGCACGAAGCGGTTAAGCGTTTGCTCGGTGCAACCGTAAGGATAACTCGAAAGGTAGGGCAGGGCATCGATCATCGCGCTGGCGATGCTTGGCGAGTAGTTCAGTGTTAGATTGCTCTCGGCTGGTCGGCGTTCTGCAGGCAGCGTGAATTCGATGCTGGTGGATTTTTCCTCTGGAGAAATCGCGCGGCTGTAGGATTCCGTTTTCATCATGCCGTGAACATAGACGGGGAATTTCATCTCCATGGCATCTGAGTCATCGGCGGCGATGGCTTTCATGCGGATGGTGACTTCACCTTCGGCGAGTGCTTTGGTGTTCCAGTCGATGCGAGTTTCACCCATTGAAGGGATGGAAACGCGGCGTTCGAGATCACTGTTGGCAGTTAGATTTTTGCCATCGAGCTCGAGTGAGACTGTGACGTCTTTGGCTTCTTTGTGGTAGTTGTGAACCACTGCGCTAAGGGTGGCTTCGTCTTTCTCGATGAAGAAACGCGGTGCTTGGAGGCGGATGATGAGGTCTTTGCTGGTGACGATTTCCGCTGAGCCTTCGCCGACGCGAGTGCCTTTGCCCATCGCCCAGGTTTTGATTTTCCAGGTGGTCAGGTTGTCCGGCATTTCGCTGTCGATTGTGGCCTCGCCTTTTTCATTGGTTTCGATGGAACCGACCCATTTGAGAAGATCCGCGAATTCTGAGCGAATCATGACTTCGGGTGCTGCCGCGGCTTGTCCACCACCATCTCCTTCTGAGGGAGCTAAAGCAAATCCATCCGCGTCCGCCATTTTGCTCTGTGCAGCCATCGGTGCGGCTAGCCCGCCAACGGACATTTCGGACCTAGCCTCCATAGCATAGACTTCTCCTCCCGCTCCATCTCTCATGCTTTGACCTTTCCTATTCGTTTCATTGCGTATTCGCATGTGTCCGAAAATTCCTAACTGCTGCATGAAAACCGTCTTAGGCATTTGGAGGTGCTGACCGTAGAGGGTTTGAGAATGTTGCATGCCAAGGCCGTAGTAGTGGCGTGTCCAATCCCAAAAGAACGGCACGATTTCATCGACGTTAGATCCACCGGAAATGTATTCGATGGATTTGTCGTAAATGGTAACGGCTGCGGAGCCTTGGTAGGGTTTGCCTTCGGAGTCTGTGATTTTGATGGTGAGGGAAGTTTTCTCGCGGGGTTTGAGTTTGTCTTTCGCGGGGATGACTTCGACGTTCAGCTTGCGTTTTTCTGGAGGTAAAACGATTTCGCGCGTGACGGTATGAATTTCACCGTTCGCGACCGTGACAGCCTCTACGAAAAAGTTAGGCATGTCCGCGAGGGTGACGGGGATTTTAACGATCTGTGAGTTTTGCTGAATCTGGATGATTTTGGTTTCAGCGACTTTGCCTTGTGATGGGCGGATAAAGAGCCAGACGCGGGAGTTGGCTTGGTTGACGTTGACCAGTAGGTTCACCGTATCGCCGGGGCGGTATTCTTTTTTATCCGGGATGAGTTCGAGATCGTTGTAGCGGAAATTTCCTTTCACATCGGCACCTCTAACAGAAAAAACGCTTGCGCCTTCTTGCTTGCGGCCTTTTTTATCGGTGAACTCGACAGCAACGCGGTATTGACCGGCTTTGGAAGCGGTGAAGGTCCAATTTTCACCTTCGGGTGTCCACTTGCCGATTTCTTTTTCCTCAATTTCGCCAGCGGCGTTGAGTTCGGAAGAGTAAAGGATGGCGGTCGCGGTGCCTTCGACTTTTTTGCCATCGAGAGTGCGAGCGGCGAAGGTTCCGGTGACTTTATCGCCGACCGTTGCGTAACCGCGATCGAGCCAGACCGTCACGGCGTAGGGTTCGCGTGCAGCTAGGACGGAGCCGTTGCCGACGATGG
>JANPJY010000050.1:0-21187 GCA_031425735.1 Akkermansiaceae bacterium | reverse complement strand
GTTGCATGTCGGGTCGGCAGATTAGGGAAGGCGCGATGCATTTCAAGCTCCACGGCTGAGAAGGAAAAGGAAAGATATTTTAGGGATTATGAAGTTTCCCCTTGATGTGGGTGAAATGAAGGGCTAATCCACCGCGCCCCTTCCATAGTGCTAGGGACTCAGGAATTTCTATCATTTCTCCATTTTCCCCACAAACAACCCGTCATGGCTGCTAAAAAAACTACCAAAAAGACCGCAAGCAAACCGCCTGTCACCAAGGCGAAATCGAAACCCACTGCGGCAAAAAAAGCTGTGGCGCAAAAAGTCGTTAAGAAACCGGCTGCCCCAGTGAAGAAAGCCGCACCGGCCAAAAAGCCAGCCGCCAAGCCAGTTGCGAAGAAGGTAGCCGCGAAGAAGCCAGCCGCACCAGCGAAGAAGGTAGTTAAGAAACCCGCGCCGGTTGTGAAGAAGGCCGCACCAGTCCAGAAGCCTGTTAAAAAAGCTCTTCCAGAAAAGAAAGCCGCGCCAAAAGCCGCGAAGCCTGTGGTTAAAAAACCTGAACCGAAAAAGGCCGCTCCTAAGAAGGCTCCGAAGAAGGCTGAAGTTATCAAGCCCGTTGCAAAAGCAGTGGAAGTGAAAAAGGCCGAGCCAAAGAAAGCCGAGCCGAAAAAAGTGGTCGCGAAGAAGCCTTCACTCGTCAGTACCCCGCCGCCAGCGCCGAACAAACCACGTTTCGTTCCACCAAAAGCCGAACTCGCCGCGAAACCATCCACCACCGTTAAAGGCAACCACAGCCCGGCTTTCGTGGATAAACAACATCAGCGCTTGCTGGATTTGAGAGATATGTTGGTCGATTCGATGTCCGGAATGACCCGCGACACGATCCGTAACGCCCCAGAAGGCAGCGAAGCCTCCGGCAGCGGCCAGCATCAAGGTGACGCAGGTAGCGATGCCTATGACCGCGATTTCGCCCTTTCCGTCTTGGCGAAAGAGCAAGATGCCCTTTACGAGATCGAACAAGCCCTCCGCCGTATCAAAGCAGGCACTTATGGCTTGTGTGAAATTTCCGAATTGAAAATTCCTATCGCCCGTCTTGAGGCCATTCCATTTGCCCGTTTGACCGTAGAATGTCAGGGACAATGGGAGAAAGAATATGGGAATCGCAGGTTCCGTCCTTCCGATGAAGTTGGCTTCAGTGGCGGTATGCCGCAAGAAGATGAAGATTCTGTGACGGTTTCGCTTGACGACGACGACGAATAAATCCATATCGCCCCTCCACCAAACACAACATGCCACGCGAGATCATCATTCTTGAATGCACCGAAGCGAAAGCCGAGGGCAAGCCGACTTCCCGTTACGTCACCACGCGTAACAAGAAAAGCCTTCGTACTCCAGGTCGCTTGGAGAAAGTGAAATTCAATCATTTCCTTAAACGCAGAACCCTTCACCGCGAACTTCGCTAATTATCATGTCCGAGCCAAAGACTATCCAACGCCGTATCAATTTTCGTGTGGCTAACCGCCAGATGACCCGCCGCAGACAGGATATTCCTGTCGAGCAGTTGGTTCCTACGAATCCTGAAGTCCTCAGCAAATTCACTTCCGAAACTGGGAAAATTCTTCCACGTCGCGTCACGGGTGTAACCGCTAAAGTTCATCGCATAATCAACAACGCGATCAAGCAGTCCCGCGCGATCAACCTGATGCCATAATCTGGCAGATGTTGATTTCATCCAGCATGGATAACTAAATTTTAAAAGCCCGCCCGAATCACCGGGCGGGCTTTTTGTTTACTCTTAGAAAGAACTATAGATGCAGGTCTTGCCAGATACGCAGAACGAACAAGATCATCGTGAGATTGTCATTGATCGAGTGGGCGTGAGAGAATTGCGCTATCCCGCGACCTATCTTGGCCGCGATGCCATTGAGCAATCGACCGTCGCGAAATACGAGATGACGGTGGAATTGCCTGCGCATTTGAAAGGCACGCACATGAGTCGCTTCGTGGATGTGCTGCATCATTACAAAGAGCCGCTCTCGGGTGCGTCATTAGGTCGGCTGACCGCAGAGCTCGCTTCGCGCTTGGATGCCAGAAGTGCGCAAGTGAGCTGCGAATTTACCATTTTCCGCGAAAAACAGGCACCGGTGTCTGGAATGAAAAGTTTGATGGATTACGAGCTTGGGATCGAAAGTCGGTTCTATGCGGATGGAGATCACGAGCTTTTTTACAGCGTGCAGATTCCAGTTGCGACGCTTTGCCCGTGTTCGAAAGCGATCAGTGAACGCGGCGCGCACAATCAGCGTGGTGTGGTGACGATTTCAGTCGAGGGCTCTGAGGAGCTGACATTTGAAGAGCTGATCGAGCTCGCGGAGCGTTCTGCAAGTTGCGAATTGTATGCTGGCTTGAAACGGACGGATGAAAAAGCCGTGACGGAGAGAGCTTATGACCAACCGGTTTTTGTGGAGGATCTTGCCCGAAATGTTGCTGCGGGTCTGAAACAACATCCGCTCGTGAATTGGTATCGAGTGGAAGCAGAGAATTTCGAATCGATCCATCATCACAACGCCTACGCGATGATCGAGGCGTGAAATATCTCCGCTAGGTTTACGTTTCATTAAAAACGATTGCTGGAAGTTTTCGGCAAGCAGCTCATTGTCTAACTACGATTATGGCAAGATTGATCACAAAGCTCATTGCATGGCTGGCGAAAAAGCTGGTCATTTATGCCGTGATCCTCGCCGTGTTGTTGGCGATTTTTTTGGTGAAATATTTGCCGACCATGATTGTGGATCATCGCGAGGCGCAACTGGAAAAGGCAGTGGCGGAGTTGAGTCAGAGTCGGGCCTTAGTGGGGGAGCTAGCGGCGCAGGTGGAGCAGCTCACCAAGCAGATGGATGAGAAAAGGCGGCAGCTTCGCGACTTGGAAGAGAAGCACCAACAGCTCGATGAATTTTTCCAAATGGTCAAAGATCTGTTTCGCCGCGATGAGGTGTTGGCGGAACAAAAACGCATCGTGGCTGAGCAGGCAAAATTGAGAAAAGAAGTCACTAAACTTTCGAATTCGCGTCGAGATATTCGCATCCAGGGCGGGGAGTCCCAAGATGAAGTCATGCGTCGTCAATTGCTTCTAGAAGAGAAACAGAAGCAACTCAGCGAGATGGAGCAGCTTCGCGACGCGATGGACGACTTGATACAAAATCAACTCAAGCAGTTGGCGTTTCAGGCGTTTCTCATATTGCTCGCGCTGCTGTTGATTCCATTTTTATGGAAAGTCACAGCTTTTTATGTGTTCGCGCCCTTCGTGCAGAGCTCGAAGCCGATTACTCTTGGTGAAGGTTTAACAGAAACGGAGAAGATTTCCGTGACGTCGAGTCATCCGGCACAGCGCCTGCATTTGAATCAAGGTGAGGTTTTGCTGACGCGTGTGGATTATTTGCAGGGTTCTATGGGGAATTTTAAAAAAGGCACAAAGTGGCTGATGGATTGGCGCTATCCTTTTTCAAGTCTCGCGGCAGGTTTATGCATTTTGACAAAAATTCAAAACGCCGGCGAGCAGACGGGAGATGTCACGTTATCGACCCAAGAAGATGCGACCGAAGAACTCGCTGTCGTTGAAATCCCTGAGGGCGTTTCTCTGGTGTTCCGACCTAACTTTCTCATCGCCGTTTGCCATCCCGCAGAAAATCCACCACGGATCCGCTCAAAATGGGTGTTTCGGAAACTCCATGCATGGGTGAATTTGCAGTTTCGTTACCTGATCGTGGATGGCCCCACGCGACTCGTGTTTTCCGCGCAACGAGGCATACAAGTTGAGAACGTTTCAGCAAGCGCACTGGGCAGAAGAGTTAACACTCGACTCATCGTCGCGTTCAGCCCGCAGTTAGATTATTCTCCAAGGAGAGCCGAAACGTTTGTCGCTTATCTATGGGGTAAAAACGCCCTGTTCGATGACTATTTCCAAGGCTCCGGAACCGTCATCCAACAACAAGTCACCGGCGGAAAACGCAACCCAATCGCCCGTTTCTGGGAGAGTATTTTCGGCGCGATCGGGAAAGTGTTCGGGATTTGATGACGGTACAGAATATTTTTACTAGCCAGATTTGGAATCAGGGTTCTAGTGCTAGCTTATGAATTTCAAATTCGAAAAGAAATCGGGCTCAGTGTTTGTCGGAATCAGTCTTTGTGTGTTGGGGTTAGGTCTGTCTGCAGGGCTGGTCACTGCTGAAGAGACGCTGAAAAGTCTGGAAGTAGGAAAGACACCGGAGAGTGCGGTATTTGGATTTGGAGATAAACTTTATGTGACACTCATGGGAGAGACCAAGGTCAAGGGAGATGGCGATGGAAAGATCGTCGTCATCGATCAAGGGAAGGCTCAAGTTTTTGTCGAAGGATTAAACGATCCAAAAGGGATCGTGTTTGTTGGAGGGAAATTGATCACGACAGATTTAGACCGAATTTGGGCGATCGATGAAAAAGGAAACAAGACCCTTTTCGCAGGCCCGGATGCGTTTCCAAAGACACCGATGTTTCTAAATGACATTGCTGTGAATTCTGACGGAACAAGTATTCTTGTGACCGATATGGGAGATTTGCCCGCGATGTTTTCTCCAGAGGGAAAACTTTGGCCGTTAGATAGCGAACAAGCCAAAGCCATCAAAGCACATGGACGCGTTTATCGAGTTGGTATGGATGGCAAAGTCAGTGTGGAAATCGATCACTCACCTAAAATGCCAAACCCCAACGGAGTGCATGTCCTCAAAGACGGCACGATTTTGGTGGCTGAGTTTTTCCTCGGCACCCTGATGTCTTGGAAAAATGGAGAATGGAAAGAAATCAGCGATGACCACCGCAGCGGAGACGGAATCGTCAATGACGCGAAAGGAAATCTTTATCTCACAGAAGTCAAAACCGGGAGAGTATGGAAAATCCCAGCAGATGGCGGAAAGAAGCAATTACTAACAACCCTGGAATCCGCTGCGGATCTCATCATCGATGAAAAAGATCAATACCTGACCGTGCCAGATTCTAAGGCGGGGAAATTGGTTTATGTGCCGATTGTTCCGTGATTTTTTTAGAGCGAAATCCTAAAATAATTGTTAAAAATGTTAAAAAGGTGTTAAAAAGGTGTTAAAAAGGGACAGTCCTTATATATGATTTCCTGTTGCAATATTGGGTTCAGAAATTAAAAAGAGCACATGAGACGCGCCCGTTGGATATCGCCTTGGAAGGATTCGTTGGAGAAACCCTCGATCTACCACTGTATTAGCCGGGTTGTGGAGAGGCGGTTTGCGTTTGGGGTGGAGGAGAAGGAAAAATTCCGGATGTTCATGCGGATGTATGAGAATTTCTCCGGGTGTAGAGTTTTGTCATATTGCATTATGAGCAATCACATCCATTTGCTGGTTGAGGTTCCGCCTAAGCCGGAGGAAGGAATTGCCGATGATGTATTTCTCAAGCGCCTCTCGGCTTTATACAGCGAGGTGTTTGTGGCGGATGTGGCGGTGCAAATCCATGAAGCAAGGCATGAGGGCGGATTGGAGGGAGGGAACCCGGAGCGGGTGGAGGAAATTAAAGGTCGGTTCACGCATCGGATGCACGATTTGAGTCAGTTTATGAAAGGGTTGATGCAGCGGTTTACGCAGTGGTTCAACGGTCAGCACAAGCGGAAGGGAAGGTTGTGGGAGGATAGATTTAAAAGTGTGATCGTAGAGAGCGGCACTGCGGCACGAGTGATGGCAGCTTACATCGATTTAAATCCTGTTAGGGCGAGGATGGTGGAAGATCCTGCGCAATACCGCTGGAGTAGCTATGGCGAAGCAGTGGGCGGAGGTTCGAGGGGAAATGGGAAGAAGGCGCGAGAAGGATTGGTGAGAGCGATGATGTCGGATCGTGATGTGGGGTTTGATGCGACGATGTGGAAACAGGCATCGCGGCAGTATCGGAGGTTGATGGGAATGGCGCTAGAGCGGAAACCATCGAATGCAAAGATTCATCATTCTAAAACGATTGAGGAAAGCAATGAAGTGAGGAAGACGACGAACGACGAGTCACACTTGCCTGAGCTAGGGATGGCGAAAATCTTGAGGACGCGAGTGAGGTATTTCACCGATGGAGCGGTGATCGGGAGTAAGAGTTTCGTGAACGAAGCGTTTGACGCGGCACGAGAGAGATTTTCAGAAAATCGAAAAGACGGAGCGCGGAAGATGCGCGGGATAGGCAAAGGAGAGGGAGAGGAGAGGGAGAGGGAGAGGCCTTGTGGAGTGTTAGGGATTTGCGGGTGGGGGTGTGAGAAGAGGGACATTATCTCCCTGAGCCATACTGTGACTTCAAATCCCAGCAACGGGGAAGATTCAGCTTCTCTAACTCCTGTTTATCGAAAATGAAGGTTCTCTGGTATCTGTATAGTAGACAGAAAAGACGTAGGATACGTTGACGCAGTAGGAGAAAGTGTATTTATTGTGATGAGATTTTATAACTAATCGTAATGAAATATTTATTACTCATATGGATTTCTCTTGGTATTTATGCCTTTGCAGAAGAACGCAGGTGGACAAGTGACGATGGCAAAGTACTGGTTGGTGAATTGATTCGGGAATCTGGAGATGCAGTCGTCTTGAAGGTCAAGAATAAGGAATACACGTTGCCTTTATCCAGACTCAGCGAAGCTGATCGCCAATGGGTAGAGACGCGGAGAAAAGAAATTGAGGAGAAGAATAAGGAATTCACAGCGCTTGCTGGAACGACAAAAACATTTTCCAGTAATGCTGATCAGAAAGTGACTTTTCACGTTTATTATCCCTCGAACTATTCATCAAGTTCACCACCACCTTTGATTATTCTTTTCAGTGCCAGCGGGCAAGGGAAAGCCTTCTTGGGACAGTTTACTGAGAGTTGTGAGACGATGGGTTGGGTTGGAGTCGGCTGTGATACTTTTAGGAATGGGGTGGATGATTCGATTCAGGATCCTTTATTTACTGAGTTACTGCCCATGATCGAAAAAACTGTTCTACATAATCCAGAGCGTTTGTATCTCGGCGGAATATCGGGGGGCGCGATGCGGGCGCTTGGTTACACCTCGAAATTTGATCGACCATGGAAAGGTGTTATTTCATGTGGCGGGTGGCTTGGTAAAGAATATGATTTTGAATACCGTAAGAATATGGCAGTGGCTTGGGTCAATGGTGATAATGACAAAAATGCAAACGGCTGGATGGAGAATGATTCAGCGGTATTAAAGAAAAGGGGATGTAAGACCAAAGCTTTTCACTTTCCAGGTGGCCATGAGGTAGGACCGCCTGCAACGATCACAGAGGCGATGAAGTGGGCATTAGAAAACACCAAGTAGGCCAATACTCAGAGTACCATAAAAATCAGGGGCGAGAGGAGGACTGTATCGGCAAGGACTCTTCGATTCATGGAAGAGATTCGGTTTTGGTGGTGAAGGGCTAATCTGAGTAGGATCGCGGATAGGCTGATAGATAGAAATGCTTGCCAGTGGAAAAAGCATGAGAGAGTCAGCGTGGCAGCAGTTAGGTAAGTCAGTGTTGAGGCGAGATAGGGGATGAAGTTCGCGTGAGTGGTGATGATGGATGAGTCTGCGGTTATGGCGTCAGCTTCTTTTTCCCAGATTGAAATAAGGATGCAGCTAGCGGAGCAAACTACTCCAAACATGATGACAGGAATGAAGAGACTGGGAGTCTGGATCCAAGGCTTGGTCGCATAGAAATGAGGTGCGATGGCGCAGCCGAGCGCGAAGAGCATGCCGCACATCACTTCGCGAGGGATTAAAGTGATGATGTTTTTCAGGCGGGTGAGTCGGATTAGATAATAGATGGCAATAAGCCCGAGGGTGATGATGCCCGTGATCAAAAGTTTATGTGGTAGATATTGGATGATCAGGGCGAGGTTGAAGATGGAGATAATGATTAAGAGTCCGATGAGTTTTCGGAGGTGGCGTCGGGTGAAGCGATGACGTGAGGTCGTGGCTTCTTGTCGGGCGCGAATGACGTCAATGATGCGATCGGCGAGATAGATGCACCAGGTGCTGAGCCCAAGAATAAGATGAATAAACCACGGTAGATCGACCCCCGAGATTTTAGCAAACATCGCTTGCCAGTAAACCGCGACGATTGGGGAGTCCAGCCCGATTAGATTCGGCCAAGCACCAATGTGGGGGATTACCGAATCATGCTGGGAGGGAGATTTCATAGAACGAGAAGTCGAATTACTTCGTTGAGGGTGGCTAGGCAGGTAGAAATAATCAATGTTTGGTCTGGTTTGAAAAATGTCCCTTGGAAAGTGCGTTGAATGGCTGTATCTCGAATTCTCCTTTAGACATCCCACATGAAATTTTTCTTCGCTTTTTTTGCTTTAACCGCCTTGGCATGTGCCGAGAAGCCTGATGGAGCTCAGCTTTTTACGACCAATTGTTCGGCCTGCCATATGCCTGATCAGATGGTTGTAGGGCCTTCTCTATTGGAGATTCGGACTTTGTATTTGGGTAAACCGGAAGACTTTTTGAAATGGTGTGTGGCTCCTCAGAAAAAGCGCCCCAATGCAATTGATATGCCTTCGATGGTGCATGTGGGCGATGAAGGTTTGCGGCTGATTTATGAGCACATCATGAAGGTTTCTGTAGGATTGAAGGAAGTGAAGGCGCAGAAAGGTGATCCCTTTGCGGCATCTCCGGTGCAGACGAAGCGTCCGCAGATCCAACGGATTTTCATGCCGAATGCTGGACCTGCGGCGATTGCGGTGGCGCTCGATGCCAATATTTCACTCTGCTGGGATGCGGGTAATTGTCGTTTGCGATACGCATGGAACGGTGGTTTCATCGATGGTTATCCTTACTGGCAAGGCAACGGCAACAGTCTTGCGAAAATTGTTGGGACGGTGCGATACACTGAAAAAGAATCGCCATTTATGATCGCAGGTGAGGAGAAATTTTCCGGCTACCGTGTGGAAAAGGGACTGCCGGTCTTTATGTATCAAATTGGCGATAAAAAAATCACGGAGTCATTCTCGGCGCTCCCCAACGCCGTGGGTTTCAGCAGGACGCTCAGTGTTTCTCCTGCGCCTTCTGATGGGATGATGCTCAATTTTCCTGCGGATGAAAAAGTTGAATACAGCAGTGATAAAGGAACTTGGGTCGGTTCTAAACTTACGTTGAAAGCTGCTGAGGCGGCAGCATTTACTGTTAACTTTTCTTTTAAATGAGCTTTTAAGCCGGTCTGAGACTCGGCTCTCCAATATTAATTTTTCCTTCAAATGAAACTTAGAATTTTTTGCGTTATCCTAGGCTTATCGATCTCTGCACATGCGTGGCAGGAGTATTTCAGTTTCGATAAAATCCCAAATCCGGCAGGTATCGATCCACAAGTCGGTGCAATGGACACGATGAAGGATGGACGAATCGCGGTCGCTTTCCACCGTGGTGAAGTGATGATTTTCGATCCAAAGACTCAATCGTGGTCGTTATTCGCATCTGGAATGCAAGAGCCGTTGGGCATGCTGGTGGATGAGGATGGAAGTATTTTGGTCATGCAGCGTGCGGAGCTGACACGTATTAAAGATAGCGATGGAGATGGTTCGGCGGATATTTATCAGACAGTATATGACGGCTTCGGCATGTCCGGAAACTATCATGAATTTGCTTACGGTCCGGCGCGAGATAAGGAGGGGAACCTATACGTTGCGCTTGGTATTGCATCGAATGGTGCGCCGATGCGTGAGGAGATTCGTGGAAAATTTTCCGACATTGGAAAAGCGAATCGTGAGCAGATGTCTTCGCAAGCTGAATGGAAACACAATAGCGGCAAAGCCGAGCGGATGTATTCCCGTGTGGAATGGCGTGGCTGGGTGATGAAACTTTCGCCGGATGGTAAAAAGGTAGAGCCATACGCGAGCGGGTTGCGTTCCCCGAACGGAATGGGTTTTGATGCGAAGGGCAGACTTTTGATTACCGATAACCAAGGTGACTGGCGTCCAACCAGTCCACTCTATGAAATCAAACAAGGTGGATTTTATGGGCATCCAGCATCGTTGATTTGGAAGAAGGATTGGGATGGAACCGATCCATACAGCATGGATACAAAAGTGTTAAATAAAATGCAAAGTCCACCGATCGGTTATTTCCCACAGGGTGAACTTGCGAACTCTCCGACATGGCCGGTGGTGATTCCGAAAGGTGCAATGCCTGATTCATTGGTGGGTCAGACCTTGATCGGTGAAATGAACCAACCGGTTTTGGTGCGTGTGTTAGACGACGAGGTGGATGGGGTTTTCCAAACCGGACTTACCGCGATGTTTGATGGTTCGCCTTTAGGAATTGGAAACAATCGGATTGTGTTCGGAAAAGATGGTTCGATGTATGTCGGTAAGACGGCGCTCTCTTGGGCTGGAGATAATGGAATCGCTCGAATCAAATGGAACGGAAAACCCTTTTTCGTTGTGGAAAAAATCAAAGCGGTGAGCGGAGGGTTTTCTCTGACTTTCTCTGAAGAGATCGATCCGAACACACTCTCTACGATTGCGATAGAATCGAACACTTACAATTATTTCAAAAAATACGGATCACCGAAAGTGGATCTTCTGCCCATGCCGGTGGTGAAATCCGAGGTTTCGGATAAGGGCCGTACGGTGCGCATCGATTTGGGTGGATTGAAAGAAGGCTACCTCCACGCAATCGATCTAACAGGCGTCCGTTCGAAAAGCGGCAGCAAGGTGATGGGCGGGAAGATTTGGTATCAGGTCATCAAAGCTCCTAAATAATTGAGTTATGGACTCGGAGTGATTTGCTGAGAAGCTGTGTTATTTTGCGGACGTTGGTCTATTTGGCCGGATGAGAGTTGAACAGATCCGCTGACTTGCAAGGGATCGGAAATAATTTGAGAGATCGTGATCACACGAGTTTCCATGGGCGCGAGAGATGTGATATTCGCTTGGGTGGAGCGACCATTGATGTTTACGGAAACGCCAGCGTTGATCAGGGTTTCCGTACCGAGGTTTTGGACGAGGACGTTGAGTTGATTGCCATCGGTTTGATAGATGGAATTGATTGACGCATCGTATCGACCGTCGGTGCCGAGGTTCATGATCGTGCCCATATCCGGAACTCCGCCGCCGGTGTAGGGATCACTTCCCGCAACTCCGATATCGTTTAAGTTAGATAAAACCAAGTTAGCCGCTTGTTGGGTTGACATCGTTGGGCTTCCTGAGGAACTAGCAACAGCCGCAAACACACCCGCGACGATGGGACTGGAAAACGAAGTTCCGCTGACACGTGCTGCTTGGTCGCCTGGGTAGGCAACGTTGACTCCGTATCCGGGAGATGAGATCACGACCTCTCTGCCGCTGGTTGAAAAATTCATGGATTGGTTGATTGCATCGACTGCGCCCACAGCGATGACATTGGGACTCGCCGCCGGCTGCATCACGCCTTGTGTGCCAGTGTTTCCTGCTGAGGCAACCACGGTGACGCCGTTATCCTTGGCGTAAGAGAGAGCTTTATCAACCAATGAACTTTGTCCGGTACCGCCGAGTGAAATATTAATGATGTCCGCTCCGGCATCGACGGCGGCGATGATTCCTTGGGCGATGAGAAAGCTGTTAGATGATCCGTTATCATCTGCGATGCGGACAGAAAGTGGTGTGGCGGAAGGTGCGACGCCGGGTGCGTAGGGGTTATTGCTGAAAATGACAGATGCAACCGCAGTGCCGTGGCCGTTGAGGGCTGATGGATCGCTAGGCAGGGGAACGAGGTTGATGCGTTGGATGGCGTTTTTAAATGCGATGTGATCGGCGATCCCCGTATCAAGGATGGCGATGGTGATGCCTTTTCCCCATAGCGAGTTGTCGGATTCCACGCCCAACCATTTCAGGAGGTTGTTTTCTAAAGCGACCGCGCCCTCCTGTGGTCCGACATTTTCGAATGAAGGAATGTTTACGGGAAAAATCATGGAGAGCTCTTCTTCTCCATCGAGGAGTGCATCGAGATCGCTTGGGTTCTTGAAACCGACGTGAAGGGTATGGAGTTTATCGATTTTGCCGAGGAGTTTCACTTTTTCGCCGAGTTTTGCGAGCAAGGCCTGCATAGCTGCTTCATCTTTGAAGACGATGGCGCGTTGGTTGCGGAGCGCGCCGTTTTCGAGGGCTTCGGTGTCGGTGTTGATGTCGGGCTTGCGAGGTTCACGAGAGGAGGGAGATTTTTTGGGTGAAGTGAAATTGATCGACGGAGTTTGGGTCAGTTCTTGGGGGGCAGGGGGCTTCTTTTTCGGAGTGAGGTTGACGGTCAACAAATACGCCATGATAGACAAGCAGACGAGAGCGCAAAATAAGTAGATGTATTTCAATCTCTCGATCCATTTGTTTGACTGCCCTGCCATTTGAAGTGACTAAACACCCAATTTCTCATTTTGTCGCCTGGAGAATAGTGACTGGAACTTTTCCGTGATGGCGCCATCTTCTTCTCCACATGCCGTTTCGACTTTCCAGTGTATATGAGCCTCAGGGCGATCAGCGACAAGCGATCGAGAAGCTCTCTAAATCGCTGGCAGCGGGCAACAAGCATCAGACTTTGCTGGGTGTGACGGGATCGGGTAAGACGTTTACGATGGCGAATTTAATCGCACGTCACGGCAAGCCGACCCTGATCATGAGCCACAACAAAACGTTGGCGGCGCAGCTTTACTCGGAGTTTAAAAATTTCTTTCCGCACAATGCGGTGGAGTATTTTGTTTCCTATTTCGATTACTATCAGCCCGAGGCATATATCCCGCGTTCGGATACTTACATTGAAAAAGACTCGGCGGTGAATGAGGAGATCGAGCGTTTGCGGCTTTCAACGATGGGTTCGCTGCTTACGCGTGATGACACGATCGTGATCGCATCGGTTTCGTGTATTTATGGTTTGGGTTCTCCGGAGGATTACAAAGACATGATGCTGCCGGTGCGGGTCGGGCAGTCGTTGACGCGTGAGGAGTTTCTTTCTTCGCTGGTGAGTCTGCTTTTTGAGAGAAACGATATTGCGTTTGGTCGGGGAAAATACCGAGTGCGTGGGGATGTGGTGGAAGTGCATCCGGCGTATCTCGATGAGACGGCGATCCGTGTTGAATTTTTCGGCGATGAAGTGGAGCGGATTTCATCGATCCATACGGTGAACGGCAAAGTGATCGAGCAGCTGCAGAGTCATACTTTTTATCCAGCCAAGCAGTTCATCACGGCGGGGGATAAGATGAAAGTGGCGATGAAAAACATTCGCACGGAACTTGATGATCGGGTTCATGAGTTAGAAAAAGACGGCAGGCTCATCGAGGCGCAGCGTTTGAAAATGCGCACCGAGTATGATTTGGAAATGATGAATGAGTTGGGTTTCTGCCAGGGCATCGAAAACTACTCGCGCCACTTAACGGGACGTCCTCCGGGATCGCGTCCGCATACCTTGCTGGATTTCTTTCCGCGCGATTTCTTGTTATTGGTCGATGAGTCACACGCGACCATTCCACAAGTTGGTGGAATGTTTGAAGGCGATAAAAGCCGCAAGACTACGTTGGTGGAGCATGGCTTCCGTTTGCCATCGGCTTTGGATAACCGACCATTGAGATTCGATGAGTTCATGGAAATGACGAATCAGCGGGTCTATGTTTCAGCGACGCCAGGGCCGTTCGATATCGTTAACTCGCGTCCGGAAAATCGGAAGTTCATTCCAGTGAAACCTCGTAGCGGCGAGGAGAATTTCACGCCCATCGATTTCAAGAAGATCAAAGTCAAAGCATCCGGAAACGAGGAGGCGGTGAATGATTTCGATCCGACCAAGCTTGGTAAGCCGTTGGTGGTTGAGCAAATCATTCGTCCGACGGGTTTGTTAGATCCGGTGTTGATCATTCGTCCGCTTAAAGGGCAGATCGATGAAACGATTGAGCTGTGTCGCCTGCGAGTTGAGAAAGGTGAACGGGTGTTGGTGACGACGTTGACGAAGAAGACCGCGGAGGATTTGGCGGAGTATTTGCAATCGACTGGGTTGAAATGTCGATACCTGCATTCAGATATCGATGCGATTGAGCGGGTGGAGATTTTACGTCAGCTCCGTGCTGCAACTTTTGATATTTTGATCGGAATCAATCTACTTCGCGAAGGACTGGATCTGCCTGAAGTTTCTCTCGTGTGTATTTTGGATGCGGATAAGGAAGGATTTCTGCGGAATGAAACATCGCTGATCCAGACGGCGGGACGCGCGGCGCGACATGTGAATGGCGAGTGCGTGTTGTTTGCGGATGTCGTGACGGATTCGATTCAAGCTCTGATCAACGTGACGGAATATCGTCGCGCTCGCCAGATTGCCTATAACGAAGAGCACGGCATCACGCCTCAATCGGTGAAACGTGCGGTTCAGCAAAGTTTGCACACGTATGAGAAAGGCCGACAGCATGCGGATAAGCTCAACGCATCGTTGGTGGCGGAGGATGAAAATACTTACGACAAGCTCCGCGTGTTGGCGGAGTTGGAGGAGGAAATGCGGATCGCTGCGTCTAAGCTTGAGTTCGAGCGTGCGGCGTTGATCCGAGATCAGATCGCCCAGTTGAAAAGCGGGCCGAGCACACCACCGCAAAAGCACCAAAAGTATTCGCTTAAGAAAAAGAAGAGCTAGACTAGTTGAAATTGTCTGGCGGCTCCGCCAAGAATCCGCGCATGAAAACAAAACGGGTCGTTTACGATGGTCGAGTGCAAGGTGTCGGTTTCCGATACACGACCAAGGATTTGGCGCGTGGTTTCGATGTGATCGGGACGGTTCGGAACCTTCCGGACGGGACGGTGGAATTGATCGTTTCCGGAGAAAAAGGGGAAGTGGCTGAATTTTTAAGGGAGCTGCGGGAGGATTCGGTGGTGGCGCATCACATTAAATCGGCTTTCGAAGAAGAAATTGCCGCGTTGCCAGATTTGAAAGGCTTCTCTATTGTGCCTTGAGCGAGCCGGATTTCGGACGCGAAATGATCAATATCAAAATCGACTATGCCAAATTACGACTACGAATGCACCGAGTGCGGAAAGCGATTTGAAGTTTTTCAGAGCATGAACGATGCGAAGCTAACAGATTGCCCGGATCCTGATTGCAAGGGGAGTGTTAAGCGTTTGCTGGGAACGGGTGGGGGAATTATTTTCAAAGGCACTGGATTTTATCAGACAGATTACCGCTCTAGCTCTTACGAAAAGGGTGCGAAGGCAGATAAACCAACCGAGAAGAAAGCTGAGACACCACCACCGGCAAAAGCTTCCACAGATTAAGTCTAGCAGATTCTAATTTTTTTCATTAAAGAAATGCATCCAACCACCAAACCGAATATTTTTAGAAGCATCTTATGTCCCATCCACAATTTAAGCAGCAATTCACACCCACAAGCCTGAGTCTTAATGCAAAGCTATTTCGGCTTTTGATCTTTGTCGTCTGCTTGGGATTCATCTCGGTGATTTACCTCGTTTTTCAGCCACAAAGTTTGTCGGATATTGATGGAAGAGAGGCTTCTGCTAGCGCTCCGCAAAAATTGTCAGAGTTTCTGAATAAGGCTGCTGAAGGTGATGCCACGGTGACTCTCACTGAGGCAGAACTTAATCAAATGCTTCAGCATGAATTGGTTGCGAAACAAGGTGGTGCGCTCTCAGGTTCGGCATCGGTGAAGAATGTCTTTGTCAGGCTCAAAAAAGATTTGGCCGAAGTCGTCATTGTGCGTGAAGTTTTCGGACGGGAAATGACTGCATCACTATATTTTCAGCTTAAGCAAATTGAGAGCGGTAGCGGAATCGCTACCGATATCCACCTGCAATCAGGAAAGACGGATGATAAATCATCCATGCCAAAATTCGGTGGTCGCTTAGGTAAATTTGTGGCTACTCAGGGGTTTCTCAAAATGGTGATGCCTGATTTCAAAAAGATTGGTGCGGCATTGTCGCCTGAAATCGAATTATGTTTTTCGAAAATCGCTCGGTTAAAAATTGAAGATAACTGTGTGATTCTTGATCCAAAATTGTCCAAAAAAGTTAAAGAAGAAGCTCCTTTCTGACTTTCCGCGATGAATTAGGGGTTGTTGATAGGTTCATCAAATCCATTATTAAATCTGATGAATTCTCGCTCATGGATAAAATATACGAAGCTTGGATTCATCTTTTTTTTGTTCCTTGGCGTCCTGAATGGACAAGATGATTTGAATAATCAGCCAGCACCTAAGGCGGTGCCGATTGAAGATTTAAAGCCGAAGTTTGGTCAAGACGTGTCGGTGATCAGTCGAACCCGGCAATTTGTGATTTCAGGTTCTGATCCTGCAACACGTGCTGCAGCTGCCAATCTTGCAGAGGAATGCAAGGATGAGTTAATGAGACTATTGGAAGAGAAGGATGAATGGAAAATTCCTGTGACTGTAGAAATGCGTGGAGCATATGGCGATCCCGTTCCGTTACGCACTACCGTGCTGGATCTTAGTTATAATGAAATCGGCTATCAGGTGAAAATTTTCGTAAATCTCAGCCGTGGCTTACAAAAAGAATCCTACCAGCGCGCGGTGATATCTGCATGGTTGCTGGCAAGGTCTTTGAAAGATGTAGAGAAACCGCGGGATCAGGTTCAATACCTTGTTCCCCCATGGTTAGTTGAAGGTTTGACGGAAGCGATTTCATGGCGTCTTGGGCAGTCGGACAGGCGATTATACGATGCCCTGTCTCGTCATGGTGGATTGTTTAAGTTAGAAAATCTTTTTGAAATCAACGAGGGACAGTTCGCAGCGCTTGATGCGGCATCCAAAGCGGCTTTTCGAGTCTCGGCTGGAGCATTGGTCATGGCTCTCAGCGAACAACCTGATGGAAAAGCTGGAATGAAAAGTTTTTTAAAAGAACTTCCATCATATAATGGGGAAGTTCCCGCATTGCTTCGACAACATTTTCCGGAACTCAATTTATCTCAAAGTGGTCTTTCAAAATGGTGGACACTGCAGTTGGCAAACAAAGGAACGGCGCCTCTCTCTGAATCTTTAGGAGTAGTGAAAACTGATCTCGAATTGGAACGCGCTTTAAAATTGAGGTATCGTGATGCAGCAGGTGGATTGCAAGAAGTGCCCATTTCGGAATGGAATCGAGTTCCCGAACTTTCAAAAGCAGAGCGGTTAGAATCGGCCCGTATGACTCAAGAAGAATTGATGAGGTTGAGTTATCGTTGCTTTCCTTCATTTCGACCGTTGTTAAAAGAATATCAACTCATCCTCACTCAGTGGATTGAAGGTGAAACCAAAGAAATATCGCTCACTTTGGTTAAGCTAGCTGAGACACGAGAGACAATGGTCACAAAATCTGAGCGCGCCCGTGATTTCCTTGATTGGTTTGAAATCACTCGCGCTCGAGAGACCAGCGGCGCATTCGATGATTATTTGACTCTGAAAAAGCGTTTGAAAGTGCAGTCGAACCCACGCAAAGACTCGATCACAAAATATCTGGATCGCCTTGATCCCTTGTTCTTCATTCCCGAGCAACGAAAACCAACTTTATTTCCCTCAGGTGGGTTCTGACGTTTTGTGTCTTTGACGAATCGTTTCAACCGTACAAGCTCACGCCGTGTTCGCAACTTATGTGCATGATTTAGACCCCGTGATTTTTGAAATCACGAAAAGTATAGCGTTGAGGTGGTATGGGCTGGCGTATCTTGCTGGGTTTGTCTTGGCATATGTTCTCCTGAAAAGGCTGGCTGAGAAAAAGCTGTGGGTTCTGGAGCCAGAAAAGACGGCCGATTTTATCGCGGCGTCCGCGTTGCTGGGCGTCTTTATCGGAGGGCGACTGGGTTATGTGCTGTTTTATCAAATCCCACGCGATGGCTTGGACAGCGTGGTGCAAAATCCACTAGGTATCTTCAAAGTCTGGGAAGGTGGAATGGCGAGCCACGGGGGGATCCTCGGGATGATGATTTTTACGTATTTCTACGCGAGGAAACACAAAGTCTCATGGGCGGGACTGGGCGATGGTTTGTGTGTGGTCGTTCCGCTTGGGCTGATGTGCGGGAGAATAGCCAATTTCATCAATGGTGAGCTTTACGGTCGGATCGCACACGGAGTGCCTTGGGCGGTGAAATTTCCCAATGCCTTAGTTGATGGTAAATCCCCCGAATCACTGAATATCAAGGAAGCATTCCGGGCGGCATTTGAAGCTTATCCACCAATTGCAGATTCCATCTCTACATTCACAAAAGAGAATTCACGCGAAGTTACGGACTATGACTATTTTCAAATCTTGGCCGAAGCGAACCGCGAATCTGATGCGGTGAACCGGGCGATCGAGCCATTTTTGGAGCCGCGCCATCCATCTCAGCTATATGAAGGATTTCTCGAAGGGGGATTGTTGTTTAGTATTCTTTGGTTCGTCAGAATCCGATTCCCCAACGCGCCACACGGTGTGCTGACAGGTCTGTTCTTCAGCCTCTACGCGACATTCCGCATCTTTGCAGAACAATACCGGGAACCGGATGCAGCATGGGTCATCGACGGAATTCTGACGAAAGGTCAGTTTCTATCTATTTTCATGTATCTGATCTCGGCCGCATTCCTTGGGTATGCGTATAAGACCTACAAGCAGCGGAAAGCGCTATCAGCCTAAGCGGAAAACGATGCGTGCTTTGGTGAGGTCGTAGGGCGACATCTCCATTTTCACGCGGTCACCGACGACAAGACGGATGAAACGTTTGCGCATTTTTCCAGAAATGTGAGCCAAGACTTCGTGGCCACTTGCTAGCTTCACGCGGAACATTGTACCTGCTAAAACCGATGAAATTTCTCCTTCGACTTCTACGGCCTTATCCTCGTCGTCGACTGGGGTGGGTTTCCTGGGTCCAAATTGATTGCGGCGCCCTCTGGACGAGCCTCTTGAATTATTTCTCGGTGGCATAACTAAGTGCGGAGTAAAAAAAACGAGTTACCCGCGGGGAAGGGTTAACAGGTGGCGCGGACGGCTTCAACGCTAAAAATCGGAAGAATTCCTGCGTGATTTTTCCCAAAAGAAGCGGATGCTTGCCAAGATAGGATTGAATAGTCAGTTTTCTCTCTATCTCCCCCGTACATCAGTCCTCAAAAATCCCAATTTATATGGCAGAAATCAGCGAAAATGAACTTCCGGCAAATGTGAAAGCTTTGTGGCTTAAAGCGCTTACATCAGTTCAAACCAACAATACAGAATACGCGGTCAGTTTGCTGCAGGCGGTTTTGAAAGATGCTCCTGGGTTCCTTCAGGGACGCAAAATTCTCCGCAAATGTGCGATCCAGATGAGCGGACAGGGCCAAAAGAAAAAAGGAATTTTCGGCATGTCGGGAGGCGGTATGACGATTATGAAAATCGCCAACCAAGCCAAAAAAGATCCAGATTCCGCATTGCCTTTGATTGAGAAGGAACTCGAAAAAGATCCCACCAATGAGCAAGCGAACGAATTGTTGTTCGATGTTGCTGTGAAATTGGAATTACCTGAGACGGCTGCTTTCGCGCTGGAGACGATTCGCACATACTCTCCGGAGAATACGAAAAGCCTGCATAAACTCGCTGAGTTTTATTTGTCTAACAACGATCCGAACAAAGCGGTCGAAGTATACAACGACATCATCAAACAGACCCCGAATGACTCTGCTGCGATCAAAGGAGCGAAAGATTGTTCGGCACGCGCTTCAATGCAGAAATCACGTTGGGATGAAAACACCAGCATGCGTGATTTGATGCGCAACATCAGTGAGAATGAAGAGCTCGAGCAAGCGACCCGCACGGGACTCACCAAAGAGCAGCTTGAAGCGCGTCGGGATAAAGCGATTGAAAAGTATAGCGTCGATACGAACAACCTCGCGGCGGTTAAAGATCTTGCGAACATCTACGAACAACTCGAAGACTGGGCAAATTCCTACACGTTCTTCCACTGGGCGCATACGTTGAGCAATGGTGATATTGCGCTTGCGACAAAAGCAGGCATCATGCGTGATCGCGCTCTGGAGCATGAACTAAGAACACTTGAACAAGCACTTGCTGAAGATCCTGAAAATCCAGAACTTCAGAGTCAACTCGCCGAGCGTCGTGCGGCAAGGCTTGCTGAACAAGTTGAAGAAGCGAGACAACGCATCGAGCAAAACCCGACCGATCCCCAACTTCGCTTCGAACTTGGACAAGCTCTGTATCGCAGCGGCGATTTCACCGGCGCTATTCCTCACCTCCAACAAGCGACGCGTAACCCGCACATTCGCACCAAAGTTTTGTTGATGTTAGGCAGAACGTTCCGTGCGAAAAACATGTATGACCTCGCCATCAAGCAGCTTTCAGATGCGCTCGCAGATCTTCATGCGATGGATGGCATCAAAAAAGAAGTGCTCTACGAAAAAGGCCAGATCCATCACGAGATGGGAGACCGTGCTGCTGCATTGGACAGCTTTAAACAAATTTACGAAGTAGATTATGGCTATCGCGACGTTGCTCAGCGGGTCGAATCTTCTTACGCGAACGATTAATTTTATATGATTCAAACTGACCGACCTGTTGGAAAACGAGTGCTACTGATGAGCACATGTTTGTGTGATGCATTTTATGATGAAGCAGCGAAAGCAACCGTGGAGGTGCTTGAGCATCTTGGGGTGGAAGTGGTTTTCCCGGAAAACCAAACTTGCTGCGGTCAGCCAGCTTTCAACTCGGGTGATTGGACAGCTTCCAGAAAAGTAGCTCGTCACACCGCAGATGTGTTCGCGGGCGACTTGCCAGTGATCGTTCCTTCCGGCTCTTGTGCGGCGATGAATTTCCACGGAAACTTGCTTCAATTTGAAGAAGCCCCGGATGAGAAAGTCACCTCGTTAGCCAACCGGACTTGGGAAGTGATTGATTTCATCCACAACGGTCTCGGAATCAAAACCTGGAAGGGAAAATTCGATCAACCAACACGCATTGCGTTTCATCGCTCCTGTCACTCACGCGGAACCGATAGCGGCGATGCCGTGGTGAACTTGCTCTCTTCGATCGGAAACGCCGAGATTGTCCCGTTCGGACAAGTCGAGCAATGCTGCGGATTTGGCGGTACGTTTTCGGTGACGTTTCCTCACATCTCTGGAAGAATGGGCACTTTGAAAATGGATCACATTCTTGAGGCGAAACCGGATATTCTCACCAGCGGTGATATGTCTTGTTTGATGCACCTTACCGGCCTCGCGCGTGCGCAGGGTCGTCC
>JANPJY010000049.1:0-4178 GCA_031425735.1 Akkermansiaceae bacterium | reverse complement strand
GGTGCTTCGGGGGTGCGCTTTTTATTGTGGCGGGGGGGGTTTGTCCCCCCCAAAGCCTTATTTGCTAATTTTTTTGGGGTTTTTTTTTTTTTGGGGTTGGGGGTTCAAACCCCCCCGCCACACAAAAAAACGCCCGACCTCACGAAGAGATCGGGCGTTTGTTAGATAGTAATGAATTACTTGGAGCTCGAGATGAGGCTCGCTTGGCTTGCGCCTTTTTTGATCTTGCTGTGTTTGATCCAGCTCATGGTTGAGCGGAGTTTTTCACCCACTTTTTCGATCTGATGGTTCGCGCCTTCTTTACGAAGCACGTTGAACTTTTTGTAGCCGCCTTCGTATTCAGCGATCCACTCTTTGGCAAATTTGCCGTTCTCGATTTCTTTAAGCTGAGCCTTCATGCGCTTCTTGACGGAAGCATCGATGATTTTTGGTCCGACGGACACATCACCCCACTCTGCGGTTTCGGAGATAGAGAAACGCATACCGGCGATGCCTTGCTCGTTCATGAGATCGACGATGAGCTTGAGCTCGTGAAGGCACTCGAAGTATGCCATCTCTGGCTGATATCCAGCCTCAACGAGAACTTCGAAGCCTGCTTTGACGAGTGCTGATGCACCGCCGCAGAGAACGACTTGCTCACCGAAGAGATCGGTAACGGTTTCTTCACGGAAGTTGGTTTCGAAGATACCGGCGCGTCCGCTACCGATACCGGCGGCCCATGCGAGCGCGGTTTCTTTGGCTTTGCCAGTGACATCTTGATGGATGGCGATCAGGCCAGGAACGCCTTTTCCAGCGACGAACTGCGAGCGAACCGTGTGGCCAGGGCCTTTTGGTGCGACGAGAATGACATCGATGTCTTTAGGTAGTTTGATGGTTTTGAAATGAACCGCGAAGCCGTGGGAGAAAAGCAGGGTTTTGCCTTTGGCGATGTTTGGCGCGATGTCCTTGTTGTAAACCGCAGGGATGACGGTGTCTGGAGTTGCGACGAAAATGACGTCAGCAGCTTTTACAGCATCCGCAGTGTCCATCACTTCGAAGCCAAGCTTCTTAGCGACTTCACGGGATTTGGATTTCTTATAAAGGCCGATGATGACCTTGAATCCGCTGTCCTTGAGGTTGAGCGCGTGTGCGTGGCCTTGTGAGCCAAAGCCAATCACGGCGAGTGTCTTCTTTTTAAGCGATTTGAGATTCGCGTCTTTGTTTGTATAAATCTTCGCAGCCATACCTAATCGATTTGTGAGTTCGTTTGTGCCGGCCGGTTGCCACCAAGGCACCGACAGGGCGCACAAACTGCCTATCCGTCCACGCGGGGTCAAGCCTCCACTTGCAGCAATGTATTGTAAGATACCGAAACCCTGTCGAAATGGCGTAGCTGAAACATGAAATCTGAATTGGTCGAACTGATATGTGGCGAGTTGCGTGCGCGTTTGGAACGCTTGGCAAAAGCGGCCATTGCTGCCCATGAGGCCGCTACCGATCCGGGCTCAAAGGCTGAGAGTAAATACGATACTCGTAGTTTGGAGGAATCATATCTAGCCACGGGCCAGGCACGTCAGGTGAAAGAGTTAGGCGAAACGTTGCGGACTTTCGAAAACCTGAAACTCAGGGAATTTTCCGAAAGCGAACCCATTGATGCCGGCGCACTGGTCGCATTGCGCAAGCCCGGCAAATCACAAAAGATCCATTTTCTCCTCGCGCCAGCGGCGGGCGGACTGGAGATCCTGTTTCAAAAAAACGAGATTACGTTGCTCAGTCCGGAGAGTCCGCTTTACGCGAAACTGGTCGGTAAAACCATTGGGGCGGAGACTGAATCGCCGGATTTCGAGATCGCATCGGTTCGTTAAAACCCAGCCTCTTCGAGCGCCAGCGCTGCGGCGCCAATCGTGCCTGCTTCGTGACCGAACTGTGCAGGTAGAATTGCGAGGTTGTCTTTGAAAGCACCGGAGAGTTGTGAAAGCAGGTGTTCGCGAAACGGTTTGAAAAGCAACTCACCCGCGCGCGCGACGCCGCCGCCGATGATCACGGCTTCAGGATTCAGCAACCAACATGCATTCATCATCGCAGTGGCGAGCATGCGGCCGATGATGTTCCAGCGCTCCAACGCAATTACATCACCATGCTGCGCTGCCTCGGCAAGCGCGGCTGGCGAGCAGTCTTCGATGTCTTTCGAAAAAATCCCTGCAGCGCGATAGGCTTGCTGGGCATCTTGGGCTATCTCTTGGTTTCCGATGTAATCTTCTAACGCACCGAGATTTCCGTAGTGACCACGGCGACCTTGAAAATCAATCGATGTCTGACCAATTTCACCGCCGCCGTAATTTGCACCGCGCACCATTTGGCCATTCACGATCACGCCTCCGCCCACACCGGTACCCAAAGAAACGCAAACGAGGTGTTTGTACCCTCTGCCCGCGCCTAGCTTCCATTCCGCGAACGCCATGCAGTTCACATCGTTTTCCACCACCACTGGCATATTCAATTTCGCCTCAAGCATTTCTTTCAGCGCAACATTCTGCCAACCTCTGACATTTGTTAGATTAAACACGATGCCTTTTTCAAAATGCACAAATCCCGGCACCCCTATGCCAATTGCCGCAATTTGAGGATGCCTCAAACGAAGATCCTCAACCGTACGCACCATCATCGCGATTAGCGGCGCGGGTCCCTCAAAATCTTGGGTCGCGATGGGTGGAGCGTGATCCACAATTTCAGTCCCACGCACGACGCCAGTTTTCACACTGGTGCCACCGAAATCGATGCCTATTGCTAAAGGAAGTTCACTCATTGACGCGCCCTGTCTAGTAGCATCGGGGAAAATATCTACATTAAATCCACTCAAATTTAAAATACCCGCCCAGCCACGAGCCGTAGGCCTTCCAAAGTTAGATCGAGATCCACTGAGGAAATTTCTGGTAAGCTTTGGGCCGCGAATGCCGCTCCCCCACCCGTAGCGACAATCATAACGTCATCACCGATTTCTGAAACAATCTCATGTAGAATTTCTCTAACCATCCCACGATGCCCAGCAACCGCTCCGATCCTCAGTGCTTCCAACGTGTTTTTCCCGATGGCTGACGCGTATTTCTCTGGATCCACTCGCGGCAACTGCGCGGTTTTCGATGCGAGGTAATCTGTCATGCAGCCCATCCCCGGCGCAATCACTCCGCCCGCGAAATTTCCATTGGCTGAAATCACACTGAAAGTAACGGCGGTTCCGAAATCGATCGCGATGCTTGGCGCACCGTAACGTTCTTTTAAAGCGACAACATTCGCCAAGCGGTCGTGCCCGATTTGTTCTGGGGCATCGAGTTCAAATCCATAGCCCAAGGGACTTTCATGGGTCAGCGTGTGATAGGCCGCAGTGTTTTCAAAAACTTTCCGCAACACAGCTTCCTTTTCCGGAACTACCGAAGCGACCGCCACCGCCGAGAAATCCAAGCCATCAACCAAAGCTCGGATCGCTGTGGCTTCTAGATCCTGCGTCGGCAACACCGCATTCCATTCCAGCAAACCATTCGCATCCGCCAAGCGGAACTTGGTGCGCGAATTCGAGTTATCGATTAAAAGCCAAGCCATGAGGATTCCCAGTTAGAAGATTTAAATACCGATTCTTTTTCACTACCAACCACTGGCACTGCCAGAGAGCTTTTGATTTTCAGTGTGCCACCGTTCATTTTGAGATCTATCTCGCCTTTGAGTGCTTCTCGATCTAACCAGAATTTATACCAGATTTCGGTGAACCCAGTTTGAGGAGTGCCTGCAAAAGTCGTATCCGCCGGTTCATGCTTCAGCCCATCTGCCGTCACTAAATGCACTGGCTTTTTGAGATCGTGCTCCTGGTCTCCGCTTTTTTTCAAATGCGCCTCTAACCATACATACCCTTTATCCTGCTTCAATCGAACCGCCTGCACTTCAAAACGCGCAGCGGGATCGGGTGAGGACTCATATTTTTTCACCCACATCATTCCTAATAGAATCGTGGATCCTACCAAACACACTGCCATCAAAAATCGCATAGCCTGACGTTTCATATCCCATTCCTATCTCAAGTTCATATTCCCGCAAATGAAAACGGGCGAGCTGTTAACAGCTCGCCCGTAGGATAAATATATATTATTTAATAATTAGAAATAGTAACCTTCTTAGCCGTGATATGTGATATAGAGACCGGCGGTCTC
>JANPJY010000048.1:0-13122 GCA_031425735.1 Akkermansiaceae bacterium | reverse complement strand
CCGGTCGATTAAATAGAACGGGTGCAAAATGTGCACCCGACTGGATTGGCTCCAACGCCCATCCGGTGTGCGACCTCCGGTCGATTAAATAGAACGGGTGCAAAATGTGCACCCGACTGGATTCGAACCAGTGACCGTCCGCTTAGAAGGCGGATGCTCTATCCATCTGAGCTACGGGTGCGTCGGTGCAATAGAGGTTGGGTAGCAGGGGAAGCTAGGAGGTGCAAGTCATGGTTTTTGCACCTGGCTTGGAAAGAGATCAGTCCTTGGTGGTGAGGACGATGTCTTTGAACTGCACTTGCATCGGTGGACCTTTGTGCATTTGGAGGGCGATGACGCCGCTTTTTGGAGCTTCGGCGGTTTCGTCGGTGACGTCTGCAGTGAGTTTGCCGTTGATGTATTGTTGGACGCGATTTGCTTGAGCGACGATTTTGTATTCGTTCCAATCGTCTTTTTTAATAGCTGCTTGGATTTCTTTGCTGTCCCCAGTGGCACCGGTGACTTCGAGTTTTGGCTTTTCAGGTTTTTCGCCTTGTTTGATGACGACTTGTTCGCCGCGTTTCGCGAGGATACCACGACCTTTTTCTTCGTAGAGGATGCCGCTGTATTGTTCGCCGTATTCCAAATCTGCTTGGTATCCGCCGACGATGAATTTTGCGGCGTCGATGACTTTGCTGCGATATTGAACGCCACTGTTGGTGTATTTTTTGTCGTCACCCGGAGTCATTTTGTATTTGAGGGTGAGGGTGAAATCGGATGGTTCGCCGCCTTTCCAGATGATGAAGGTGTTGTGCGGGACGGGATTTTCTGGGGTGGATTTTGCGGTGAGTGCGCCATCAACGACGGACCAGAATTTGGCATCGCCTTCCCAACCGGTTAGGTCTTTGCCATTGAAGAGTTGGGTTTCGCCGCCGAGGGCGGGGAGGGAGAGTGCTGCGAGGAGAAGGATGTGTTTCATAGTTTTTGTTTTTTGTTAGATAAAGCGCACGGCGTGTTTTTTTGAGAGTTTCAAAGTATCGCCGGGTGCGGGTGAGATGGGAGAAGTAGGATCGGTGAGTTTCTCTCCGTTCAGTTGGACAGATCCGGAAAGGATGAATTGTTTACGCAGCTCGCCGTTGGATTTTTCCAAATCGAATGCAGATTTAAATGCATGGGCGGTGATGGAGAGGACGCTGAGGTCTGCGGGGAGTTCGGAAATGTTGAGCTCGGGGAGTTCGGCGGCGTTGAGATCTTTTTTGGAGAAGCGGGTATCCCAATCAGTGCGCGCGGCGGTGGCCTCTGTTTGGCCGTGGTAGCGGGCGGTGAGTTGTTCGGCTAAAGATTTTTTAGCTTCCATAGGGTGGATGGAAGAGTCGAGTGATTGGCCGAGAAGGAGGGTGTAGTAGCGCGCCATGAGTTCATCGGAAACGCTCATGAGTTTCCCGAACATTTCCTGTGGAGGCTCGGAAACACCGATGTAGTTGCCGTAGGATTTCGACATTTTTTTCACACCATCGAGTCCTTCAAGAAGCGGCATGACCATGACGACTTGTTGTGGCTGGCCTTCGTCCTTCTGCATGTCGCGGCCGACGAGAATGTTAAACAGTTGGTCGGTTCCCCCGAGTTCGACATCGGCGCGGATTTCGACGGAGTCCCAGCCTTGCATGACGGGGTATTGAAGTTCGTGTAGGCGGACTTCTTGGCCGGAGTCGAGTCGGTTGCGGAAATCCTCGCGTTGGAGCATTTGCTGGAGGGTGACGCGGGCGTTGAGTTTGAGGATTTCCTCGTAGCTCATTTTGCGGAACCAATCGCCGTTGTAAACGACCTCGGTTTTATCGCGGTCGAGAATTTTGAAAGCCTGCTCGGTATAGGTGGCTGCGTTGACGAGAACCTCATCGCGAGTGAGAGGAGGGCGGGTGGCGGAGCGGCCGGAGGGATCTCCGATGGTGGCGGTGAAATCGCCGATGAGGAGAACGGCTTGATGACCAAGAAGCTGAAACTGGCGCAATTTTTCGAGGGCGACCGTGTGACCGAAGTGGATATCGGGAGCTGTGGGATCGACTCCGAGTTTGACGCGCATTGGGCGGCCGAGCTTGAGTTTTTCCAGCAGTTCTTTTTCTGAAAGGACTTTAGCGGCTCCGGCTGTTAGATGAGAGAGTTGTTGTTCTGGGGACAAGGGAAATGGAGGTTATGAGTCTTTTTCTTTGAAAGTATCGCGTTGGATAGATTCGGTTTTATCAAGGTAGTCGATGGCTCGTGGGGCGAGATGGCTTACGGCATCGCTCACGATAGTATCTAATTATCTACGGAGACTTATAGAGATCACGATGATGACCAAAACCAAGATTCCGATACCCACAAGAATTTTGATACCTGTCGTCATTCCTTTTTGGGCAGGCTTAGGTGGCAATGCGTAAGGATTAACGTAGCCAGCGGTTGGCGTAATGGTTTTTTGGGAGATGGCGCCATGTGCGGGTTTGACGACATTGGCGGCGGGCACTGCGCGTGCGGTGGCCGCACCGCGTGAAGGTTTGTTGCTCATGCCTGCCCGAGTGGGCTTGTTTGACGCAACGGCAGCAGCCGGCGCTGAAACTTCGGCGTCAGTCTGAGTTGATGCAGATGATTCGGGTTCAGCTGTTTTCGCGGCGGGCGGCTCGGGCGTAGGAGCTACAGGCTCAGGGTTTTGATAAGCGTGCGGTGAAAGGTGAACACTTGGCTTTGAGCCGGCAGGAGGCACGAGAGGTTTTGAGACCGAAGCAGTTTTGACCAATTGGGTGGGTTTTGTTTCCTGGACCACTTCTTGTTTTTGAACTGCACCACGCATCATGGGTTTTTTGGACGCCGACGATTTTGGAACTACTGGGGTAGGTGCTCCGATGCTCAGCTCTGGAGAGAGGTATGCGCTATCATTTTGCATGAACAGATGTAGCGCGTCGCGTGCTGATGACGGGCGATCGGAGGGTTGGCGATTGATGAGCCACATGATCCAAGTGCAAGCCCAGAGAGGAATACCTGCGCGAACTTCTTCGATGGGCACCACATGGTGTTGCATGTGAGAAGCCATGACTTGGACGGCGGTTTCACCATCGAAGGGATAAGTGCCGGTGAGTGCGTAGTAGAAAACACAACCGAGGGCGTAGATATCGACGCGTTGGTCGATGGGGATGCGCTCAAATTGTTCTGGACCCATGAAATAGATGGAACCAAAAACTCCATCTGATTGGTCGATGGTTTGGAGAGACGGTTTCGCAGAGTGTTTTGCGAGGCCGAAGTCGACAACTTTCACTTGGAACTTACCTGAAGGTAGCCATGTGAGCATGATGTTTCCGGGTTTGATATCGCGGTGAACAATGTGGAGTTCTTGAGCGGCGATGAGAGCCTCCAAGGATTGCATCGCAAGATGACGGAAATCTTCCCATGTGAAAGAGGCATCGGAAACAATTTCCTCAAGGGTTTGTCCGGAAAGTAATTCCATGACAACGAAAGGGCCGTCTTCGTCTTTACCTACATCGTAAATGGTAACGATGTTAGGATGTTGGAGAGATGCGAGAGCACTGGCTTCTTTGATGAGTTGTCGCGTCGCCTCGTCTGTGATGGAAGTGTCGCCAACGTGAGTCAGGATGCGTTTAATAGCAACATCACGGCTCATCCGATTGTCGTGAGCCTTATAAACCGAGCCCAGTCCTCCTTGGGCGATTTTTCCTATGATTTCGTAGCGATCTTCCATGGATAAACGACTTCTCTCCGTAATACTTAAAGTTTGGTTTCAATCATCGCGCGTTTGCGGCGGACTTCGATCCAGCGTTCGTATTGTGCGGAGGTTTTGTTGCGGGTGACCCGTTCTTCGATCATGGCGCGGACCTTGGAAAGTGGAGGCGCTGGTCCGAGGTTTTTACTGATGATTTTGACGATGGTGAAACCGCGAGGATCGAGGAGCGGTCCGACGGCTTTATCAGTCGGTGCTTCAAAAATGATAGCTGCGAATTCTGGAGCGAGATCGGTTCTGGGGACGTTTTCTTGGAGGCCGCCCTGGGCAGCAAAGGCGTCTTTCGAATGCGTTTTTGCAGTTTCGGAAAAGTCCGCACCTTTGTTGATTTTATCGGCGAGTTGTTCAGCTAAGGCCAGCTGTGAATCAGGGGTTGCTGCTGCATTATCTGGGTCGGCAGCAGGAATGAAGATTTTTTGGAATGTGATTTTATCCTGAGCTACATCACGGAGAGAGTCTTTGACTTTGTTGTATTCGTTTTGAACTTCGTTAGGAAGAGCAGGCGGTGCATCTGAAAATTGTTGGGCGCGCATGGCTTGCACCACCATTTTTTCACGTGTCATTTCGCGGTAGCCTTCCATGGTGAGGCGAGATTTTTTCAGCTCCTCACGGAATTTTGCTTCGTCGCCGTTATAGAGTTGTTGGATCTGGCGTTTGACTTCTTCTTCAATAATCGTGGCGTTGATCACTGCTCCGAGTTTCTTGAACTCGTCGAGAATGATTTGTCGATCGATGAGTTCGAGTAAGACTTTTTGCTGCGCATCTTTGAATTGCTTTACAAATTCTGGACCGCGTCTTGGGAATTGTGTGGAGAGTTGTGCGTAAATCGGAGCGAGCAAAAATGAGACCTCATTTTTAGTGATGACCTGACCATTGACTTTGGCAGCGATTCCGTTGACTTCGACAGGCTCGGCTGTTGCAAGACTGCTGAAAATGCTCAGAGCGAAGAATGGGGCGATAAAGCGTTTGGACATAGGAGACTTGAAAATTACGAGATTCGGGCGATAGGCGATGCGCTGAGTTTTCAGTGCATCGCCGAAGATTGCAAGCTGGGAAACTTGCAGGATTCGAGAGTATTTCGCAAACAGCTCCAGTTACTCAAGCATCAAGTCTCAGGGCGGCTTTTTGGGCGGCAGACTTAGCATCGGCTTTGGTTTCCGATGACGCCGTGAGGCGCATACCGACGGGTTTGGAGACCCCGAATTCCTCCATGGTCACGCCATACATCACATCGGCGCGGGCCATGGTGCGTTTGGAGTGGGTGACGATGATGAACTGGGAGCGATCGATGAAGCGGTCGAGGACTTTGACGAAACGGTTGATGTTGGACTCGTCAAGTGGGGCGTCGAGCTCGTCGAGGACGCAGAATGGGGAGGGTTTGATCATGTAGATCGAGAACAGGAGGGCGACGGCGGTCATCGAGCGTTCACCGCCGGAGAGGAGGGTGATCGACTGGAGTTTTTTACCGGGAGGCTTGGCGATGACTTCGATGCCGGACTCAAGCGGATCGCTTTCATCGATCAAGGTGAGGTCGGCTTGGCCTTTTTCACCGAAGAGCTCTTTAAACATGTCGCGGAAGTTGATGCGAACTTGGGCAAATGTTTCTGAGAAGCGGCGTTGAGTTTCTTCGTTGATGCGTTCGATGACGGCGAGGAGTTCGGTTTTGGAAGAAACCAGATCGTCGTGTTGGTTGCGAAGGAAGGTGTGGCGTTCTTCGAGTTCGTCGTATTCCTCGATGGCGTCGACATTGACTGGGCCCATGGACTCGATTTTGCGTTTGAGATCTTGGACGAGGACTTCGATGTGGTTCCAATTCGGCTCGCCGGGCATGTCGGGAACTTCATCGAGATCGTCCGAAGAAGTGTTAGAAACTTCTGCTTCGGGATCGGTTTCATCTGCGCCGGAAGCGTTGCGAGCGTTTCTGGATTGGAGGGTGCTGAGAAGCAAGTGTGCGTCTGGCTCGAAAGATTCGAGCGTAATCTGGTGACGATCCTCGGTGGTGGAAAGGAGGTTTTCGAGGCGTAGATCAAGCTTGGTGGCAGCGATTTCTTCGCGGCCTTTTTGTTCGTTGATCGCAGCGAGTTGTTTACGGATTGCCGATAGACCAACTTCAGCGATTTCGATGTTTTTGATCAACTCGTTGCGGCCTTGTGAGCGGGACGAGAGTTCTTGTTGGAGGTCCTCTGCCTCGATTTTGTTGTCCTCGACTTGAGAGGTGAGGGAAGCATTTTCATCGATGGATGATTGGATGCGTTGTTGGAAATTCTCGATCTCGGTTTCGCGACGGATGGCGATTTCGCGGAGCTCGGAGAGGCGCGCTTCCATCGGACGTTGTTGTTCTTCGGCGGCTTGTTTGGCGCGTTTCTCGACTGCGAGATTGGTGCGGAGTTCGTTGAGCGCGACGAGGAGTTCTTGTTCCGAGGAGAGGGCGGAATCCGACTGGGATTGAAGCGAGCGAGTTTGGTCTTCAATGGCTTCAAGGCGATCGCGGGTGGCGGCGAGTTCGAACTCGAGGGATTGGCGAGAATCCGCAGCGGAGTTTTCGCGTTTCTCGAGTTCGGAGCGTTCCCAGCGTACGTTTTCGATACGGGTGTTGAAGTTTTCGACTTCGCGAGTAGCGAGGGAAAGCTGGCCTTGGAGGGTGGAGAGCTCGACTTTTTGGCGTTGCAGGCGTTCGCGAGCGGTTTCCACGGCTTCGCGATTCGTTTCGAGTGCGGCTTCGAGCGAAGTGACGCGCTTGCGTGCTTCTTCGTTAGCTCTGCGGAGTTCGGCTACTTCTAATTCGAGCGAACGAACTTCGTTCTGGCGCTCTAACACAGAGGTAGAATTTCCGGAAGTGGCACCGCCTTGGATGGTTCCTTCTGGGGAAAGCATTTCACCTGCGAGGGTGACGAAGGTGAGGGTAGAGTAATCGGAGCGAAGTTTGAGTGCGGTTGTTAGGTCTGGAACGATCAGGGTTTTTTCTAACAACTGCTCGATGATCGCGGCGACTTGTGGCTCGGATTTTACTTTGTCGAGAGCCCATGCGGTTGCGCCGGATGGGAGAGTTTCGATTTGGGTGCCGACGGCGACGGGGATGAGATCTTTTGGAAGGATCGCAGCTTGTCCGAGTTTTTTCTCAGTAAGGCGTTGGATCAGTGTCTCGGCGATTTGTGAATCGGAGACGAGAACAGTTTGAAGTTTTGCGCCCAGGGCTGCTTCGATGGCACGGGCGGCGGATTCATCAGCGCGGATGAAATTGGCTAGCACGCCTTCGATGGAAGGTGTGAAATATTCTGGGGTGTCGAGACCTTTGAGGAGGTTCTGGGTGCCTTTGGCGAAACCTTCGCCGGAGGCAACGAGTTGTTTCATCGCATCGAGACGAGCTGCGCGCTGGGCGAGAATTTCGTTAGATTCCGTAGCGGCTTTACGTGATGCATCGAGATCGCCGCGAGTGTGTTGATAGGTGCGCTCGGCGGCTTGGAAGGTTTCTTCGAGCTCGGTGAGTTTATTGCCGGTTTCGGAAACCGACCCAGCGATCTGAGTTTGTTGCGCGATGAATTCTTCGACGCCGATGTTGAGGCGTTGTTCTTCCTCGGCGAGTTGGCGTGAGCGATCGCGGTTGCCTTCGAGTTGGGCGAGGGAGGATTCAATTTTCGCCTGCATGGAGGCGATAAGAGTTTGGGTTTGGTTGGCCTCGATGCGTGATGCACGGAGGGAAGCTTCGAGGTTGGCGCGGGCTTCGCGAGCGGCGAGGGTTTGCTCTTCTTGTTTGGAGAGTTGCAGTTCTTGCTCGGCGATGTGGCGATTGAGTTGGTCGAGTTGATCGTTGGCTGCGGTGAAATCGAATTCCTGTTGCGCGAGTTTTTCGCGGGTTGAGGTGATGTCCGAGTGGTTTTGAGAGATGCGGCCTTCGAGTTCGGACTTGCGCTCGTTGTTGAAAGCGATGCGCGCTTGTGCGGACGCGAGGGCGTTTTGGTGCTCGTTGAGTTTTTGGCGAAGCTCGGCGAGTTCGGCTTCGAACTGGCGGGCGGCGGTGCGGGCTTCGGCGACGATTTCTTCTTTCTCGGGAAGCTGACGCTCGAGGTGGGAATCCTGTGCGTCGAGCGAGCGGATGGAGTTGGTGAGTTCAGCTCGGGCGGCGGTGATTTCGACGTAGCGTTTGTGTGCGAGATGGGTGTCGAGCACGCGGTAATCGGTTGCTAGAGCTTGGAAGCGACGGGCTTTTGCAACCTGGCGTTTGAGGGAATTCATGCGGCGCTCTTGTTCTGCTAGAACGTCGGAGACGCGAAGGAGGTTGGCCTCGGTGTATTCGAGTTTGCGAAGGGCGTCTTTTTTCTCGCGTTTGAATTTCGTGATGCCGGCGGCTTCTTCGAAAACGGCGCGGCGTTCTTCGGGTTTTGAGGAAAGGATCTGATCGATTTGGCCCTGAGCCATGATGGAGTAAGCGGTGCGGCCAATGCCTGTATCCATCAGCATGTCGTGGATATCTTTGAGGCGGCAGAGAGTTCCGTTGAGGCGATATTCGGAGCGGCCATCGCGGAAAACGCGGCGGGTGATAGAGACTTCGTTGTAGTCGACTTTGAGGGATTCTTCACAGTCCGCCATGGTGAGTGTGACCTCTGCCATGCCGAGCGGTTTGCGTTTTTCGGTGCCGTTGAAAATAACATCGGCCATCTCACCACCACGGAGTGCTTTCGCGGAAGTTTCACCGAGGACCCAGCGAATGGCGTCGACTACGTTAGATTTTCCGCAACCGTTAGGGCCGACGATGCCGGTGACACCTTCTGCGAATTCGAATACGGTTTTATCGGCAAAAGATTTGAAGCCGTGGATTTCGAGAGTTTTAAGATACATAGAGGTGGAGGTAAGCTGGGGTTTAGAAAGGGGTGAGGAAGTGATTTCCTGAATGATTGGAGCTTACGGAGAAATTTTTCAGAGGCAAGGTAGGAGTGGGTTCTAGCGCAAGATGTAGTATGTAAATTGGTGTTAATAACCAATATGTAGTGTTTTGGGCTATTTAGCAGAAGTTAACTAAACTGCGATTCGGAGGCTAAGTGAGGAAGGGAGGGAAGTTGAAGCGAAAGGGATTGTGGGGTGTGTAGAGTGGGAGTTTGCGCTTGCGAAAGCACCCACGACTGATAGTCATTCGCGTGATGTTGAAGGGGGAAACGCGATCCCAAGCGTGTTTAAGATGGGTGATGGTTTTTAGCATGATCTGGTTCATGCAAGGAGGAGTCGTGGCTCAGGCACCTAATGTACCGAATTTTGATCCATCTGATGTGTATTTCCAGGGATATCTCGCGGTACGTGCGGCTGAGCAGTTGGAAAAGGACCAAGATTTTGTCGGTGCGTTAAACAAGTATCAGCAGGCTACGGATTTATTTGGGTCGGTGGGAAAATTTTATCCAGATTGGAAGACGGATATGGTGCAGAATCGCCGTGATTTAACTGCCAAGGCGTTGGCAGGAGTCCAAGAAAAGGCTGGGGAGCGAATAAAGAAAGACCGCGGCGTGATAGCCGAGTTGGAGGGCGGAGAGAAGGTCGCTGCGGAACCGATTAAACCGGCAAAGGATAAGCAACCCATCATTCCGAACGTTTTGGAGGTGGATCCGCTGAAAGCGAGGCGTTTGAAGGAAGCAGAAGCCGAATTGGCTCGTTTGCGTGATCAGATCAAAAAAGCAGAGACGATCAATAAAGCAGAGGCTGCGAACCAGCAATCAGCTCGAAATGAAGTAGGAGAGGAATTGCGGAAACAAAACGAGCAGCTTTTGGGTCAGTTGAAAGCTGCACAGAAAGAGGTGAGTTCACTCCGCGCACAGATGGCAACTGCGCCTGTGGAGGGAGTGTTGAAATCGTTGAATGAGCGGATTGAGCAATTGAATCAGGAAAAACAGGTGATGAGCTTGGCGTTGAAAACGAGCCGGGGAGACCACCAACAAGCGCTCTCAAAAATTGAGATTTTAACGGCCGATATGGAACTGATGAAAAAGCAGGCGGCCGAAATGAGTCAGAAGCAGGCTAACATTCAGCGAGATCTGGATACTGAGAGAAATGTTGCCAACGAAGTGGTGAGGGGGCAGCTACGCCAAATGACCCAGATGGAGCGTGCTCTCACTGAAAAGAGTAAGCAGTTAGAAACAGCTAATGAGCAGATTTCAGGCCTTAAGAGGGAGCTTGATGAGAGCCGTGCGGCGTTCGCTGAACTTCAGCAAGAGCGCGATGGATTGCTGAGCGAGCGGGATCACATGGCGGCATTATTGAAGCTTAATGAGTCTGGGCGGATTGATGAGCTGATCGAGCAGAATGTCGGCTTGGCAAAATCGTTACGCGAGGCCAAAGAGCAGGTCGAGCGATTGAATTTAGATAATAATTCGGCGAAAGATGATGTTATTGAGGCTCAGAGAAACGTGGCGATTGCGAAGTCTCAGATCAACCGTTTGCACCAAGAGAAAAAGGAGCAGGATAAGCGGATTTTTGAGTTAACGGAAAAACTACGAAATGAAGAGGTAATTTTAACGAGCGGTGAAGCGAAAGCTAATCCCGAAGAAGTTGAAATGTTGCGGGAAGTGATCCGCCGACAACTCCGGCTGCAGGAGAGAAGACGTCAGGCAAAAGATTTGTTAGTGGATGCAGCAAAAAGCATGGGGAAAGAGGATGATAGTCTGAAAGAAGCGATTGAGCTTTTCGATGGAACCGAAATTGAACTTAGCCCCGATGAACAGAAATTGGTTGCAGATCAGAATGTCGATGGAGAATTTGTATCTCCATTTGCTAGAGACAGAGCAACCGTTGGGCGAGAAACAGCTAAACTCAATGTTGAGTTAGAGAGTTATAATCGTGCGGCAAATAAAGCCTATTTATCGGGCCGTTTGCATTCGACGCGTGAGTTGTTTGAAATGATGATTGACCAACATCCTGGGCATATTCCGGCGATTTGTAGGTTGGGTGTGGTGCAATTAAAACTTAATGAGCCAGAGCAAGCATTGGCGAGTTTTCAGAAAGCAATTGAGCTCGATAGTAACAATCCGTATGCGAACCGGATGTTAGGCTTCACTTACATGCAACTGGATGAGCTGGAGAAGGCGGATAAGCATCTGCAACGTTCGATTGATTTGGCGCCTGATGATGCGAAGAGTTACATGTTGATGGGAGCTGTTTGTCATCTGCTGGGAAATATGGAAAAAGCGGAGTCACAATTCAAAGGGGCGATTGCGGCAGACCCGATGCCGAGTGAACCTTATTTCAACATCGCGATGATTTGTGCGAATCAAGGTCGGATGAAGGATGCGAGACAATATTACAGCCAGGCCTTAGAGCGTGGTGCAGTTCCGGATCAAGCGTTGGAATCCAAGATCATGAAAAAGAACTGATGTATTCCAAGCTGTCATATATTTTTGCGGTGCTCTCGCTATTTATGGTGAGTTGCGCGAATAAAACGAAGGATGGAGTGAGCGCGGAAGCTAGCGTGCCGTCTTCGCTTTCCGAACGTCTTTCCGAGAGTGGTGGTTTCAAGCAAGACGCGAGTGGTAACTGGGTGCCGAAATCTAACAAAAGAAGTTCATTTGAGCTTGAGCGCGAAAATCATCAGTTCAAAGGTAGCATCGAGAAAGAGGTTTACCGGACTGGCGATTACGAGAAAAAAAGCTGGTGGGGAAAGAAGGAATACAAAGTCAGTGAATACAAGGGCGATACGGATGGTTCGAGATTTATGTTTCAAGCCAAGCAGGACAAGAAAGTGTCACCTTTTAGTGGGAAGAAAATGCCGACGATGGATCCTTACAAAACCAATACCCTCGAATATCAAAGTGCTAGAGAATCAGATGTGGATGCCATTAACAAGCCAGGCAATGATTACGCGAAATATCGGCAACGCCGCTTCACGCAGCCCACAGTGATAGATTGGGAAGAGCAGCGTAAATTGAGCATGGAGCAATCGCGAAGTATCCTCGGACGTTAAAAGGCATCCATTTTTTACCTGGATGAAAGTCGTCATTGGACATCGTAAGAGAATTAGGCATCTTTAGAGCCTTGAAATTATTTTTTTCCATTTTGTGTATCATGGCATTTGTGCCCGCTTTGGCGAGAGAGCCGGGGCAGGTCGCGATTGATTTTTTGGAAAAAGTGCGTGAGGGGAAAGTGGATTTAAAAGCTGGGAAGGACACGGCACTCTCCCCATATATTACAGCGGATAAGCGCAAGTTGATTGAAGCATCGATACAGAATTTATCGTCTCAGATTGGGGTAGGTAAATTAGTGGCAAGCGCGACACGTCAGGATGGAGATTTCGCGGCGGTGATGGTTATGCAGGGGGAGGAATTAGATCACAACAAGTTACAGGTATTTCCAGTGGCTTTGGTGAAGGGAGAAAATGGTTGGCGTGCTGCTCCGATGTTGGCGTCGTTTGAAAATGCAGTCGCTGCCTACACGGTGCCGTTGAGGGCTCGGCTTTCTGATCTGGAGTCATGGATGATACGGCAGCGGGTTATCGAGTTTGAAAATTTATTGGTGCGCTCGACCGAGCGATTGAGAAAAGACATTAAAAGTCGGTTCCAAGAAAATGATCTAACTGAATCTGATCCGGTGAAAATTTTTGACCGGTTTCAAAAAGCCTACGCTGCGGATCGGCAAATAGAAGTTCTAGGATATTTGGGCGGGTATTCCGATTCATGGCCAAGCGATTGGGACTCACGTATGGATGCAATGCGTGTGGCATTTTCTCCAAAAGCGCGAGGGAGTTATCCATGGCGATTGTTGGACTCTCCGGATGTGGTTCGGGTGGTCGTGGATGAGGATTTAGGTGAGGATGGAGGCTTGATTTCTTTGGCTTGCCTGGATCCTGGTTGGGACGGTGGGGGGCGTGAGGCGGAAGGAATTCATTTACTGCATTTCAGTTTTAAGAAAGATGAGCAAGGTAAGTGGATACTCAATCTTCCTGAGTGTCTTTTACTCAACGATAGACGTGTGTTCATAGACAGCCAAGGGATGGATGAAAGTTTGCTTGCTCATTTTACTGAGCGTTTGAGGAAAGTTTCGGTGTCAAAATTTGCGAAGGGTTTTGAAGAGGTAGAACAAGAAGTAGTTAGCCAGTTGGAACATGGACAAATGCTGGAATTACTTCGCTGGGTGAAACTGGATGATAGTTCGGTAGCTACGAGAATTGGGTGTGTATTGGCGGCGAAGGATTGGTGGTCGTTTCACGAGCCGGGAGTATATCGTTCACCAGTTAGATTAGGAGCACGCGTCGAAGGAGACTGGGCAGTGGCGGCGTATCATTGGTTCTCGTTAAATAAAGCGGAACGGTTTGAGATTAAGCCGATGTTTTTTCGTAAAACCCCCGAAGGCTGGGTATGGGTTCCAGGATCGGTTAGAAATATTGATCCTGAGGTTGGTAAAAT